>CAJTAL010000177.1 GCA_910574285.1 Lachnospiraceae bacterium | reverse complement strand
TGGGTGGGCTTATTAAAGTTTAGGCTGTGCGTCTTTCAGTCCGCAGATTGCCGCCATGACAGCCATGTGCATCTGTGCCGGTATTGCCGGAATTTTATTCTGTGTGCTGACTTTCAAGCGACGATCTTTCGCATTGAAATAGGCACGATAATTCTTAACCTGTTTTCGCATAGTCGGATTCGATG
>CAJTAL010000176.1 GCA_910574285.1 Lachnospiraceae bacterium | reverse complement strand
TAAGATTTTGACAAGCCCTGTTTCGCGAGCAGCTTTATCAAGAAGCAACGCCGGCCCGATTGTAGACACGCGGCAATGTTCTGTTTGTGGATCCGCTTTGTTAGTGGCAACAGATTTTTTTCTGGTTGGAATGATTACATTTGTTTCAGGATGCAGCTTGCCAACACATTTACGATGGTGCTTTGTTTTTTGCTCCGTTTTATCCCAATAAGATTCATTCTCGTATACATAAGTGGTTCCGTTGGGGTTTTTAACATAAACATATGATGCCATACTACAATCCTCTTTCCTGTGTATAATATATAATTATA
>CAJTAL010000175.1 GCA_910574285.1 Lachnospiraceae bacterium | reverse complement strand
ACCGAACCCAAGTCTTTATTACGAGAGTTTGATCCTGGCTCAGGATGAACGCTGGCGGCGTGCCTAACACATGCAAGTCGAGCGAAGCGCTTAAGTCAGAATCTTCGGAGGAAGACTTTTGTGACTGAGCGGCGGACGGGTGAGTAACGCGTGGGTAACCTGCCTTACACAGGGGGATAACAGTTAGAAATGACTGCTAATACCGCATAAGATCACAGTACTGCATGGTACAGTGGTAAAAACTGAGGTGGTGTAAGATGGACCCGCGTCTGATTAGGTAGTTGGTGGGGTAACGGCCCACCAAGCCGACGATCAGTA
>CAJTAL010000174.1 GCA_910574285.1 Lachnospiraceae bacterium | reverse complement strand
CCTGTAAGCGTAACAGTTGCAGGTTTTGTAAAGCGGATGTCTTTCAGTTTTAAATCTACAAGTTCCTGGACTCTTGCCCCGGAATCATATAAAAGTGAAAGCGTGGTAAGATCTCTTTGGCCATTTTTTCTTTTACTGTCAGGCTGTTCAAAAATGATTTTCAATTCATCGACAGTTAGATATTCAACTTCTCTTTTGGCGCATTTCTTAAAGTCTATTCTGAGTATTTCCTGACATTTGGACATGTACCGGGGATCTTCTACCGCGATATATCTCATCAATGCATGAATGACTGTAAGTCTATGATTCCTTGTACTAACAGC
>CAJTAL010000173.1 GCA_910574285.1 Lachnospiraceae bacterium | reverse complement strand
TGGGTGAGTTTCTCATTTGTGGTATCCAACGCGGAGGTTTTCTCAACCCACGCCCAAAAGGCATCAAGGATGGGCCGTGAGGCCTCCTGACGCTTCTGTTTCTTTTCCTCATAGGAAAGATCTTTGATCTCCTCTTCTACCTTGAACAGGAGGTTGATAAATTCCCGGCCTTCGGCTCCCTTGGAACCGGATAATTCCTTCCCATTGTTATCCAACGGGATACTGTCTATATAATATCTACGAACATGGGCCCAACACAAGGAACGTATGATGTGCTCTGCTTTCTCATATCCGCTGTAAGCATCTGTTACCAGGTATCCGTA
>CAJTAL010000172.1 GCA_910574285.1 Lachnospiraceae bacterium | reverse complement strand
CCTGTAAGCGTAACAGTTGCAGGTTTTGTAAAGCGGATGTCTTTCAGTTTTAAATCTACAAGTTCCTGGACTCTTGCCCCGGAATCATATAAAAGTGAAAGCATGGTAAGATCTCTTTGGCCATTTTTTCTTTTACTGTCAGGCTGTTCAAAAATGATTTTCAATTCATCGACAGTTAGATATTCAACTTCTCTTTTGGCGCATTTCTTAAAGTCTATTCCGAGTATTTCCTGACATTTGGACATGTACCGGGGATCTTCTACCGCGATATATCTCATCAATGCATGAATGACTGTAAGTCTATGATTCCTTGTACTAACAGC
>CAJTAL010000171.1 GCA_910574285.1 Lachnospiraceae bacterium | reverse complement strand
TCGATCTCCTGATTCCCATATTCCAATGCAGTCCGCTCGCACTCCTGGACTGCCTGCATGGATTTCTGCGTAAATTTATTTATATTCATAGTACAGCCTCCTTTTGAACATGCTAAATGAGTTATTGTTCTATTTACGGTATAACAATAGAATCCTATTAGGCTGTGCGTCTTTCAGTCCGCAGATTGCCGCCATGACAGCCATGTGCATCTGTGCCGGTGTTGCCGGAATTTTATTCTGTGTGCTGACTTTCAAGCGACGATCTTTCGCATTGAAATAGGCACGATAATTCTTAACCTGTTTTCGCATAGTCGGATTCGATG
>CAJTAL010000170.1 GCA_910574285.1 Lachnospiraceae bacterium | reverse complement strand
CGGAGGTATTTCTTCGAAGCAGTTCCGGCAGCCCGCCGAAAAAAAATAAAACTGCTGGATATCAACTCACCGGAAGAGATCCCGGAAGATGCGGCTGACCCGGAAAAAGCAAAGGAGGACAAGAAGATTCCGGCAGAGATCGGACTTTGCGCTCTTGTGCGTCCAAGTCTTTCAGGGTCCGTTCTATACGGAAAAGCTGGTTACAGTAGCATAGTCCGATCTCTGCGGCAGTCAGCTGTTGTTTTTTTGCCTTTTGAGGGTCAGCTGTTTCTATCGGAATCTCCTCTGGTGAATTGATATCCAGCAGCTTTATTTTTCTGCGGCGG
>CAJTAL010000169.1 GCA_910574285.1 Lachnospiraceae bacterium | reverse complement strand
TCTTTTATGGGTGTGCGAAAAAATAGTTTTGTGGTTAATTCTATTATCTCGCATTTTCCCGTAAAATGGGAGGTTTTTTTATTAAATTTTTTTAAGCGTCAAAGCTGTGTCTGGTTCAGGGTTGTTTCATGAAGACTTTATCATCTATTTTTCAAATTATAAGATAAAATGTGATTTTAAAATATAGCCTTTGCAGCTTTTCAACGGCTATAGCCCAAAAAAGCGCGCAAAGTTCCCCTATCGTCTAATCTGCATTTTTTTTGAAGAGTCAAGGTCCTATTTTAGTAAAAACTTGGTATTGGATCAAAGATCCATTTTAGCACAATAGA
>CAJTAL010000168.1 GCA_910574285.1 Lachnospiraceae bacterium | reverse complement strand
ATGATTATTCTAATGCTTGAGAGCCACCAATTTAATCCTTGGGAGCCACTTATAATTTAATGCTTGAGAGCCATTACAATATACTAGATATAGTATGTCTATTATTTACCGCTTATAACATTGTCTCAGAATAGTTTTAGACCTGCAAGGGTAAATACACTGTGTTGCAGCCCTTGCAGGTCTAAAACTATTCTGAGATAGGATAATCAAGCGGTTAAGGATAAGTGTACTTTGATCATAGATACACTATATATTGTGGTGGCTCTGAAAGATTAAAATAGACTTGTATTGATGGCTCTGAAGCCTTAGAACAGCGGCTCTCAAGCATTAAAATAATCAC
>CAJTAL010000167.1 GCA_910574285.1 Lachnospiraceae bacterium | reverse complement strand
GATTTATTGGCACAATATGTAGGATTTACAGAAAATGAAGTCAGAGATTTATGCCGAAAGTACAACAGAAATTTCGACGAGGTGAAACGTTGGTATGACGGTTATCTGCTAAAAGAAGAGCATATATATAACCCGAAAGCAGTTGTCAGTGTTATGTTACGTGGAAATTTTAAAAGCTATTGGTCCATGACAGGCACTTATGAGTCCATCATTCCGCTGATTGAAATGGATTTTGATGGGCTTAAGGAAGATATTATCAGGATGTTATCCGGTGAGGCTGTAGAGATTGACGTAAGTTCATATCAAAATGATATGGTAACCTTCAAAAATAAAGATGACATATTAAC
>CAJTAL010000166.1 GCA_910574285.1 Lachnospiraceae bacterium | reverse complement strand
TATACGTGCGCTGATGTATTTAGTGCAGATTTACCATGACTATTTTGAGGAACAGGATGCAGATTTATATGGGAGCAAGAAGGTTCATGTTCCAGAACCAGAATTATACATGATCTTTACGGGAGAGCGTGCCAGCAGACCGGAAATAATCTCACTTTCCAAAGAGTTTTTCGGTGGTAAGGAATGTGCCGTTGAAGTAAAGGTTAAAGTGCTTTGTGGCGGCAAAGGGAATGATATTATCAGCCAGTATGTTGCGTTTACAAAAGTATATAATGAACAGGTGAAAAAGTATAAAAGGAGCCAGAAGGCTGTTACGGAAACTATCCGTATCTGTAAAGACAGGGACGTGCT
>CAJTAL010000165.1 GCA_910574285.1 Lachnospiraceae bacterium | reverse complement strand
AATTTATCATTATGCAGTTTCCTTACGTTCATATTTGTGCTATTCTTAGTGATGATAGGATTAATGACTGAGCAGTCAAACCCCTTATCACGAAGGAAGTACAGGAGCGGGATGTGGTAGATCCCGGTGGACTCAAGGAAGCAGCGGCTTTCGAGGGAATACATCTCTTGTGCTTCCTTTATTTTTGCGACAGCTTGCTCACGGGACTGCGGATCAGAATGAATGATCTTAAAAGGTTTTCCAGTGAGAATGCCATTGGGCAGCATGATGGACATCCAGGTGAAGTCTGCGCCGACATCAAGCCCGACTGAGAGGTAAGGGATACTTTCAAGCATCATAAGTACTTTTTGGTATTTC
>CAJTAL010000164.1 GCA_910574285.1 Lachnospiraceae bacterium | reverse complement strand
ACTAAGCATGGTTCGGAACATTTGAAGCAGCATTTGAAATGCCTGTATCCATGTGATATCAGACATTTCGTCAGAAAAGTATAGAAAAAGTTCACCCAGTGAACGACTGTCGTTAGATTCCCGGCTTTCGAGGGAAAGCATCATATATCGTGTAAAAACAACTGCAGTGTGGGCGGTCATTGCATCGTAAGATAAGGAGTTACATTCCTTGCTGAGATTCAGGTAGCTTTTACATACCTTAAAGAAAACTTCGATATCTTATACGAAAGTTCGTGTAACGGATCTTATACGAACCCTGCTTTTATACGAACTTTCCTGACGAGAATGCGCTAAACACCAAACATCTAATCACGAAAAGTT
>CAJTAL010000163.1 GCA_910574285.1 Lachnospiraceae bacterium | reverse complement strand
TGAGCGCACCTTGTCCAGTGCCTTTGCAATAAAATAGTCGTGGATTAGGAACTTCTGGGCGTTGTAGCGGCTGTCGTTGACTTTGAACTCCCCGAACGGGATATTGCCAAGCACCACGTCAAAGTGGTTGTCTGGGAGCTTCGTTTCCTCAAATCCTTCAATGGCGATGCTGGCTTTCTGGTAGAGCTGCTTTGCAATCCTGCCCGATAACGGGTCAATCTCGATGCCGTGCAGCTTTGATTTCTCCATGCTTTCGGGCAATAATCCTAACCCGGATAAACCGGAAAAGATTTTGCAATTCCTCCACATTTCAAGTACAATAAAGAAAAACGTTGGAGGATGTGTTCATGTTACTTATGGATAAATAC
>CAJTAL010000162.1 GCA_910574285.1 Lachnospiraceae bacterium | reverse complement strand
GTGGACGAGGAAGCGGCAGTAACCGTCCGCAGGATATTCTCACTCTGTATGCAGGGAAAAGGCGTGTCAGCCATTGCCACAGCCCTCTGGGAAGATAAAGTGCTTACCCCGTCAGCTTACAAAGTGTCAAAGGGAATCGGCGTTGCAAAAAAATCAGAACATCCCTATAACTGGGAGACGTCCATGATTGCATCCATTCTGGAAAATGTGGCATATATCGGCGTGACGGAGAGCTTTAAATCCACCCGTTTAGGCTTTAAGAGCAGGAAACGCATCCCCACCACAAAAGACAGGCGAACGTATATCGAGGATGCCCATACTCCCATCATTGACAGGGATATGTGGGAAAAAGTACAGATGATACGGGCGAACA
>CAJTAL010000161.1 GCA_910574285.1 Lachnospiraceae bacterium | reverse complement strand
CACAGCTTTGACGCTTAAAAAAATTTAATAAAAAAACCTCCCATTTTACGGGAAAATGCGAGATAATAGAATTAACCACAAAACTATTTTTTCGCACACCCATAAAAGAGAGGAGGTTTTACTATGAAGCAAGAATAAAAATCACAAGAAAAGAGGCCAGGGAACACCTGGAACAGTTTCACCTTGCCTGTAAACTAGTCAAACTAATCCGGCATTGTTTTCCAGACCTTTTGCCATTATTAAAGCAAATCCCGGATCCCCGGCATCAGAGTTATATTACATACCCAGGTGTGATACTTCTTATGACCCGTATCCTTTCTTCTCTATTTTACATCAACAGTATGCGTAAGACAAGTGAAGAATTCAATTCAGAGAACCT
>CAJTAL010000160.1 GCA_910574285.1 Lachnospiraceae bacterium | reverse complement strand
GCCAGGGACAACCTGGAGGAAGGTGGGGATGACGTCAAATCATCATGCCCCTTATGACCAGGGCTACACACGTGCTACAATGGCGTAAACAAAGGGAAGCGACCACGTGAGTGTAAGCGAATCCCAAAAATAACGTCTCAGTTCGGATTGTAGTCTGCAACTCGACTACATGAAGCTGGAATCGCTAGTAATCGCGAATCAGAATGTCGCGGTGAATACGTTCCCGGGTCTTGTACACACCGCCCGTCACACCATGGGAGTCAGTAACGCCCGAAGCCGGTGACCCAACCAGTTCTGGAGGGAGCCGTCGAAGGTGGGACCGATAACTGGGGTGAAGTCGTAACAAGGTAGCCGTATCGGAAGGTGCGGCTGGATCACCTCCTTTCTAA
>CAJTAL010000159.1 GCA_910574285.1 Lachnospiraceae bacterium | reverse complement strand
TGAACTGCATGCTGACGATCGCGACAAGCCCGGATATCTGTTTTCGGAAGTCCGTAGCGCCCGTTGCCAGATAGATGTGGCTGGCATCTTCTGCCAGGCGTCTCATCATAGCTGCTTCATCACCCGGAGTACTTTTAGCAAGGACTCTGTCTGAAAGTCTTCCGGGATGAACAGTTTCAATCCCTGGCAATAGACCATAAATCTTCCGTCAAAGGCCGGAGATGAATGCTGTGGACCGGATGATCTAACAGGGCGTGAGACCTCCGCAAAGGAAACCGTTGCTTCCTGATTTACTTTACCCACTAGGCTACCACTCCTTTCGTTATACTATGTACACAAGTATAACAGGTCGGAGCTATAATTACACTACGCCATCTTTTGAGGCACTTAC
>CAJTAL010000158.1 GCA_910574285.1 Lachnospiraceae bacterium | reverse complement strand
GCTGTACTCTTATCTTCCAGAAAGTCCTCATCCAGGACATAATGCAGACAGTTCTCAATCCGCCAGTGATCTCTTTTATATCTTGCAAACTCTTCCGCCGTCAAAACATGATTCGATATCAGACCAACTCTTTGTATTTGATCTGTAAGTTCATCACCCTCTGTTGGTTTTGGGCACTTCCTGCTTCCCTGCTTTAAGAAGGTTTCTTTATCCGGAGTCACATCATTCCCATCTGCATCGATCTCTTTGGGTATCCGTACCTGGCAACTGGAAGCAACACTGCATATAAAAGGCAGTTCCTTCCGTATCTTTCCGATCGCATCATCGTTTGTGTAACATTTCACTTCCCGATATTCCACGCGTTCCCTATTCTTTTCACAGCTGCTGTACTCACTATAGCGCCCTTTATT
>CAJTAL010000157.1 GCA_910574285.1 Lachnospiraceae bacterium | reverse complement strand
GTAAAGTGAAGCCAGTTAATCTGGATCATCTTCATGAATCGGTACACAGTATCCTTTGCAAACCCAGGAGAATTTTTTCCGGTAATCAGACTCATGTACATACTTCTGTTAGAAAAAATCAGCAAAAAAAGATACTGAAAAACCTCAACAACAGGAAATCCTTTTTTCTTATAAGCGTTAGAAGCCTTCAATGCAGAAGAAATATGGAATCTTGTAAAAAATCTTTTGATAGATTTCGAAATCTGCTTATCATTCTGGTTTGCTTGTGTTATACTTTTATTCATAGCATGAGCCTCCGGTTTTAATTGTTTTTTGACAACTCAATTATACCAAACCAGACGGTTTCATGCTATTTTATTGCCAGTTTTTATTGAATTTTCAAGGTGCATCTGTGCTTATTCAAATGCGAAGTTTGAG
>CAJTAL010000156.1 GCA_910574285.1 Lachnospiraceae bacterium | reverse complement strand
AATTTCCTGAATTAAAATTTTAATTTCTACTTCAAATCTTCCATGCAGAAATTAATCTTGAAAATGTAGCATTTAATCTTTCATACATATCTTGATATTCTCCTGCTCTTTGTCGTATCTTTTTATCGTTGTTCGGGTTTGGCGGAATCTGTTACCTTGAGTTTCTTAAAATGAATGCTTTTTAATCAGTTAGAATCCATTACTCTGAACCAGTAACCTGGGTCAGCCACGATTGGGCATTCCCTTGTATGTAAAATGCCTAGCGTCTAGGCAGGCACAAAGGACTTAGCGAGGTATTTCACGAGCTTAGTCCGACTGACTGGTACGGCTTTGATGATACAACGTAAGCAGTAGCGGCTGTTTTGATTCGATTGGTATTGCCGATTCCTCCTACACGAGCTTCAGCCCCGACGGCGGT
>CAJTAL010000155.1 GCA_910574285.1 Lachnospiraceae bacterium | reverse complement strand
AAGAACTTGATTATAAACAAATCTTGAATCACATCATTCACTTGTCAGTCAAAAAGATTATCCCACAGATTTTAGAATATGTAAAACCGGTAGGTTATTCATCGCTTACGAGAAACCTTCTGTCCGGCAGGAATTAAAGAAGATCGAAGCCGAGCAGAAACAGCGCAGGCAGACACAGAAGAGTCGGCGAAAACCGAGAAACCAGCAGCGAAAGAAGAAAAAAGTGAAAGGCAGGTAAGGCTATGGATTTAACGAATATGATCCCTGGTGGAGCAGGGGAAGAAAAGTAAGCGATGAATAATCTAGCGTTTTTACAAGTCCCGAAATCTGTGCGATAATCTCTTTAACTGGAGAAGCATCTCCCCATTTCCCGGTTTTTGTATTCAGGGCATGTTGACTATCAAATCATTCGATTGCTCTATG
>CAJTAL010000154.1 GCA_910574285.1 Lachnospiraceae bacterium | reverse complement strand
GACGGAAAGAAAAGATTCTTTCATGCGTTCACCCGCGAACAATACCAACGACTTCATCCAGAACCTGATGAAGCAGAAGTTAGATATCACCGATCGCAAGAACGCCCTGATCGCCGATACCAAGAAGAACGGCGCTTCTCTGGAATCTATTAAGCCCCAGTTAGAGGCCTTTGACGAACAGCTCGCAAATATCGACATCCAGATCTCACAGGCTATGACAAAGGAAATGGAGAAACAGCGCGAGAAAGAAAGCCCGAAAGACGACGAGCCCAAGACGAAAGAAGAGCTTCGATATGAGAAGATGACCGACGTCGTAACCCTGTCGACGGATGCCAGACATGTGAATCTGGTCGATTCCGTCAAAGGCAGCATCGACGGACGCATCAAGACCCTGGAATCCGAGATCGAGATTGATAATTCACGCGAAGGCACATT
>CAJTAL010000153.1 GCA_910574285.1 Lachnospiraceae bacterium | reverse complement strand
GTGGACCTATGTCAATACTTTGGACACAAAAAGTTGAAAGTTTATGCTGCTTTTTTGAGTTCCTCATCCTCCTTTTGCTGAGGTGTCATATAACCAATTGCACTATGGATTCGTTTGCGGTTATACCAGCCCTCTATATATTCAAAGATTGCCCTGCGGGCTTCTCTAGAATCCTGATATGTGTGAAGATAGATCTCTTCCTTTTTCAATACGGAATGAAAGGATTCTATGCAGGCATTGTCATAGGGATTCCCTTTACGGCTGAATGAATGGATCATTCCATGACTGCCCAGATAACTCTCAAATGCCTGGCTTGTGTACTGACTGCCCAGATCACTGTGGAGAATGATTCCCTGCGTGTCTCTGACATTCAGGCAGGCATTCTTTACCGCTTCCACTGCCAGCTCCGCTGTCATGGATGTCCCATAGGCATATCCGATAATCTTGCGGCTG
>CAJTAL010000152.1 GCA_910574285.1 Lachnospiraceae bacterium | reverse complement strand
TCTGTCTTAATGAGCGCACATGCCTCATCCACCAGGTCAATCGCCTTATCCGGAAGAAACCGGTCGGAAATATAACGCTCTGACAGAGTTGCCGCAGCCACCAGCGCGCTGTCCGTGATCTTCACTCCGTGGAATACCTCATACCGCTCCTTAAGCCCTCTTAAAATAGAGATCGCATCCTCCACCGTTGGCTCATCCACCATAACCGGCTGGAACCTGCGCTCCAAAGCGGCGTCTTTCTCAATATACTGGCGGTATTCATCCAGCGTCGTAGCACCGATACAGTGAAGCTCGCCCCTTGCCAGCATGGGCTTTAACATATTGCCCGCGTCCATGGCTCCGTCTGTCTTGCCTGCTCCTACGATAGTGTGCAGCTCGTCGATGAAGAGGATGATCCTCCCGTCGCTGTTCTTCACATCCTCAAGAACCGCTTTCAATCGTTCCTCGAACTCCCCGCGGTATTT
>CAJTAL010000151.1 GCA_910574285.1 Lachnospiraceae bacterium | reverse complement strand
CAAGTTAGTTTAGTCAAGTGCTGATTGCATGGGTTCAAAACCAAGCTTTGCAAAAATCTCAAGATCTTTCTTCCGGGTATTTTTGAGATTCCATACATTACCACGTTTTTCCATTTTCATGCACCTGGCCATAAGCAGGATATCTCGTATCGATATCGTATTATCATGTAGTAATTTTATGGCTTCTATCATCTTTTGATGAATTTGACCTGCTATAAGCATAATAAATGAAAAGCCTTGCTCCTTGTAGTAATCCTGAAACATAAGGTCGTTGTAATCACCACGATTCTTAAGATACTGATAAAAGGTTTCGATACCCCAACGTTTTTTATATCCGGAAAATATTTCTTCGGGAGTCATTGCACTATTACTTTGAAGGACATATACACCGAAATACTCCTTGTATTTCTCAAACCCTTCAGATGTGTATCCGGATTTGCCAAGCCCTATGCTATGCTGATAATTGAACCGACTTTTT
>CAJTAL010000150.1 GCA_910574285.1 Lachnospiraceae bacterium | reverse complement strand
CTAGTATAATAATGGTGTAGTCAAGAATGACTACTGGTTAATAGTTACAAAGTCCAATCTAATAAATCTATATAGATATAACAGAAGGAGGAGTTCCCCCTCCATCAGAAGTTATACGGCAACATTATTTACCATGTCTGAGGTTTCCTTAATGCACCAGACAAAACATAGAGGTATAATCACTGGAGGCAGGATCATTGACGACGCCTCCTTGGGAACTGGCCTTCCGGCTGGTGAAACCTCTTAGAAAGTCTGTCAGTCCATTCGGTGGTGATTTATGTTTTGGCTGGTTGGGAAGCCCCAGGCTATACCTGTATAAACCGCTAGGTTGTGTATCCGCCCTCTGGAAATGGATACCTGCCGGAAAGGATAAAACCATGAAATACCAAAAAGTACTTATGATGCTTGAAAGTATCCCTTACCTCTCAGTCGGGCTTGATGTCGGCGCAGACTTCACCTGGATGTCCATCATGCTGCCCAA
>CAJTAL010000149.1 GCA_910574285.1 Lachnospiraceae bacterium | reverse complement strand
ATACAACTTTAGCCGGAATAATTTCTCCATCTTTTACAACATCAACTACCACGGAAAGAAGGTATTTGGAACGACCACGTCTCTTTTTATTCCGGTTATAGATTGTAATAAGAGACATATCTTCACCATTGTACCGAAAGAACATTTTGGGACTCTTTTTCACCATGCCAATGACATCATAGCCGATTGATTTTACAGCATGGAGCGTGCTTGGAGAAGAAAACCAACTGTCAAAAAGAACGTATTTGGCCGGAATATTAGCTTTTTTAGTGGCTTTTAAGAGTTCAAGCATCGCCTGCGTTCCTTTTTGCATGGAAAGCATTCTTCTTTTGTATCCGACAGTTCGTTTATCAACCTCCGAAGCTTCGTTGACCCTGTTCTTTTTGTTTTCAGATGAGAGAAGGACGCTATTGACGGGAAGAAATGTGTTTCCATCTGACCATCCAAGTGTAAGCATACGAAATCCGAAACGGTATCTGTGATTAGCGTGATCATAAGCTTTTGCAAGAAGTTCTACTTTCTTAG
>CAJTAL010000148.1 GCA_910574285.1 Lachnospiraceae bacterium | reverse complement strand
AGCATCCAGTATACCTCTCTGCTATATTTCGCATTCAATAAAAGTATACTATCCATACCTTACTGCAATATTACTGTTAGGCTACAATTTTGTAGGAATAGAAAAATCCAAGATAAACGGGATACCATTTTTCACCCCTAAAAGCGTATTATCCCCATGCTCTTCTTCCAGGCAGCTTCGTAGATTGCGAATTATGAAAGAATCCCGGATGGATTCAAACACTATTAATTTTCTCTTTCGCTCTCCTCTCCGCTTCCTCCAGCAGTTTCAATGCTATTGCCTGCTTCAAAACCTCATCCACATAACACTTCACATTTCCATCCGGCTCCCGCTCCTTCACTGTGGCGAGTTCATCCATATAGAAATCGTAATGTTTAAGAATCCGCTCCATTGCCCACTTCTCCCCGGCGACAGCTCCCTTGATCGTTTCATAATCCAGTAAAATCCGCTGATCGTCCATAACTCCGTACCTCCGGCTAATTGATTTCTTACAGCATACCATAACTTCATGAAAAAAGCACCCGCCA
>CAJTAL010000147.1 GCA_910574285.1 Lachnospiraceae bacterium | reverse complement strand
CATTTTTAAGGAGGGTGGCTGGAATCGTGGATAAAAAAACTACCACAGGGCATGTCACAGCTCTGGTTACGATTATGATATGGGGAACGACTTTCATATCCACCAAAATACTTCTTGTAGATTTTACACCGATAGAGATACTGTTTTTTAGATTTTTGCTCGGTCTGCTTGTATTGATTATCATTTACCCGAAACGCCTAAAAATAAAGGATAAAAAACAGGAGCTTATATTCGCTGCGGCGGGGTTATGCGGGATATGTTTATACTATCTGCTTGAGAACATAGCATTGACTTATACGATGGCTTCTAATGTCGGCGTTATTATTTCTGTCGCCCCGTTTTTTACTGCTGTTTTATCGCATGTATTTCTAAAGACAGAAGAAAAACTGAAACCACAATTTGTTGTTGGTTTTGTAGTTGCTATGATAGGGATATGCCTTATCAGTTTTAACGGTAATGAATTAGAGCTGAATCCTATTGGTGATATTCTGGCGATTGTTGCGGCATTCGTATGGGCAGTTTATTCCTTGCTTA
>CAJTAL010000146.1 GCA_910574285.1 Lachnospiraceae bacterium | reverse complement strand
AATTGTAAAAAAATCGGCACTGGGAATTGATTTTAGAAATGTCGAAAAAACAAGATTTTACATACCAATTTACGACAATACACAGTTTATTTTACAGTCTCAAGAAAAACCAACAAACTGTGATTTCTCACAAGCCTGCTGGTTCTGCGTCTTATGTGTCTTACTCTTTATGTATTTATGTTGCTCGATAAATGGGAATTTTTTAATATTTTCAGTGCTTTTTTGAAGAAACGGCGGCACAAACTACAAGCAAAATTAAGTCAATCCAGTATCCAATACAAATGTACCCAACAATCGGATGGATCAATTTTATTTCATTTGTCAAAGCAACAGCAAGCAGAAGACCTATCAAAAGAAGGACAATGCCGATACCTGCCGAAAAGCGAACAATCTTGTCCATCTATGCAAAAGAACCGATATACAGTATGATAGCGGGAATCCATACAGCCAGATGAAATACAACACCAAGATAATTAAATGCTCCTACCCCCCCCCAGACTGTCCGAAAATTACATCAATCCAACAATTAAATTTGAATTTTTGCACTAAAAAATCAGGTATCTCCAGATCCTCTCACGAATCTTTTAC
>CAJTAL010000145.1 GCA_910574285.1 Lachnospiraceae bacterium | reverse complement strand
GATATGGGATATCTTTATGGACCGTATCTCGTCAAGACGTCCTGCAGTGGCATAAAGCACAGTCAGAAATACAACGTCCCGTTTCCCTGTCCTTGTTGAGAGATCCGGCGCGGAGAGCATTGCCGCAACAGCATTCCGTGTAAGCCCACATACTTTCTTTTTGGTGCATTTTTGCCGTTTGATTTTTTTCGCTTCCTGATAAAGATATAAGTATTCGATAGCTTTCTCTCCCAGATATTCAAGGAATACCCGCAGTGACCCCAACCGTACATTGCAGGTGTCCGCGCTGCACTGGCGGGTTTCTT
Source organism: Lachnospiraceae bacterium (assembly GCA_910574285.1). Lineage (GTDB taxonomy): Bacteria > Bacillota > Clostridia > Lachnospirales > Lachnospiraceae > Sporofaciens. Next base: position 317 of record CAJTAL010000145.1, on the reverse strand, counting down.
TCAGCCAGAGTATCCATTTTTCAAGCCATGCCCTTTCAAAGCATTCCCGGCTGAAACAGTCGGGTTTTATATTCTCCGTTTCCAGAAATGAGAGGTATAAAACCAGGCTGTCCTTGTATGATTTCAAAGTGTGTCTGCTGTTTGTGAGGAAAGTTGGGGCATATGTATTTAAAAAGTCAGAAATAAAGTATGCGATTTTGGCAGATTCATCGTAAGCGATGAATAATCTAGCGTTTTTACAAGTCTCGAAATCTGTGCGATAATCTCTTTAGCTGGAGAAGCATTTCCCCATTTCCCGGTTTTTGCATTCAGGGCAT
>CAJTAL010000144.1 GCA_910574285.1 Lachnospiraceae bacterium | reverse complement strand
AACTTTTCGTGATTAGATGTTTGGTGTTTAGCGCATTCTCGTCAGGAAAGTTCGTATAAAAGCAGGGTTCGTATAAGATCCGTTACACGAACTTTCGTATAACGGATCGAAGTATTCTTCAAAGTCTGCAAGAGCTATCTTAATCTAAGTAAAGAATGCAAATCCCTATCTTATGATGCAATGACTGCTCATACAGCAATCGTTTTTACAAGATATATGATGCTTTCCCTGGAGAACCGGGAATCTAATGATACCCGTTCTATGGGGGAACTGTTTTTATACTTTTCTGATGAGATGTCTGATATCACATGGATACAGGCTTTTCAAATACTGCTTCAAATGTTCAGAACTCTGCTTGTGGATCAAATAGATATATCTAATGAAAAAATCGACGCTGCAAGCGGCATAATTGACTGAACATTGACAACTGAATACTGCCAGATATTGAATTTTTAAGGTGCATAGCTAAAATCTATGTGCGAAGTTTGAGTTATATAAATTATAGAGACTGTAAAATAAACTGTGTATTGTCGTAAATTGGTATGTAAAATCTTGTTTTTTCGACATTTCTAAAATCAATTCCCAGTGCCGATTTTTTTACAATTACCGTTATTTTTCGACGCT
>CAJTAL010000143.1 GCA_910574285.1 Lachnospiraceae bacterium | reverse complement strand
CTCTGGTCTGAAAAGCCTGTCTGTATAGCTGTATCAACTGAAGTTACGCCCTGCTCCAACAGTTCCTTTGCTTTGCCTATGCGAACCGTCTGAAGATACCTGTATGGTGTAACTCCTTTTGATTTGGTAAAAGCACGGAGCAATGTCGATTTACCAAGACCACTGCATTTACAAAGGTCATCAAGTGTAATATGCTCTGCAAAATGCTCTTCCATAAATGTGCAGGAATTCCCTATTTCTTCACTGCACTCTGGTAGACACTTCTCAAAAGGTTGCCCGTATTGCTCGACAAGCAACGAAATAAGGAGCAGGAGCATTTCTTCCTTTTCAAACACCTCCCCACCGTCCATAATCATCCGATGCAAAGAATGGAGATAAAGATTCAGCTCATCATTTTTAATGACGTTTTCCGAAAAGCCAAGTAACACCCTTTGTCCTGTTATTTCTTCAGCTAATGACAGCATCGTTTCTTTGGGAATATTCAAACCTCTGTAATCAAGCGTTCCGCCGTCGCATTGCACACAACTGTGGTTATCGTTTGGATTAAACAAAAGAATATTTCCCTGACTTACCGTATATTCTTTATTTTTGCAGGATAAACAGCGTGTCCCTGCTTCTATAAAGCCAATCACATAGTAGTCATGAAA
>CAJTAL010000142.1 GCA_910574285.1 Lachnospiraceae bacterium | reverse complement strand
GTATTCCTGTCCAACTCATATAATTCTTTTGAAAACATTCCCATCACCTGCTCAATATTACGGCAGATCTCATAGATCTGCTCATACATTGCCTTGAAATCCGGATACCTCTCGATCAATGCAATGATATCCTCCGGTTCATCGCTGATCAAGAAAGTAAGCCACCCATCCAGCCGCTTCTCTATGTTCTTATTCTGATGCTTTTCCCGATAAATGTCAAGTGCAACAAAGACAAATTCCTGTAAAAGATCAATCTGAAGCCCCGTATCTGATTTCTGCCGGAATTTGTGGATATATTGATCCGGTAAAGCGTGGAACTCCGAAGTACTCTTCTCAAATAACACAATCGTATATACGTTAGAAATCTCACGGTAAGAAAAAGTCTCCTTCGTCATCTGGTTCCTCACCTGCCTGTATTGACGCAGCAGCAGATCCGCCGAATAGCAAGCGCTCCTCTGCCCCGGAAAAGCATATCCCACCTTCTGAATCTCCACGTTAGCAATGCTTCCGTCTGTCAGCTCCACCAGGAAATCCATGATCAGCAGCGACGTCTCGTCCGCAATACGCGTATTGTCATTCGGAAGCACTTTTAACAGTCTCACTTTCTTCCCCAGCAGCAGCGAAATCAGTTCTTCGATCCGCTCCGGATATACTTCCGGATTCAGAATCGCTTTTGCGCAAAAATCGTATAGCATCTTAACCCCTTTC
>CAJTAL010000141.1 GCA_910574285.1 Lachnospiraceae bacterium | reverse complement strand
AGGAGGCTGTACTATGAATATAAATAAATTTACGCAGAAATCCATGCAGGCAGTCCAGGAGTGCGAGCGGACTGCATTGGAATATGGGAATCAGGAGATCGAGCAGGAGCATCTTCTGTATGCGCTTCTTACTCAGGATGACAGTCTGATTCTTAAGCTCATGGAGAAGATGGGAATTGACAGGAATATAATCATCAACCGTACGGAAGAAGCGCTGCGCAAGCGTACCAAGGTGCAGGGCGCCCAGCAATTTGTGGGGCAGGATCTGAATAAAGCGCTGATCCATGCCGAAGACGAGGCGAAGCAGATGGGAGACGAGTATGTCTCGGTAGAGCATCTCTTCTTGTCTCTCTTAAGGCATCCGAACAGAGAACTTAAGAATATCTTCCGGGAGATGGGGATTAAGAGGGACGATTTCCTGAGGGTATTGTCTACGGTGAGAGGGAATCAGCGGGTGACCAGTGATAATCCGGAGGATACCTACGATACACTGAATAAATATGGTTCAGACCTGGTGGAACGGGCAAGAGAACAGAAACTGGATCCCGTGATCGGACGTGATTCGGAGATACGCAATGTAATCCGTATCCTTTCCAGAAAGACGAAGAATAATCCGGTCCTGATCGGTGAACCGGGTGTTGGTAAGACTGCGGTAGTAGAAGGGTTGGCGCAGCGGATTGTCCGCGGCGATGTGCCGGAGGGATTGAAGGATAAGAC
>CAJTAL010000140.1 GCA_910574285.1 Lachnospiraceae bacterium | reverse complement strand
ATCGTCAGCATGCAGTTCAAACTGGATCCATTCCGGGACACATATGTCTTTATCTTTTGTAATAAGAAAAGAGATTCTATCAAGGTTTTACGATACGATAAAAACGGTTTCCTTCTTGCTACTAAGAAGCTGTTAGATGGTATGAAATTCCAATGGCCCCGTACTCCGGATGAAGTAAAACAGATATCTTTCCAACAGGTGGAATGGCTTCTGCAAGGGCTAAAGATTGAGCAGGAAAAAGCACATCATCCCGTAAAAAGAACCCTGGAGAAATCCTGTTTTTAAGCGTGGAAATTGTGACGATAAAAAGCCCGCAATCCCTTGAAAAATCGGCATTTTTTAGGTTTTCTATCATGCGTTTATAGTGGAAAAAAATATTAAAAAATGGTATAATTACAGGATCCTAAAACGGAAGGAAAACCACCGATGACCCAACAGGAAGAATTGTTTGCGCTCAAGCAGCTGATCAAAAAACAGCAGGAACAACTTGCGGAAAAAGATGAGATCATAGAAAAACAAAATCGCCAGATTGAAAAACAGCAGATCCAGATTGAAAATATGGTCCAGGCACTTCTTCACGCCCGCAAAAAGTTGTTTGGCCCTTCTACAGAAGCAACGAAACAGATTGAGGGGCAGCTTTTCCTTTTTGAAGAGGCGCAGAGACTGGCAGAAGAACTTGGTGTAGAGCAGAAAAAGATTACGGTTAGTCCCTATACCCGAACACCACGGAAACCCGGCGTTCGGGCAG
>CAJTAL010000139.1 GCA_910574285.1 Lachnospiraceae bacterium | reverse complement strand
ACTTGCTCATTAGGAGAAACTACAAAGAAGGCACAGAAAAATCCTGTGCCGATGAAAAGATGATATAAATTTTAGAATGACAAACACTATATATTGTGGTTGCTTTGATTAAGTTGTTAACATTGATTGCCCGATAGTAGAAAATATGTTATATTGTCGATAGGGAAATCCATAGAGCCAAAGGCGGCTTTGCCCCTCTTATTTTTTCGGAGGGTTCAAGTAGCTCTCCAGACGAAAGAAAGGAGGGCGATGCAATGTATGTTACATATCAGGATTTAATTCAGATAGGTATTCTCATTGTCGCCCTTGCCAATTTGATTTATCAGATTTACAAGGGAAAAAAGAAATAGCCGCCACTATTCGCAGTAGTGACGGCATACCTCGTATGAGGTAAAATTTGTCATAATGTGGGTAGAGCCGTTTCTATGGCTTTCCCTTTATATACATAATATAGCACATCCAAGGGTAAAGCGCAACAAATTTTTATGTTCTCGTCAAGATATGAAAATCTCATTTTTCGGTACATTCAGTAAATAACGACCATGCATATCTGAATCCTAACCGAAATATCAATTCATCATTTTTCAAACAAAGATTCATAATATATTTTTCTAATTTCCGATAATCCTCTCTATCCAATTTTTCTTCCAACCAATCTAAATCAACATCGTTTTGCATCATTATCTGGTTATACTCCCAACTATTTGTAAACCAATGTTAACAACCTAACTCAAGCAACTACAACATATTGTGTTTTTCTTTTAATTGGCACGGGGTTCCCTGTGCCTTTCTTCATTCAAGACCACTATCTCAATTAAAATATTGCACAAATTTTTCGTCGAAAAATCAGCAGATTTACTATTGACAAAA
>CAJTAL010000138.1 GCA_910574285.1 Lachnospiraceae bacterium | reverse complement strand
TCTTTTATGGGTACTGCGAAAAAATAGTTTGTCGTTAATTCTATTATCTCGTATTTCCCCGTAAAATGGGAGGTTTTTTTATGAAAATTTTTTAAGCGTCAAAGCTGAATTTATCCTAAGATATTCTATACTTCTTCCGATATATTTATATAAGGATGTTATATAGATATATTGATTGCATTGGTCTTGAAGTATCAGAGCCCGATGTCTCTGTCGGCAATGCGTCTGTAAACCAGGTACACAGCAAGAACCATAAGATGTAAAGGAGGATTTTAACATGAGACTGGATTTTTCACCTGCGCTGCGGGCTAACAATATGATCAGTTCCTACCAGATCAACCGGAGCGCCGCCAACAAAGCCGGCGTTACTCACAAAGAAGTGACGGAAAGAAAAGATTCTTTCATGCGTTCACCCGCGAACAATACCAACGACTTCATCCAGAACCTGATGAAGCAGAAGTTAGATATCACCGATCGCAAGAACGCCCTGATCGCCGATACCAAGAAGAACGGCGCTTCTCTGGAATCTATTAAGCCCCAGTTAGAGGCCTTTGACGAACAGCTCGCAAATATCGACATCCAGATCTCACAGGCTATGACAAAGGAAATGGAGAAACAGCGCGAGAAAGAAAGCCCGAAAGACGACGAGCCCAAGACGAAAGAAGAGCTTCGATATGAGAAGATGACCGACGTCGTAACCCTGTCGACGGATGCCAGACATGTGAATCTGGTCGATTCCGTCAAAGGCAGCATCGACGGACGCATCAAGACCCTGGAATCCGAGATCGAGATTGATAATTCACGCGAAGGCACATTTGAGGGTGCTTCCGCTTATAAACTGGAGCAATTATCCGAATTAAAGCAAAGATCCGCCAAACTGGAGGCTGACATTGGTTTCCGAATGGCAGATATCGCAAAT
>CAJTAL010000137.1 GCA_910574285.1 Lachnospiraceae bacterium | reverse complement strand
ATTGCGCATTCCCGTAAATGGCTGATATCCGCCGAAAGATAGTGGTTCAGCGAGTCTGGATCGCTGTGTCCAAGAGTGGAACTGATGACAGGGGCTGGGATGCCGGAGCCTGCAAATGAAGCCGCCAGGTTATGACGGAACAGATGCGCCCCTTTCCTGTCACCTTTGTTTTGGCGTATGGAGGCAGCTTCATATACTTTTTGGGCTATATTTCCCACTGTGCCCGGGCTGATCGGTCTACAGGGTGTTGTTCTACAGAGAAAAATGTGTTCATCGTTGCTGTCGGGGCGTTCTTGTGTGGCATAGTCAAAAATAGCATTGCCGACTGCTGCCGTGAGGGGGAGGAGCAGTTCTTCACCAGTTTTTTTCTGGGCGATCCGGATCTCCTCTTTCTTCCAGTCTATGTCGGAAAATTTCAGGGCGGCCACATCGCTGGATCTCATCCCTGTAAAATAAAGGATAGTGCCAATGGCACGGTTGCGCAGGCAAAGCCCACCCTCACTGTCGGAAAGTACGCTGCGAACAGCCTGGGTTTCCTCTTCCGTAAGATACTGGATATTTTTTCGCCGGCGATGCAGATTGGGAAGGTATGTGAGGATGCGCCTGGCAGAATCGAAATAACTGCCCGTCTGTGCTTCAAATACAGATGCGATATTAACCTTTGTGCTGCTGCTGAGCTTTTTGCGGGAGAAATAATCCAGGACATCCCGCTCTGTCACATCCTCCAGTGACCGGAAGCCGGAGGACTGCAAAGCTAATAAAAGGCCGCTGCAGGCAGAGATACTGGCCCTTACTGTCCCCGTTTTAAGGCCGCGCCTGTAGCTTTCTTTTTCATAAATATCAAGCAGGCTTTTAAACTCCTCGATCAACTGTGTGTATGCCCCGAACCTGAAAAGCGGATTACGTTTCCCTTCTGATAAGCTACCATATTTGCTGTAACGGTGAAAAAGATTATAAATCGTTTTTCGGTTTGCCTGTGTTTCCGGGGACGAAGT
>CAJTAL010000136.1 GCA_910574285.1 Lachnospiraceae bacterium | reverse complement strand
ACGCCCTACCCTAGATGCAAGAACTCGAGAATCGATGTAGAAGTATCTCCATTTATATAGAGTATTGCACAGATTCGAAGAGCTGTAAAACCGTCATGTTATTCATCGCTTACAGCTAATCAGTTTTTGGGAAAGAGGTATAGATATTATGGAAGAATATAGAAATGCCCGATTGGGAACGTATTTAGTGAAGGGATTGACCAAAGAATTACTGACACGAAATATTATTCCATTCTATTCTGCTTCTATAACGAATATTGGTTCGCAGATGGTAGCAAATAGATGTGACTATATACCATTCTGGGTTGATACATTTGGAACCATTCTTGATGGGAGTTCAGTATACAATGATATGATGAAAGGTTTGTCATCGGAACTTATAGAATGACAACTTCCGGTTGATAGAGGGAGCAACAGACAAAATGTTTGTTGCTTTTCTTTTTTTTGATGGGAATGTAAAATAAAACTATCATCATATGATGCGTTTGAAAAACTTATCAATATAGACCTAGAAAGTTATCTTTCATGACAACGAATAATAAGAAATCTATGGTAACATCCTACCCGTAGTGGTAAATTGTTCTACAGGAAAGGGTGCGAAACATGGAAAATGAAGTATACGAAAAGGACTATGGAGAAGAATTCCGGGAGAGAAGCGATAAGGCAAAGGGAAAGGATTTTCTGCACACTTTGATGGATGTTGGATTTTTTCAGGCGTATAAAGAAGAAATGGACAAAATCCCAAAGCGTGTGGTTCCCAAGGAAAAAGCAGATTATGAATACCTACTTGGGGAGTGAGAGCATCTGTCAGCAAAGACTGGCGGGTGCTTTTTTCGCACAGATATGGTATGCTGTAAGCAGTATATCAACTTGGAGGTACAGGCATGGAAGAACAGCAGAATTCATTGACTTATGAAATTATCAAAGCAGCTGTTGCCGGGGAGAAATGGGCAACAGAAAAGATTATGGCATATTACGATGATTAGTAAGCGATGAATAACATGACGGTTTTACAGCTCTTCGAATCTGTGCAATACTCTATATAAATGGAGATACTTCTACATCGATTCTCGAGTTCTTGCATCTA
>CAJTAL010000135.1 GCA_910574285.1 Lachnospiraceae bacterium | reverse complement strand
TAGAACGGGACCGAATTCATGAATTTCTGGTACATGACATATGCGACCATGGAGGGGGAGGCAGGACTGTGGGCCAGCAACGGTGTGGGGGTAGGAGCTTTGGTAAATGTTCCTTCGTCTTCCTTCCGACAGACAGGGCAGACGAGGACTTCCTGCAGATAACGCATCCTCTCTACCTTTGCGGGAGTGATGCAAAGTTCTTCCCGTACAGGCGTCCATGCAATCGTTTCCATTCGCGCATCACAATCCGGACAAAGCCGGCGGTCTTCCGGCACAGGGCACTTCACTTCCCTGACAGGCAGATTTTTATACAGATCCTCCCGTTTGGATTTGGGTTTCTTCTTCCGGGTATGGCTTTTGACTGTAACGTTCTCCCCTTCCTGCTCCGATTCCTCTTCTTTGCTGGTTTTCCGTCTGGTCTTTTCGCTGGATGATCCGAAAAATTTCCGCCGGAATTCTTCGAGTGTCTCATTGAGGTTGGCAACAGTTGCCTGCAGATCAGCTATGGTCTGACGCAGTTCCTTGATCTGTTCATCTTTTTGTTCAATCGTCTTTTGCATGATCCCGATCAGCATCTCTGTATGGTCTTCCACAGTATCCTTGCCTCCTCTTTTGTGTTTTCTCTTATTATAAAGAAAAACAGGACAGCCTGCAAACGAGCTTGAAAGAGGGATTGGACATTTTGACGAAAAACCGATCTGTGGATAACTTCTGAAAACAGCAGGTTTCCAAGTCCTTCAGGAGATGTTATCCACATGGATTTCTAAAAACAGGAAAGCTGGCGGGGATAATCCCTCATTGTCTGTGTCCGTTTGTGGACAACCGTTTTTTATAGCTATTTCCAGCGCAAAATAAAATTTTTAAATTCTCTGTTTTTCACAAAAATAATCAGAAATCCCTCTTTTGCGAGGGGCGCAGCGCCTTTGGCTGGTCAATGGAAAGCCCTTCCATGAGCCAGCGATATTCCTGGCGGGAAAGAGTACGGACTTCAGATGCATTGCGCGGCCACTGGAACTTACTGGAGTCCAGCCGCATATACAGCAGTACAAAACCAGTCTTACCATGATGCAGTGCTTTCAGGCGGTCGGATTTTCTGCCGCAGAAGAGATAAAGCGCATTTGC
>CAJTAL010000134.1 GCA_910574285.1 Lachnospiraceae bacterium | reverse complement strand
GGTCCTGATCGGTGAACCGGGTGTTGGTAAGACTGCGGTAGTAGAAGGGTTGGCGCAGCGGATTGTCCGCGGCGATGTGCCGGAGGGATTGAAGGATAAGACTATCTTCTCCCTGGATATGGGGGCGCTGGTAGCGGGAGCAAAATACCGCGGGGAGTTCGAGGAACGATTGAAAGCGGTTCTTGAGGATGTGAAGAACAGCGACGGGAGGATCATCCTCTTCATCGACGAGCTGCACACTATCGTAGGAGCAGGCAAGACAGACGGAGCCATGGACGCGGGCAATATGTTAAAGCCCATGCTGGCAAGGGGCGAGCTTCACTGTATCGGTGCTACGACGCTGGATGAATACCGCCAGTATATTGAGAAAGACGCCGCTTTGGAGCGCAGGTTCCAGCCGGTTATGGTGGATGAGCCAACGGTGGAGGATGCGATCTCTATTTTAAGAGGGCTTAAGGAGCGGTATGAGGTATTCCACGGAGTGAAGATCACGGACAGCGCGCTGGTGGCTGCGGCAACTCTGTCAGAGCGTTATATTTCCGACCGGTTTCTTCCGGATAAGGCGATTGACCTGGTGGATGAGGCATGTGCGCTCATTAAGACAGAGCTTGATTCCATGCCGACGGAGCTTGACGAGCTGCAAAGGAAGATTATGCAGATGGAGATTGAGGAAGCCGCGCTTAAGAAGGAGGACGATCGTCTGAGCCGGGAGAGACTGGATCATCTGCAGCAGGAACTGGCGGAACTTAGGGAAGAATTTGCAGGAAAGAAGGCTCAGTGGGACAACGAGAAGGTAGATGTAGAGCGTGTCCGGAAGTTAAGAGAAGAGATTGAGCAGGTTAATAAGGAGATAGAGAAGGCCCAGCAGTCCTATGATCTGAATAAAGCGGCGGAGCTGCAATATGGAAGGCTTCCGCAGCTACAGAAGCAACTGGAGCAGGAAGAGGCGAAAGTCAAAGATGAGGATAAGTCTCTGGTGCATGAGAGTGTGACAGATGATGAGATAGGAAAGATTGTGTCCCGCTGGACCGGCATACCGGTTGCGAAACTGAATGAGAGCGAACGGAGCAAGACGCTTCATCTTGCGCAGGAGCTTCATAAGCGTGTGATCGGACAAGATGAAGGAGTGGAACTCGTAACGGAGGCCATCATTCGCTCAAA
>CAJTAL010000133.1 GCA_910574285.1 Lachnospiraceae bacterium | reverse complement strand
CTATGCCCATGTGGATAAATTTTATCCGAGATTTTTTGCATGAACCCCCGCATACAAAAGGTTTTTAAGAATTTCCTCGGATAATTAAAAATCTCGGATAATGCGCCCTATCCGAGTTCTTGGATAGGGCGCAATTATACACCACTTAGGGAAGTGGTGCATTGCGCCCTGCCGGGAGCGTCCTGCGGATAGCGGATGATTTCCGCAGATTTCCAATCTGCTCCAATCATCACAGGGGAAGTTACCCTTCCCCTGCGCTGGCTCCGCCAGCTACCCCTTTGTGGACTTGCCGCTCTGAAAGCCTTGCGTTTGCAATCTGTCCCCATCTGACAAGTTTTCTGAAATCCAGCTATACTTTTTCAATGGGATAACGTATAATGGAGCCAGTGACGAATCGCAATTTACAGGGAGGTTTATATGTTTGACGAATTAACAACCTGCAAACCGGAGGAACTTCAAAAACACGCTGAAAAGATTGCCCAGACATTGAACGCAGACAATGCAGAAACTTTTATCCGTATTCTTTGGAAACGTGTTCCAGAATTAACAGATGAGCAAGAAAAAAGACTTCATCAACTAGGCAGAAAGGTTCGTAAGCAGTTTAATATGAAACCAATTCGAGAGTAATAATACATTCCAAGATTATAGAGGGGGATATTATGCCGGTGAATATAGCAGAAACATTTGAATCATTGTTCGATAAAAACAATAGTGTTGCTTACAAAGCATTACAGGAATTACAAAAAGAAAGCGAAAAAACGGATTGCGTTTATCCTTACATGGATAGGTTGAGCGATATGCTTGACAGCGACAATTCTTATATCCGCACCTTATCCTGACCGGGAAATTATGGACGTACCTTGCCGACCTGAACGAACAGGCGGAGGAAAGGCTGGACTTAATCATCGAGCAGATGAAATCCGCCGAGGGAGTGACCGAGGAACTGAAAGCCCGGAATCAGCTTGAATGGGCAGGAAAAATCAAAACTTTTGGATTTGGCCTAAAATCCAAACTTCAAAAAAATCCAAACTTTTACTCATAACCTCAATGAATGCAGTGTTTTGAAGGAAAAAAGTTTGGATTTCTTTTTTTCTTCATCTCCAGCTATCATAATGATGGAGGTGATATAGATGAATTTATTTCATTCAGACAAAACTTATGA
>CAJTAL010000132.1 GCA_910574285.1 Lachnospiraceae bacterium | reverse complement strand
GGTCCTGATCGGTGAACCGGGTGTTGGTAAGACTGCGGTAGTAGAAGGGTTGGCGCAGCGGATTGTCCGCGGCGATGTGCCGGAGGGATTGAAGGATAAGACCATCTTCTCCTTGGATATGGGGGCGCTGGTAGCGGGAGCCAAATACCGCGGGGAGTTCGAGGAACGATTGAAAGCGGTTCTTGAGGATGTGAAGAACAGCGACGGGAGGATCATCCTCTTCATCGACGAGCTGCACACTATCGTAGGAGCAGGCAAGACAGACGGAGCCATGGACGCGGGCAATATGTTAAAGCCCATGCTGGCAAGGGGCGAGCTTCACTGTATCGGTGCTACGACGCTGGATGAATACCGCCAGTATATTGAGAAAGACGCCGCTTTGGAGCGCAGGTTCCAGCCGGTTATGGTGGATGAGCCAACGGTGGAGGATGCGATCTCTATTTTAAGAGGGCTTAAGGAGCGGTATGAGGTATTCCACGGAGTGAAGATCACGGACAGCGCGCTGGTGGCTGCGGCAACTCTGTCAGAGCGTTATATTTCCGACCGGTTTCTTCCGGATAAGGCGATTGACCTGGTGGATGAGGCATGTGCGCTCATTAAGACAGAACTTGATTCCATGCCGACGGAGCTTGACGAACTGCAAAGGAAGATTATGCAGATGGAGATTGAGGAAGCCGCGCTTAAGAAGGAGGACGATCGTCTGAGCCGGGAGAGACTGGATCATTTGCAGCAGGAACTGGCGGAACTTAGGGAAGAATTTGCAGGAAAGAAGGCTCAGTGGGACAACGAGAAGGTAGATGTAGAGCGTGTCCGGAAGTTAAGAGAAGAGATTGAGCAGGTTAATAAGGACATAGAGAAGGCCCAGCAGTCCTATGATCTGAATAAAGCGGCGGAGCTACAATATGGAAGGCTTCCTCAGCTACAGAAGCAACTGGAGCAGGAAGAGGCGAAAGTCAAAGATGAGGATAAGTCTCTGGTGCATGAGAGTGTGACGGATGATGAGATAGGAAAGATTGTGTCCCGCTGGACCGGCATACCGGTTGCGAAACTGAATGAAAGCGAACGGAGCAAGACGCTTCATCTTGCGCAGGAGCTTCATAAGCGTGTGATCGGACAAGATGAAGGAGTGGAACTCGTAACGGAGGCCATCATTCGCTCAAAAG
>CAJTAL010000131.1 GCA_910574285.1 Lachnospiraceae bacterium | reverse complement strand
CCGGTACCGGCGCTTTGACGATCGTGCCTGTATCTTCCTCACGGCAGACCGGACATGCAAGGACTTCACACATGTATTGGATCCGTTCTACCTTTGCGGGGGTGATCCGTAGTTCTTCCCGCACAAACTGCCACGCGATTGTCTCCATCACAGTATCACAATCCGGACAAAGCCTCTGGTCTTCCGGCATCGCGCAGCGCACTTCCCTGACCGGCAGATTTTTATAGAGTTCTTCCCGTTTGGCTTTCGGTTTACGGCGGGCATGGCTGCGGACAGTGGATTTCACCGCCTCCTCTTCATTCCCCGCCGCCTCCTCCGGAACCCTGCCAGCCCGTTCTCTGGAAGTACCGAAAAATTTCCTGCGGAATTCCTCAAGAGTTTCATTCAGGTTCGCAACCGTAGCGTTCAGTTCCTGAATGGTTTTTTGGAGTTCCTGGATCTGTGCGTCCTTTTCTTCAATTGTTTTATGCAGGAGTTCGATCAAATCGTCTTTATATTCCGCCACAGCCTGTTCCGCCTCTCTGTTTTCGTTCCTTTTATTATAGAGGAAAACATGGCAGTCCGCAAACAGGTCCGAATACGTCTATCGGCATTTTGACGGAATCCTAATGTGTGGATAACTTCCCAAAATGCAGACTTATCCACTATCTGACAGGAGCAATCTCCTTCTGGCCGGCAAATAAACTTTTGGAAATATCCAGGCAGACAATTTCCTGCTTTTCACAGGGGAATGTCTGTGGGATTCTTTGCGGGATCGTATAGCCCTTCTGGCGGAGACGACGTGTATGGTAGTCAATAGCCTTTGCCGTTATCCCATGCTGTTCACACCAGATTTTGACTTTCAAGCTGCTGGTCTTACAATCCTTGATCAGATCGAACCATTCCTGATCTGTACGTTTGATACGTTTCTGAGCCATGAAAGCTCACCTCTTCCTAATCTATTTGGAGTAAGCGTGCATAGAGCAATCGAATGATTTGATAGTCAATATGCCCTGAATGCAAAAACCGGGAAATGGGGAAATGCTTCTCCAGCTAAAGAGATTATCGCACAGATTTCGAGACTTGTAAAAACGCTAGATTATTCATCGCTTACTTCCTTTCCTCCCGAATCAGCACCACCGGCTTAGCCGGTGGTTTGTTATCCGCCCTATAAGGGCTCGTTCCCGGCGCTGGAGTCTAAAGACCCATCGAATGGTTCGCCAGCCGCA
>CAJTAL010000130.1 GCA_910574285.1 Lachnospiraceae bacterium | reverse complement strand
CCCTTTTTTAGTGTATTTTTATCATTCCTATCATCTATTATTGTTGGTTCAATGGCTTAATCCTGTTGTAATGTCATACCACTACTAAGTTGTTAACATTGTATTATAATCCCCTAACATTTGAATTTCGTCAGAAGACAATGTTTTTGATCGTTCTGCCAATTTTATTATATCATTTGTTTGGAAAAATCTATAAAGACCTAGTTTTTTATTAAATCTTTGTGGAATATTAGTTCCATCTCTCCCCTTTTCTATTTCTGCTTTTTGCCATGCAATAACATCTTCAATATTAATTGATGTATGCTTCATAAACATATGCGGATAAAAAAATTCTGCATGACTATTTTCTATTCTTGTTGTTTTTCCTTTTATATCTTTTACACACAAATCATAAGTTACTCTTGAATCACTACCATCTATAGTCAAATGTCCTAAAGGTGTATTCGTCAATAATACATAATTCCAGCTCTCTGCCGTATTAATTCCTATCCAGGCTAAGTCCTTGATTTTATTACCGTTTTCATCTTTAAAGAATAATTTAAAAGACGTTCCTTGATCAAATGGAAATGCTTTATCTTCACCATCCTTACACTCAACAAATGGCATATCTACATCTCCTGTTTTATCATCTATCCACTTCTTGGCATTATTTATTTCTGCATACTGTTCAAAAGATGGCGTTTTAGTATACATCTGCATCTTACAAAACCCATATGCTAAGTATGTTGTTCCCACACCTTTATTTCCTCTTGTGTGACCATCTGTCTTATAAGAAACATTTGGAGACAAAAAAGCTCGGAACTGTTCTTTTTCAAATCCTATTCCATTATCTGCTACATAAATACTGTTTTCTGATAAGTCTATATATATTTTTAGTTTTTTTCTATATTTGTCCCCTACAATATGTGCCATTCTATCTGTAGCATCCATTGCATTCTGTAGCAATTCACAAAAAGGATCATAATACCCAACATATGATTTCAAAATATTTCGTATTTGTTGTTTAGTACTACTTATGGCAAGTTGTCTATAATTTTCTTCTGCATTCATACTTATTATTTCCAAAGGATTCCATTTCTCCAAATAATTTTCCATATTCATTCTCCTATTATTATGATGTATTTTTAAATAATAATTCTCTTTTTGTAATTTTAGCATTTAACAATCAATGTTAACAACTTAGTAGTGGTATGACATTACAACAGGATTAAGCCATTGAACCTACAATAATAGATGATAGGAATGATAAAAATACACTAAAAAAGGGCGGACTTCCCCCTTGGTGCTATCAGATGTTTTTTCATATAGTGGTTATATTGTAGAAT
>CAJTAL010000129.1 GCA_910574285.1 Lachnospiraceae bacterium | reverse complement strand
TGAGCGATTTGTCAAGTGTTTTTACAAAAAAAGTGGGTGATTTTTTTGCGATAGGGGTCTGAAAGCCTTATAAAATCAAGGCTGAAGATTCCGAGAAGTTATAATATCCGAAAGGAGGAAGAAGCAGAGCAGCAGGGTGTAGCAAATGAGGACTTGAAAGAAGAGAGAGGCTGTTAAAGTAAGGGTTCACAGAATAACAAACTAAAAATATTTTCCAAAAATTTTTGGAGTATGCTATAATAATATTTACTTGAAATGAGAGGATAGTGGAATCATGAAGGTAAATATTCGTCAAATCAGTGAGGAAACCGGATTTTCCATGTCAACGGTTTCCAATGCGCTGAATCACAAAAAGGGAGTGAATAAAGAGACTGCCGAAAAGATATTAAAGACAGCAGAAGAGCTGGGTTACCGTGTGGAAGAAGAGATCACAAAGATTCGGTTTGTAATCTTCCGGAGGAACGGTCAGATCATTGACGACAGTTCCTTTCATCCGACTGTGATCGAAGGTGTGGAGCGCCAGGCAAAACTCATGGGATATGAAACGGTATTCTGTTATGTAGACATCCATGACCCGGATTATCAGGAACAGCTTTACGACATTCTGTCGGATATGCAGAGCGCGGTGGTGCTTCTTGGGACAGAGATGCTTGAAGAGGACTATGAACCCTATGCCGGCGCGAAAAACAGGATTATATTATTGGACGGACGCTGTGATAAATATGCTTTTGACAGCGTGCTGATCAATGATATGGACGCCGCCGCCGGAGCCATAGAATATTTGGTGGAAAAGGGGCATACGAAGATCGGTTATCTGCGAGGGGAATTTCGGATACAGGCTTTCAGGTCCCGTGAGGCAGGTTATTATCAGGTGATGAATAAATATGGATTTCCTGCAAAACCAGAGTACATTGCAACGGTGGGAACCAAAATCGAAACTGCGTATCAGAAGATGAAGGAATATCTGGATACAGTAAAAGAGATGCCGACGGCATTTTTTGCGGATACCGATCTGATAGCAATCGGGAGCATGCAGGCCATGAAAGAGCGTGGTTATGATATACCCGGGGATATATCGGTGATCGGTTTTGATAACGTGGCTTACGGGACAGTTTCGGATCCGCCCTTGTCTACAGTGCACGTTTACAAGCAGGAGCTGGGAGCACGGGCAGTCCGCGAGCTGCTCTCAACAGACAGGATTGACGGTAAGGCAAAGGTAAAGATCCAGGTCTGTGCGGAATTTATAGAACGGGGAAGTGTGAAAGAGATAACGGACTAAGAGTCGGATGAAAATACAGAAGAGCAAGGCTAGACCGCCGCATATATCATTTGCGGCGGTCTAGCCTTGCTCTTCTGTATTTTCGAAAGCTGTATTTTTAAGAAACGGATATA
>CAJTAL010000128.1 GCA_910574285.1 Lachnospiraceae bacterium | reverse complement strand
GAGCATCGGAGACAGGTGGTGCATGGTTGTCGTCAGCTCGTGTCGTGAGATGTTGGGTTAAGTCCCGCAACGAGCGCAACCCCTATCTTCAGTAGCCAGCACGAAAGGTGGGCACTCTGGAGAGACTGCCAGGGACAACCTGGAGGAAGGTGGGGATGACGTCAAATCATCATGCCCCTTATGACCAGGGCTACACACGTGCTACAATGGCGTAAACAAAGGGAAGCGACCACGTGAGTGTAAGCGAATCCCAAAAATAACGTCTCAGTTCGGATTGTAGTCTGCAACTCGACTACATGAAGCTGGAATCGCTAGTAATCGCGAATCAGAATGTCGCGGTGAATACGTTCCCGGGTCTTGTACACACCGCCCGTCACACCATGGGAGTCAGTAACGCCCGAAGCCGGTGACCCAACCAGTTCTGGAGGGAGCCGTCGAAGGTGGGACCGATAACTGGGGTGAAGTCGTAACAAGGTAGCCGTATCGGAAGGTGCGGCTGGATCACCTCCTTTCTAAGGGAAAAGAAGTAAGGGAGTTGTTGTCTATTGTTTAGTTGTCAAGGCTGTAAAAAGTATTGACGGCAATGTCTGGTGGCGATGCGCTTAGGGGACACACCCGTACCCATCCCGAACACGATGGTTAAGCCTTAAGCGGCCGATGGTACTGCATTGGAGACGATGTGGGAGAGCAGGTGGCTGCCAGACCATAAAAATCTTAATGAAAACGACTGAAGGGAAGTTTGAATTTAGATTTTAGGTCGTTCACCGAACGAAGGTGAGGTGAACATTTCATATTCCATAAGAAGGGCTTATAGCTCAGCCGGTTAGAGCGCACGCCTGATAAGCGTGAGGTCGGTGGTTCGAGTCCACTTAAGCCCAGTAAGCCCGATAAGCTTCATGGATAAAAGAGATAAGGCCGGCTTAAGCCGAATGATATCCGGTAAAATCCAGTAAGCTTAGTAAATGAATATCATATAACCCAGAAGGGGGATTAGCTCAGTTGGGAGAGCGCCTGCCTTGCAAGCAGGAGGTCACGAGTTCGAATCTCGTATTCTCCATTGGATGCGGAAGCATCCGATACACATGTACCTTGAAAACCGCATACAAGAAAGAAAAGATGAAATATCTTAATCAAGACATCCGAGGTAATTGTTATAAACAGAGTAAATTTGTAATAATGGTTACACGAATTCGAGAAAACGAATAGAAAAAACAAAAAAACCTAAGAGCCAACGCCGGTAACGCTATACCGGTGAGGACGAAGAAAGCACTCCCAAAAGGAAAAAAGCTTTCTGAGTCAGTTGGTCATGCTGATAAGGGCATATGGTGGATGCCTTGGCACTAAGAGCCGATGAAAGACGTGATAAGCTGCGAAAAGCTTCGGGGAGGAGCAAATATCCTACGATCCGG
>CAJTAL010000127.1 GCA_910574285.1 Lachnospiraceae bacterium | reverse complement strand
TTTTGTCAATAGTAAATCTGCTGATTTTTCGACGAAAAATTTGTGCAATATTTTAATTGAGATAGTGGTCTTGAATGAAGAAAGGCACAGGGAACCCCGTGCCAATTAAAAGTAAAAACACAATATGTTGTAGTTGCTTGAGTTAGGTTGTTAACATTGATTCCAAAAAAAACGGAAAAGGTCTGCAAAATCAGCATATACTTTGAATCTAAACATCATATACTAAGCTTTATCATTGATAAATTGTACAAAATAAATTGCTGAAAATTACTCCTCTTAATGATCTCTATAAAATTTTTGACTATCAGATACAAGATATTTTCAGTATATTGTCAATCAATGTTAACAACTTAGTAGTGGTATGGTATCAGTAGCGAAAATACAGCATTAAATTAACCGGAATATAACAAATAGTATATTTGATGAAAGAAAAAAGGGCAGACTTCCCCCTTGGTGCTGTAAGCAAATTTTTAAAATATTTCTCTGACGCCATGTATCATAGAAATGTAGGACATCACCACCTTTCAGAAATGATAGTTAGTGTGTTGCCTTGTTATTGTAATGATGCTTTACCTTTCTGGGAATGTCTCGTGGATTTGACTCCCCACAACCTTTTTTATCCCGTACCCGATGTGATATGGCAAAGCGAAATATGCCCTGAATCACGGTGAATTTTTCGGTAAGCGTCTCAGAATCCATATATTCCGGCAGGTGTTGTATCTGTGCTTATTGTTTTTCTGGTTAATGGTATGGTCGATGATTCCGTCCGTTTCCCTCTTGATTGCAAGGGTGAGGTTCGCGAGCAGTATGGATATCCAGAATTCCTGAAGGACCGAGTTCTCGGAATAACCACGAAAGTTCGTAAGTCCTATTTTTTCCTTGATCAGCTTGTAATCTTCTTCCACCGGCCATCTAAGAAAGTAGCACTGACGGAACAGATCTTTAACTAGGCCAAAGTCATTTGTGATCAGTGTTTCCAGTGTCCCGCTTGGAAGATAGAACTTTAGGACGCGGACTTTCCTGTCATCCAAAACGAGAATGTGGTCGGTAGTCCCATACTGGTCTGTCGGTGCGGGAATTGCATCGATTGTATTGTTAAACTTAGATCTGAGCCGGAAGAGATACCCGGCATGGCTCGTGTCTTCGATATAAGCGATCAATTCTTTTGAAGCATATCCCCTGTCGAAGACGAACATGGTGTATAATAAGCTTGCCCGTGCTTTGTTTTTGATATTGTCCATATGTCTCATGGCAAGTGTACGCTCATCCAGATGGATTGGTTCGAACTGGGCATCAAGGACGCGGTCATTGAGAACGTCAAAAGCAACACTGGCAATGGCAGTGGGAGAGCTGGCACCTCTCCCTATGCTGCCGTATTTATCAAGGAGGGCTTTCCGGTTGGGCAGTGGGATTTTAGAGCCGTCAATAGCTATGATCTGCCGTCCCCAGACACCCAAGAACCGGGTATGGAAAGCAAAGGAATCCCGACTGCAGA
>CAJTAL010000126.1 GCA_910574285.1 Lachnospiraceae bacterium | reverse complement strand
CATAGAGCAATCGAATGATTTGATAGTCAACATGCCCTGAATACAAAAACCGGGAAATGGGGAGATGCTTCTCCAGTTAAAGAGATTATCGCACAGATTTCGGGACTTGTAAAAACGCTAGATTATTCATCGCTTACCAAGGTACAGGGTTTCGTTCTCAATCTCATCCAGTAAATCAGAAACAGACTTTACCTCCGCCTGTTTCTCCCTGTCCACCATACCCTCAAGGTATTCGCCAAAGTCGCTCGCCCATCGGTAAAACCGCCTGTTGGAATTAAAATCTGCCCTGTCGTCTGTGCGGATTTGCGGGGTGGCTGCTTCGTCAACGCCGCACTCACGCAGAATTTTTTCCTCGGCTTCTTTCCAGATGCGCCATTTCCTGTCCTCCCGTCCGTGGTTGTATGCCATCCTTATTTCCTCCAATCGAATTGATTGAGAGGGCAGGAAAAAGCCCCCTCATTTTCCCAAAGGAAAAAACAAGGGGGCTGAACGCCTTAAATTTTGTTTTCCATTATCTTTCTCAGCTTCGCAAGGATTTTGGCTTTGCGCTTGTTCACAACGCTCTGTGTCACGCCTAACCGCAACCCGACTTCCCGCTCGGAAAGTTCTTCAAAGAAGATTGCTTGTATCAACGTCTGTTCACTGTCCGACAACAAAGGCAGGGCGGCTTTCAGCCTGTCCACCATCACCGCATGGACAACGGTTTCCGCAACATCCATCGTTTCATCAACAACGAAGTCAATCACATTTCCCTCACTGTCTGTAAATCCCTCCAAGGAGAGCAGCTTGTGGTTCGTGTCCAATTTTTTCAGATTACGCCACCGTTCTTTATCCCGATAGAAATCCGTGTACTGTTCCCGCACAACTTCAAGCAGACAGCCCTGTATGGGGATAAACAGCTTGTCCATGTAACTCTGGTCGGCTTGCCTGCGGCGGCAGAAATCCGTATAGGACAACTCCACATAGACATTGTTTTCTTTGATATATACTTTTCTTGGTGCATATTTCACCGTATTTTCCTCCAATCTGAATTTTTGAAAATGTAAAAATCCAGATGGAGAGGGCGGCGAACGACAATGAATACCGCATAACGCACTGCGGCATAATCTGATAAAAAACGACAAAAGAAAAACCGCAAAGGTTCTGTGACCTCTACGGTTATAGGAAATACATATTCTGTTAAGTGGAGATTCTACTTCTGGTTTCATGGTGAGAAGTAGCGTTGCATTGGCAGGGATTTTTTTAACTGGCTTCCTGCCATTCCCCAATATGCTATGTATAAGTCAACTCTGCATTGCATAAGCAGACAGGTTACTGCCCGAAAAAAGGACATAAAAAATCCCTCCAAACTTGAAAACAGGTCTGGAGAGTGTCTGTTAAGTCTTTTCGGGCATAGCAATACCGCCCACCATAACACCGTTTTTTTATATGGTGGGCGTTTGCCTTAAAACCTTATGAAATAAAATAGAGCCAATGAACTGTGATTTTATTTCACAAGTTCATCGGCTCTGCGTCTTTGCGTCTGGCTCTGCGATGACTGTCATCCTCAAATTTGTTACTTCAATCAATGTTTCCTGTCTGCATTTCGGACAATAAAGAGGATAGTTTCTTAAAATGGTGTCCTCTCTGATTTTGTTACGGGTTTTGTTTCCGCATATAGGACAATATACCCATTCTATTTTATGTAACACGACTAATATCCTCCTCAAAGATTTATCAAATATACATATGCTTCCTCGTTATCAAAAGTAAAGCTCCTACAATAATTCCCACCATTTTTCTCGATTGTTTTTATTGAAGCAGCATTGTCCTTTTCAACTGATAACTGCAACTGTTTCAGACCGTATTTTCTCGCAACCAAACATATTTGTCTTAATATTTCGTAAGCGATGAATAACATGACGGTTTTACAGCTCTTCGAATCTGTGCAATACTCTATATAAATGGAGATACTTCTACATCGATTCTCGAGTTCTTGCATCTAGGGTAGG
>CAJTAL010000125.1 GCA_910574285.1 Lachnospiraceae bacterium | reverse complement strand
TGAAGACGACGAGGTAGATAGGGCGGAGGTGGAAGTGCAGTAATGTATGGAGCTGACCGCAACTAATCGGTCGAGGGCATGACCAAAGGTGGATAGGTAAAATAATGGATGACAGATTTCTTGTATGCAGTTTTGAAGGTACATGTAAAAAGTAAATAATCCTCGATAGCTCAATGGTAGAGCACGCGGCTGTTAACCGCGGGGTTGTTGGTTCGAGCCCAACTCGGGGAGGTAAAAGAATAACTTAGCAGAAACCTGTAGACAAAGCTGTTTACAGGTTTTTGTGTATCTTGCCTTGCATGATTAAAATGAAGTAAGGGTTGGGGAGTAAAGAAGAATGAGTGGAGAAATTGATCTTTATAAAAATTTGGGTATGAATATTTCGGAAGAAGAAAATCAATCCATAGAGTGGAAATGGTCATGGAACGATGATTTTCTAAAGTGGTTATGTGGCTATGCGAATATGGATGGCGGAATTCTTTATGTAGGGGTTAATGATGATGGATATGTCGTTGGACTTAAGGATTCCCGAACACTTCTTGAATCATTGCCTAATAAGATAAATGACAAATTAGGAATTGTAGCAAGTATAAAAATACATCATGTAGACAAACAGGGGGCAATATCAAGTATGGGGATAATATCCCGGTCAACATATCTGAAAAACTTGCAAATAAATATGCCAGTGGAAAAATTAATTCTGCGATAATTGAAAATTGCGTCGAAACAGAACTTAGAAAATACGAACAGGCTATTTTAAGATTGGAAAAAGAAACCCCAATCTATTTTAATCAAGAAGGAAGTCTGGATTATATCAGCATAGCGATTGAGCGTTATCCTTTTGCGATAAGCTGTGATGGGAAATATTATAAAAGATCAGGCTCTACACTTCGAGAACTGCAGGGGTTCGAACTGCAGAGCTTTCTGTTAGAGCGCGCAGGAAAAACATGGGATTCAGTTCCTATACCGGGGGTTTCGATAGAAGATCTTGATAAGAATGCGCTTAACGCTTTTCGTTCTAAGGCGGTTAAAAGCAAGAGGATGAGTGAACAGGACGTGGTTGTGTCAGATGCGCTTCTGCTTAGAAATTTAAAATTGCTTGATGGAGATTATTTGACCCGGGCGGCAATTCTTCTGTTTCATCCCGATCCAGAACAATATGTGACAGGTGCATATCTTAAAATTGCTTTTTTTGCGTCTGCTGGAGTGTATGGTCAGAATGAAGATGCTGATATTATATATCAGGATGATATTCATGGACCATTGATTACGCAGGCAGATAAGGCGGTTGATATATTATATTCTAAATATTTTAAGGCATTAATTTCTTACGAAAAGTTACAAAGAACGGAAACGTATATGCTTCCAGTGGGAATGATCAGAGAATTATTGTTAAATCCTATAAATCACAAACAATATGAGAAGGGTATACCTATTCAGATTTCTGTATTTGAAGATCATATTGAGCTGTTTAATGTGGGGATATGGCCTGAAAGCATTCCTGTGGATATTGCATTATATCAAAGGCACGAATCCCTACCATATAATCCGAAAGTTGCGGATGTGTTTTATCGGGCGGGAGAAATTGAATCATGGGGGAGAGGATTTTTGAAGGTTCGTCTTGAATGTGAAAAAGTGAATGCCAGATTGCCAGAGTTAAATAAAACAGGAAGCGGTATAACAGTGAAAGCTTTTGCCTGCGAACAATATGCAAACATCCTTAATGCTAATAAGGAAGCTGATTTAAATAGAACTGTGAAAGAAGTGCCTTTTCTTGTTGCTTCAGATGGTAATTATATTACGGACAATACAGGAATACCATTAGTAGTAGAAACAGTTAGAGAAATATCAGAGGAAGAGAAAGAAGTAATGAATAAAAGACAGGCTATATATAAACATATATTGGAGATATGCAGCGGGGAATTGAACGAAAGAGAGAAGAAACAGATGATTTCTATCATTGAATATTTTCGAAATCATGATGAGATTGATCGTGCGACAGCAGAATCAATTTGCGGAAAGGGTACGACTACTACGGTAGGATATTTTGTTATTCGTTAGTTTATCTGAACCAAAATCCCTTCTTTTTCTTCAAATTAAATAAGATACAGGATGCCTCAATCTGACGCATTTTCCGTCAGATTATTTTATCTCTGTATCTTTTATGTTATCATTCCTTTTG
>CAJTAL010000124.1 GCA_910574285.1 Lachnospiraceae bacterium | reverse complement strand
GCCTGTTAGAACATAAGCATAAAAAGTGCCTCAATCAATGATAGTGTCAGTATAGCAGATCCTTGCTAGATTTGCTAGACGCCATCTTTTGAGGCACTTACCCCATATATTTAGATTAAAAAACAGAATATCGTGCCAGAGGTAGCAGTGATTTTGGGGTCTGGTTTAGGTAAATTTGCTAACGAAATTGAAATCGTTGATACAATCAGTTATAATGATATTGAAGGATATCCTATGCAGGATGTAGTTCTTCCAACGCGTCTTATGGGAATGATGGGAGCAAAAAAAATTCTTTTGACAAATAAAGGAGTTTATTATGGATCAGAAAAAAATATTAGGTTGTGTAGACCACACATTACTTAGTGTAACAGCAACATGGGAAGATATCAAAGGTATTCTTGATGACGCAATGAAATACGAAACAGCATCTGCCTGTATTCCGGCTGCTTATGTAAAAGAAGCGGCTGAATATGTAGCAGGAAAATTACCAATCTGTACAGTAATTGGTTTCCCTAACGGATACAGTACAACAGCAGTAAAAGTATTTGAAACAAAAGATGCGATTGCTAATGGCGCTGAAGAAATTGATATGGTAATCAATGTTGGCACTCTTAAGAATAGGAGATATCAGGAAATCGAAGATGAAATCCGTGCAATCCATGAAGCTTGTGATGGAAAAATCTTAAAAGTAATCATTGAAACATGCTTGCTTACAGAAGAAAAGATTAAAATGTGTGAAATCGTAACAAATGCCGGAGCAGAATACATCAAAACATCAACAGGATTTTCTACCGGAGGAGCAACATTTGATGATGTAGCTCTTATGAGAAAACACATTGGTGCAGATGTAAAAGTAAAAGCTGCCGGCGGTATTTCATCGTTTGATGATGCAGAAAAATTCGTAAGTCTTGGTGCAGACAGACTTGGAACCAGCCGTCTTATCAAGATTATGAAAACACAGGTACAGGATATCTTGCAGGATCACGTCCATCAGGCATAGAAAGAAGCACTTTTCAGAAGCGATGAAGCTACTTTTGCAAAAAGAATATAACAGGAGGAAGATAAAATGGATACAGCAATGTTAATTGAAATTTTCGGATATATCGGATCTGCATTAGTAGTAGTTTCTATGTTAATGTCATCAATTGTCAAGTTAAGAGTTGTAAATACAGTTGGTAGTATTGTTTCAGGAATATATGCACTTATTGTTGGAGCAGTTCCGTTAGCATTAATGAATACCTGTCTCATTGTAATCAATGTATATAATTTATTTAAACTTCTTAAGACAAAGCAGGTTTATGATTTAGTAGACGGAAACGTAGATGATGCACTCATTACATATTTCCTAAATCGCTATGCAGAGGACATTAAAACATATTTTCCAGGATTTAAAAAACAAGATGTATCTGGAAAAAAGGCATATATTGTATGTTGCGATGGGAATCCGGCCGGAGTACTGGTAGGAGAAGAAAAAGATGGAAACATCGACATTTTAATCGATTATTCAACACCGGCATACCGAGACTGTTCTGTAGGAAAATTCCTTTATTCACAACTTTTTGAGAAGAAAATTAATAAACTCAGTTATGCACAGGAATTAACGGATGCTCATGTGACTTATATGAACAAAATGGGATTTGTACAGGAAAAAGGTATATATGTTAAAAAAATCAAATAATAAAGTGTTTGTTGCAGAACATATAGAATCCGAACACAGATTCTATATGTTCTGTACTTCTCTCCCTGCATGACAGGGTGCTAATCCATACAATTGATTAATAAATGGGAATTTATCTATGGATATACATTCTTGTCATATTAGTTTCATCATCCGCTTGAACCATACATAAAAATTCCCAGCCATATCTTTCATAGAAACTTGTATGGTCTGTAATCAAATAGATAGGGGTTATCCCTTTGGACTTCATATCCTTTACAACTATATCAAGTAATTGTCCGGCAATTCCTTGAGAACGATATTCCATTTCTGTATATACTGCACATACATTGGGGGTAAGGTCTTTTCTGTTGTGAAAATCGTTTTCGATTACTCCAAGACCTCCAACAATACGCTCTTTATCTAAGCAAAGATACCAACCATATTCTGTTTCATCATTAAGATAAGCTTCCATACATTCAAGATAAGCTTTTTGCGGCACCTGCCATTTATCATGAAACCAAGCGGCGGCTTGTTCTTTTAATTGAGGTTTCTGTCTTAGCGAAACATAGGTATACTTACTCATATATTTATTTTCCAATGTTAGCAACTTAGTAGTGGTATGGTATCAGTAGTGAAAATACAGCATTAAATTAACCAGAATATAACAAATAGTATATTTGATGAGAGAAAAAAGGGCAGACTTCCCCCTTGGTGCTGT
>CAJTAL010000123.1 GCA_910574285.1 Lachnospiraceae bacterium | reverse complement strand
CAAAAGGAATGATAACATAAAAGATACAGAGATAAAATAATCTGACGGAAAATGCGTCAGATTGAGGCATCCTGTATCTTATTTAATTTGAAGAAAAAGAAGGGATTTTGGTTCAGATAAACTAACGAATAACACTTATCAGCATTATGATGGATTCACCGGTCCATGTGCCGCTATTTTTTATAAACACTGAAACCATTGCCAAGATACTTCCTGCCAGTACGCCAATATGCCCGATGTTCAATTTCCCTTTAATCTCTTTTGGGTTGTCAAGCGTTTCTACATTTTCATTTACTGCCGTATTCTGATTTGGCTGAGTCCCGCCGTCTCCCGCTACATAGCCGTTTTCGTCCACTACTTTACCCGTCAGTGCTTCAGCGGACTGTCCAATCATATCCGCCCCACACTCCGGGCAGAACTTCATGCCTTCCTCCACTTGGTTTCCACAATTTTTGCAATTCATCTCTTTTTCTCCTTTGCTGTCCCAGATTTCTAAACCGAAAAAAGAAGTATCGTTTTCTATCAATCTTCGATTTTATATACTCTCTTTCTATTATAACGCTGCTTTCAAGAATGTCAATTTAAAATATCTTTTTGATAATGCAATGTCTTTTTGATAGCCATATTATTATCTAAAAAGGATTTATATTATGATAGCAGACAAAATAAAGTCATTACGTAAGGCAAAGAATATCACACAATCGGCACTGGCGAAGCGTCTTGGGATTACACGCAGCAGTGTCAATGCCTGGGAAGCGGGCGTTTCCGTTCCATCTACAATGTATGTGGTTGCATTAGCTCGGATATTTGGCGTATCAACAGACTATCTCTTGGAGAGACACCACGGGGCGGTTCTGGATGTGTCCGGGCTTGACGATGAAGCAATCCGGATTCTGAATGAAATGGTACAGTATATGAAGGATATGAAGGGGAAAGGAAATAACCATACATAGGATGAAAAACCCCGATCAAAAGTCATGACCGGGGTTTTTTCTATACAAAAGTATGATTTTCATCTATCGGCGATCCCTTTTTCAGCCGGCGGAAGACGGATACCAGCCGGCCATCCTGTGTAAATTCCATTAGATCATCTGCCAGAAAGTCGTTGGCATCTGTAACCGTCCTGTTTACATCACATACCATTTCATAGAGATATTGAGGCTCTGCGCCGCTTTTGGCTATTGCTATACATTCATGTACAGAGGAAGGAATGATATACACATCATCTCCCAGCATGTCTATCAGGGTTTCCCGTACACCGGGATAAGTGACAGCAACAGCACCGTCTTGGATTGCCGGGTTCGTTATAACAACGATATCTCTTTGCTCTTCACATTCATATCCTTCTTCACTGAGGATTTTACTCATATACCTGATTTGTGCGGGGCGCAACAAGGGATTGTTTTTCTGTGCAATCTGCTCCAATTCATCTATGGATATCCCCCAATCATTTACCATGTCCATTGTCACGGGCATCCGCGCTATCTCTTCTTTGCCATGGCATAAATCAGTACTGTGAAACTCCCAGACCATAGCCAGGGGCATATCCTTAAAAAACTTTATTGGACGGTTCTTCATTCGTTCTATGTATTGGGGCTTACTGCTGATGATCCGGCTGACAATCCGTTTCTTGAGATATTCGAAGTCGGAAACATCAATGCTGCAGAAGTCTTCCGGTACATAGTAAAGAATCCGGCTATTCAGGATATTCGCGATCACACATTCCGGCGTACATTTTCCGGACAGGTATTCCCGGTAGTCGAGGGTTAATGTGTAATGTATGATCGTGTTGGAACATGGACGGTTAATCTGTATTTGTGCACACCCGTCCTTTTCATATTTAATATTTACCTTCGCCTTTTCCAGCTCGTGAGGGAGTCCGGCTTTCACGCCTTTACGTACGCATTCTGAAAATTCTTCTAAAGTCATTAATTTTTTCATCTTGATATTCCTTTCTGTGATATAGGTTTTATTTTCAGTTTTCCACCCGACCGAAGGTTTTTACAGAAAAGAATATACAGAAAATAAAGCGGATGGCATAAAAAAGGAACATCCCGGATTCATGTTCGGAACGTTCCTTAATATATTCTTATTCGCTATGTACTTCTATTTTGAATTTATCGTTGCAGCCGGCCATGCGGCTAATATTTACTAAAATATCTTTATAGGTACAGGCATCTACATAATTTGTAAATCCGGCTATTAATTTACCATTCTTCGTTACAGTATACGTAAATTCCATATCGAACTCCTTCTTTTTGGAAATAGTTGGGATTGGTTGTAAGCGATGAATAACCTACCGGTTTTACATATTCTAAAATCTGTGGGATAATCTTTTTGACTGACAAGTGAATGATGTGATTCAAGATTTGTTTATAATCAAGTTCTTAAT
>CAJTAL010000122.1 GCA_910574285.1 Lachnospiraceae bacterium | reverse complement strand
CATAGAGCAATCGAATGATTTGATAGTCAACATGCCCTGAATACAAAAACCGGGAAATGGGGAGATGCTTCTCCAGTTAAAGAGATTATCGCACAGATTTCGGGACTTGTAAAAACGCTAGATTATTCATCGCTTACGGTGAAGATACTCTTGCAGCCATCGGACGGGGCGCTTTTCCGCACCTTCTTTTTGCCGATGCTGGCTACGGTATCCCACAGTTCCCGCGAAATAATAGCCTCGTGGGTCCCCTCCACCCGAATCCACTCGTCCTCCGATTTATTGACGAGCTTGCGGGATTTATAGGAGAGTGTGCCGCTTTTGCCCTGTACCATGTTCCCGATGTAGACCTCGTTGCGGACCATGTTTTTAACCGTCTGGTCGGCCCACTTGTGGTTGACCCTGCGGGGGTCGCTCTGGCCCTTGCGCTGGTAGTACAGCACACCGGGCGGCTGAATCCCTTCTTCATTGAGCGCCACCGCGATGGCGTGAAATCCCATGCCTGATGCCCGCATTTCAAAGATACGGCGCACAACCGGCGCGGTTTCCTCGTCAATCACCAGATGGTGCTTATCCAGCGGGTCGCGCCGGTAGCCATAGGCGGGGTAGGTCCCCATGAATTTTCCGTTTTCGGCACAGGCTCTCTTGACCGCCTTGACCTTCTTGCTGGTGTCCCGGCTGTAAAATTCATTAAATAAGTTCAAAAAGCACATGACATCGGTGCTTCCGTTGTTGCTCATGGTGTCAATGCCGTTGTTCAGCGCGATGAACCGGCACCCAAGAGAGGGGAACAGGTAATCCGTATATTGCCCAAATTCGATGTAGTTGCGGCCAAAACGGGAAAGGTCCTTTACCAGAATCACATTGATCCGCTTTGCCTTTGCGTCCTCGATTAACCGCCTGACGCCTGGGCGGTTGAAGTTCGTGCCGGAGTATCCGTCGTCGATATAGACATCGACCTCATTCCAGCCGCGCTGCCTGACATAGTTTTGAAGCAGCAGCTTCTGGTTCTCAATGCTGACCGATTCCCCGTCACGTTCATCGTCGTTGCTTAACCGGCAGTAGATGCCCACGTTGTATGTTGTATCCATCATCTTTCTTTTACCTCCCGACCATCTCAGAATCCATACCTCGTGCGGCAAAATGGCTCCGCAGGTTTTACCCTGCATGAATATCTTACCGGAGAATCCACCGCCGCGCAATGATACGGCAGGCCGCGAGGCTTTCTGTTATTTGGAACCGCTGGCAGCTGGAATGGCTTCCGACATGGCGCGTCTGACTGCCAGCTGTTCCAGCGTCTTTCCCAGGTCCTTTTCTTCCGAAAAAAAGCTGGTGACGCGATAAATTGTTTTCCCGATCCGCACCTCTTTGTAGGAGCTTGTCGGGGTTGTCTGTTTGGTCATAAAGACGCACCTCCGTTCAAAAATTGTTTTTACTCTATGGTTAAAAAGCAGCCGTATCGAAAGATAAGGGCGGCGGTTGCCGCTGGATACCGTCCGGTACGGCTGCTGCAATTCTGTTTGGATGGTTCGTCATATTTGCCACGCCCCCTGACGATGGGGACATAACAGGCCGCTCCCGGCAGAGCTGTCATAACTCCGCAGCGCCGTTTTACTCGTGCGCCGCAGGGTTCCCCCCAAGTCTTTGGCGGGCCGTGAGGAAGTATCTTTAAGCCCCCGCACCATCATCGCGCCCGGAACGCCATCTCCGGGTTTAAGGCTGGACGTAGATCGCTCGGATTGCCTGTCTGTCATCACCTCCTGCAAGCAACCGTCCTGGCGGCGCGCCTTTTCCGCTTCGATACGGGTTATGTACCTGTTATGCCGTATATTCAGTTGTCAAGCTGCAATGAGGGGCAAGAGGACTTGTCCCTTCAATGTGTAGGCATTGGGAAAGGCGATTTGTTAAGCCTTTTTCAAAAAAATCTTGATTTTATTTATTCGCTGTGTGATTGCACTCCGGGAACAGTTCCACAGCCTTGCGACATCGGCCTGCCGGTATCCGTCCACAATGAGCAGGGTCAGCAGTTCCAGATCGTCCTCCGGCAATTTGCAGAGCCGCCGGTACAGCAGTTCATCCTCCAGGGAGGACAGCCAGCCAAACCGCCGGGAATCCACATCGCCGGTGTCCCAGGTGCAGGACAGGGATTCAAATTTTCGGAACAGGCAGGACTGCTCGCTCTCGTCCTCACACTGTTCGCTGGGAAGGGCCTGTACGCGGTTCTGATAGGTCCGCTGGCTGCAAAACCAGGTCCAGTCATATTCCTTCATGGCCGCGATCTGCCTATCGTCCATACCGGCTGCGCGGTATTCCTGTTCCAGCCGGGTCCATTCTGCATCAAACTTCCTTTTCTCATATCCATAGTGAAAGCCCATAGTTTTCCTCCATTTCGATTCAGGCGTGGTTGACGGGTGAATCGAATGGAGGTGGGGACCGGCAGCGGTACACATCGGGAGGTTTCCCTAAAAATCGACAATCAGCACCACCGGCTTAGCCGGTGGTTTGTTATCCGCCCTATAAGGGCTCGTTCCCGGCGCTGGAGTCTAAAGACCCATCGAATGGTTCGCCAGCCGCA
>CAJTAL010000121.1 GCA_910574285.1 Lachnospiraceae bacterium | reverse complement strand
TTATACGAACCCTGCTTTTATACGAACTTTTCAGAGGAAGAAGCCCTTTCCCACAGTACTTGTGTATAAGAAAGTTCGTATAAAACCCTAAATTAATATACCATGTTAGTACATACACTTTTATGATAGAAAGGAGACTGACATGGTAAACTTTAAAAACAATGTAATGGTGGTGATTGCTACACTTGAGCGGTACAGATACGGCCCGAGAGCAATACAAATAAGCCTGGACTGCTACAATGCACTCAACGAAAGCATGGCGCATAACGGAATTCAAAGATTTTCTATGGATTGTGCACTGAAATGGTGTGAAAACAGTGCGGCAAAATATTTAAAGCCACAGTATCAGAATGCTATTTACAGGCTTTGTGATGTGTACGAATATGGGCGGATATTAGGTTCCCATCTTGTGGTCTACGCGCATCCATCGGAGCAGTTTCAAGACAGCATTGAAGGATACCTTTCGGAGATATCGCTTGCCGGTGGCTACACCCAGGCCCACCTGGCTAACATCCGGCACAAAGTCGTTCAGTTCTGCTGTTTTATGCAGTATAATGGCGCTGGCTGCATTGAGGATATTGACTATCCAATGCTTGATGATTACGACCAGTTCCTGAGGGAATCGTCGAAGGCATACTACATCAATGAAGGTCTTGTCAGCGGTTTTTTAGGATATATGTCCGCCAGAGGAAGATGCCGGAAGGGTTATTCTCTTTACATCCATTACATGGAATCTGATAAGTGCACATCATTGTCAGATTTAGCAGTTGACGCACAGGCTGTAATCCATGCCCGCCGCAAAGCAGGCGCCTGTTTTCCCGCAGAAGAATTCCATCAGTCCATACATGATTTTGCAGGACGACTGAAATCGGCAGGATATAGCAAGACGGTAACGGATTCCGCGCCATACCACCTTACCTTGTTATATTTGTTTTTGGACAGGGAAAACCTCGGATATGACCGTACAATCACACATATGTGGTTTGAAGCAGTTGGAAAACGCCTCTTTGGAAAAGGCTTATGCATGGCGAGACGTACCTATGAGATGTATGATGACTATGTCCGCGAAGGAGACATCCTGCCCTCTCATTGGTGGAAACATAAGGATACTGAATACGACCGGCTGCCATCATGGTGCCAGGCCGGGATAGCGCCATTTATAGGTGCTAAGGAAAAGGAGGGCTGGGAAAGGAGTACGATCAAAATGTACCGTACCTGCACTACCAGATTCTGCGGCTTTCTCGTATCGTCAGGCTTGACTTCTTTCGCAGAATTGACACCCAGGCTTGTCAAGGAATTTAACCTTTTTGATAACGGCCACAAAACGCCGGAAGCAAAGAATGCCTATAACAGCCGTATCAGAAAGTTTCTCATTTATCTTGAAATGAAAGAAGCCATTCCAATGGGGATGTATCTTGCGTTGCCGGGACAGGCGGCAGGCGGTGAAAAGATTGTGGATATCCTGTCGCCGGAAGAAATAGAAACAGTTGAGGTTTACTGTTCGAATGCAGCCGCGCCCCTCGAACTGAGGGATGCCGCGATCCTTATGGTGGCCCTGAACACGGGTTTCCGGTCAGGTGACATCATCGGAATGAAACTTTCCGACATTGACTGGAAAAACCGGAGTATCCGTATCTTCCAGCAGAAAACCGGGGCAGAACACCACCATCCAATGGACAATAAAACAGGCAATGCGATATACAGATATTTAAAGGATGCAAGACGCAGGGATACTGGCAGCGACAGGTTATTCCTTAGTCTAAAAGCGCCCTATGGTCCTGCCAGCCGTTCCGCATGCAGAAACGCAATGGAACGCGCAGGGATATCCGCAGGCAAAGTGCATATGTTCAGAAGGACCTTTGGCTCTGCTATATTAAACAGCGGCGCAACATTAACGGAGACGGCAGAAATGCTGGGGCATTCAGACACAAAAAGCGTACATAAATATACGTCGCTAGATACGGAAAGGATGCGGCTGTGCCCGCTTTCCCTCTCAGAGACCGGACTGTCAATGGATGAGAGGTACGGGCATGAATAAAGCAATCAAATATAAAAGCACTATTGCCAAGTGGATTACAGGGTTCATTGATGAAAAAAAGGCCCTGGGATACAAGTATTATAGTGAATCCAAGTGGATGAGTCAGTTTGATGCATACTGGATTGACCACGGCTATGAAGAAACAGGACTGACTCCTGAGAACCTGTCCGGGTGGGTCAAAAAAAGGGATACCGAGGGTGAGAAATGCCTTGCGGCAAGGATAAGTGTTATAAGGCAGTTCTCCATATATCTGAATGGCCTAGGGATTTCCAGTTATTATCCTCCGATAGAAGTCCGTCCCCCAAAACCTGTTATCCATCTCCCCGCAGGTGATGAGATTGCAGAACTGTTTGTGGAGATTGACCATTATACACCAAGGAAGGGAAACGCAGATGTCAGACGCATGTCAAATGAGTATCCGGTACTGTTCAGGCTGATCTACCTGAATGGACTCCGAGCGTCAGAAGCCCGTCTTTTATCCATGGATGATGTTGACCCGTATGCCGGCACGATAGTGATACTTGACGGGAAGGGGAACCGGGACCGTA
>CAJTAL010000120.1 GCA_910574285.1 Lachnospiraceae bacterium | reverse complement strand
ACTTGCTCATTAGGAGAAACTACAAAGAAGGCACAGAAAAATCCTGTGCCGATGAAAAGATGATATAAATTTTAGAATGACAAACACTATATATTGTGGTTGCTTTGATTAAGTTGTTAACATTGTATAGAAAACCCAGAAAAGACCGTGCCGAATCGGGAAATGCAGGACTTCTTTGACGTGTTCTCCTATGTGAAGAATCCGTTAAAAACAAATGAGGGCGAGTATGTTTCCGCTGTCAACTGTCTGAAAGAAACCGCCTTACAGCAGATGATTTTGACGAAGGAACAGTACCAAAAGACAGGTGGGTATATCGCATGGCACGGCTACCAGAGCTTCAAGCCAGACGAGGTAACGCCCGAACAGTGCCATGAAATCGGATTGAAACTGGCAAGGGAAATGTGGGGCGGCAAGTACCAGATAATCGTTGCCACACATCTTGACAAAGGACATCTGCATAACCATTTCTGTTTCAACTCCGTTTCCTATCTGGATGGGAGCAAATACAATTACTCAAAATCGGAGCAGAAAAAGTTGCGGGAAGTGTCCGACCGCTTATGCCGAGAGTACGGATTATCGGTGATTGAAAATCCCAAGAAAGCCCCTGCAAGACCGCTTTATCTGGATGAAAAGAACGGAAAGCCGACAAGATACAACGTCTATCGGGAGGATTTAAGGGAGGCAATCAACGGGAGCAGGGATTTACAGCACATGATGAAATACCTTACCGACAAGGGATATGAGGTTGATTTTTCGGGCAGCCATTGGAAGATGAAACTGCCGCAGTATAAACATTTCACAAGGTTAGACACGCTTGACGAGCAGCTGACGCCCGATTTCATACGGTCATGTTTAGGTGGGGCTTCCCGATATGGAAACTACAAAGCAAGGATTTCCTACTCTCCCCATATGCCAGAGCAGTACAAAAACGCATGGAAACCGCATCAGAAAACCACGGGAATCTTAGCGTTATATTACTACTGGTGCTATCAGTTGGGGATATTCCCCAAAGGCACGGACTACAAGCCGACAAGCCCGCTGATGAAAGAGGAGCTTCGGAAACTGGACGAGATTACCGCACAGGTAAGGTATATGTCAAAGCATAACATCTCTACACTCTCCGACTTACACGCCGACAGGGAGCAAAACCAGAGTGAAATGAATAAACTTATCGACTACCGCCAGCACTTGCGGAACAAGGTACGCCGTGCTTTACCAGCCGAAAAAGAAACACTCCGAGCCGAAAAACAGGGCGTGACAGAGCAGATAACGAAGCTTAGAAAGCGGCTGAAATATGCAGATGAGATTGAGAAACGCTCCGCACACATTGACAACTGCTTAGACCAAATCCACGACACGATTGAAAACCAGCGGGCAAATACAAACGTCAGAGCAGGCAGGGCAGACCGCAGGAGGGAGGAATTATTACGGTAAAACAGTTGTTTGATAAGATGATATCGTCGGGAATCCAGCCAAAAGAGAAAGGAATCCCAACGGGATATTTTATAGAAAAAGACGGTCAGACTTCTTTTGTCTGCGGCAAAAACATTGTCCATCTTACAGAGCATTTCAGCGGGAAGAAACAGACCGTGGAAACGCTTGCGGAGAATGTCATGCGGTACGAGATGAAAAAACCATAAGAAAAATATTGTTGCAGTGATGGAAAAACAGCCTGCTCCATGCTATAATAGATTCATGCAAGCAGTGTATTGTGGCAGGCTGTTTCCAAAGGACAGGAGGTTAAAACAAGTGAAACAGCAGCAATACAATACAGCGTTATATATGCGTTTAAGCCGTGATGACGAGCTGGAAGGGGAAAGCGCAAGCATTTCCACGCAGAAACAGATACTAAGGGATTATGCAAATGAGCAGGGATTTTTAGTCGTAGACGAGTACGTGGACGACGGATTTTCTGGTACGAATTTTGAAAGACCAAGTTTTAAACGCATGATTGAGGACATAGAGGACGGGAAAATCAACTGCGTTGTCACAAAGGATTTGTCAAGGCTTGGCAGGAACTATATCCTCACAGGGCAGTACACGGAGCTTTATTTTCCGAGCAAGGGCGTAAGGTACATCGCAATCCATGACGGCGTTGACACGATAAGGGAGGACAACGACATCGCCCCATTCAAGAACATCGTCAACGAATGGCAGGCAAAGGAAACAAGCCGCAAGGTGAAAAATGCGATGAAAGCGAAATTCAAGAACGGGGAATACATCGCCCCTGTCGTGCCAATCGGCTATAAAATCAACCCTGCCGAGAAAAACAGGCTTGTCGTTGACGAGGAAACGAAGTGGATTGTGGAGAAGATTTTCGCACTTGCGGCGCACGGATACGGGGCGAACAAAATCTGCCGCACCCTTGCCGCCGAGAAAATCCCGATACCCGCATGGTGGGCATCGCAGAAAAACGGCTACAAAGCGAACATTTTTGAGGGACAGCCAGAGGGCAAGAAATACCTCTGGAACATCGTTACCGTAAGCAAAATCCTTCAGAATGAAATCTATCTGGGCAATACCTGTTATTCGTTAGTTTATCTGAACCAAAATCCCTTCTTTTTCTTCAAATTAAATAAGATACAGGATGCCTCAATCTGACGCATTTTCCGTCAGATTATTTTATCTCTGTATCTTTTATGTTATCATTCCTTTTG
>CAJTAL010000119.1 GCA_910574285.1 Lachnospiraceae bacterium | reverse complement strand
GCAGCCTAACAGGTCTCATGAATTTTAGATAGTTCCACATGGGTGGGCTTATTAAAGTTACCCTTTTTTACATCAAATTCTTCTGAAAAACTTTTTTAATATTTTTCATTTTAGCTATTGACATTTCTTAGCTGGACTTTTAACGATAGCAGGCAATCGTTAAAAGGTTTAAATGGGGCAGAGTCTTGTGCAGGAAGCGATAAAAAATATCTAACAGCCGCCCAGGCGGCTATTCAGAAATAATGCCATAGGAATTTTGGTACTAACAGGCAAAAGTATTGAAGAATGGCTTAAAATCAAGGTTTTTTAGGCTTGGTGGGGTTCATCACGGTGGTTGGTGAGCCCCTATTTTTGTGTTTTTGGATGCCGCTGATAGGATGGCGATAGGGGAAAAAATCGTACTATCAGGCAAAAGTATACTTTCACGCAAAAGTCAGGGGTTTCCGTGATAGTATAAAACGGAAAGGTAAAAAGGAGTAGGATATTGGTGGTTTTGGCTGAAAGGCGTATTAGCTTGACAGAAAATGCTGTCGGAATATGGGGGATATGATACAAACACGGAAACTGCTCGGAGTTTCCGTGTTTGTATATGAGTTTCCGTGATAATATGGAGTTTTGCCTGTTTGTATATGAGTAAAACAGTAAAAATTTAATGGATAAATGATAACGATGAAAAAGGGCTGTTTTAGCATTTCATTTTTACAAAATAGTTTCAGTCCATTCATCCACTCTTTCATGGTATAAAAACAGTTCCGCAGGAATTTTGATGGTATCCGGGGGAACTGGTGTCTGTATCACACAGCCTTTCAGCGGAAGTCCGTGCGTTTCTGTTTCCTGATCGGGTTTTAAGCGCATCATGAGAAAATGGGAACTTCCCTGATGTGTTTTCGGGCGGGATTTCAAATATTGTTTGGAGTAGAAGGTAAGGTCATAATTTTTACTGCATTCATATTCTATGCCTATATAGCACATCCCTTTAGGACAGCATTGCTCCAATGCGTCATAACTTTGCTTTCGTGCCTGTTTTAACTGTTCTGGGGTAAACTTTTCTGCCAGTTTGGTGTCGTTCAATTCTTCTTCCGTATTTTTCCACACATCTATCAAGGCAACAGAATTTATATGGCAAAGTACCTCATCTCCATGACTATCTATGAAACAGAAAGAACGGGATTTCCCGACATTCAGGGTAATTGTCTTTTCTATTATGTGCTGGATGGGATTTGGCCTGTGCGTTATCGTGATGGGTGTTTGAGGTGTAAGGTGGGGCAGCTTCGAAACCTCCGCTATGTTCAGCGTCAACAGCCTGAGATTCTCCCAATCTATATCTTTCAGCCATTCGGGAACTGTCCAGCCCGCACCCATCATATCGAAAAACAACTGGATCATTCCATAATTATCAGAATTCATAGGGCTGCCCATGCCGCCCTGTATCTTGAGATGCACATCATCAAGGCAGAGATCACTGCAATGCAGATAACTGTATCCGTGCCTTTCATGCTCTTTCAGCATCCTCCTGTGATTACGGATGCCTTTCCTGTTCCGGCTTTCCGGTTCCATATATGGTTCTATGATATACAGTTTAGCTTCATCGGATAAGGTCATGCCGACAATATGGTATTTCATGCCATTCCGTTCTGTGGTTTTCCCAATCACAAGGATATCCTGCCATTTTGAGTGGAAACCTTCTAATAATGAAAAATTCATCAGCCACACCTCCGTAAAATCTAATATGGCAAGTATACCATGTATGCTGAAATAATTCCACAAAATGCGGAAGGACTCAATAGTAAATCTGTGCCTTTCATTCCCGAAAAATAGTCGTTTCGTGCCATTGGGTGAAAAACAGATAATTTCTATGGTATAATTCAGAGGACGCTTTTACTTTAGCGGGAACGGTTTTCTGCCGAAGTAATAGGAAACAGTCCGGGAAGCTTACAGGCAAAGCACGGAAAATCTGAAATCCTATATGCAGCGCCAGTGGTGCCTTGTCGGGGGGAATGGCTGGTACGTTCAGGGAGATGGAATGCTGTAGGGGAAGCAGTATCTGCTTGTGAAAGTGCGGATAGAATATATCTGCCATTTGTAACCACATTTCCGAAATTCTTCCGAAATGTTTCCGCGGTATTGCAAGAGTACGGTCCAAGCGGTATACTTACCCAAACAACTGAATAATGATATATCTTCAGGGCAGGGTGAGATTCCCGATTGGCGGTATAGTCCGCGAGCGTGAAAACGCAGGACTTGGCAGGGGTTCAAGTCAGGATTTGGTGCGATTCCAAAACCAACAGTATAGTCTGGATAGAAGAAGATGGATTCATATTATGCGGTATGCTGTTATTTTCATGCTGCTGTATGTTGCTGTACCGAATTTCCCGGCACCTGAATGATATAACGATTCAGGTGCTAATTTTTATTTTCAGGAGGAAATGGTATATGGACAGCAAGACAAAAAGAATAACCACTACCGCCATGCTTTGTGCAGTAGCCTATGTAGTGGTGGTGGTTGGAAGGGTTCCCGTTGTGTTATTTTTGAAGTATGACCCGAAGGATATCATCATCACGCTGGGCGGCCTGATATGGGGGCCGATGACTTCCCTTATCGTATCTGTGATCGTATCGCTGATAGAAATGGTGACGATCAGTGAAAACGGAGTTCTGGGGTGCATCATGAATATTATATCAACGTGTTCTTTGTAAGCGATGAATAATCTAGCGTTTTTACAAGTCTCGAAATCTGTGCGATAATCTCTTTAGCTGGAGAAGCATTTCCCCATTTCCCGGTTTTTGCATTCAGGGCAT
>CAJTAL010000118.1 GCA_910574285.1 Lachnospiraceae bacterium | reverse complement strand
AAAAAGTTTGGATTTCTTTTTGGACGTATACTTACAGGCCGCAGAAGCCAGACAATGTTCCATCGTTGTTTTTCCACTTTTTATTCGGAGATTTTTCTCTCTCCATCTCCAAAGTGGCAAGGGCGCTTGCTTTTTCTTCCGTTGTTATATCAAGATATTTCATTGTTGTTTCTAACTGCTCATGGCCAAGCAGAAAGCTGATCTGAACAATACTAATGCCATCCTCAAGCCAGTGGGATGCTTTCGCATGCCTGAATTGGTGGGC
Source organism: Lachnospiraceae bacterium (assembly GCA_910574285.1). GTDB lineage: Bacteria > Bacillota > Clostridia > Lachnospirales > Lachnospiraceae > Sporofaciens. The sequence goes on along the minus strand of CAJTAL010000118.1, from coordinate 2,598 downwards.
ATGTGCGCCAAGTGGCACCTCTGGACATTTCTCATGGGCGATTTTCGCACACAGCTTAATCCGCTTATCAAGTGCGGGTTCAGAAAGCTTTGTTTTCCGTCCTCCCACACGGGAATAAAAAAGATATGCTTCCGGTTCTGGCTTCTCGCCATGGAATTCTTTCAGATATATACGGATATTTGCAACGGCACGCGGAAGAAGATACGCTGTCCTCATTTTTCCGCCTTTTCCCAAAAGTATAATGTAGGGCTTTGGCTCATCCAAATGGATATGGGATATCTTTATGGACCGTATCTCGTCAAGACGTCCTGCAGTGGCATAAAGCACAGTCAGAAATACAACGTCCCGTTTCCCTGTCCTTGTTGAGAGATCCGGCGCGGAGAGCATTGNCGCAACAGCATTCCGTGTAAGCCCACATACTTTCTTTTTGGTGCATTTTTGCCGTTTGATTTTTTTCGCTTCCTGATAAAGATATAAGTATTCGATATCTTTCTCTCCCAGATATTCAAGGAATACCCGCAGTGACCCCAACCGTACATTGCAGGTGTCCGCGCTGCACTGGCGGGTTTCTTTCAGCCAGAGTATCCATTTTTCAAGCCATGCCCTTTCAAAGCATTCCCGGCTGAAACAGTCGGGTTTTATATTCTCCGTTTCCAGAAATGAGAGGTATAAAACCAGGCTGTCCTTGTATGATTTCAAAGTGTGTCTGCTGTTTGTGAGGAAAGTTGGGGCATATGTATTTAAAAAGTCAGAAATAAAGTATGCGATTTTGGCAGATTCATCATTCTTTTTCATCGGGTACCTCCGGTATGATCTCATTGAAGCCGGTTTCCGTTTTTTCCCGAAGGATATCAGACATTCCCGGCACAATGGAATAATAGTATAACGTCGCGTTTATTTCGCTATGCCCCATGGATTTTGAAAGATAAAGGAGCTTTTCGCTGAACCCGAAGGCATCTTCCTCCCACCGGTTGATGTTTTCTACCGCATAATGATGCCTAAGTTCATACGCCACGGGCCTGTTGTTTTTGCCGTTTGCTTTTTCCCACAGCTTTCGGAATATATAGACCACCCATTGCCTGGAATAACCGTTGCCCATCGCATTCTCAAAAAAATATGTCCTCCCGGGATAAATTTTCTCCACTTCCCGGTCGTACTGTTTCAGCAGGTCTGTCATGCTGTCGTGGAGAGCCACATAATGCTGGGCGTATCCTTTTGTTTCATGAATGTTAAGAACCCCATGTACCAGGTCGACTTCGCTTCGTTTCAGTTTCCGGGCTTCTGTTGTCCGTATGCCGCTGCTGTATAGAAGCCTGAAAAATACAGGGCACGTCATTTTGGGGAGGAGAAATTTGGGAGAGGGCTTATAGGGGACTATGCTGTCGCATTCATGGAAAAAATTTTGCAGTTCTTCTCTTGTGAATGCATGTGGAACTCGGGTCCTTTTTTCTGCTTTCGGAACCGGCATAGGCAGGACGTCTGTCATCCTGCGCTTTTGAAGATAACTGATAAAGCTGCGGATTACCCCTGTCCGTGTAATACAGGAGGATTTTGTTTCTGTATCACGTTTCTGACACCACGCATCAACCATTTCCTGGCATAAGGCCCTGCCTGGGAAACGTTCCGCACAAAAACGGTCAAAGTACCTTAGATTTCGCGCCCTTACTTCACTCCAGGAACCAGACGATTCCTGGTAAAACACATACTTTTCTATAAGGTCAGCAAACCCGGATTGATAACTCACCATTGGAACACCTCCTCACTGACAGGAAACTCTCTGATGCCGATTGCGCATTCTCGTAAATGGCTGATATCCGCCGAAAGATAGTGGTTCAGCGAGTCTGGATCGCTGTGTCCAAGAGTGGAACTGATGACAGGGGCTGGGATGCCGGAGCCTGCAAATGAAGCCGCCAGGTTATGACGGAACAGATGCGCCCCTTTCCTGTCACCTTTGTTTTGGCGTATGGAGGCAGCTTCATATACTTTTTGGGCTATATTTCCCACTGTGCCCGGGCTGATCGGTCTACAGGGTGTTGTTCTACAGAGAAAAATGTGTTCATCGTTGCTGTCGGGGCGTTCTTGTGTGGCATAGTCAAAAATAGCATTGCCGACTGCTGCCGTGAGGGGGAGGAGCAGTTCTTCACCAGTTTTTTTCTGGGCGATCCGGATCTCCTCTTTCTTCCAGTCTATGTCGGAAAATTTCAGGGCGGCCACATCGCTGGATCTCATCCCTGTAAAATAAAGGATAGTGCCAATGGCACGGTTGCGTAGGCAAAGCCCACCCTCACTGTCGGAAAGTACGCTGCGAACAGCCTGGGTTTCCTCTTCCGTAAGATACTGGATATTTTTTCGCCGGCGATGCAGATTGGGAAGGTATGTGAGGATGCGCCTGGCAGAATCGAAATAACTGCCCGTCTGTGCTTCAAATACAGATGCGATATTAACCTTTGTGCTGCTGCTGAGCTTTTTGCGGGAGAAATAATCCAGGACGTGTGTATGCCCCGAACCTGAAAAGCGGATTACGTTTCCCTTCTGATAAGCTACCATATTTGCTGTAACGGTGAAAAAGATTATAAATCGTTTTTCGGTTTGCCTGTG
>CAJTAL010000117.1 GCA_910574285.1 Lachnospiraceae bacterium | reverse complement strand
ATGGAGGGGGAACTCCTCCTTCTGTTATATCTATATAGATTTATTAGATTGGACTTTGTAACTATTAACCAGTAGTCATTCTTGACTACACCATTATTATACTAGGAGGTCTCAAATGACATACGAAACTTTTAGGAATGAAGTTTTGCAGGGTTTACAGTGCAGAGAAATCGGTAATGTCAGTCTCAGCCTTACAAAAAAACTGAAACCCAATGGACAAATGAAGTACGGAGTAGTTTTCAACAATCTAACTACGAATACATCTCCCGTAGTCTATCTGGAAGAATATTATGAATTTTATCAAATAACGCGGGATCTTGATACAGTCATTGACATGCTCGCAGGCTTGTACCGTACTTTACCTGTAATACAATTGGATAAAAATAAATTTTTTGATTTTTCCACAGCCAAAAGCAGGATCATCATGAAACTGGTCAACACAGCCAAAAACCGCATATTATTAGAAACAGCTCCACACATCCCATTCCAGGATCTGTCTATTGTTTACTACTATCTCATCAGTAATTCAGACGGCATAATCCTGGATATGCCGGTTAATGACAAGCTGTTAATGAAATGGGGCGTTGATACCCTGACACTGCATCAGCAGGCTGTGACAAATTATAACCGTTTACTGCCGGTAAAATTCGGTAATCTAAATCAGTTCCTTCTGGAGAACGGTTCTCTAGAAAAGGAATATTACACCGCGATACTGACAATAACGGAAGCGAAGAACTGTATTTTTTATCAAATGAATTTTTAACAGGCGGCGCTGTCTTAATGACCTGTAAAAATCTGATGGACGAGATTGCAGATTTCTTTAAAGAGGAGCGGATTCTTGAATATGAAAAAGCAATATGTACCAAAGAATAGAACCAGGGCCATTCCATCCGGAATGGCTCGCTTTCATACTTGCATATGAAAATTTACGAAAGGGAAAAACAAAATGAAGGAATTATTAATGCAAAACCTCACTCCTGTTGCGTGGAATGAGAGGATTCACTTTGAATGTCACCATTGCGGAGCATGCTGCCGCCACGTAAAGGACAGCGTTCCGCTGGAGAGCCTAGATGTCTACCGGATAGCCCGGTTCCTACGGAGCCAGGATAAATCTTTTGATTCCATAGACAACATGCTGTCCCGGTACGCAGAGCCGGTCCCGCTTCATGAATGCGGTTACTTTATTTACACACTAAAGACAGTTGGTGCAGACGATGCCTGCATTTTCCTAAAGGATAACCGATGTATGATCCAAACCGCAAAGCCGAGAGCCTGCCGTATATATCCACTGGCGGCAGAACCAGACGGCGCTTCTTCATTCCATTATTACCTCAGTATGGAGAAAAAACACCATTTCACCGGCAGGAAATTCAAAGCAAGGGACTGGATGAACCAGTATTTCACCCAAGAAGACCGGGCTTTTGTCAATACAGATATTTCAGCAGCTTTAGAGATTGCACGGCTGCTTAAGCAGATGCCAGAGGAATACAAACACAGAGCGTTATATCTTTTTCTGTTATACAAATATACAGACTTTGACCTGAATCAGCCATTTCAGGAACAATATGAACAAAATAACAAAAGACTAATTACTTCTTTAGAGGCAATGATCTCATAAGCAATCAAGGAGGACTACATATGAATGCAAGAATGGAAGAAATCATGAACGCTATTGAACATAACAAACTGACTGCCGATGATCCGTTTCGTTTTCACTGTACACAATGTGGGAAATGCTGCATCAACCGGGAGGATATCCTGCTGACACCGCTGGATCTCTTCCGGATTGCAAACGAGCTGAAGCTGTCCTTAAAAGAATTCATCGACCAGTATTGCGAGTTGTATATCGGGCCGGATTCGCACTTTCCGATCATCCGGCTGAAACCCAGGGGTTCCATAAAACGGTGTCCTCTGCTAAAAAACCGCAGATGCTCCGTCCACAAAGCAAAACCTGCTATGTGCGCCATGTTTCCAATCGGACGTGTCATTGCGTTTCCGGAAGATGGAACTTCTTCTAACGCACCAGTGATTGAATACTTTTATCCTAAACTCCCGATAAATTATACACATAATCTAGTATAAAAGTGTTGAGAACCCGCATAAATACTGATGTTTTTACTTTTTTCTATTTACAAATCTGTGTATAAATTATATAATATAATTATATATTATAATTATATATTATACACAGGAAAGAGGATTGTAGTATGGCATCATATGTTTATGTTAAAAACCCCAACGGAACCACTTATGTATACGAGAATGAATCTTATTGGGATAAAACGGAGCAAAAAACAAAGCACCATCGTAAATGTGTTGGCAAGCTGCATCCTGAAACAAATGTAATCATTCCAACCAGAAAAAAATCTGTTGCCACTAACAAAGCGGATCCACAAACAGAACATTGCCGCGTGTCTACAATCGGGCCGGCGTTGCTTCTTGATAAAGCTGCTCGCGAAACAGGGCTTGTCAAAATCTTACGCTCCTCTTTTCCAGAAGATTGGGAGCGTATCCTTACCTGTGCTTATTATCTTGCCAGTGAAGGAAATGCGCTTTGCCATGTAGAACAATGGTCTGCCTATAACCAACATCCATACCAGTCTAAACTTGCAGACCAGCGTGTCAGCGAACTACTAAGTCGTATCACCTCTTCACTGCAACAGGATTTTTTCGGGAAATGGATTGCGGCCAAACACAATAAAGGGTATTTTGCCCTTGATATAACAAGTATTTCGTCCTACAGTGAGTTTATTGACTATATTCGCTGGGGATATAATCGGGATGGTGAGGATCTTCCCCATGTCAACCTCCTGATGTTGACCAGTGAAGAATCCCATCTGCCTATATACTATAGGATACTTTCAGGAAGTATCAAAGATGTATCTACAATAGATGAAAGTCTTGCCAACTTAAAGCTTTTGGGATCACGTTCTGTTCATCTGGTCATGGATAAGGGGTTTTTTAGTGAGGCAAATATCAATGCGCTATATAACAGCCATTATCGT
>CAJTAL010000116.1 GCA_910574285.1 Lachnospiraceae bacterium | reverse complement strand
GTTTTGTCTGAATGAAATAAATTCATCTATATCACCTCCATCATTATGATAGCTGGAGATGAAGAAAAAAAGAAATCCAAACTTTTTTCCTTCAAAACACTGCATTCATTGAGGTTATGAGTAAAAGCTTGGATTTTTTTGAAGTTTGGATTTTAGGCCAAATCCAAAAGTTTTGATTTGGCCTATCCATTCTAAGGCGTTTTCCTCCTTCAACTGTTCCGTTATGCCTTGTGCCTGTTTCATGCCCTCTATGAGTCTTTCAAAGCGTTCCTGTGCCTGCCTGTCAATGTCGGCAAGGTAAACGCCCAACCTGCCACTTGTGAGAAGATTAGTGTATGTAACCTTTCGGTAATGCTTCAGATAATCCAAGTGCCGCTGTCCCCATATGCCTATGGGCTGTTCTTCTTCGGCGGGTACGGTTAAGCTCGGTATTAAATAATCTCCTTGACGCTCATATTTGCCGCCCCGTTCCTCAAATAATGATTTTCCCATTGTCTGTTACCTCCACATTCTTTTTATTTTGAATGTCCGCAAAATCCGTCCTACATCCGAGGGTCGCCACGGGGCAATCGCAGTTGTGAATTGCGATTAGCCTGTCCTGTACATTCGTACCCGCACCCATCTTCGGGGTAGAGCCTAAGAGGACACGCACCTCGCCGCTCCTTACCTTTGCGAACAGCTCCTTTTTCTGTGCGTCGGTATTCGCCTCATGGATGAAACGCACCTGCTCCGCAGGGATTCCACGGGCTATGAGCTTCTCTCGGATGTCATCATAAATATTAAAAGTTCCGTCATTCTTCGGCGTTGAAAGGTCGGAAAAAACAAGCTGCGCTGCCCTTGTGTCGGCGTGTTCCTCCCAGATGCGGTAGATATTGTCCACGCAGGCGTTGACTTTGCTGTTCGGGTCGTCAGGCAGCATCGGGTCAATCAATCTCTGGTCTAAGGCAAGCTGCCGCCCGTCGTTTGTCACTTTGAGCATGTTGTCAAATTGTGGTTTGACTAATCTTGCACGGATTTTCTCCGCCCGTTTCGCAAGCCCCGCCACCATTTCCGTCTGGATTTGGCTCGGCTTTGTCTTGACGTTGTGGTAATTGACCTTTGGCACGGGCAGCTTTAACATATCGGCGGTCTGGATGTCCGCAACCTCACGGAACATCTGCATCAGTTCTGGCTGGTTGTAGAACTTCGCAAACCTCGTCTTGGCTCGGTAATTCGTGCCTTCGGGGGCGAGTTCACTACCCCCAGTATTATAGATACATAAATGGATTTTTAATTGATTTCCCCAACAAACTTGTAGAAAATCCTGATATTCTGGACTTTCTCTCCGTTGATGGTCTGAGGTTCTGACACCTCAATCTTTTCGATCAGGCGATTTACAATCTCTGTAGTCAGTTCCTTAATCTCGGCACACTCTGCCATTTCATCGGCAAGGCGTTCCGCTTTATCCGCACTGTCCTCCAGATTTTCAGCCATCGCTTTTAACTTTTCGATTTGCTCTGTATAGTCTTTCTTTTCCTGCTCAAAGTGGGCAGACAGCAGCCGGAATTGCTGCTCCGATATCATCTGCTTTGACCAGTCCCCATACAGCTTGATGAATTGTTTATCAGATTCTTTTAACTTTTTCTCTAAGACAGCTACTTTCTTGTCGATATCCGCCCTGCTGTTTGCCGATGACATATCCATCTGGCCAAGCACTTTCCTCATGAACTTCTCCCGGTTCTTTATAACCTTTCCAGCATGAAACTGGATATCGGAAAGTACCAGTTCTTCCAATGCCCCGGCACTGATGCGGTGCTGGCTGCAGAACTTCGCCCCTCTTACACGGTAGATGCGACACTGGTAATACGTCTTTTCCAGCAAAGGTCTGTCCGGGTTCCTTCCATCCGTATGGATAATCAGGTTATTTCCACAATCAGCGCATTTTAAAATCCCCCGAAACTTATTATCATAACCAGAAGTGCATGGCTTCACTTTTGTATGCCTGTCAAGGATTTCCTGCACGGTATTCCACGTATGCTCGTCTACAATGGCTTCATGGTCGCTGGGTATAGTTACACGTTCCTTAATCGGAATATAGCCTCTTGTCTGCTGTTTAAAATGCTTTTTATCATTTCTCTGCACCCAGAAATCCCCTTTATAAAGCGGATTGCGAAGAATACGGAGAATCGTTTCCTGTTTCCAGTTATAAGCATCATCTTCCTCAATTAAAAATTTTCCAAAATACTCCTGCTTATAATAGGCTGGCTTCGGAATCTTCTCTTGATAAAGGACTTTCCCGATTTTATTATTCCCATAACCTTTCAAGGCAAGCTGAAAAATATAGCGGACGGTCGGCGCTGTCTCATCATCTGCAATCAGATGGTTCTTGTCTGCCGGATCTTTTTTGTAGCCGAACGGCGCATGGACTCCCATGAATTTCCCCTGACAGGCACGGATATACTTGCCGGATTTTACCTTTTTGGAGATATCCCGTGAATAAAATTCGTTCAGGATGTTCTTGAACGGGGTAATATCCATCTCTCCGCTGTTCGCCGAATCCACGCCGTCATTGATAGCGATATATCGCACATGGTGGTTTGGGAAAAACACTTCGATATATGCCCCGCTCTCCAGATAGTTTCTGCCAAGCCTTGATAAATCTTTGGTTATGACACAATCTACATGCCCTGCTTCGATATCCGCAATCATTTGCTGAAAAGATGGCCGGTTAAAAGATGAGGTTAGATAACGTAACTTGCAAGAAACCCGATAAAATCAAGGTTTAGGAACAGCAGACAAAAAGGTAATGTACACTTAAAAACTGAAAATTGAATAAAAACCCATGCAGGACAACCATTCCTGCAAAATCAGACGTTCAGAAATGAGCGTCTTTTTTTATCCCAATTACAGACGAAAGGGGCTGATAACATGGCAGTATTCCGAGTGGAAAAAAACAGGGACTACACCGTTATGTCAAACCACCACCTGCGCAATACTGACCTTTCCCTAAAATCAAAGGTAAGCGATGAATAACCTACCGGTTTTACATATTCTAAAATCTGTGGGATAATCTTTTTGACTGACAAGTGAATGATGTGATTCAAGATTTGTTTATAATCAAGTTCTTA
>CAJTAL010000115.1 GCA_910574285.1 Lachnospiraceae bacterium | reverse complement strand
TCGGGGCTGTCATGCATAAAATCTGCAACATCATTTTTGCCATGCTCCGGGATAATAAACCATTTGAGATCATCACTCCTCAGGAACACTGTGAGCGGTATCTGGCAGCGCATCCTGACAAGGCACGGAACGCAGCCTAACAGGTCTCATGCATTTTAGATAGTTCCACATGGGTGGGCTTATTAAAGTTACCCTTTTTTACATCAAATTCTTCTGAAAAACTTTTTTAATATTTTTCATTTTAGCTATTGACATTTCTTAGCTGGACTTAATATACTTTGCTGTTTCAGTATCGATAATTTTATCAGCAAATACCAAAATTCCAGATAATACGAATGTCTTTTCTTCTTTATCCGTCTTTAAGATCATATCTCTTCTGGTTCTGTCAGGATTGTCTGGCAGTAATCCAGGCAATCTCCCGATTGACACGGTTTCTCAATGTGATCAGATACATATCCGACTTCGGATATCTCTTGAATGTCAAAGGCTCCGCAAGCTCTCCCTCGATCAGCTCCATCACATGTTCCTTACTGGTAAGCGACGCCAGCAGCTTAAGAGCCCTCAAGTCCGTGAGGGCTTCATAGTGAATCATCATACGGATAGATTCCTCCGGATGTCCGTCGCTTCCAGGATACACCAGGAACGGATCTCCCGACGGGAATGCATTGGCAGAATCCGTTATCTCATAAGGATTGATGTGCTCGATGGAGAACTGGCTGTTATAGAAATTATAACCCCAATGAAGTATCCCAATGATATCATACTTAAACAACTGTACTCCGTAGATCCTGTTTCTCGCCGACGGCATCGACATAAACCGGTTGCTCACTTCATAGAACTGTCCGGTACAGTAGTAGGTCCACATATCCGTAAGCCCATGGGCGAGGAACTCTTCAATCTCATTATTTCCCGGTATCGGCTTATCAATCAATCCGTGACGGTAGAATTCGTAACTAGAAAGGGCGTCAAAAGTATGGAACCCGTCCAGAAGATTCCCTAACGATTCCTTCGCCGCCTTGAAGCTCTCCAGATGTGCTTCTCTTGGCTCGTCGGAAATATGGAAATACGTAACATCAGCGATTCCCCATTCACGCAGTTTCTCGATCAACTGCGGCAGGAAGCTGTGAAGGAACTTCGTGTACTCTCCCACCGCAGGCGTATGCCACCCAAAGATCTTCTCCTCTTTTCCGTCCACCGCCGCTACCACCTTCGGCGCGTATTTTGCCCCCCACTGTGAGAACAGATGAGACATCTCATAATACTCGATACCACAGTCTTTACACAGGTCAACCCACCTCTTCATCTTATCGAAGCCAAACCGATACTCTCCGTCCTTCACTTCCACATCAATTAGCTGGGTCGTCGTACGCTCAAGGCCTACCGCCGTATCTAAAGGCGACGTAAAGAGGGGTGTCAACATCATGTTGCAGCCTCTCTTCACATATTCATGGAAATAATTTTCAAGAAGCTTCCAGTGCTCCTCCGAGAATACCTCCACATGATAATAATCCGCCAGACAGTCCGCATGCATCCACTCCGTATGCATGATATCAAGCTTCGGCAAGACCGCTCCGATCACCTGAACTTTCATAACAGCGGAACATACAACCTCTTCTTCCTTCACAAGCTGAATCTCAATCTCATAATCTCCGGCCTGAATCTCCTCAGTCACATCCACGTCAATCCAGAGGCTTCTCCACTGATGAGAGCACACAACCGCCTTTCCGTCCTTCAGATCACGAAGGAGATCCGGATAAAGCCCGGAGGTCGTCTTCAGATAATTGTCATCTACGATCCGGTTCGTTGCCCGCCCTACAGGAACCTGTTCTACTGTCCTGACACGAACCCACTTTTCTATGGGGGACACCACTCTTACATCCAGACGCTCACGCATAAAGAAGTCCCCGGTATAAGCCGCCTGGAAAGATACCGTCTCTCCCCACAGAGCACTCAGCTTCAGGCATTCCGGCCGGTACACCGGCATCTCGTCCTGAAACACCTTCGCCAGAGAACTTAATAATTTCATCTCATACTTTACTACCTTCTGTTCAAACATACTCTTTTTACCTCTCTTATTTCTCTCTTATTTCCCTCTTATTTCTCTCTTATTTCCCTCTTATTTCTCTCTTATTTCCCTCTTATTTCTCTCTTATTTCCCTCTTATTTCTCTCCTATTTTTCTCCTATTTTCTCTGTTATTATAACCCTTCAGTATAGCCCACAGCCATATTCTTATTCTGCCGACAGATCGAGCAGCAGGAAAAGCAGATGGCTGTCAAATAAGCTGTTTATCATAAGAACGCCGGTCACTTTTTACTTTATTCCGCTCATAGTCATTCCCTTGATAAACTGCTTCTGGAACATCAGGAATATAATAATCATAGGCAGCATAATCAGTGTCGCCGCCGCCATCGTCGCAGACAGATCCGTCGATCTCTGGCTGTCGAAGATTACAAGTCCCAACGGCAAAGTCATCTTCTCCATATCATTTAACATCAGAAGCGGATTCAGATAATCATTCCAATGCATCATAGCCGTAAAGATTCCGATAGAACCGATTGCCGGCTTAATATTCGGCAAGACGACATGCCAGTAAATCCGAAGCGGTCCGGCGCCGTCAATCTTAGCCGCCTCACACAGGCTGTCCGGGATATCTGCGATAAACTGCCTTGCCAGATAGATGGAAAACGCGCTGACTAACCCCGGCACTATCAACGCCCATCTTGTATTAAAAAGATGCATCTTCTGAATCATCAGATATCTGGGAATCATCGTAACCTGCGGCGGAACCATCATGGTTGCAAGCAAAAGCACAAATAAAATCTTCTTTCCTCTGAAGACGTATTTTGCAAAGATAAATCCGATCAACGTACTGGTCAGGATCACGGCTGCCGTCACACATATCGTCACAAACATACTGTTTGTAAACCAACTTACGATCGGTGCACGTTCAAATGCGCTCCGATAACCTTCCGCCGTCCACTCAACCGGCAGAAATTTCGTCCGGTGTGTCCGGATCTCCGCATTGCTCTTAAAAGATGTCAGACACATCCAGACCATGGGATACATCATACCGACTGAAAATATTCCCAGAAATGCTATAATAATATAATGGTATTTTTTATACAATGTTAGCAACTTAGTAGTGGTATGGTATCAGTAGTGAAAATACAGCATTAAATTAACCAGAATATAACAAATAGTATATTTGATGAGAGAAAAAAGGGCAGACTTCCCCCTTGGT
>CAJTAL010000114.1 GCA_910574285.1 Lachnospiraceae bacterium | reverse complement strand
ATGTGCAGAAGCGTTTCCGGATAATGTGGCTGGAGAACTACATCAATTTTATATGGTGCTAAAATAATCTGAAGATTGGCTGCTCTTTTAATCTGGAAAACAACACCATCCGCACCGCAGCCGAAGCAGTGGTAACGCCTATCCAGCTTCATGCTTGGGGTTTTATCGTGATGGAACGGGCAGCAAGCCATCCCGTTCCGACCTATATGGATTCCATAATGCTCCGCAGCCTGTCTGGTTGTGACGGACTGCTTCACAGCTTCAAATAAATTCAAATCTATCCCTCCTTAAAAAGAAAAAAGCACCTGACATTCTCTGCTTGAAAATGGCAAGTGCCTGTTAAAGTTCCATATCCTGTTGTCTGTGTTTCGTCTGCGCCGGGGCGGTTCTTTGTGCTTTTTTCTCGTCTGCCTTATCCTGCAAGACTTCCTTGATAGGCTGCTTCTTGGGCGGCTCTTTGCTTTCCTCTGTGCCGGGTGTGGCTTTCCGTACCCAGTAGCGGATGTCCCGCAGCTTCTTCAAATCCTCCTGTACCTCGGTCAGCGGTACTTTCAGCTCTGCGATTTCGCTAAGAAGCGTTTCCTGCTCCTGTTGCAGCTCATTTTTCGTTTTATCCTTATCGTCCGGGTGCTTGGCAAGATAGGCGGCGGCTTTCGCATATCGGGCAACCTCCGGGTGTTCCTGTTTGAATTTCTCCTTTGTTTTCTTGAAAAATATCTTCTGGTACTTCTCATAGACAGGCTTACATTCCTTGCACTCTGTCCGGCTGGCAAGAATCCTATCAATCACTTTGCTGCGGGCTTCCTTTGGCTTCATCTGACTGCGGTAATCGGCGGCTGATTTCCCGGAAGATTCCAGAAACGCTTCTAAGTCCTCCACAGTGGAAAGCCCCTTTTGCCGGAGATAGGACAGGGCTTCGCTGACTGCCTTTAAGTCCTGTGAAGTCCCCCGGTTCTGTCCAGCCCTTGTCCAGTCCTTCCGTTCTTCCTTTCGTATCCCCATATACTTCATCAGCAGATTGGGAAGAAGTGTTGCCTCCTCCGCCGCCTTTTGTGCAAGCAGCTCTTTCCGTTTTTCGCCCAGCTCGGTAATCCAGCCTTTGAGGTTTTGGATAAGCTGCCGGATAGACTTCATCAGATTGTTGGCGGCTTTGATTTCCCGGTTCAGGCTGCCGATATTCGTCTGAATACCACGCTTTTCCATCTGACGGACAGCAGCCCCCTCATGGACAGTAGGGATAATATCAAGCCCCTGTCTGGCATAGGAACGCAAGTCCACACGCTCCGGGCGGTCATTGGCTTCCAGATAGCGGTTCTGGATGACCTCCCATTCATGCCGCCAGATTTCGCAATACTTCTGGTCGTTCCAGTCCACCGTATCCTCCTTGTGGCTTTTCCACCTGCCAGACGGAAGTTTGATCCGTTCCCCGTTTTCGTCAAGGTCATAAACTTTGCGGCTCTTGGGAAGCCATTTCCCATGTTCGTCCATTGCCCGCATGGTCAGCAGGACATGGGCGTGGGGATTATGTCCCGGCGGATGGGGGTCATGGATAGCAAAATCAGCAATCATGCCTTTGGAAACAAACTGCTTCTGGCAAAACTCCCGGACAAGGACAGCGTACTGGTCGGGCGGTATTTCTCTGGGGATGGTAAGCACCCACCGCCTTGCAAGCTGAGAGTTCCATTGCTTCTCCACCGCTTCGGCGGCGTTCCATAAGGTATTGCGGTCTGCATATTCCTGTGGGGCATTTGCCGGGAGCAGGATTTCATTGTGGACGATACCACGCTTTTCTGGGTAGTGCTTCACTTGCTGGTCGTATTCACAGAACAGCTTTTCGCCACTCTGGTAAGCAGCGGCGGCAACCGCAGACTGCCGCTGGCTGCGCTGAACAATCGTGATTTCGTTGTGTGGACAGGGCATTTCGTGTCCCTCCTTTCGGTAATTGGTGGATGGGGTGGCGTTTTACCACCTCATTTGGGGCAGAAAAAAAGCAGGAGACCTTTTCAGATTTCCTGCTCGGTGTGCCGCTGTGTGGGCGGCGGGTATTTAGTTGTAAAAGTTCGGGGCAAGTTGACCCGATGTATAAGAAATAATAAACCAGAAGTTTACAAGCTAAATTTGTTACAACAAAAATGTAAATACTCTTTAACCGATATTTCTTTGCTATTCAAAATTCCAATAGCAACAAATATAACTTCTGCAACTGTAAGATAGCAGTCTTTCAAATCAAAAATAAAAAGGGTAGGTATCTGCAAAAAATCTAAACTTCCACCCCAAAACAGCTTATCAATCAAGCTACATAAACATCCCGATATGCCACAAATCATTATTATTTTTACCCAAAAACTTATATGTGCTCTTTTTGCCTGATATAGCATATATCCTGAAAAAAAGAGGAACAAAACAAACACATTCAATAAAATGGTAACAAACGGACTTGATAATAATTCGAAGAAATTTCCAGCATAAGATAAACGAGTATTTAGTTCTGGATTAAATCTTAAAACTTTGGCTATTATATCAAATTCGCATTTCATAAATACTTTTGAAATTACTATTTTAACCGTCTGGTCAATTAAAACCAATAATGCCACAGGTATAATAAACGGCTTAAACTTTTCCATCAGTAACACTTCCTCTCAAATTATTATTTTATTATTTCTTCTTTTTCGATTTAGGGGTAGGCAATTCCTCATACATAGCATTAAACAATCCTGTCAAAAACTCTTTATTATCAACTTCATCTACCAACAACATTTCTTTTGCTCCCTCGTAAGGTAACTCATACGAAACCGTTGGCATATAACTTATTGCTGATTTTACTGGTTTAACAAGTAATCTATCATCATAGATACCGCCTACAATCTTACCACGATAATAAATGACAAATTCGCCCATCATAGCTCGATAGGTAATTTCATTCAAGCCAGATAACTGACCTAAAATAAATTCTAAATATTCTTTGCTGGATGCCATAACTTTACCTCAATTTCTAAATTTATTACTGACTTCATTATACTTTATTGCTTATCGAAAAGATAGCATATTTTATGAAACTTGTCGGCTGGGAACAGCTTGCATTGCAAGGTGTCCCCAGATGGCAAGTCCACAAAAGGGTAGCTGGCGGCAGCCAGCGCAGGGGAAGCGTAGCGTCCCCTGTTTGATTTGGAGCAGACCTTGACTGCGGAAAATCACAGCCCTCCGGCGAGGAGCCTTCGGAGAACGCAATGCACCAACCTCTGGGTGGTGTATAATTGCGCCCTATCCGAGTTCTTGGATAGGGCGCATTATCCGAGATAATCAATTATCCGAGGAAACTCTCAAAACCTCCAGCATAAAAGGCTTTCAGAGAAGTTGCCTCGGATAATGTAAGAACTATTT
>CAJTAL010000113.1 GCA_910574285.1 Lachnospiraceae bacterium | reverse complement strand
TAAAAGTGTAAAGAATTATGTTGAGTTTAGCGATGAATTTTTCAGCATATCTGGCATTTGAAGGAGGCGACTTTACATTATTTTTCGCTTTACATTAGCGCAATAATGTTGAGCTAAACATTATTGTGCGTCAAACACCCGCCATGCGAGGGAAAAGCCGTCTGCCACGATGCTTCCGGCATTCGCCCACCTCCCCTTTGGAGGTCCAGGTACAGAAATACTTTCGTCTTTGACGGAGCAGACCGCTTCGAGGACTGCCTTAAAGTCTTCCCCTTTATTGGATGAGAAGGCTCCGGGGACGTTCTCCCACACGATAAACCTTGGATATTTTCCATCTGTTGCACACCTCATTTCCTTTACGATTCGTATTGCCTGGTAGAACAGGCAGGACTGCCGCCCTTCAAGCCCCGCCCGCTTGCCGGCCACCGACATATCCGTGCAGGGCGAGCCGAAGGTGATGATGTCCACCGGGGCAATCTCTGCGCCATCCACCGCAGAAATATCGCCCAAGTGCTTCACGGAGGGCAGCCGCTTTGTGGTCACACGGATGGGGAACGGCTCAATCTCCGAAGCCCATAGAGGGGTGATGCCTGCAAGCAGCCCGCCCAAAGGAAAACCCCCGGAGCCGTCAAACAGGCTGCCGAGGGTCAGGCAGGCATCCGCAGACTGCGGATTTGGTGTGTCTCCGCCGCCAGTGCTGGACTCCCTACTATGGATATATATAGCGTCTGCATTCATTCCATCTCCACCTCCTTCACCAGCGCGGAGTATGGGATTTTTTCCCCACCGCGCACCACATACACATTTTCCGAATCCCCGGTATCCTCCACATACCTCCGCAGGATGACGGATGCGTACTTTTCATCCAGCTCCATCATATGGCAGATACGGTTTGTCTGCTCACACGCCATCATCGTGGAGCCGCTCCCTCCGAAAGTGTCCAGAACGATGGCGTTTTCCTGGGAGGAATTGCAGATTGGGTATCCGAGCAGGTCAAGCGGCTTCGATGTCGGGTGGTTCTTATTCCGCTTCGGCTTGTCGTAGTTCCAGATGGTGGTCTGCTTCCGGTCGGAATACCACGGGTGCTTCCCGTTCTTCAGAAAGCCGTACAGCACAGGCTCATGCTGCCACTGGTAATCCGAGCGCCCAAGCACCAGCGAATTCTTTACCCATATGCACACCCCGGCAAGGTGGAACCCCGCATCCACAAAGGCTTTCCTGAAATTAAGCCCCTCCGTGTCCGCATGGAACACATAAGCTGCACCGCCGCTTTCCAGATGTTCCACCATGTTCTGGAAGGAATTGTACAGAAAAGTGTAAAACTCCCCGTTCTCCATGCTGTCGTTCTGGATGGAAAGCCCACTTCCGCTCTTGAATGCGACGTTATACGGCGGGTCCGTCACGATAAGGTTTGCCTTTTTCCCGTCCATGAGCGCCGCCATGTCCTCCGCACTGGTGGCGTCGCCGCACATCAGCCTGTGCCTGCCCACCGTCCAGATATCTCCCTTTTCCACGAACGCCGCTTTCTCCAACGCTGCGGAAAGGTCGAAATCATCATCTTTCACATCTTTTTCACCGTCCCCGGAGAAAAGGTCTGCAATCTCATCCTCACCGAAGCCTGTCAAAGATACATCAAAATCCGCACCCTGCAAACTTTCAATCTCAATGCGGAGCAGCTCCTCATCCCACCCGGCATCCAGAGCCATGCGGTTGTCCGCAAGGATGTAGGCTTTCTTCTGCGCCTCTGTCAGATAGTCCACAAATACACACGGAACCTCTGTAATCCCTTCCTCCTTCGCCGCTGCGATCCTGCCATGCCCTGCGATGACATTGAAATCCCGGTCGATGATGACCGGGTTGATGAAGCCGAACTCCCGCAGGGATGAGCGGAGCTTCGCAAGCTGCTTCGGCGAGTGCGTCCGCGCATTATTCACATACGGCACTAATTTTGAGAGCGGCACAAGCTGCATCTCCGTTGTCGTCTTACCCATTTTTATCTACACTCCTTTCCTTGCACGGAGCAGCCGCTCCATCACATCATCCTGCGGCGTGTTCCCCGAAAACTCCACCGAGCAGTTCTCCTTCACGATCTGGTATATCTGCATCCAGCAGTAATTGGTCTGCTTCATGTAGGACTGGCTCATGGTGACATAAGGGGAGGCAATGGCGGCTCCTGTAGTCGGGTGCTTCGCCAGAAATCCAGTGGACGAAACAATCTCCTCGCACTGAATCCACCGGGACACGCTCATGGCGTACTGCTCCACCATCTGCACCGTGACCAGCTTTTCACATCCCCTTGCTTTCAGCCAGGCATACGTTTCGTTGTAGACTTCCTCCGCCACCAGCTCCCGCCCGCTTTTCTGCGGGGATTTCAGGAAGTCCTTCACGGGCGGCACATCCACACCCTCCAGCTCGGCCGGCTCCATCATGACTTCCGCCGGCCGGCCTTCGGCAATCTTCTCCGTGAGTGCCTTGGGCTTGCGTCCCGCCCCCGGCCTTGCGCCGCCCCGCCCGCTGCCGTCTTTTGCCACTGTTTTCACCCCGTTTCTTTGATTTTCTTTGAAAAAATGCTGCGGAAATCAAACGCCGCAGCACCTTGAAAGCCTTTATTTTACGGAAATCTCCGAGGGGTTAATCCCCCGTTTGATTTCCGGTTTTTATGCGTGTGACCCCACGCCCGTTCCCCGGCGGGTCCCTTGTAGAGATCAGACCGCCCCCTGCCCAATATCACGGGTCCATGTTTTCCCGTGAATAATGTCGCTGACGTGATGCTGGCTAATCGAAAAGACACCTGCAATTTCTTTTTGCAAGTGTCCTTCTGAATACATTTTCCTTATTGTGATCACATCATCTAATGTTAGCTTTGATGCCACTGCATTCTCGCCATGCCGTAAACAGGATGCAGTGCCATGCCGCATAGCATCTTGTGCGTTTTCTTTTGGTGTACCCCAACAGATATTGCCAATCCGATTATCTAATGGGTTCCCATTTAAATGTCTGCACACTAAACCATCGGGTTTCATACCAACAAAAGCATTCAACACAAGTTTATGAACCGGTTCAGCGTGTGTCCTTACCGGATGCCCGCTGTCTCGAACATTTACCCGATAGTATCCGTTATGCATACGTTTAGACAGTCTCCGTATACTTCCACTTCGCTTTGAGAAAATCTCGCCACTTTCATCTGCATAGTAACCGGGATAACCTGGTATAGATTTCATCATCATCCTTTCCGCCACCTGTCACCGCGCTCCGCATGAATCCTCGCATGGCAGGGCTGGCACAGCGACACGAGGTTCTCCTCGTCATGCTGTTATTCGTTAGTTTATCTGAACCAAAATCCCTTCTTTTTCTTCAAATTAAATAAGATACAGGATGCCTCAATCTGACGCATTTTCCGTCAGATTATTTTATCTCTGTATCTTTTATGTTATCATTCCTTTTG
>CAJTAL010000112.1 GCA_910574285.1 Lachnospiraceae bacterium | reverse complement strand
AGCGAACGGAGCAAGACGCTTCATCTTGCGCAGGAGCTTCATAAGCGTGTGATCGGACAAGATGAAGGAGTGGAACTCGTAACGGAGGCCATCATTCGCTCAAAAGCAGGAATCAAAGATCCTACGAAGCCCATCGGCTCATTCTTGTTCCTTGGTCCTACCGGCGTTGGTAAGACAGAGCTTGCGAAAGCGCTGGCGGAGAGTCTCTTTGACGACGAGAGCAATATGGTGCGTATCGATATGAGCGAATATATGGAGAAATATTCGGTATCTCGTCTGATCGGAGCGCCTCCGGGATACGTCGGATATGACGAGGGCGGTCAGTTGACAGAAGCAGTCAGAAGAAAACCATATTCGGTCGTGCTTTTTGATGAAGTGGAGAAAGCGCACCCGGATGTGTTCAATGTCCTGCTGCAGGTATTGGATGACGGAAGGATTACGGATTCGCAGGGGCGCACCGTCGATTTCAAGAATACGATCCTGATCATGACGTCGAATATCGGTTCGTCTTATCTGTTAGAGGGGATTGACGGACAGGGAAATATCAGCGAAGAGAGCCAGAAGATGGTTATGAATGACCTGAGGGCGCATTTCAGACCGGAATTTTTAAACCGCCTGGATGAGATGATTCTGTTCAAACCATTGACGAAAAAGAATATTTATGACATTATTGAATTATTGATCGCGGATGTTAATAAACGTCTGGCGGACAAAGAGATCTCCATCTCTCTTACGGAGGCAGCGAAGAATTATGTAGTTGAAGGAGGCTATGATCCGACTTACGGTGCGAGACCGCTGAAGCGTTATCTGCAGAAGAACGTGGAGACTCTGGCGGCGCGGCTGATGCTTGAAGGAAATGTGGGCGCCCAGGATAGGATCACAATCGACGCCGCGGATGGAAAGCTTAAGGCTTATGCGTCGAATGTAGTGGGTTAAGGGTAGATGCGAAGACACTTCTCGAAATGTTTCGAGGTGAAGTCTGTGAATGATAAACCTGAGGGGATAGATTAAGATGCCGGTGATATTTCATATTGATGTGAATTCTGCCTATCTGAGCTGGACGGCAGTGGAAGAATTGAAGAACGGCGCCGGGAGGGACTTGCGGGAAATCCCTTCGATTATCGGAGGCGATCAGAAGTCCAGGCATGGCGTCGTGCTGGCTAAGTCTATTCCTGCGAAGAAATACGGCATTCGTACGGGGGAACCCGTTGCGAATGCCTTTCGCAAGTGTCCGGGACTCGTGATGGAACCGCCGGATCATAAGCTCTACCGCCGTTACAGCGAAGGGCTTATGGCATTTCTTAAAAGCTATACACCGGTGATCGAGCAGGTCAGCGTGGATGAATGTTATATGGATTTTACGGAGAGGGCAAGGGATTACCATTCACCGGTAGAAGGGGCTATGGAGATCAAGAATGAAGTGTACCGGCGATTTGGCTTCACGGTGAATGTCGGTATCTCGGATAACAAGCTGCTGGCGAAGATGGCATCGGATTTTGAGAAGCCGAACAAGGTTCATACGTTATTTCCCCAGGAGATACAGGTAAAGATGTGGCCGCTTCCGGTGTCGGAGCTTTACATGGCGGGTCGTTCCAGTGTAGAGATATTGCAGAAATTAGAGATACATACCATAGGCGAACTTGCCGTTATGGATCCAAGGCTCCTGGAGCTTCATCTTAAGAGCCACGGGAGGAAATTATGGGAATTTGCGAATGGGATCGGCAATGATATCGTGGAACCGGAACCAGGGGAAGCGAAGGGAATCGGTAATTCCGCCACGCTTTCCCGGGATGCTGTTACGGAGGAAGAGGCGGCGGCAGAGCTAAGGAAGCTTTCTATGAGCGTGGGAAGGCGTCTTCGAAAAGCAGGACAGAAGGCGAAGATGCTGAGTGTGGAGATCAAGTACCATACGTTTGAGAGTGTTTCCCATCAGAAGCAGTTAGACAGGGCAACGAATCAGGATGAGGATATCTATCAGGAGGCAATTCTTTTATTCCGGGAGCTATGGGACGGCAATCCAATCCGTCTTCTGGGAATCCGCAGCGCGAAGCTTGCGGAGGAGGGCGAACCCGAGCAGTTGACGATCTTTGACCCGCAGTTCAGACCGGACCCGAAGCGGGAGAAAAAGCAGCGGATCAATCATGCACTTGAAAAAGTGAGGGCGAAGTATGGGGAGGGGATTGTGACGCGGGGAATGTATAAAGATAAATAATAAATAAAAGGAAATAAAAGGTAAATAAAAATAAAGGCTGCCCGGGAATCATATTCTGCCCTCCCGACAGCCTTGCTTTTTTATTCGTTGTCACTGTTTTCTGCGGTTTCGTCTTCGTCCTTTGCAGAAAGTTCCTCTTCAGAGATTTCATCCTTATCTTTTTCTATCTCATTTGCGATATCTGCCATTCGGAAACCAATGTCAGCCTCCAGTTTGGCGGATCTTTGCTTTAATTCGGATAATTGCTCCAGTTTATAAGCGGAAGCACCCTCGAATGTGCCTTCGCGTGAATTATCAATCTCGATCTCGGATTCCAGGGTCTTGATGCGTCCGTCGATGCTGCCTTTGACGGAATCGACCAGATTCACATGTCTGGCATCCGTCGACAGGGTTACGACGTCGGTCATCTTCTCATATCGAAGCTCTTCTTTCGTCTTGGGCTCGTCGTCTTTCGGGCTTTCTTTCTCGCGCTGTTTCTCCATTTCCTTTGTCATAGCCTGTGAGATCTGGATGTCGATATTTGCGAGCTGTTCGTCAAAGGCCTCTAACTGGGGCTTAATAGATTCCAGAGAAGCGCCGTTCTTCTTGGTATCGGCGATCAGGGCGTTCTTGCGATCGGTGATATCTAACTTCTGCTTCATCAGGTTCTGGATGAAGTCGTTGGTATTGTTCGCGGGTGAACGCATGAAAGAATCTTTTCTTTCCGTCTCTTCTTTGTGAGTAACGCCGGCTTTGTTGGCGGCGCTCCGGTTGATCTGGTAGGAACTGATCATATTGTTAGCCCGCAGCGCAGGTGAAAAATCCAGTCTCATGTTAAAATCCTCCTTTACATCTTATGGTTCTTGCTGTGTACCTGGTTTACAGACGCATTGCCGACAGAGACATCGGGCTCTGATACTTCAAGACCAATGCAATCAATATATCTATATAACATCCTTATATAAATATATCGGAAGAAGTATAGAATATCTTAAGATAAATTAGGGTTGTTTCATGAAGAAAAATAAATAAGCGGCAGAACATAGGACTTATCGAGGGTAAAAGCTGTTATACAGAATAGCTTCTTACCCTCGACTTTTTGCTGTTGTAGAGGTATAATATCTATAAGTATAGGTGCAATATACCTATATGTTGAAATCAGGAAAAACATGATGTTTGAAAGGAGGATATTATGCCAAAAACAGGGAAAACATACCCAGATTGGGTGCAGGAGTATCGAACCAGGGGAACCACAGTCAAGAGA
>CAJTAL010000111.1 GCA_910574285.1 Lachnospiraceae bacterium | reverse complement strand
TTCCTTGAATATCTGGGAGAGAAAGATATCGAATACTTATATCTTTATCAGGAAGCGAAAAAAATCAAACGGCAAAAATGCACCAAAAAGAAAGTATGTGGGCTTACACGGAATGCTGTTGCGACAATGCTCTCCGCGCCGGATCTCTCAACAAGGACAGGGAAACGGGACGTTGTATTTCTGACTGTGCTTTATGCCACTGCAGGACGTCTTGACGAGATACGGTCCATAAAGATATCCCATATCCATTTGGATGAGCCAAAGCCCTACATTATACTTTTGGGAAAAGGCGGAAAAATGAGGACAGCGTATCTTCTTCCGCATGCCGTTGCAAATATCCGTATATATCTGAAAGAATTCCATGGCGAGAAGCCAGAACCGGAAGCATATCTTTTTTATTCCCGTGTGGGAGGACGGAAAACAAAGCTTTCTGAACCCGCACTTGATAAGCGGATTAAGCTGTGTGCGAAAATCGCCCATGAGAAATGTCCAGAGGTGCCACTTGGCGCACATGCCCACCAATTCAGGCATGCGAAAGCATCCCACTGGCTTGAGGATGGCATTAGTATTGTTCAGATCAGCTTTCTGCTTGGCCATGAGCAGTTAGAAACAACAATGAAATATCTTGATATAACAACGGAAGAAAAAGCAAGCGCCCTTGCCACTTTGGAGATGGAGAGAGAAAAATCTCCGAATAAAAAGTGGAAAAACAACGATGGAACATTGTCTGGCTTCTGCGGCCTGTAAGTATACGTCCAAAAAGAAATCCAAACTTTTTCCCCTCAAAACACTGTATTCATTGAGGTTATGAGTAAAAGTTTGGATTTCTTTGAAGTTTGGATTTCAGGAAGAATGAATAACATAAGAGCTTGTGCGAGGGAGATTGTGGGGGGAAGAAATTATTTTCATATAAACAGCTAAGGTGGCAGGGCGCAATCCCTGCCATCTTTCATATCGTTGGAAAAGACAGATTGAAGATGGATTTTAAAGATTTTTTGACATTAGCTTATGGTTTGCAAGTTCCAAGTTGCATATTTGTAAAATGCTGATGGTGGTTTTTGGTATGTATTTTTTGTATAATAAATGCGAGGTGATATTTTATGAAATTAGAAGATAAATTACAATTATTGAGAAAAAAGCATGGATATTCCCAAGAACAATTAGCTGATAAATTAGGGATAGCCAGACAGACAATTAGTAAATGGGAAAATGGACAAGCCATTCCAGAATTGGCGGGGCTGATACAGCTTAGTGAATTATACGGCGTGACCATTGACAGAATGGTGAAAGATGATGATGAATGTAATACTTTGTTGCACAGGAAATCAGACATAGATATTAATTCGGTCATTGGCTTTATCATAAAAGCAAAAAGAAATACTTATGCAGGAAATGGGAAAGAAGTAGATGCATCAAGAACCGCATCACATGATTTTTGCTATAAAGAAAACAGCCTTTTATATTATGATACCTATTTAGGCGGGGAAAATTTTTCTGGCGAGGAAGTCGTATGGCATAATCATAACCCGATTTGGTGCATGAATTACACTGGTCGTGTAATAGGGGATAATTTTCACAGTGATTTTTTGAAAGAAGCATTACTCCATGTATCAGAGGATATGCCATATCGTGGACCTGCTATTTATACGAAAGGAGATTATCACTACCATTGCAAGATAGAAGGTGAATTTATTTGGTATCAGGGATATGAAGAAATATTTTATGTGGATGAAAAAATATATGAGTGCTATTTCCATGGAGGAGTGATTCGGTAGATGGAGATTATAGAAAAGAAGATTGTAGCAAAAGATTATCTAACGAAGTCAAAACTGCCCGCCAGTGATTATGTAATCAATCCATATGTCGGGTGTCCTCATGCATGTAAATACTGTTATGCTAGTTTTATGAAAAGATTTACGGGGCATGAGGAAGAATGGGGCAGCTTTATTGATATAAAGGAATGTGAGAAGCCAATCAATGTGAAACGGATAAAGGGAAAGTCTGTTTTCCTTTCATCGGTTACAGACTGTTATAATGTTTTCGAGAAAAAGTATAAGATTACGAGAAACATATTGGAACAGCTTGCAGATGTGGATTGCCAGATTACAGTTTCAACAAAATCAGCACTCATTGTAAGGGATATAGACTTATTAAAGAAACTTAGAAAATTAAAAGTGGCATTTTCATTAAATACATTGGATGAAAAATTTCAAAAGGATATGGATAATGCCAGTAAAATTATAGAGCGTCTAAAAGCTCTTAAAATTTTGCATGAGGAAGGGATTTATACGGTTTTGTTTATGTCGCCTATATTTCCTTATATTACAGAATGCCAAGAACTGATAGACGTATCAAAAGACAGAGTTTGTGAATACTGGTTTGAAAATTTGAATCTTAGAGGCGCATATAAGAAAACGATATTAAATTACATTAGAGTGAACTATCCCCAATTATTAGAAAAATATAAACAAATCTATCTGAAAAATGATTTAACATACTGGAAAGAATTATCATATGCTTTAGATAGATACTGCTCTGAAAGAAAGGTTCGGTATATAAACTATTTTTATCACGAGGAACTTGTGAAGAAAAAATCCGAAACAAATAATAAAAATATATCGTAAAAGAGAGAAAGTATAGCAGGATTCACTTATGCAACTGATAATTTCTTTTTTGCACTTTTCAAATTCTTTATTCTTTAGCTTATGTATTTTATAATTAAAGAAAAAAGGAGGAGTTTTTATGAATACCCAAATAATTTCAAGATATTTACAGCTTCTGCGTAAAAATCATAATTACACACAAGAAGAATTGGCAAAAAAATTAGATATATCCAGACAGGCAATCTCAAAGTGGGAAACAGGAACAACACTTCCTGATTTAGAAATTCTGTTAAAAATTTCTAAACTGTATGGGCTCACAATAAATGAAATTTTAGAGCCTGCTATAGAAACTAAAAGGATATCCGATTTTGAACAAATATCTTTAATTCCAGAAAATGAATTAAGGGAAATTTTAGAACAGTTTGATACTCATTCACTTGTCATAGCTTCAATGGGGGCATCACCAGAAATAAATGAATTGTTAGAAAGTTTATTCCAAGATATTGATTATAATACATTGAGAAATCATATTGGACTGGTCAAAATTGAGGAAGTAGAAACAATACAAAAAGAAATAGTTGCCATGATAAATTTACAAGTTATGGATGACAAAAAAATTATTTGTAAATGATTATAAAGAAGAACCAATCAAAAATGCAGAGTCGATAAACTTGTGAAGTAAAACCACAGCTTGTTGGCTCTGTTTTTATATCGTGAAGAAATAAAAGTCCACCAAATAAAAAAAACGGTGTTTTGGTGGGCGGTATTGCTATGCCCGAAAAGACTTAACAGACACTCTCCAGACCTGTTTTAGAGTTTGGAGGTTTTTATGTCCTTTTTTCGGGCAGTTGTCCATCTGCTTATACAACGTAGAGTTTATCCATACATAGCATATCGGGGAATAGCAGGAAGCCAGTTAAAAAAATCCCTGCTTATGCAACGCTACTTCTCACCATGAAACCAGAAGTAGAATCTCCACTTAACAGAATCAGTATCATTTATAACCGTAGAGGTCACAGAGCCTTTACGGTTTTTCTTGTTAGGGCATGGCCCTGTTCTCCATTGAGGAGTTTTTCGCTGATCCGAAAAACGGAACTTTGGAGAACAAATAAACCACCTGCTCTGCGGGTGGTTAAAATAGCTTTAGCGTTGTGTAAAAAACCTCCCCTGATATAATAAAAACAGGT
>CAJTAL010000110.1 GCA_910574285.1 Lachnospiraceae bacterium | reverse complement strand
CATTAAGAACTTGATTATAAACAAATCTTGAATCACATCATTCACTTGTCAGTCAAAAAGATTATCCCACAGATTTTAGAATATGTAAAACCGGTAGGTTATTCATCGCTTACGTAAGATCAAGCCGATGGCCCGGATCAGGGAAAAGATAAAGGTGGACAGGTTATTGATGACCGACAGGGGATCTCCGGCTGCAAGCACCGGGATGCCTCCTACCGTCATGGACAACACCAGTGCCACATAAAAGGCAAAGGGATATTTGGGTTCTTTTCCCATACGTTTTAATGTAGTGGCATGGTTTGCTGTCTGGTTCTTTTTCATTTCATTTCTTTTCTTCAATGGCATTCCTCCAATCAAAAAGACTGCTCCCTGCCGAGAAGTTCCTCCGCTGAGAGCAGTTCATAATCATCCAGTCTCCTGGTATCAATGGTGACATCTTCATGGGACAGAGGAGCCTTCGCATAATCATAAGGCGGCGCCCCTCCATCCTCCGTATATTTCACATTCACATGTTTATGCAGATCATATTTCTCATCCAGAATGGGGCGTTCCCCACGCACCAGAAGCACTGCCTTGCGGTTATCCAAAAGGCGTACTTCATCGGGTGTCAAAAGTTCCCTGCCGGACTGCTGGAAATTCACCGAATAGCTGCCACTCCTTCCCTTGGTCTGCCCATAGGTGTTGGTATCCAGTGTTTCTTTCCCCAATAGTTCCGAGACATATTTATGCCCCTCTTTTTCATTGCCTCCCAGATATAAAAACTCATCTGCATTTCCGATGAGGCTTTCCCAGCTGTCCTTAAACAAGGCTTTCATCTGTGCGATGTTCTGGATGATGATGCTGCAGGAAATTGCGCGCGACCGCATGGTTGCCAGAAGCTTATCAAAGTCATCCGGCAGTGCCACGTTTGGCCACTCATCCATGATGCAGTGTACTGGGATGGGCAGTTTTCCATGGTATTTCCGGTCCGCCACATAGTAAAGGGTCTGGAACAGGTTGCTGTAGATCATGCCTACCAGATAATTGAGGCTAGTATCCGCATCCGGGATACAGCAAAACAGCGCCACCTTTTTCTCCCCGATGCTGTAAAGATCCAGTTCATCGGTACAGGTCAGATTGGCGATCTGTTTTAAATTGAACGCAGCCAGACGGACACCTACGGAGATCAAGATAGACTTTGCGGTCTTTCCTGCCGCCTGCTTGTAAATGGCATACTGCTTGACTGCAATGCTTTCCGGATTGCGCATCTCCAAACGTTCAAACAGGATATCTAACGGAGACTGATATTCTTCATCGTCCTCTTTCACTTGGGCAGAACCTAACATTTCCATGATCATGGAGAAGTTCTGTTCCTCCGGCGGCGCTTCATGCAGAAGGTACAGCATAAGTGCCTGCAGCAAGGCAGTCTCACTTTTCTCCCAGAACGGATCCGAGCTTTGCGCCCCCTTTGGGGTGGTATTGCGGATCAGGTTGTTGATGAGCTTTAGCACATCCTTATCATCCCGCACATAAGCAAAGGGATTGTAGCAAAAAGAAGTCTCCGGGTTAATAAGGTCAAACACCCGGACTTCATATCCTTCCCTCTCCAGCAGTCCCCCGGTTTTCCGAAGAAGCTCTCCCTTAGGATCGGTGACCACCATGGAACAGTTGCACTGCATGATGTTGACAACTGCGTATGCCCGGCTTTTTCCCGCACCGGAACCGCCCACCACCAAAACATTTAAGTTTCGTTTGTGCTTATAGCAGTCCAAGCCCATGCGGAAGTTCTGGGTTAAAATCAGATTCTGGGTGTACCGCTTATCCCGGTAACGCTTGCAGATGGAAGCGGCATCGCCCCACTTGGCAGAGCCATGCTCCACCCCTCTTCGATAATTTCTCTTTTGGGAGTAATAAATACCGATGCCTAACGCATAGGCGATTGTGAATGTGAACACACACCGCAGCGTGTACGGTGTATAAGAAATAGAAAAAGGCTGATCCAGTTTTTCGGTCAGCACTTGTAAGATCTGTAACAGATTGCTATCTGGTTTTATGGCACAGGCAGTGATAGCTCCCGCCCACCAGACAACGGGCAGAAACAGCACCCACACCCAAAGGTCCGCACGTTTCCATGCTACCTCTGCACTCTTCGCTCCTTCTTCGCTTTTTCACGCTTTGGCACTTCGTTTGCTGGTCCGTCTATCCTATGAAAAGAATCCTCTCCGGGGATCAGGGCAAGGCTTCTCCCGTTCTCCCAGTGCATGTGTATCTGTCCGGCATCGTCAATAAACTCCACCGTTCCCTGTAATCCCGGCGACATCCCCGGCTCATCCATAAAGTCCAGGCAGAGCCTTGTTCCTTTGGGATACCGCATTCGTAATTGTTCCACTTGTTTTTGATCATATATCCTCATAGACATCCCTCCCTTCTGCTACCAGAAGAAGTGCCTGCTGGCGTTTGGTTTCATGACCTTTAAGATCACGCTGTCAATGCCATCACTGTACCTGCCCATGGCCAGATACTTGTCCCGCAGCCGGTTGAGGGCATTGCGAAGTTCCCTCTGTTCCTCTGTGGTGATGGGAAGCCTTTTCTCGGAAAGCTCATAGGCTCGGACTTTCTGCAGCATGGCTTCTGTTTCCGGGTGAATCATTCCCCTCTGGCTCTGTGCTGTCAGTTCATCTTTGAGTGCCACCGTAAACATATTTTTCATGATGTTATCCGTTTTCAAATAGTAATCTGCCATCCTTGTTCCCTCCTGTCTTTGTTACACCCAACATACCACAAAACCTTCTCAATAGCTATCCCTACTGCCAAACTTTTTCAGAACTTATCGTTCCGGCTGTTTCTCTTTTTTCTCCTTCTTCGCTGGCTGCTTAGACGGTTCCTCAAAGGAAAAGGCATCCTTGGAAAAGGTCTGCTCCTGTTCCCCGAAATTCCGTTCCATATGGTTGCGGATAGTATATGCCGCCTGCCGGACATCATTTAAAAATCCCCGCAGTTCCTGTGGATCTTTCTGTCCGTTTTCCTGCATCTCTGCCACTTTTCCAAACTGGAAGCCGGACACTTCTGCCCCATACCGCTTGCCGATCACATAAGCGGCGCAGTATGCCTGGGCATTCACCTTCTTCCTTGCATAGTTCCCATCGTGCTGATCCAGGGCGGCACAGGCCAGTTCCCGGTTCACTGCATGGAATGTTGTATGCTCATCCATCCCGTTTCGCACATAGACGGTGCGCTGTTTCGGGATATACTGTGCCTGAATGCCCTCCGGCAGATTGTCTGCGATCTGCATCCGCACTGGCTGATCCTTTAAGACTGCCTGGATCAGTTCTTCCATGGAACGCTGTGGACGTTCCTCCAGCGGTTTTCCAGACATCTGGCTGATGTCAAACCCTTTGCCGATGGCATAGCCTGTCCGCATCTCCCCGTCTTTTTCATATTCCGTACTGACCATATAGGTGTAGCCATGCACCCCGGATTTGGGAGAACGGTGTTCTTTTTTCCAGTAATCATAGGATTTTACCATTGTTGCCTGTGGATTCTGTCCGTAGATAAGCAGAAGGTTCGGGGTTTTCTGGGTATTACATTGTGCCATAAAATCTAAAAATCCCTTTAAAGAGTCCCCGTTTTGGAACACCGCCTGTGCCTGGGCATCTACCTCTGCCCACACCTCTTCCCTCTGCTGTTTTTTCATGGCTGCGTATTCTTCTTTTGATAACTGCTGTTGTGGAGTTTTTTCTTCGTAAGCGATGAATAACCTACCGGTTTTACATATTCTAAAATCTGTGGGATAATCTTTTTGACTGACAAGTGAATGATGTGATTCAAGATTTGTTTATAATCAAGTTCTTAATGAA
>CAJTAL010000109.1 GCA_910574285.1 Lachnospiraceae bacterium | reverse complement strand
CATAGAGCAATCGAATGATTTGATAGTCAACATGCCCTGAATACAAAAACCGGGAAATGGGGAGATGCTTCTCCAGTTAAAGAGATTATCGCACAGATTTCGGGACTTGTAAAAACGCTAGATTATTCATCGCTTACGATTAACTTAAATGTGTTTGCCGTGTCGTCTAGCTTGATGTCTGCCAAAATGTCACTATCCAAATCATTCAGTATGTCAAAGAGCCAATCCTTAAAATCGTCAATCCCCATTTCCTTTATCTCCTTTCGTGAATTGTATAGTGTCATTATGCGAACACTATCATAGAGATAATTTTACATGGATAATTGACTTTATACAAGTACCAATCTGAAAAAAGGCAGGCGAAAAAATGATAAAATATGACCGTCTTTGGGAAACCATGAAAGAAAAGGGCGTGACGCAATATGACCTCTACACATACCACAATGTAAACCGTTCCCAACTGGATAGATTGCGGAAGAATAAAAACGTACAGACCAACACCATAGACAGACTATGTAACATTCTGCATTGCAATGTTGAGGATATAATGGAGCATACCGAAGATGATAACCTTTTCTGAAACAATCGACAAAAAACACACGGGCAGCCGGGACAGTTCCGGCTGCTTTTCCTTTCCCGCAATCCCTTTATTTCTGCCGCCGCAGGGCTTCCCC
Organism: Lachnospiraceae bacterium; assembly: GCA_910574285.1. Classification (GTDB taxonomy): domain Bacteria; phylum Bacillota; class Clostridia; order Lachnospirales; family Lachnospiraceae; genus Sporofaciens. Next base: position 3,336 of record CAJTAL010000109.1, on the reverse strand, counting down.
ACGGCGGCGTTTTTCTTTTTCCCCTCTTGCGTAAAATGTCTTTCTTTGCAGAAAGTCTTAATACAATCGTGATACAAAACTGATAGAAACGTGATATTGAGCCTGTAACATTTTTTACAGGAAAGGGACAAGCCACAGAAAGAATTTTCCCGCCCACAGTCACAAACGCCACGGCGGGAGAAACCGCAACCCACCCAAGAAAAGAGAACCCAATGCACACCCGACTGAACACAGACCACAGCCGGGCATTTTTATGTTTTTTGAAAATTTTTTAAAATTTTTTTCAAAAACATTGCCAAAATTTTCATTTTTCCCGTAGTAAGTAATAGAGGGGTAAAAATTCCCGGCTCTGGCAAGAGCAAAAGGGAGGTGGAAGCGTGAAGCCCCATTCACAGAACGAACACAAGCAGCGCACCTTTGAATACTTCTGCAAGCAGATATTAAAGAACGAGAGGAACGACTATCACAGGGAACTGAACCAGCAGGGGGAGCGTGAAGTTTTATTTTGCGAACTGCCGCCGCACACCGTAGAACGGTTTGCCATGTGGGATAAATATTTCCAAGATACATACCTTTTTGAGATTATGGGCTTTGAAGTCGCCGTTGCTGATGAACTGTTAGCCGAAGCACTGAAAGCCTTGCCGCAGGACAGGCTTCAAATTATCCTGCTATCTTATTTTGCGGATATGACCGACAAGGAGATAGCGGGGCATTTGAACCTTATCCGCAGGACGGTAGCACACCGCAGGAAGAACGCCCTGCGGAAACTGAAAAAAATCATGGAGGGCTATGCTGATGAATAAGAGCAGGAAAAAAACGCCGGGCGGCTTGCTGCCTTACCCCGTCATTGTGTCGGCTGTTTCCGGCAACGTGGACGCTATCAACGTGGTACTGGAACACTTTGCAGGCTTCATTTCCGCACTGTCAACCAGAACCATGTATGACGAGCAGGGAAAGCCCGTTGTCTACATTGACGAAGAATTACGCCGCCGACTGGAAACCAAGCTGATAGCAAAAATCCCAACCTTTAAGGTGGCATAACGACAGATACTCTTTCCCACTGGAAACAGGAAAGCACGGGCGGGCTGACCGCCCGCCGCTTCTTGCCATTCCGCAAAAGTACATCAATATGGTGTGCCTTTGCGGGCTGACAAGCCGCAAGAACCTTGACAAAGAAAGCGCACGGCGCAGCATAGGGCAAACGGACACGTTCAATGTGCGGCGAGCCTGCGGGCTGATACGCCAAGACCCCCCGGCAAGGGGCGAGCGATACATTATCAGCGAACCGCAGCGGCAATGTGGAAACTGCCGCCGCCATGACCCGCACATTGGCATAATGATACACCCGTATGACACGGCTACTCATAGGAATGAGAGGGGTGCAAGTCCCGTGGAGCTGCCAAGCCGTCCGTTTCGCCCATTCTTACACACCGATACAGTGAGGAAAACAGTAATAGGACAATCCTGTTTCCCCATAGAATAAAATAATGGACAATGCAAGGAGTGAATTTATGGGAAAAACCATACACACTACTACCGAGCATAAAATCGGTGCCGTTACATATTTTGTAGTTTCCGCACAAAGCGAAAAAGCAACGGAAACTTTAGATAAAAAAGTTGAGAAACTGATTAAGAAAGATATGCGGGAAACCGCCGTAAGACGGCGTTTCTGCTGATAATACATATTGGCTTTGACGGCGGAATGTGGTATAATACCTGTAAGTACATTATACCTTTTGTCTGACTGTCGGAAAGGAGCAGACCATGTTACAGCCAGACAAAATTACTGCCCTCTATTGCAGGCTTAGCCAAGAGGACTTACAGGCCGGGGAGTCCGGCAGCATACAGAACCAGAAAATGATTTTGCAGAAGTACGCAGAAGAACATCATTTCCTTAACACAAAATTTTTTGTTGATGACGGCGTATCGGGCGTGAGCTTTGAACGTGAGGGCTTACAGGCAATGCTGCATGAGGTAGAAGCCGGACACGTCGGGACAGTCATAACAAAAGACCTCTCCCGTCTTGGGCGCAACTACTTAAAAACCGGGGAGCTGATAGAAATTATTTTCCCCGAATATGAGGTAAGGTATATTGCTATCAATGATGGTGTTGACACCGCAAGGGACGACAACGAATTTACACCGTTAAGGAACTGGTTCAATGAGTTTTACGCAAGGGACACAAGCAAGAAAATCCGTGCAGTCAAACAGGCAAAGGCACAGAAAGGGGAACGTGTCAACGGGGAATGTCCGTATGGCTATCTGATAGACCCAGACGATAAAAACCATCTGATACCCGACCCCGAAACCGCCCATATTGTGAAACAGATTTTTGCCCTTTACGTCAAAGGCGAGCGTCTATGTGACATTCAGAAATGGCTTGCCGATAATAAGGTGCTGACAGTCGGTGCGTTACGTTTCCAGCGTACCGGGCAGACACGGTATCACAACGCTTCGCTGATACCTTATTCATGGCCGGACAAGACAATTTATGATATGCTTGCAAGGAAAGAATATTTAGGGCATACCATTACAGGGAAATCCTACAAGGTATCTTACAAATCAAAAAAGACAAAGAAGAACCCGGAAGAAAAGCGTTATTTTTTCCCAAACACGCATGAAGCGCTGATTGATGAAGAAACTTTTGAACTTGCACAGAAAAGGCTTGCCACAAGACACCGCCCCACAAAATCAGAGGAAATAGACCTCTTTTCCGGGCTTCTGTTCTGCGGCGACTGCGGGTACAAGATGTATCTGCAGCAGGGCGTAAGCATACCCGAACGCAAACACGCCTACACCTGCGGCAACTACCGCAACCGCCCAAGAAAAATGACACAATGCTCTACACACTATATCCGCAAATCTGTTATCACGGAGCTTGTGCTTGCGGATATGCAGAGGGTGCTTTCCTTTGTGAAACAGCATGAAAAGGAGTTTATCAAAACTGCTACGGAGTTAGGCAGCCAAGAAGCCTTAAAGACGGCAGCACAGGAACAGAAAGAACTTTCTACGGCACAGACACGGCTAAGGGAAATTGACACTGTTTTCCGCAAACTGTATGAAGATAACGCTTTAGGAAAACTTTCTGATGAACAGTTTGTTTTTATGACTTCCGGCTATGAGGAAGAAAAAAAGACGCTGAAAGAAAAAATTGCCGTTTTAGACAAGCAGATACAGGCAGCCAAAGAGCATAACTCTGATGTAAAGAAATTCGTCCAGTTGGTAAAGAGTGTTGTTTTCCAGATTAAAAGAGCAGCCAATCTTCAGATTATTTTAGCACCATATAAAATTGATGTAGTTCTCCAGCCACATTATCCGGAAACGCTTCTGCACATT
>CAJTAL010000108.1 GCA_910574285.1 Lachnospiraceae bacterium | reverse complement strand
TTTTTTCCAACTAATCACAGTATTGTCGAATTCATTATCCATTATACAAAAATGGATGTGTCGAATAATCTGTGATGATTTACACAGATTATTTTACACACCCAAATTATATCATCAATTATATTTTTTTACCATAGCATAACCGTCAACATACATTTAGCATATGCTATTCCCCTTACTTTTCCTAACAAAAAAGCTTTGATTAACAAATAGCAATCAAAGCCTCAACCGCTCTACTCTTTTTCAATTTCTAGATATTCACTTGCCAATTTTAATAATGTCTCTGCTGTCTTTATCTGTTGCTCTGTCACATCTTTCGAAGCAATGTAGAAAGCATCATAATCACTGGCATGACGTATCTCTTCTGCCTTCACAATTTTTCTTCCTAATTCTCTCGGAAATGTCTCTGTGTTGATATACATTTTGTTAAAATAGCCCAATGTATCTTTATGACGTTTGAAAGCGACTCCTTCTTTAGCAAGCACAGCACTTATTGTATGATAGATACTGTAATATGCTCGGTTATTCGCCCCTCGAAACTGCCCTGCATTAAAGGTAAGATAAGCCGTCTCTAAATCTTCCTTTGCCACTTGTATCCGATGCATAGCCACATCCATTCTTGTTCCAACATCCATAGAATCAGGCAACTTCATAAAGCATCACCCCTTCTCGCTGAACATTTTCATAAAAAGGATAAGCTTGTACCCAGTGTTTAAAATGCTCTTTATTCTTTACAACCGGCATAATCCAAATTCCATATGCAACATTATACTCAAACCCTACTTCCGCTAATGCATCTGCATATTTATCCATACCTTCATCTGGCAAATCCACTAATATCATGATATCTATATCAGAATCCACGGTATAGTCCCCTCTGGCATAAGAGCCATATAAAATCACACTCTTTAAATGTGATTTATATATTTGCTGTATTTCGGCAAGGTACCCGAATAGCAATGATTGGATATTCATCGGCATAAGACCTACTCCTTCCTTCTTTTAACTACAGTATAATATAACCCTGATCTTTCATGATTGGTGTTGTATCTGAAATCACTATCATGCTATCACTTCTTTCAAATAACTAACAGTTTTTAACTCTTCGTTAATTTCTTCATCTGACATTTCTATATAGGACAAACCCATTTTTCCATACAAAACAATAAGATCCATCTTAAAAACACTAAGTATTTCTGCTGCTCTTCCAAGTGAAATTCTTTCTTGCCATATATATGGATATAACATCATAGCATTTCTCAGAAGCTGTTCTTCTTTATCTTGTGAAGTTACTAATGATATCATCTCATCTGGTAATTCCATGGTCACTGTTGTCAAAATCGCCACTCCTATTCTTCCATAAAACTTTTGGCATTTCTTTGCTATTATATGAAAATCATTTATTCTGATATCATAATGTCATTCCATTCACTCTTTAGATATCAGTTTATTTATTCCCTTCGTTTTATATATTCTCCGAAATGAAAGACAGTTTCTTTTCTTATTTTATCACACTTCTTTCTTACATTCTATTATTTATAATATGAAAGATAAAACATTTTCACAAATCCAGCCTTATCTACTTTCGTCATATCATCTCCTACAAAGAATATAAAACAAAATCCCCTCGCATAAATTTAAAAAATATATACACCTATTGCTTTATCAAAACACGCTGCTCTACTTTTCTCTTTCCACTATCTCTGGCCAATATTCCACACCCACCTAATTACACGAATAAAGTCACCTATCCATCTATTTTCACCACATCCAGCCAGTGCCATTCTGTCCGTTATGACGCCTCTAAGGACGCATAAATGGACAAATCACCACCAAATAACCCACATTTTCCGCCCTTTTCATAGTAGGAGACAAAATATTCTACTGCATTCTCCGGGAACATCTCCTTGAATTCTCCATAGAGCTGTGCTGCCAACGTCTTATTGTGGGCGATTACGAGCGTTGGCTTCTGCAATTCCTGAATGACATTCGCCATCGTAAATGTCTTGCCGGAACCCGTAACCCCTAGTAAAGTCTGGAATTGGTTGCCCTCCTTGAAGCCTTTGACCAGCTCGGCAATGGCCTGCGGCTGGTCGCCTGTGGGCTTGTAGGGGGCTTGTAATTTGAACTCTGGCATATGAAAACCTCCAATTTGTGACCGAAAAAAGTTTGCTTATTCGCCCGAAATTCGTGTAATTTGATTTTCGATTCGTGTAAAATGGGCTTGCAAAGCTGGCGAATAAGCGTTAAAATAGCAATTACACGAATGCAGGTCACAAAACCGTATTTTTAAAACGAAACAACACTGAATAACACCAGCCAGTACAGATAGTATTATCCAGTCATTTGGTTTTTCATTATACCACATAAGTCAAAAAAAGTACAAACCAAAATCGAACTTTTGTTCTGTACTTTTTTATATCTTTTTATGCCATTCAGTTATGCCAGTATCTTATTTTCATGCAAGAAACTCCCTGATTTGTTCTATATAATTATCTTCTGAAAAATCTGTACCGCTTTCACATTCTTCCTTCGGGATTACTTCATTAATAAACGGCTGGAGATCATCTAAGCAGCCCTCGATGATTTCGGCGGTATCTCCGTAAACATCTATGGTAATGATTTCTTTCGCATGTCCCATTAGCTGTGATACCGCTTTGGGATTGAAATTATTCTTTAATAAGATGGTACAGAAGGTACTTCTCAAATCATGCCACCTTATATCGGGCAGCCCATTGTCCTCCAACAGCTTCTTATAATGTCTCCAGTGAAAATCTTTGCTTCTCGGACGCCCATAGGTGGAACAGCAGATAAAATCCAAATCCTGAAATGTGCCTGACCGCCTTCTGCGGTTCTTCTCATACACTTTTCTTTCTTCCAGAATTGCTTCAAATACATAATCCGGTATGGGGATGGTTCGGTAGCTGGACGGCGTTTTCAATCCGATTTCCTGCTTTGTAAACGTCTTAGTCGGGAAGTCCCCGGCAGTCGTGTTTGGTTTCTTGCCTAACTGCCGCTGCACTTTCAATGTCCGGTTGATATAATCTATATCCGAATATTTTACACCATTGATTTCACACCGCCTCAATCCCAACAGCACGGCAAATAATATCTGCATATGGATTGGCGTTTCCCTGCTCGCTTCAATGAGCGTTAAAACCTGCTCCATATTCAGCGTCTTTTGTGTATCAATGTTCCGGGTATGATAGGCTTTCTTCTCTACCTGTTTTGGCAAAGCCACATCAATCGTTGGATTTATGGAAATGATTTTCTTATTCACAGCATACTGCATGGACGTGTTCATCACCGTTTTTACCAGCCTTGCAATAGAAGTCGAGGCAGCCGCTTCTTCATAATAAAGGCTCTGGATATGGCTCCGTTTGATTTCCGTCATTCTGATGTTGCCCATCGCCGGAATCACATGGTTATTGACGATATTGGAATAAGTTTCATAGGAGCCGCTTGTAATGCGTGGGCGCATTTCTTTTTCAAGCCAGAACAGCATAAAGTCTTTCACTTTTACGCTGGTATATACCACATATGTGCCTGAACATAATTCGCCCAGCGTCTTGTCCCTGTCCGTATTCGCCGCTTTCTTTGTAGCAAACCCGGATTTCTGCTGCGGTATTTTTGTCCCGTCCGCATAAATCAGCACCACACGATAACCAAACTTATTCTTAATCGGCGTGACGTTATAAACCTTCCAGTCCACAAACTGCTGTAATTTTAAATCAAATTCCATGTTATCCCGTCCCTTCCCTGCCTTCAGGAATAAAAGCGTCATTCATAAAGGCAATAATCTTTTCTTTCTCATCCATGACGTCACAATAATATTCAAAGGTTGTATTGACAGAACTGTGTCCCAACAACCCTGATATTTTCGCAAGAGGAACACCCTGTTCCACCAAAATGGTGGCAAACATATGACGGAGTCCATGCACGGTTACGGCAGGAAGCCCATTCCGCACACACAGCTTCGTCAAAGCATTGTTCATGGCAGACAGGCTATGTACCTTTCCATTTGCCTGACAACTGATATAATCGTTATCAATAAAAGCCTCCTGCATCTTTTCTTTATATATATCTATCAGACATTTTCTTTTCTCCAGCTCTGTAATAATGACCTCCGGTACACGCAGTACCCGGAAACTGTTGGACGTTTTGGGATCACGTTCGATTAAAGTGTTTTCTTCAATCCTGCTCCCCTTTTTTATGATGGGGTTTGCAACAATCTGTCTGCTGATTTTCACACTACGATGTTCTAAATCAAAGTCGGAAAATTTCGGGCCATAGATTTCACCTTTCCGCAGTCCGCAAAACGTAAGCGATGAATAACCTACCGGTTTTACATATTCTAAAATCTGTGGGATAATCTTTTTGACTGACAAGTGAATGATGTGATTCAAGATTTGTTTATAATCAAGTTCT
>CAJTAL010000107.1:1828-4493 GCA_910574285.1 Lachnospiraceae bacterium | reverse complement strand
TCTAATGCGGAGTTAAATATTATGCAGAGTAACTATCTGCAATCATTAATAAAACCTATGATTTTCTTTCTGTTTACTCAGCATAATATTCCATATAGAATACCTCTTACAAATCACAGAAAGGGGGTTCCTATATGGAGCAACACGAGGTAACTATTGAAGAATTAGTAAATGGGCTGATGGATCATCTTAAGCTCATTGGCTACAAAGAAAGTACCCGGGAAAGATACTTGGCTTATTATAAAGTCTTTATCAAGTACTGCAGAAAGAAGGAGATTGATTATTTTTCACTTGATCTTGGAAAGCAGTTTCTGTTAGAACATCACAAGCATAAGTGGGTTGATTTTGAAAATCTGACAATGGCTGAGAATTATCTCCAGCGTCACATATGGATGTTGTACGAATTTCAATTGTACGGTGAAATCCGCCAGAAAAAACGACTTTCAAAAGACATGAGACTTGAATATTTTGAGGGTGTTTTAGATGGCTACATTGCACATGAAACAGAAAGAGGACTTAAGGATACAACCTTAAAGGGCAAGGAATTTTCTGCGAGAAAAGTATTTAAGTATTTCGAAAGCATCGGGATAAAAAATACCAGCGACATACGGTCCGAGCATGCATATGGATTTTTGGCAAGCAGATCCTACTACTCTATAACGACAAAAGAGGCTTATCAGTATTTGCTTAGGAGCCTTCTCGCTTATATGAGCCAAAAGGAACTGTGCAGTAAGGATTTAGCTCAGATGTTTCCGGTTATTTCAATTCACACCAAGAATTCATATCCTTCGTATTTCACGCCGGAATGTATAACAAAACTGCTTCAAAGCATCAATACCGAAACGTTGTATGGGAAAAGAGATTACCTGATTCTCCTCTTGGCAGCAACCCTTGGAATGAGGTGTATCGATATATGCCGGCTTACTCTGGATGACATTGATTGGAAAAGGAAAACTATTGGTTTTGTACAGTCTAAAACCGGTGAATATGTTTCATTACCCATTAGTGATGAATTGCTTATGGCTCTTATCGATTATATAAAAAACGCACGTCCCGAATGTGATTATAGAGAAGTATTGGTCAGCAACCGGGCGCCTGTGAAACCCTTTGAACACAGAAATTTCCATGAAATGCTGCAAAAATATTTTAAGCGTGCAGAAATTACTTTTAAAGAGGACCAGAAGCATGGGATGCATTCCATGCGTTCTTCTTTAGCAAGCAACATGCTTAGAAGTGAGGTCCCTATTCCTGTGATCTCAAATGTATTAGGGCATAAATATACAGATACGACAGGGATATATATCAAAATCGATTTAGAAGGATTAAGAAAAGTCGCATTGGAGGTGCCGAGGTATGAGTGAAAAAGAGATGGCTGGATTCGATGGTTCATATGGAGATACGTGTATCGCCTTTATAGAATACAGACGAAGCCTTGGATATAAATACGAGGGAAGAATCGTCCGTGCAATCAGGGAATTGAACCGATATCTGAATGAGCATGCCGCAGATGACACTATAAATCTGACAAAAGAATTGGTTCTTGGATTTGCTGCTAAGAGAGAAGGTGAACAGCCTATGACTCAAATGCGTAGAGAAGCACTGATAAGGCAGCTTGCAACATATCTGAACAGCATTGGTGTTCCTGCATATGTTCTTCCGGAACATCAGCATGAAAGGTGTTCATTTGTTCCATATATTTTCACAAGGGAACAGATTTGCAGTCTGTTAAAGGCGGCAGACAGCCTTCCGTATGCTTATCGTTCGCCTAATATGTACAATGTTTACCCTTTCCTCATCAGACTGCTCTATTGCTGCGGTTTGAGAATATCTGAGGCCTTATCCCTGAAGATATCTGATATAGATTTTACAGATAAAGTGATTACGGTAAGACAGTCAAAATACAATAACACACGTTTAGTGCCTATGTCGGAGTCCCTGTTCGCATGCTTAAGGAACTATATGAACGCGGTCAGATACTCGGAAAATGATACCGGTCTTCTATTCAGAAACCGATGGGGTAAGGCTTACCGGCCGAACTCTATACTTCAGAAGTATAAGAAGCTGCTTGAAGAAGCCGGTATTCCATGTACGGCAAGCGGAAAGCTTCCCCGTCTGCACGACTTAAGGCACACATTTGCAGTTCATGCACTTGAGGGAATGGCTGCTCAAGGAATTGATATGTATGTTTCCATACCATATCTTGAGGAATACATGGGGCATAGAAATATCAACTGCACAGAGAAATACCTCCGCTTAACAGCAGACTCCTATGATCGGATAATTGATGCACTCACACCATTATACAATGACATGATCAAGGGAGGGGATGCAGATGAGTAAAAAATATTTATCGGATTATCTTACTGACTATCTCACGAGATACCTTCCTCTGCAGATAGGAGCAAGCCCCAACACTATCAGGTCATACAGAGATGCCTTTATTGTATTTTTGCGGTACTGTCGTGATGAATTAAAGATTAAACCAGAGAAGTTAACAATGGATCAGATTTCAAGAAAAATGGTTGAAGTCTATTTGTTATGGCTGGAAGAAAACAAAGGCTGTGCTGTTAGTACAAGGAATCATAGACTTACAGTCATTCATGCATTGATGAGATATATCGCGGTAGAAGATCCCCGGTACATGTCCAAATGTCAGGAAATACTC
>CAJTAL010000107.1:0-1792 GCA_910574285.1 Lachnospiraceae bacterium | reverse complement strand
GCTTTCACTTTTATATGATTCCGGGGCAAGAGTCCAGGAACTTGTAGATTTAAAACTGAAAGACATCCGCTTTACAAAACCTGCAACTGTTACGCTTACAGGAAAAGGAAACAAGGCAAGAATCGTGCCATTGATGCCGGATACGGGAGCGCTGATAGAAAAGTATACAAGTAACTATGGCATCACAGTGCCGGATCAGTACCTGTTTGTGAATAAAATGAAACAGAAACTGACGAGATCCGGAGTCGAATATGTGATATCGAAATATGTGGCAAAGGCTCAGGTTAGTCACCCTGAAATAGCCATCTTAAATGTGACACCTCATATTTTTCGCCACAGTAAAGCGATGCATTTGGTGCAGGCAAATGTAAATCTGATTTATATCCGCGATTTCTTGGGGCACGAATCAGTCAAAACAACAGAAATATATGCGAAAGCTGATTCTGCCGCAAAAAGAGAAGCTCTTGAAAAGGCAAGCGAAAAAATCATTCCAGAAAGCCGATACAAAGATAAAAAGAGAGAAGAACTCCTTGATTGGTTAAAGGAAATGATTTAAAGAGATCAACAGAATGGAGAATTATTATGCAGAGTATAATACGACACAATCACAGCGAAATGAATGAATTCAGCGGTTTACTCCGCATAATAATTTACTCCGCATTAGATTGTTTATGTGGATAACCACATAAGGTATCAATAATCGCAAAGTCATACTCCCCTTTTACGCTGTTGAGATACTGGCGCAGTATCGTTTCCCTGCTCATAACATTTACCAAGGCCGTTTCCAAGCCTGCCAGTTCGATATTTGCCGGGATAAAATCAATCCCTTCCTCATGGTGGATAATGCCCTCACCTAACTCTGCATCCTCGTCGTTGATTACCTTTTCCATGATGTTCACTAACGTCACATCCAGCTCGTCCGGCTCCGCAATCCCCAGGCTCACCGCCATGCTGCCCTGCGCATCTGCCTCTACCAACAATACTTTCTTGCCTGCCCTGGCAAGCCCAATCCCTAAATTCACACACGTTGTAGTCTTGCCGACTCCGCCTTTCTGGTTTGCTACTGCGATCACTCTGCACATATATACTTTCCTCCTGATTCTCCAATCTATTTTTCTGTTCTTTCCACTTCCGCATATACACGGAAATACTTATTTGTCCCTTTGTTTGCAAATGGTTCCGACACTTCTTTCACATCCACGCCTTCATGCCGCTCCAAAAGCCGCCGGAACCAGTGAAGGTCTTTCTTTGTCCCCTGCATCCTGATTTTAAGCATATAAATCCTCCATATCCACGTAAAAACAGTATTCCGGATAGCGGAGCTTGACTGCCTCCCAAAAGTATCTGGCATAGCCGCAGCAGAATAAATCTTCCACTGTATAACAACGGAACTCCTTTAATTGTTCATCCACATCCTCCGTATCATAGACACTTGGCGTTCCATTACAATAGAGGTTAAATGCCATCCGTACAATTTTCGCACTTCCGCTGGTCTGCCATCCTTCCCGCAGGCATTCCGTTTTCACGCATCCTGTTTTAAAATCATAAATTCTGTTCACATTTACCCTAGTATCCTGACCAATCCCCAGGCAGTACACCAATGCTTTATGGTATACATCCTGGTATCTGCATTTCTGCAGGTACTCCTTATAAAAGTAAGCGATGAATAATCTAGCGTTTTTACAAGTCCCGAAATCTGTGCGATAATCTCTTTAACTGGAGAAGCATCTCCCCATTTCCCGGTTTTTGTATTCAGGGCATGTTGACTATCAAATCATTCGATTGCTCTATG
>CAJTAL010000106.1 GCA_910574285.1 Lachnospiraceae bacterium | reverse complement strand
CTTTCTTCTTATCTGATTTTAGTACTCCTTCTGGAGTGATTACTCCAATATAAGTATCTACAGGCTGGGGATATTTCTTTCCGGGAACCCGCCTTGATGTTCGCTTGTATAGATAATATTTCTCCCCCTTTCTCTTTACTGTGGTTCCCCTGGTTCGATACTCCTGCACCCAATCTGGGTATGTTTTCCCTGTTTTTGGCATAATATCCTCCTTTCAAACATCATGTTTTTCCTGATTTCAACATATAGGTATATTACACCTATACTTATAGATATTATACCTCTACAACAGCAAAAAGTCGAGGGTAAGAAGCTATTCTGTATAACAGCTTTTACCCTCGATAAGTCCTATGTTCTGCCGCTTATTTATTTTTCTTCATGAAACAACCCTACAACAATTTCACACAATTTAACAAAAGTTCTGCAAACACTAATGCTTACAGAACTTTCCCAACTCCCCGAGTTGGGCTCGAACCAACAACCCCGCGGTTAACAGCCGCGTGCTCTACCATTGAGCTATCGAGGATTATTTACTTTTTACAGGTACCTTCAAAACTGCATACAAGAAATCTATCATCCATTCTTTTACCTATCCACCTTTGGTCATGCCCTCGACCGATTAGTTGCGGTCAGCTCCATACATTACTGCACTTCCACCTCCGCCCTATCTACCTCGTCGTCTTCAAGGGGTCTTACTACCTTATCAGTAGGGATATCTCATCTTGAGGGGGGCTTCACGCTTAGATGCCTTCAGCGTTTATCCCCTCCCGGCTTGGCTACTCTGCCATGGCCTTGATCAGCCAACAGATCCACCAGCGGCCAGTCCATCCCGGTCCTCTCGTACTAAGGACAGCTCCTCTCAAATATCCTACGCCCGCGCCGGATAGGGACCGAACTGTCTCACGACGTTCTGAACCCAGCTCGCGTACCGCTTTAATGGGCGAACAGCCCAACCCTTGGGACCTACTTCAGCCCCAGGATGCGATGAGCCGACATCGAGGTGCCAAACCACTCCGTCGATGTGAACTCTTGGGAGTGATAAGCCTGTTATCCCCAGGGTAGCTTTTATCCGTTGAGCGATGGCAATCCCACTTTATACCACCGGATCACTAAGTCCTACTTTCGTACCTGCCCCACCCGTCGGTGTCGCAGTCAAGCTCCCTTCTGCCTTTGCGCTCTTTGAATGGTTTCCGTCCATTCTGAGGGAACCTTTGAGCGCCTCCGATACCCTTTCGGAGGCGACCGCCCCAGTCAAACTCCCCACCTGACATTGTCCCCGGACCGGCTTACGGCCCCTGGTTAGAAACCCAGTACCACAAGGGTGGTATCCCAACAGCGGCTCCATGGCAACTGGCGTCACCATTTCCTTGCCTCCCACCTATCCTGTACATGCAATACCGAGTCCCAGTATCAAGCTGGAGTAAAGCTCCATGGGGTCTTTCCGTCCTGGCGCGGGTAACCAGCATCTTCACTGGTACTTCAATTTCACCGGGTGCATTGTTGAGACAGTGCCCAAATCATTACGCCTTTCGTGCGGGTCGGAACTTACCCGACAAGGAATTTCGCTACCTTAGGACCGTTATAGTTACGGCCGCCGTTTACTGGGGCTTAAGTTCAAAGCTTCGCTTGCGCTAACCTCTCCCCTTAACCTTCCAGCACCGGGCAGGCGTCAGCCCGTATACTTCACCTTCCGGTTTCGCACAGACCTGTGTTTTTGCTAAACAGTTGCTTGGGCCTATTCTCTGCGGCCGGCTCTCACCGGCACTCCTTCTCCCGAAGTTACGGAGTCTTTTTGCCGAGTTCCTTAACAATGCTTCTCCCGTCGGCCTTAGGATTCTCTCCTCATCTACCTGTGTCGGTTTCCGGTACGGGCACAATATAAACAATAGCGGCTTTTCTTGACACATGGCTCACATGCTTCCCTACTCTTGTTCGGTCCGCATCACGTCTTCAGATTGATGTACGGATTTGCCTATACATCTCCTACCACGCTTGCACCGGTCTCTTCATTCCCGGCTCATGCTCTCCACGTGTGTCCCCACAGTTCTGTTATATTGTGGTGCAGGAATCTCCACCTGCTCTCCATCGACTACGCCTCTCGGCCTCGCCTTAGGCCCCGACTTACCCAGGGCAGATCAGCTTTACCCTGGAAACCTCAGATATTCGGCCGGAAGGATTCCCACCTTCCTCTCGCTACTCATTCCGGCATTCTCTCTTCGATACTGTCCACAGCTCCTTACCGGTACTGCTTCCTCCTGTATCCAATGCTCCTCTACCAACCATCTCTGGTTCCTAAGCTTCGGCAGTGTGTTTCAGCCCCGGACATTTTCGGCGCAGGACCTCTCGACTAGTGAGCTATTACGCACTCTTTGAATGTATGGCTGCTTCTGAGCCAACATCCTAGTTGTCTTCGAAATCCCACATCCTTTTCCACTTAACACACATTTTGGGGCCTTAGCTGTAGGTCTGGGCTCTTTCCCTTTTGACTGCCCAACTTATCTCGTGCAGTCTGACTCCCATACACCATCTCTACGGCATTCGGAGTTTGATATTCTTCGGTAAGCTTTGACGCCCCCTAGGAAATTCAGTGCTCTACCTCCGTCAGACTTGTATGAGGCTAGCCCTAAAGCTATTTCGAGGAGAACCAGCTATCTCCGGGTTCGATTGGAATTTCTCCCCTATCCACACCTCATCCCCACCCTTTTCAACGGATGTGGGTTCGGACCTCCATTGCCTTTTACGGCAACTTCATCCTGGACATGGATAGGTCACCCGGTTTCGGGTCTGTCCTGGCTGACTTTACGCCCTTTTAAGACTTGGTTTCCCTTCGGCTCCATCCCTCTAGGATTTAACCTCGCCAGCCCGGGCAACTCGCCGGACCGTTCTACAAAAAGTACGCGGTTCATCTTTATTGATGTTCCACAGTTTGTAGACATATGGTTTCAGGTTCTTTTTCACTCCCCTCCCGGGGTTCTTTTCACCGTTCCTTCACAGTACTTTGCTCTATCGGTCACTAAGGAGTATTTAGCCTTACGGGGTGGTCCCCGCTTCTTCCCACAAGGTTCCACGTGTCTCGTGGTACTCTGGATCCCGCTCTGCCATTCGTCTTTTCGCTTACGGGGCTTTCACCCTCTCTGGCCGGCTTTCCCAAAACCGTTCTGCTAAAACTCTTGGATCATAACTGCGGTCCGTACCCCAGGGTGCTCGCACCCTGGTTTGGGCTCTTCCCATTTCGCTCGCCGCTACTTTGGGAATCGATGTTTCTTTCTCTTCCTCCGGCTACTTAGATGTTTCAGTTCACCGGGTTCCCTTCCTTAACTTATGGATTGGGTTAAGGATACCTGAGGTTTTCTCAGGTGGGTTTCCCCATTCAGAGATCTCCGGATCGTAGGATATTTGCTCCTCCCCGAAGCTTTTCGCAGCTTATCACGTCTTTCATCGGCTCTTAGTGCCAAGGCATCCACCATATGCCCTTATCAGCATGACCAACTGACTTAGAAAGCTTTTTTCCTTTTTCTATTCGTTTTCTCGAATTCGTGTAACCATTATTACAAATTTACTCTGTTTATAACAATTACCTCGGATGTCTTGATTAAGATATTTCATCTTTTCTTTCTTGTATGCGGTTTTCAAGGTACATGTTGACTGATTCCATTACTATCGGCTTTATCAGTCATTAGAAACCTGAATACTTGGTGAGGTCTTTCACGAAATTAGTATGAAGGTTGTTCTAAAGCAGAGCTTTAGAACTTTCATTCCAGAACTTCCACTCATCTTTCAAATCTCTAATCACTGGTAAAACCAGTTATCTTAACAGCACTGCCCTGCTGATTGGGTTGGCGTCGACGAATTGTTGTTCGTCTTTGCCTGTATCTATGTTAAATTTATTACAAGGAATGTTCGCTTCATATCCATTCAGCGAACGACTTGAAAATCTAACTCCCGGTTCAATGCGGGTATGGGTATGTTCACCTCACATTCGTTCGGTGAACGACTCAAAAATCTAAATTCGGACTTCCCTCCGGTCGTCTTTATTAAGATTTTTGTAGTCTGGCAGCCACCTGCTCTCCCACATCGTCTCCAATGCAGTACCATCGGCCGCTTAAGGCTTAACCATCGTGTTCGGGATGGGTACGGGTGTGTCCCCTAAGCGCATCGCCACCAGACATTGCCGTCAACACTTTTTACAGCCTTGACAACTAAACAATAGACAACAACTCCCTTACTTCTTTTTCCGCTTTAGCTACGCCGCTCCAACC
This sequence comes from Lachnospiraceae bacterium, assembly GCA_910574285.1. Taxonomy (GTDB): domain Bacteria; phylum Bacillota; class Clostridia; order Lachnospirales; family Lachnospiraceae; genus Sporofaciens. The sequence continues at coordinate 419 of CAJTAL010000106.1, read as the reverse complement.
GGAAAAAGTTTTTTTCCTTAGAAAGGAGGTGATCCAGCCGCACCTTCCGATACGGCTACCTTGTTACGACTTCACCCCAGTTATCGGTCCCACCTTCGACGGCTCCCTCCAGAACTGGTTGGGTCACCGGCTTCGGGCGTTACTGACTCCCATGGTGTGACGGGCGGTGTGTACAAGACCCGGGAACGTATTCACCGCGACATTCTGATTCGCGATTACTAGCGATTCCAGCTTCATGTAGTCGAGTTGCAGACTACAATCCGAACTGAGACGTTATTTTTGGGATTCGCTTACACTCACGTGATCGCTTCCCTTTGTTTACGCCATTGTAGCACGTGTGTAGCCCTGGTCATAAGGGGCATGATGATTTGACGTCATCCCCACCTTCCTCCAGGTTGTCCCTGGCAGTCTCTCCAGAG
>CAJTAL010000105.1 GCA_910574285.1 Lachnospiraceae bacterium | reverse complement strand
TTTTCCAACTAATCACAGTATTGTCGAATTCATTATCCATTATACAAAAATGGATGTGTCGAATAATCTGTGATGATTTACACAGATTATTTTACACACCCAGAAATACGGAACAACCCAAAGGACTTCAAATTTGTGGCGTAACAAACGAATACAGTGTAATCCCTTTTATAGAGTTACACTGTATCCTACATAAAAACATCCTTATCTGGCGACAGCAAAGGCTCTGTGACCTCTACGGTTATAGGATATATATTCTGTTAAGTGGAGATTCTACTTCTGGTTTCATGGTGAGAAGTAGCGTTGCATAAGCAGGGATTTTTTTAACTGGCTTCCTGTCAATCCCCGATATGCTATGTATGGATAAACTCTACGTTGTATAAGCAGACGAATAACTGCCCGAAAAAAGAACATAAAAAACCTCCAAACTCTAAAACAGGTCTGGAGAGTGTCTGTTAAGTCTTTTCGGGCATAGCAATACCGCCCACCATAACACCGTTTTTTTATATGGTGGACGAATGCCTTAAAACCTTATGAAATAAAATAGAGCCAACGAACGATAATTCTCACTTGTTCATCGGCTCTGCGTCTATGCGTCTGGCTCTGTTATTACAGTTAATTGAAAATTTTTTGCTTTAATTAAAGTTTCATGTCTGCATTTCGGACAATAAAGAGGATAGTTTTTTAACTCTGTATCTTTTCGTATTTGAAGCCTTGTTTTATTTTGGCATATAGGGCATAAAATCCATTTAACTTCCATCAGTCTAATCCTTTTTAATCAATCATTATCTCAATCTTCATTTTTATATAGTGCATAATAATCAGAATCTATGTTATCCAACATTTGAGTAAACCATTTTTTGCGTCATCAAGGGCTTTATTATAGATAATCGGCGCCATTTTTTCTTCAAACAAATCCAACAGTTGTATTAGTTCAATCATGCCAATTTCTTCACCACGTTCAGCAATATAGAACGCCTTTATCTCAGCATTTAATTTTTCCTTTTGCACATCTGATAACTTAATTTTTGATATACTTTCCCTTTTTTTCATAAACTGTTCTCCTTGTTCTTAAATCAAATGAAAATATCTACACGCTTTGAAGATACCATCCTCTTCAATGTCTGCCGTCACATAATCAGCTATTTCCTTTAACTCCGAAACAGCGTTTCCCATAGCGATTCCAGTACCGGCAGCTTGTAAAACCTCAAAATCATTCATACTGTCGCCAAAAGCATAAGCGTTTTTTATATCTGTTTCTAAATAATCACACAAAAATTGCAATCCTTTGGCTTTGGAATTACGCTTTTCTACTATATCAGCCCCTTTTATGTCGTCACATAATGGACATTTCAATTCTGGGAATTCCGTTTCCAATTTTTTTATGCCCGCTGGCTCTCCTACATAAGCCATAGTGCAAATCCTTTTATCTATCAATTTCCATGGGTCTTTATATTGTCTTTTTAATTCGCCCCAAATTTTGCGATCACGTTCTATGACCTGTTCCATATGGGTAAAATAGTCGTTATCTTCCAAAGTAACTCCTACGGATAAGTCCTCATCCTCTGCAAATCTCAAAATTGCTTCAACCAGTTTTGGCGACATATAAGTTTCATAGATTACTTCATTTCCTATTGTTATCTTCGCCCCATTACTATGTATAATCGCATCTACACGAATAATATCCCGAAATTGGCGGCTGAAATAATTATCCATATCCCGTCCAGTTGCAATAACAATATAACAGCTTTTACGAAGCCTGCTAATAGCTTCCATAGCACTTTCTGGTATGTGATGTGCCCTGGGATTTAGCAGTGTCATATCCAAATCAAAACTGACGATTGACTTCATAAACATTTCTCCTATTAGTTGCTGTATTATAGCTTTTCATACTGTGCAGCAATTAAACTTCAGCTATATTTAATTCTTCCTGCAATCTGTTAAAAAACAGCGATATATGATAACCGTCAACAATGGCATGAGATACCTGTATCGTAAGCGGGAGCAGAAATCTGCCATTCATTTCTGCATATTTTCCCAAAGTAATCATTTTAATGATTTTATTATCTCCATTACTTGTATTTGAAGAAAAATGTTCAAAATGCAGCCACGGCACACATGAAACATTAAATACATTTTGAGGTAAAATTTCTTGGGGAACAATCACATTTGAGCCTGCATATTTTTTTAGCGTCTGTTTATATTCCATATCAAAAGCAGGATATCCCTCTTTCATCTTGACATATAGAGTAAAAAATAATTTCGTCTGCTCATTAAATGCTGAAAAAGTAGGGACTATCTTATCCCATATAATTAAATTTCCATCAAGAATATCATATTTGAAATTTTCAATGCTATTTAATATTTTGTATAACTGAAACAACAAGCGGGATTGCAAATGAGTGTTTTCCTCCCTACTTTTTTCCAATGTCTTTGTAATATCTACTTTTACAGTAAATTCAATCGTTGTGCCTACACTCATAAAATATTGAAAATATTCTGCTCTGTCAAAGTTGATCATATCTATTTTTTTATATAACTCCATACTGTACCTCTTTGATTTTGTACTTTTTACCGCAAATCTAATGTTGGCAATGAAAGTAATTTACAAAATTCCCTCAAGAAAATTTGCTAATTCAATATTAAGTTCCTATTATCCGTTTTTTTATACTCATATTCTAAATATTCAACATATTTTTCAAAAATGGCAATAAAATCTGTTGAAAATTCATTCTGAATTTTTTCCATAGCGTGTTGCACCGCCTTTTTCATTTTGCGTGTGACTTTATCCGCAAAAACCTGTCCGCTATCCGTAAGTGAAATCAATTTTTCTTTTGACTGTTTTTGGGGTAAAAGAATAATATACCCCGCACTGACACACTCTTTTATAATTGTGTTCAGTGTTGTCTTGTGTATATGCCAATCTTCACATATCTGTTTTTGAGAATGCTGTTTTTGGTCGCTTAGTATATCTAATAACAACAATGTGTTTTCTTTTATCCCCATTTCTTTCGCAATTTCATAATAGACGCCAATACATCTGTTGGTTGTAAGCATTAGCTGATATACCTCTTTTCGATAATCGTTCATTTCTTCTCCCTTTCTTTATAAAATACGAATCCGTATTGATGTCAAGATTAAAAGTAAACACGACAGAGCTTTCAAAAACTCTGTCGTCAATTATTTATATATATGATTTCCTTATTCACAATCTCCCTTGCACAAGTCCTTATGTTATTAACCCGTCCAAAAATCCAAACTTAGAAGAAATCCAAACTTTCCTCTGTAAATCCTTTATTCAAGGCATTTTCTGATATAAAAGTTTGGATTTTGTTTTGTACTTCTCTTGTCAGAAATGAGAATAAATTGATTGAAACAGAGCTAAATAGCAATGTTTTACGCATTTTGTCATAATTGGAGTATTGTACTTTGTGAAACGAAATCCAAACTTTTTCCGGCAAGAATCCCCAATTATCAAGCTGTTTTCAGAAAAGTTTGGATTTTATATAAGTTTGGATTTCAGGAAAAATCTAAACTTTTGGATTTGGCCTACCCATTCTAAGGCCTTTTCTTCCTTTAGGCGTTCCGTTATGCCCTGTGCCTGTTTCATGTCCTCTATGAGCCTTTCAAAGCGTTCCTGCGCCTGTCTGTCAATGTCGGCAAGGTAAATGTTCAGCTTTCCGCTTGTGAGAAGATTGGTGTATGTAACCTTGCGGTACTGCTTCAGATAGTCCAGATGCCGCTGTCCCCATATACCTATCGGTTGTTCTTCTTCGACGGGTACAGTTAAGCACGGTATTAAGTAATCTCCTTGCCGCTCGTATTTGCCACCCAGTTCCTCAAAAATTGTCTTTGCCATTGTCTGTTACCTCCACATTCTTTTTATTTTGAATGTCCGCAAAATCCGTCCTACATCTTTTGAGATCGTGGAAGGATCCTTGCAGAGATATTTGGCGATCTCACGGAAAGACTTTCCTTCATCAAGGCTATTTTCAATATAGATCCTGTCATCTAAGGTGAGATGTTTATGATTACCAGGTATTAAATGAGACATAAGTACCTCCTTTACCGCCGTCGGGGCTGAAGCTCGTGTAGGAGGAATCGGCAATACCAATCGAATCAAAACAGCCGCTACTGCTTACGTTGTATCATCAAAGCCGTACCAGTCAGGCGGACTAAGCTCGTGAAATACCTCGCTAAGTCCTTTGTGCCTGCCTAGACGCTAGGCATTTTACATACAAGGGAATGCCCAATCGTGGCTGACCCAGGTTACTGGTTCAGAGTAATGGATTCTAACTGATTAAAAAGCATTCATTTTAAGAAACTCAAGGTAACAGATTCCGCCAAACCCGAACAACGATAAAAAGATACGACAAAGAGCAGGAGAATATCAAGATATGTATGAAAGATTAAATGCTACATTTTCAAGATTAATTTCTGCATGGAAGATTTGAAGTAGAAATTAAAATTTTAATTCAGGAACCGATAGTAGGGTTGTTTCATGAAGAAAAATAAATAAGCGGCAGAACATAGGACTTATCGAGGGTAAAAGCTGTTATACAGAATAGCTTCTTACCCTCGACTTTTTGCTGTTGTAGAGGTATAATATCTATAAGTATAGGTGTAGTATACCTATATGTTGAAATCAGGAAAAACATGATGTTTGAAAGGAGGATATTATGCCAAAAACAGGGAAAACATACCCAGATTGGGTGCAGGAGTATCGAACCAGGGGAACCACAGTCAAGAGAAAGGGGGAGAAATAT
>CAJTAL010000104.1 GCA_910574285.1 Lachnospiraceae bacterium | reverse complement strand
GATTGTTTCCCAGTAAGGAAGTTCCTCTGTGACAGGTTCTTCCCCACACAGTATCCAGATATTTTTTATCAGGTTCTCTGAATTGAATTCTTCACTTGTCTTGCGCATACTGTTGATGTAAAATAGAGAAGAAAGGATACGGGTCATAAGAAGTATCACACCTGGGTATGTAATATAACTCTGATGCCGGGGATCCGGGATTTGCTTTAATAATGGCAAAAGGTCTGGAAAACAATGCCGGATTAGTTTGACTAGTTTACAGGCAAGGTGAAACTGTTCCAGGTGTTCCCTGGCCTCTTTTCTTGTGATTTTTATTCTTGCTTCATAGTAAAACCTCCTCTCTTTTATGGGTGTGCGAAAAAATAGTTTTGTGGTTAATTCTATTATCTCGCATTTTCCCGTAAAATGGGAGGTTTTTTTATTAAATTTTTTTAAGCGTCAAAGCTGATACTATATATTGTTTATTCATTTATACATATACAATATGCAATGCTATATATCACTTTTTATGATAAACTCTATGGTCTCTCCCAGAAAATCTTTACAAGTATGCTGAACCTTTCCATACAGCCGGTCATCCTGTTTTGCAGACTCACTGCAGGACTCCATATAAGGGCACTGGTCGCAGTTGTTCTGTATAGCGTCTTTCAGCCATTCAATCTCTTTGGCAGTCCCGATTACCTTCACTCGCATCTACTCCTTCCAACAATCATCATATCCCAAAAAGCACGGTTTATCACATTTATTTTGTGAATTTCTTTCTTCTCTTGTATTATATCCATAATATACGGATATAATCAATCATATATTTCTGCATATGGCATTTACAACTATTTTAATCCGCAATTCTACATACCTAAATGGGATAAAATGAGTATACGAGGTGTAGAAAATGGATAAAAAGTATGTAGCAGACCGTATCACGGAGTTACGGATTAAGAAAAATGTATCAGAATACCAGATGAGCCTGGATCTGGGGAAGAACAAAAGCTATATCCAGAATATCAGCTCCGGACGTTCCCTGCCATCCATGAGCCAGTTTTACGAAATCTGCCATTACTTTGACATCACACCATACCAGTTCTTTGACGAGGAATTACACAATCTTCCGCTGTACCAGAAAGCCTGTGACCTTCTGAAAAAGTTAGACGAAGATGACATGATGACGATCATTCCTCTCTTAAAACGCCTTTCTAACAAAGAATAATAAGGGATTTTACCGGATTGCCTCCAGGCGATTCGGATTTTTTCTTGACCTTTTTCAATATTTCTTGATTTATTTTAACTTTTTTCTAAAATTTTCCAATCTCCCGAATTTCAACACTATTACTTATATAGATGGACAAATAATCAAATATTATTTATGCCTTCACGTACCTTGACAATTCCATACATCTTCCAGGAGATTGATACCGGGTGCTGTAGATAGTGTGCATAAATGCGCGCCTACAGCTTAAAGATCACACAGTAACACCTGCTACGTGGCCGAAAAGGGCATAGGAACTGGCTTCTGGGAGATCAACAACATTATTAATTTGAAATTTACAAGGCAGCAAAAGGGACTTATAATAGAAATGTGAGGAGTTTTGGCTATACGTTACCTATACTGTCAAAAGAAAGGAGTACATATGACAGCAAATTCTAATCAAGAAACATCTGCTGTACATCCAGGAGGATCAACGACCTACTCCGTACAAGAAATTGCCGTCATTTTAGGTATAAGCAAAAAATTAGCATACAAATTATGTGAAGAAAACTGCTTTATCTCAAAACGAATCGGCAGAATCATACGGATAAATAAGAGATCCTTTGAGGACTGGCTGAATAGCGAAGCACAATAAAAAGGAGAAAACGTATGGCTACAATTATCAAGCGTAAGAAAAATTATTCGGTTGTTTACTACTATGAAACCGAATCCGGCGAGAAAAAGCAAAAATGGGAGACATTTACAAACCGTAAGGATGCCAACAAACGTAAGATCGAGATTGAGAACCAACAGGAACAGGGGGTTTTTGTCGCTCCTACATCACAAACACTGGAAGATTTTCTATACGACTTCGTAAATTTATATGGTGAGAAGAAATGGAGCATAAGCACATATGACAATAATGTGTCACTGATCGGTAATTATATCACCCCTATCATTGGAAAGACTCCAATCCAGAATATCAATCGGAAATATGTAGATCAGTACTATAACACGCTTAAAAAGACAAAACCTGTAATGGTACAAAATAAGCAGCCCAGAAGTGAATACTTGCCGCCACAAACGATTGAACGAATCTTCAAACTGTTATCCTGTGCTTTCAGGCAGGCAGTGAAATGGGAGCTTGTAGGAAAGAATCCTTTTGAGCTTTCAGATGCATTACCCAAAATAAAGTATAAAAAGCGTGATATATGGGATGCAGAGACTATTTCCAAAGCACTCGATGAATGCAGAGACGGAAAGTTGTATGTTGCAATGAATCTTTCTTTTGCATGTTCTATGAGAGAAGGGGAGATTCTTGGCCTGACCTGGGATATGGTGCATATTTCAGATGAAGACATCAAAGCTGACAACACTTATATAGATATTCAAAAAGAATTGTTAAGAGTATCGAAACGGACAATTGAGATTCTTGATAAAAAGGATATCTACTTTATCTTTCCGCCGCTGATGCCAAATACATCCACAAGGGTTGTCTTAAAGAAGCCAAAGACCGACAGCAGTATCCGCCGCGTATGGATTCCAAAAACTCTTGCTTATATATTGAGAGACTGGAAAAAGCATCAGGATGAGCTAAAAGAATTCCTTGGCAATGAATATCAGGATTTCAATCTTGTTGTGGCTCTTCAGAATGGACGTCCCTGTGAAGGCAGAGTTCTTTTGAAGTCATTTGAAGAACTTCGCACCAGGGCAAAGCTACCAAATGTAGTATTCCATTCACTGCGTCATTCCAGTACGACATATAAGCTGAAATTAAACCATGGTGATATTAAAGCTACGCAAGGGGATACCGGGCATGCACAAACTGATATGATCACAGAAATATATTCCCATATTCTGGATGAGGACAGAAAAGTAAACGCTCAGAAGTTTGAAGCTGCTTTTTACAAAAATCCCGATTTACGCAAATCTGGGCCGCCAGCTTCGGATGCACAGACAAATTCCGGTGATATTGATCTGAATATTTTGATTAAAAAGTTAAAAGACTCTCCGGAATTAGCAACTACATTGGCCCAGTTATTAGTTCAATAACTTATTAGCACGAAAACCTGCTAATTCTCCTATTAGCAGAGGTGCTGATTTTATTAGCAAACGATGGCGTTAGGGTTCGTTTCCATATTAGCAAACATGATTTTTTATGCATTCGCTATTTTGCATGGATAAAGAAATAATCTGTTCTGTTAAAAAACGCCGCAAACCTTATGTTTACGGCGTTTCTACGTTCCTGACTGGAGTCGAACCAGCGGCCTATTGCTTAGGAGTAGAACCATTTGCTAGTAGGCAGCTCCCTCTTAGTGTTATCTAATCCCTTTATTTCCTCGCTTGTCACGGATTCAAAATGTTATCTCGTACCTCCATGTGACTGCTAATTTTAAGGCGTTTTAGATGCTCCTTTTAGCAGGCGATTAGCAAGGGGCTTGAATTTAAGGAAATGTTACGCTGTAAAACCTTTCCCGATTGATACCTACATTTCACAACTAATCCCAGAATAGATTAAGCTGTTTGTAGTTTTGTTTGAGGTCGCAAATTGCGACCTCAAAGAGTTTCTCATTCCTCTGTTTCCAGTTCCAACCTTTGCAGGATGTCTTTGATGATGCCTGCATCTTGAATTAGATTGATTCCAAAACACTTTTTTCCTGCATCTTTCAAAGACGCCCCTACATGATAGGCTGTCGTTCTGTCAAGAATCAAAAACCTGTCATGGAATACTTTGGTATATTTTATTTTCAATGTCGGATACTGTGCATTAAAATTCTTAACATCGGCTTTCGTTAGCTTCGTTTGTTTCTGCGTATAAATTGTAACTGCAACATCAGACTTTTTCTTTGAAAGCAGATTCAATGTCCCAACATCCACATATCCGTCTATCAGAGTGATTTCTTTTTCTGCTTTTTGAATTAAACTTACTATCAGACTGAACGCATCGTAAATCTGTCCGTCAAAAAATACCTTTTGACTGGATTCCTCATGCTCGGATATGTACTCAAATATCTGCTCTAATTTTTCGTCTGTCTGTTTCTGATACTCTAGCTGCCGCAATTCGACTGTGCTGATACGTTCAAAAAGCAACGCATTATTAGCAATAAAACGCCTCATCTCTACAAAAGACTTCATTATATTAATGCTTACTTGTATAGCCACATCACTTCTTAAAATGGCAGAAAGCATAGCTATACCTTGTTCTGTAAAAACATAAGGCAAATATCTTCGACCGCCTTTTTTCCCATCTTCCATTTCTTTATTGTTTGAGGTCGCAAATTGCGACCTCAAAGATTCTAATTCTTTTTCAGTCAACTGAAAACGAAATTCGTTTGGAAATCGAGCAATATTTCTTTTTACAGCTTCATTAAGCCTTTTAGTTTCTACTTGGTACAGCATCGCTAAATCACTGTCTATCATAACCTGTTGATTACGAATAATATAAATCATGCTTTTTATATCGTATTGAGCCAGTTCAGCATGTGGCTCTTGAATACTGCTATTAACTTCCACTAAAGTTTTCTGTTCCATATCTGCCATCTTTATCATCCTTTCTCTTTTGAAGTACCAGATTGTGTTATTCGTTAGTTTATCTGAACCAAAATCCCTTCTTTTTCTTCAAATTAAATAAGATACAGGATGCCTCAATCTGACGCATTTTCCGTCAGATTATTTTATCTCTGTATCTTTTATGTTATCATTCCTTTTG
>CAJTAL010000103.1 GCA_910574285.1 Lachnospiraceae bacterium | reverse complement strand
TGCGGCTGGCGAACCATTCGATGGGTCTTTAGACTCCAGCGCCGGGAACGAGCCCTTATAGGGCGGATAACAAACCACCGGCTAAGCCGGTGGTGCTGATTGCGCGCCATGGGCGCGCTCTAACGAGTGGAAGTCCTGAATACACCTAGGCAACGAGGAAGTATATAGCTGAACAGCAAGGGTGTCCATCGTGAGGTGGAATCTGAAGGAAGCTGTAGGCAAACCCTTGGTCCGACAAACAGGAATCGCATATAAGGCTCGGAAATACGGATGAGTCTGCAAAATGAGATGAAGTCCAAAAGTTGCTGGAAGTACGAGTAAATGTGGCGGATAGATGAGGGGAAAGAGCGCGTACCTTAAGCGTGGAGGTCTCACAGCGGTTTCATTAGCCGAGTAACAACGAACTGTGAGAAGTCAGCAGAGCCCATAGTAGCGAGGAAGTTTCTGTAATGGAAATGGAGTGAGGGGGCGAACAATCAATCAGTTGAAGTACGTTCCACTTCGTAGTCGAAGCAACGTCTGTCGATTATGTCAAAGGCGGCTAAGACCAAAGGGGCAGAAAGGAAACAACGCATGGATACAAGTAGTCTCATGGAATGGATATTAAGCAGAGATAATCTCAACGCGGCATATCTGCAAGTCGTCAGAAACAAAGGGGCGGCAGGCGTCGACGGAATGACCGTGGAAGGGCTTGGTGCATACCTTTCGGAAAACGGCGAAAGAATCAAGGAACAGTTGCGGACAAGAAAATATAAGCCGCAACCCGTCCGCAGGGTGGAGATACCAAAACCCGACGGTGGTGCAAGAAAACTTGGAGTGCCGACAGTAGTAGACCGTTTTGTACAACAGGCGGTATCACAGGTACTTACCCCGATATTTGAGGAACAGTTTCACGAGAACAGTTATCTCCCATTTTAATATCGGTGAGTTTAATCGCGGGCAATTTGGATTTGAAAGGGTATTCGTTCAAAAGGAAGAAAAGAACGGGGAAGTTTTTAAAAGGTATGACATAGAAATAAAAAAAGTCCTGCCGTTTTTATACAAATAGGAGAGGCAGCCGAACGATCCGGCATATAGAGTTACAATAGGAGAGAAGAAATACTATTATACGATTGTGTCTTGTTAGAGTCTTTGATTAACAAGATTTTTTACAGATACACCACTTTACAAGTTTTTTCATAAAAAAATATCGTACAGAACTTTCTGATGTATAATGAGTTTACGACAACCATTACGAAAGAAAGTGATTCTGTACGATAAACTCATTATACAACAATAAGGGCCTAATTGGTAGACTTCATCAATATTTTTCTATTTATTTTGATACATTTTCCGCTCCAACTGCTGAAACGCTGTTTCTATTGGTGCTATCCATTTTAGCAATGGAATCTGCTCATTCCATTCGTTTTCTTTATAGACATTTTTTGTCTGGTATTACAGAAAAATCTTTGAATGCGTTTTACTATGCCTGCTCTTATGCAAAAGCGGATTACTCTAAATTTATGAATGTTACAGCATCTGTTGCTTTAAAACTGATCCCGGATATCTTACGCAGTCAGCCCGTTTTTCTGTGTATTGATGATACCATGGTGTCTAAGTTCGGAAAAAAGTTTGAACATGTATCAAAACTTTTCGACCATGCTGCGCACAATGGCTCCAACTACTTGAATGGTCACTGCTTTGTTAGCCTTATGCTTTGCATTCCTGTATGGAGAAACCAACAGATTGTTTACCTTGCTGTTCCATTAGGATACCGTATGTGGAAAAAGGAGATCTCTAAGCTTAATCTGGCTGCTTCCATGGTACGACAGGTTATGCCTTGTTTCTCTTTTTGTAATAATGTTATCATCCTCTGTGATAGTTGGTATGCCAAAAAGGATCTGGTATGTGTTGTAGATGAATATAAAAATCTGGATATCATCTGTAATGCCAGATCAGATTCCGTCATTTATGATCTTACTCCGCCGCCCACAGGCAAAAGAGGCAGACCGGCCAAGCATGGGAGACATCTTTCCCTGGAGGAAGATTTTGTCCTTTCTGCTGAAAAGATTGGAGACTACTATCTGGGTGTACACCGAGTCCTGAGTAACCTCTTTGGTCAGAGGGAAATCCTTGCCTATGTGACGGCAACTGAAAAAAACCAAGGTTCCAGGCGTTTATTTTTCAGCACTATTTTTCCAAATCAGATAGAACTCTTCTGTGCATGGCAGGAAAAAGCGCCGCTGAACCAGACTGGAAGTGAACGTATGCAGTTTATTCCAATGCTGTGTTACTATTTTAGATGGAATATTGAAGTCAGCTATTATGAGCAGAAAACATTCTGGTGCATATGCAGTTACATGGTTCGTAGCGGCAAAGGGATCGAAATGATGGTGAATCTGATCAATATTGCATATTGTGCAATGAAAATACTTCCTTATCAGGAGGAATCCTTTTTTGCGTACCGCAATGAAAGTGCACAGGAGTTTCGCTTTGTGATCAGTGAACAAATCCGTCAGCAGATATTTTTTGCCAGTTTGCTGCAAAACATCGAAACCAATATAAAATCCAGCCTACTTATGAAAGCATTGAAACGATGGATTCAGCAACAATGCTTTCATTTGTATAAGTTGTAAAGTGGTGTACAGATATTAGAATATAAGATATAGAATATAAGATATAAGATATAAGACAAAGGCTGTTGCAATACACGCAGTTTGCAGGATATATGGTGTCATTACAAGGATATTTACGACCATATGCCCCAAGATTGCTGTATTTGCATCAGCCTCTTTTTTGTTTGTTTTTTCAGTCTATTTGCATTTTGGATTCAGATCAAATTCCGGATTGATCGCGTAGAAGTTCTTGCTGTCCAGATGCTCCTGAACAACTCTTAAGCTTTCACCGAATCTCTGATAGTGAACAATTTCGCGTTCTCTTAAGAAACGGATCGGCTCGCAGATCTCCGGGTCTTTGATCAGGCGAAGAATGTTGTCGTAGGTAGTGCGTGCTTTTTGTTCTGCTGCGACCTTGTAAAGACAACAGCGGCAGAAAGCCTTGAAAAAGCGTTGTTTTTCGTGGTACAAGCTGTTTTCTGCTGCGACTTTATAAGAACAAAAATAGAGAAAAAAGAAGATGAAACAAGCTATCCTGCATAGTTCCAATGTTTTCAGCTCCAAAGACGTTCAGAAATGAGCGTCTATTTTTTTACCCAAAACGAAAGGAGAATCATAACATTATGAAAAAAATCTTGAAACGGTTACTGACAGCGATTCTTGCTATGGTGACCGTATTTACAACCTTGCCTGTCACGCAGATACACGCCGCTGATTCCGTTTACACTCATTCAGACGGTCACGCAGGTATGGTTGTCAAAGTGACAGACGGCGGCTCAAAAGAATCCACTTTTGAAGAGGGGTGGTTGAAAGCTGACGGAAAGACGGCTTATTGTATCCAACTAGGCGCAGCATTCCAATCTGGAAATAAAATACGGAAGAACGCTACGGAACGGTTGAGCGAAACGCAGATTAATGACGTGGCTCTCAATCTGGAATATGTCAAGAAACATACGAAAAATTATTCCGCTGAACAGGCTTACCTGCTCCAACAATGTACAATATGGCGCAGGTTAAGCGTTCATTTAGGCTGGGGATATAAAAGCAAGGTTTGAAAATGTGGAACTTCTGATTGACGGAAAGCCTGTGGAAAATGACCTTACATTCACCGCAGAGGATTCCGAAATGGAAATGCAGCTTTTCTTTACCTTTAATGCCAGTGAGCTTGCAGGAAAAGAGCTGGTGACTTTTGAGGAACTATACGACGTGACGAATCCCGACGAGCCGGTTAAGGTGGCAGAACATAAAGACATTGAAAATGACAGGCAGACTGTGACGATTACAGAGCGCATTATCACCATGCACACCAACGCTGCCGATAAAGCTACAGGAGAAAAGACAATCGACGCTGGCAAGGAAGTAACGATTGTTGATACAGTTTCCTTAGATGGTATAGAAAAAGGTGTGAAATATCAGTTGAAAGGCTGGGAGATGATAAAGTCAGAGAATACAGAGCTTATCATCAATGACAAACGTGTGGAAAATAACCTTACGTTCACCGCTACAGACAGCACAATGGAGATTCAGATTGCCTTTACATTCAATGCCAGCGAGCTTGCCGGAAAAGAACTTGTGACCTTTGAGGAATTGTACGACGTTACGAACCCTGACAAGCCTATCAAGGTAGCAGAACATAAGGACATTGATGATAAGGGGCAGACGGTGACAATTACAGGAAATCCCGACGAACCGACCACGCCAGAATCCGGCACACCGACAGGCAAGGGAAATCCGCCGAAAACAGGCGACACGACAAATCTTGCGCTCCTGTTTCTCCTGCTTATTTTATCCGCTGCCGGACTTGTATTTACGGCATACAGGAAATACCGCAGTATGAAAGCAAGTCATAACTAATACGGGAGGAATCAGCATATGAAGTTTTGCTCCCGTTCGCCGCCTTGAAAATATACAGTTATTATGAGATATACAAACTGTTTCTTTTCGGTCAATCATCTTTTTGATTGGCTGGGAAAAACAGTACACTGGGGGTTTGGGGAGTGTAGCTCCCTATATGGAGATATAAAAAATCAGAAAGAAAGAGGTAAACAGATATGGAATTAAAGCATGTTATCCCGAACATGGAAAAGACATTCGGGAATCTGGAATTTGCAGGTGAGAACAAGGTAGAACAGCGGAGAATTAACGGGCGTATGGCTGTGATTTCCTGTAGCTACAACCTGTATTCGGACGTACAGAGAGCCGACGACATTATCGTGGTGCTGCCTGCTACCGCCGGGGAGAAGAATTTTGAGGTCGAGGAAAAGGTACGGCTCATCAATCCGAAGATTACCGCAGAGGGTTATAAAATCGGCAACCGTGGATTTACAAACCAATGTTAACAACTTAATCAAAGCAACCACAATATATAGTGTTTGTCATTCTAAAATTTATATCATCTTTTCATCGGCACAGGATTTTTCTGTGCCTTCTTTGTAGTTTCTCCTAATGAGCAAGT
>CAJTAL010000102.1 GCA_910574285.1 Lachnospiraceae bacterium | reverse complement strand
TGCGGACAGTGGATTTCACCGCCTCCTCTTCATTCCCCGCCGCCTCCTCCGGAACCCTGCCAGCCCGTTCTCTGGAAGTACCGAAAAATTTCCTGCGGAATTCCTTAAGAGTTTCATTCAGGTTCGCAACCGTAGCGTTCAGTTCCTGAATGGTTTTTTGGAGTTCCTGGATCTGTGCGTCCTTTTCTTCAATTGTTTTATGCAGGAGTTCGATCAAATCGTCTTTATATTCCGCCACAGCCTGTTCCGCCTCTCTGTTTTCGTTCCTTTTATTATAGAGGAAAACATGGCAGTCCGCAAACAGGTCCGAATACGTCTATCGGCATTTTGACGGAATCCTAATGTGTGGATAACTTCCCAAAATGCAGACTTATCCACTATCTGACAGGAGCGTTATCCACAGAAAACCTCCAGCAACACAGCTGTTTGGTGATAAATTTCCGGAAAATCTGCGCTCCTGTGGACAGCGCTTCTTTTCCGGCTCTGAAGGGCCTGAAAAAGATTTTTAAATTCTCTCTTTTTCACAAATGCGGCTTAGAAATCCCGTTTTCCTGATGGACGCAAGGCCCTGGGCTGGTCGATCGAGAGCCCTTCCATGAGCCAGCGGTATTCCTGTCTGGTAAGCATCCTTGCTTCGGAGGCGCAGCGCGGCCATTGAAAACGTCCGGAATCCAGCCTCATATAAAGCAGAACAAAACCGTTTTTATCATGATACAGGGCTTTGAGCCGGTCTGTCTTCCTGCCGCAGAAAAGATACAATGTGTTTGCGTAAGGATCCATCTGGTAAATATCCCGGATTATCGCCATGAGGCCATTGATGGAAAGCCTCATATCTGTACGCCCTGTTATAAGGCAGAGCTTTGATGCTCCGGAAATATCGCCTAACACAGGCTGCGCAGCGCAAAAAGGGTATTTTCGATGGTTTCCTTCGCTGCATGATTAGAAATCCCAATAGATGTCCCCTGGAAATCGAGCTGGAGCACAGCCGCATTGGCGGCCCAGGGATCCATTGATGTGATCTCCTTCTGGCCGGCAAATAAACTTTTGGAAATATCCAGGCAGACAATTTCCTGCTTTTCACAGGGGAATGTCTGTGGGATTCTTTGCGGGATCGTATAGCCCTTCTGGCGGAGACGACGTGTATGGTAGTCAATAGCCTTTGCCGTTATCCCATACTGTTCACACCAGATTTTGACTTTCAAGCTGCTGGTCTTACAATCCTTGATCAGATCGAACCATTCCTGATCTGTACGTTTGATACGTTTCTGAGCCATGAAAGCTCACCTCTTCCTAATCTATTTGGAGTAAGCGTGCATAGAGCAATCGAATGATTTGATAGTCAATATGCCCTGAATGCAAAAACCGGGAAATGGGGAAATGCTTCTCCAGCTAAAGAGATTATCGCACAGATTTCGAGACTTGTAAAAACGCTAGATTATTCATCGCTTACCTTTCTTATTCTTCGTCCAATTCTTTTTTTACCAACCGAACCCCCTTATTTATAACCTCTGTTTTAGTGGCCTGCATTTTCTCAGCGCACTCTGTCAAAAGTTCATTTTCCTGTTTTGTAAGTCTTATTTCTAATCTTACATTTTTAGGGTTTTCGATTTTCGGTCTACCTGCCGGACTGATAAGCCCTCACCTCCTTAAATATTGCCCGTACATTTATTATAATATGCGCCCGTACAATATTTGTCAACCCCTTTTATACAAATTCCTTAAAAAATTACAGGCGGCTCAACTTTTCCGCTGAACCGCCCACGCCTACGCTCTTAGAATAGTAGCAGGATTAAGCCGACCACTACCACTATAAGCCATAGAATCATTGCAACTGCCTTTACAACTTCACGAATCAGCTTTCTTTTTTTCATTGATTCCGCAATGGAGATATGATATATTTTTGTTGGGGAGGTTTCCCTCCCCTTAACCTTATTGGATGCTCTCGATAATCATTTTGATTACTGCTAGGAGAGTTCCAATCTCTAAGGCAAGTTGTGTAAGTGCTCTTACCACTTTTATCAGCTTGCCTATTTTTTTCTCCATTCTCTCTACCTCCTTTCTGATTATAGTATACTACGAATAGCGTAAAATGTCAAGCTATATTTATAAATATTTTTCGTTATTTGTATATTTATTTTCGTATCTTGACATTTTATTACTTATATCGTATTATATAATCAATAGAACAAAAGGAGGTATAGAACTATGCTAAAATCACGCTTAAAAGTATTGCTTGCCGAACACGACATGACGCAATCAAAACTCTCTGAATTAACGGATATACGCCCCGGAACTGTTACGAATATCGTAAACAACAATATAAAGCAAATTCCAGTTGAAGCCGTCTGTAAAATCTGTGAATTATTCAACTGTGATATAGGGGATATTTTTCAGTATGTGCCGGATAAGGCAGAATAGACTTGAATCATTCTTATAGATGTGCTATATTATAAACAGAGGGAAAGCCATACAAGCGGCTCTACCCCTTCCGTGATTTTTTTTACCTATACTTTAAATATAGGCAAGCCGTCACTATTGCAGGTAGTGGCGGCTACTTCTTTTTATCCCTGAAAATCTGATAACACAGACCTACAAGGGCAACGACAAATATACAGAACTGGAATAAATCCGAGTATGTAACATTCATCCTATCACCCTCCTTTCTCTCGTCCGGAGGGCTGTTCAGAACCCTCCAACTGTACTGGAGGGGCAAGCCGCCTGGCTTCATGGTCTTTCCCTGTTGACAATATAACACAATATCCCCTGTGTGGCAAGCGTCATAAAATGAAAGATATCGCTTCACACATACAGTAAATGCTAAATCCTATCTGATATCAAACCTAATCCAAAAAGAATTAATGCCGCCGCCACAATTACCGCCCCTATCGCTTCAAGCATATTTCCACCGTCCTTTCTGGTCTAATAGAAAAATGTCTCTTTAATCAAAAAAATAATACCTGCAATGATAGATACAATAAAAGCCACTACAAGCACCACTAAATCTATACACAACAATACTTTGATTATTGGCAACCCTATTTTTAGTACGGTTTCTATCATGTTTTCCTGCCCGTCCTTTCTCTGTGCATTTCCTCAACTTCCCTTAAATGGCGTTCATATTCCTCTTGTGCGTCCTGCCGCTTTATCGCCATATACTCAACGATTGACGTGAAATCATGTTCCCGGTATGAATTTAAGCCGCCCCTATATGCCCCGGCTTCTACAATATCAAACTTTTCTGATAGTTCACGTCTTGCCTTTCCCATGCGCAGCCTACGCAATCCCTTTTCTTTTATCTGCCGGATTCTGCCTAATGATAACTCCTGTTCCCTTGCTATCTGTGCCATAGGCTTATTGTTTATGAAATATTCCCGGATAATCTGATTCTCCCTATCGCTTGTGTAATGCTCTACAATGCCCCATAATTCATTTTTAGAGTGTTCAGCATAGATTTTATCTATCGTTTCATCTTCAACGCTTAAATCGACTTGTAGCGTGTCTGTAATCGTCATATCCTCATTGCCAGTTAAAGGAGTGTCTAAGCTGACAACCGATTGCATATAAATCTTGATATCCTGCACCTGTTTTACAGGGATACCCATATAAGCGGCAACCTCTGAATCTGCCGGGACCGTTCCCCGGTCCCCTGACAACTTCTCAACCGCTTTTTTATATTTTGCTATCTTCTGCCTTGCATTGCCCGGTATTTTCACGGTTGAGCCGCATTTCTCAATGTACCTTATAACCGCCTGTCTTATCCAGTACGGCGCATAAGTCATAAACAGGACGTTTTCAGACGTTTCATAATGCTGTACAGCTTCATACAATCCGAAATAGGATTCCTGCAATAAGTCCTCCATAGGCTCGTATGCGGAATACGGTTTTATACATTGCTTAATTAACGGCAGATTCCTTTCGTAGAGTAATTGCATACTGTCAGATACAAGCGAACCGCCCCGGATTCTTTTAACAAGTTCTTCGTTCGTCATTGTGATAACACCTACCTCTTGATATAATTTTGAGTAGGCACAAATACGAAAAAGAGGAAAGTATCACCGCCTAAAGCATACTTTCCTCTTTTTTTATTTAAAAATTATTCTGTTACGTTGCCGCCGTCCTGCTCTGCTTTATTCTGATTGAGGGAACTTACTTCGATTCCATTCACTGTATTTTCCTGCCCCGTATCCCCGAAAAGCCAATCCTTCTCTGTAGCGGTCAATCCCTCTAATGCCTTGCTGATAAAGCTATTCTTTTTATAAGCCTTTGTAATCTGCCCTCTTGTAAACTCATTTACTGGCTCTAAACCCTCTTTAACACGCTCCGCATAACCTCTTAGCCTACTCTCTATCTTTTCCACGTCCTGTGTGTTTTTCAGCTCGTCCGCCAGTAGGAAGGCTTTTGCATATCTTTCAGCCTTTCCGCCGCCTTTCCATTCTGCCATTATGTCCGAAATCCCGGCAACCTCATAGGCTTCACTCCGTATAGTGTTATCTTTAGCAAGCTGATACAGCAACATATTTTTTGCGTCCTGCTTTTTCAGATTCCGCAGGCTGTTTGTGATTGCACACGCCTTTGACGTCTGCCCGGACATTGCCTTGATTTTGTAGTATGCCCTTGTAACGGCATCCGCTTCAGACAAATCCTGCACACCACCAGTATAGATATTCACTGCATTTTGTAGGATATCATCGTTCAAATATAAGAAACGGGCTTCCATAAACTCACGCCCTACTTTTTTCGGGCTTGGGTCATAGTATTCCAACATTTTGTTAAACTGTTCCTCAAGCTGTGATATTACAGACAATTTTACATCCAGTGAAGTGCCAAGCGGTAACTCCGTGACCGGGATTCCGTTTTCCTCTGCCAGTGAAGAAACTGCCTTTTGCACCCAATAATTACTAGAACCGCAATTCGCAAGTACCTGTTTTAATTCCGCCGTTGTGAGTGGGACCCCCCCAGACTGTCCGAAAATTACATCAATCCAACAATTAAATTTGAATTTTTGCACTAAAAAATCAGGTATCTCCAGATCCTCTCACGAATCTTTTACCT
>CAJTAL010000101.1 GCA_910574285.1 Lachnospiraceae bacterium | reverse complement strand
CATGAAAACAACAAGGGACTACTATACGTCACCATCGTTAGATCAAATGAGAGAAATCGCAAACAGAAGAAACAGTGTGATTCCGGAAGAAGAACCATTATGACCAGATGACGAAGATGAACGATCGCGGATTCTTGGATTAGACTAAGGACTTTATACGAACTTTTCGTGATTAGATGTTTGGTGTTTAGCGCATTCTCGTCAGGAAAGTTCGTATAAAAGCAGGGTTCGTATAAGATCCGTTACACGAACTTTCGTATAAGATATTGAATGTACTTTTCGGGAACTGAAGCAACAGCTGGGAGGCTTCTGTTACCATTTCTGGTCAAAGCATATGCCCAAGATTGATTATTATCGTAAAAAGACAGAACCAACTTCTCTTGAGCAAGTGACCGACAACTATTCGCGTAAAAAGATCATGGAAGCAATCCGTGCAATTGAAATGCATATGGCATTGTCATGTATTGCAATGGGGACAATTCAGGCCCTGGCAATCCAAGCAGAAGGAAAGCTTCGTTCCGAACAAATCCGCTACCAACGTACTCCGTCAAAAGGGAAGATATCGGAAAGTGCCATGATGTGTTATCTACGGAAATATATTTTTCATTTTATGGGTCAAAGTCCCGAATTACGCATAACACAATTAATTCAGGAAATGCAGGAAATGTCAGTAATTGATAAGGATTTACTGGCTTCTTAAGCATATAAACTTTTTACTGTCCAGTATTTTTTCTTATCCATTTTAATTCCTCCAAAATAAATCTTGATTTGATTCTTTGCCAATCACTTTTTACTCCAAATAAAATATCACCCAACTTTGTTGACTGCAAGTTTAATTGTTACAGAAGCTCCACTCGGAGCAACATTTGAAAGTTCTAAACATCCGCCGTGTTTCTGGCTAAGGACACGGCTTGTAGCCAATCCCAATCCCATATGTTCACCCGTTTTATCCTCAGAATAAAGAAAGGTATTCTTTTTGCGGAGCATTGCCTTTGAAAATCCTTTGCCGTCGTCTGTAATGGTTATAGTAAGTACATCATCAATAAATGTGTATAGGAAGCTCACTTTGCTATTAGCATACCGAATGGCATTAGAAAAGATATTCTCAACAATACGGTAAAATATTTGCTCATCTAATTTTACTTGACATTCGGATACTGTAGAATGATATTCAATCTCCAGGCTATGCTGTTCTGCAATAAGTGAAAGGCTTTCTGTAGCATTTTTCAAAAAAACTGGTAACTGAACGACAGAATACTTTGTTTCGGTTTCTTCAATGGTATTCAAATCACGAATATAGTCTGTATAACGCTCAAGTCGTTTTGAGGTTATCGCAAGGTTGGATAGTGTATGCTGCAATTTCTCATCATTCAGACTTCCATTTGTAAAGCATTGCTGCATATATTCGACATAGCCCTCTATAATCGCAATCGGATTTCTGAGGTCATGTGCCACTGATGCCTGTAAAATTTTCCGCTGCTCAATCATATTCCATAGCTGTCGGTTGTTATCATACAAAGCTTGCCGCATTTCTTCAAAAGCTGTGCAGAGCCTGCCTAATTCATCGTTACTGTTATTAGCGACTGTAAAATCAAGGTCTTGCCCCTTTATATGCTTTGTTGCATCTGCAAGTACCTGAATTGGCGGCGATAGTTTTTTCCGATAAAACCACCATGCACATAACATGATTCCTATGACTGAATAGATAAAAGGAAGCCCTACCATAGAAATGCTTATTGCTCTATACAGTAACTGTTGTTTCGGGCGAAGTGTGGAGAAGCCGGATTCTATTCTCTCTATTGTAAATTCTGTATCCTCTAACTTTTCTTCTTCCGATTTAGCGGGGGTAAGTATAGACACTTTAGAAGGTTCATCAAGTATCAATCTTTGCTTTGCCTCAGATACCGTCCCGTCTGCCATAATAGTCTGTGTATGCAGCCAAATTTCCTGTGAGTCGGGGAGGATATTCTTCTGCACACGGTAACAGATATAAATTGTCAAAGCAGAGGATGTAAAAACAATTATCATTGTAATGGCAACCGTCCAGATAAATGCACTTTTAATGGACTTTACTTTCTTCATTTTTTCCATCTATATCCCATCCCCCAAACTGTTTCTATATATTCCATGCCCGTAGCTTCAGTCAGTTTATTTCTGATTTTTCGGATATGCTCTTTAATAACATTGCTGTCGCCCTCAGCATTAAAGCCCCATACGGCTTCGTATATCCGTTCTTTATCAAATATCTGGTTAGCGTTACTCATCAGAAACTCGATAATATCAAATTCACGATTTGATAAGTTCAGCTCCGCTTCTCCATAAAAAATTTTGCGTTCAGCAAGATTTACAATTAAGCCTTGTGAAGATACGATTTTAGGAGTACACTTGCTTCTCTCATCCCTCCGCAGGTGAGCCGCCACCCTTGCGGTTAATTCTTGTAAACTAAAAGGCTTGGTTATGTAGTCATCGCCGCCGACCTGCAAACCGTTTACCTTGTCCTGTTCTGTAATCCGAGCTGTCAAAAACAAAATAGGGCAGGTGACATTATTACGGATAATCTTGCATAGCTCCAATCCGTCCATTTCGGGCATGTTGATGTCAAGCAAAATTAAATCTGGATATGTATTCAGCATTGATATTGCCTGCTCCGCATCTTCCGCTACAAAAGTCTCATATCCACAATCCTGCAAGTGACTTGATAATAATTCAGTCAGCATTTTTTCATCGTCAACAATGAGTATCTTATATGCCATAGCAAAAACCTCCTAATCTAAAATCAATGTTAACAACCTAACTCAAGCAACTACAACATATAGTGTTTCTTTTAATTGGCACGGGATTCCCTGTGCCTTTCTTTATTTATAACCACTAATACGATTAAAATATTGCACAAAATTCGCCCATAAAAACCAGCATATTTACTATTGACATAAGCTCCAAAAAATGCGGCGCAGCCCTTGTTTATATTACTTTTTTAAGGGGGCTGCATCGTATGAATTTAATTCAAATCTTAGTCGATATTATCTGTAACACATTACTTGATCCACATGTCCTTGAACGGGCCAGAAACAGAAAAGGGGCTTTTACACGCAATTGCGGGAAACTTCCCTATTGGACATTGATCAAACTGTTATTAAGAAATTCCAAGAAAACTATTTCTTCATCACTGGATGAATTCTTTACCGAATTGCGGCATATATCAGGAATTCCAATCTCTGATACTGTGAAATGTTCCCAACAGGCTTTCAGCAAGGCCCGTTCCGGCATTGATCACTCTATTTTCAAAGAATGCTTCGAACGTGTACTTGACTTCCTTTGCAGCAGGGATTCCCTGGATTTCCATTCACGTTTCATGGGTGTATGGGGACGGCAGATCATTGCTGTTGACGGCTCTAAAATACCTCTTCCTAACCGTAAGACTCTTCTTGATAAATACGGCAGCATAGGGAGAGGCCAAAACTCTCCCACTGCCATTGCCAGTGTTGCTTTTGATGTACTGAATCACCGCATCCTTGATGCACAGCTCGAACCCATGAGCGTCGGTGAACGTACCCTTGCCATAAGGCATATGCAAAATATAAAAAGCAAAGCACGGACGAATCTATTATACACCATATTTGTCTTCGATAGGGGATATGCTTCAAAAAATTTATTTTCTTTTATCGAAGACACCTTACATGCCGGATATCTCTTCCGGTTAAGGACTAAATTTAACACGGATATTGATGCACTCCCTGTACCGGCGGATCGAAATGGAATCAGTGACTATATCTTTTTCCTTGATGGCAGGAAAGTACGCATCCTTAAATTTTACCTCCCAAGTGGGACGGTGGAAACGCTGATCACAAATGATTTTGACCTTGCCAAAGAACTGTTCCGCCAGTGTTACTTCCTTAGATGGCCGGTGGAGGAGAATTATAAGCTTGTCAAAGAAAAGATCGGGCTCACTAATTTCCGGGGCTATTCCGAGAACTCCGTTCTCCAGGAATTCTGGATATCGGTATTGCTTGCAAACCTGGCTCTTGCCATAAAGCGGGAGACGGACGGCATTGTTGACAGCACCATAAACCAGAAAGGGAATCAGAACAAATATATGACAAACATGAATGAGCTTGTCGGATACCTGAGCCGTCACATAGGAGAATATATGGATGCTGATACAGACACAGAAAAGTATGGCATCATCCGCTGTATATTTGATTTTGCCGTATCTCACCGGGTGCGTGACAAAAAAGGCAGCGGGGAATCAAATCTACGTACAACTCCAAGAAAAGTCAAACATCATTACAATAACAAGACTACACACTAATACCATTTAAGAAAGGTGGTGGTGCCAGTTTCTTTATATTCTACAATACAAACGCCATATCTAAAAAAACAGCTGATAGCAACCAAGGGGAAAGTCTGCCCTTTTTTCAGTGTATTTTAATCATTTCTATCATCTGCTATTATTGGTTTAATAGCTTAATCCTATTGTGATATCATGCCACTACTAAGTTGTTAACATTGAATCTAAAATAGTATAATGCTTAAAAGTCAAAAAGTGGTCAAATTCCTACTTTTTTTCAAATATCAACAGGCTTTTGCGCATCTTTCAGAATGAGCCATATCCGATAGATGTTTATTGCGCCCTCAATCTGATTTTTTTAGATATCCGCCGTACCCACCGAAGTGATACGTTCTATTTTTTCGCTTTCCTGTGCTGCCATATATTCAAACATATCCGACTACTCAACGTACCATAATATTATATCCATCAAAAGAACTATAACAAGTCTGCAACCGTAAATGTTCACTACAACATTATATCCCATGAACTTTGACAAGAAAAATAATGATGTTGTATCATTTTAGTTGACACCTTATACACAAGGATTTGATGTATAATCAAAGAGAAATAAGGAGGCAACTAAAATGGCAAAAAAACAACGGAAATATGACATGGGGTACAAAATACAGCCGTAAAGCTGGCAAAGGAAATTGGCGGGGGGCTAAAGCCGCTGCTGAATTAGGAATCCCTGAAAACACCTTGTATGCATGGATGAAAGCTGCAAGGGAGGGGAGGCTGGATGTGGGCTCCGGTTAGAGACTGTAAAATAAACTGTGTATTGTCGTAAATTGGTATGTAAAATCTTGTTTTTTCGACATTTCTAAAATCAATTCCCAGTGCCGATTTTTTTACAATTACCGTTATTTTT
>CAJTAL010000100.1 GCA_910574285.1 Lachnospiraceae bacterium | reverse complement strand
TCAAGGTACATGATTTTTATGTAAATCATTCGCTTAATATCCGAATGCATCTACCTATTAGTTTTATTCATCAACTTATTAGTTTTCGGACAGTCTCCCCCCTCTTGAAAAAGTATTTTAAAAGTTTCAGTAAAAAACCATGAATCCTGATTGACTATCAGCCCATTAGGAAAAATATTATACATTGGTACAACAAAACTGCATAACAATAGAACAACTGAAACTGTTTTCAAAATTATATTTTTTCGTTCCATCTACGTTTCCTCCGTAAAATAAATAATCTCAGTACATCTTATTAAGGATTAAGGCAAAGGTATCATATTTTAATTTTCCAGTATGTCAAACTGGAATTTTGCAAAGTCTATACTATTGAAATGATTGTCATAATAACATCTATTCCATTTCCCAATAAATTCCCTATAAAATGGGCTGTCATTGGTACATATATATTTTTGGTCTTTATATATGAAATACTTAAAGGCAATGCCCATATCATAGTTAAAAATATTCCCCATATCGTTAATGAATGTTCTATTGCATACAAGAACATACTTAATAAAGTTGTACATAAGAGCATCCTTTTATTCTGAAAAGAAATCATATTTTTTCTATAAAATGTTTCTTCCGTAATTGCAGGTAATATTATTGTAGATATTGCAAATATTGTTAATGTCAACCAACTGTTTCTTCTTAGCGCAATCGTTCCTGTATTGTAATTCGGAAATAAATTTTCTAAAATTATTGTTATTATAAATGCGGTAACAAAAAATAATGCAGTAATAATTACTTGTTTCCAAAATCTCTTACCGCTTTTTATGCTACTCAACCATTCTTTCAACGAAAAATCTTTCTTTCTACAGAAGTATATCAGCAATAGCAGATAAAATATGAAATTGGTATAAATAAAATACTCCTTTGGAAATATAAAACAAGATAAAATGAATGCACCCTCTATTATGAGTGGCATAATATTTTTTCTCATATATTCTCCCATATACTTACCACCTTTCAACCGTTAAATTCCGATTGTGATTTAAAAATTTTTAAGGGAAATATTAGCTGTTATATTTTGTTATTAAAATCTCCGCTAACCCTTGAAAACACTAAGTTTGTCGCAGGTGAGCTTTCCCTTAAAGTTTCCCTTGTGTTATATCTTCCCACAAGGCATTACAAACCTTGATAAGGGAAAAAATAAGGGAAACAAAATCACATAAAACATTATAACACAAAACATATGGGAATTGTGAACTGATTGAAATGCTTTCAAAAAAATGAAAAGAGGACAGATAATATGAATGTGATTTACGCAACATACAATATCCACCATAACAGTATTGACGTATACACCTATGCAGGTTATTCCTTGCGGATAGACTGCAGTAAAGCAGAAGAAGGATTGAAAATCACTCCCTGCTCTGAATGTGCCTTAAATGCTCTGGCAATAGATGAACCACTTGAATACGCAAGATTGTATCTTGAGGGAAGTATGCAGATGTGGGTGGATGCGGAAGATTCTTTGGTATTTTTGTAAATTAATAAAGGAAAATCTTAAAGTGTTTTCGACTTTTTCCTTTAAGATTTTCCTTTTTAGAATTGTATCCTATTCATTCATGCTAATATATGTTTGATAAGCTATTTGCTATAATTGTATTAAAGCATTGATAGGCGATACTTTCTATCTTTCTTTTCATTTTTTCTATCTAATTCAGCATTTACAAAATTCATATGCCAACTAAATTTCTGATACAATTTCTCATCTATTTTTATACCAGCTTCTTCTTGCATGATTTGAAATCCGTTCATTAACATTTTACCACAAAAATGACAATCATTCAGAAAGTTTAAAAAATACAAATTATCAAAATCTTTTCTTAAGTATTCACATAGTACTTTGTTTTGAATACTTTCGTTCACAATATCTTTATCAATAATTATTCTTGGATAATTTGCAATTTTATCTTCTAAATAATATGATTTCAAAAGTGCCTCACCCCAAACCATTACATCATCTATAAATAATTGTCCTATAGAAATGCCTCCACGTAAAAGCCACCCCACACTATCGCTGGCAGAAAGTTCTTGGAAGTGTCCAGCACACATTAGAAGGCTTCGAATCTCTTGAGTTCGTTGGGGTATCTGATTTGACAATTTTTTAGCTATTATAATATTATCCGAAAAGATTTTGAATTGTATGTCCTGATTTTCCTCAATTTGAACATCTCGTGTTAATTTCACCGAAAATGTATAAAGATTATGTAGTTTGTTCATTGCCAATTGGCTATCCTTTGATTGAATCTTATTTGTAACGCCTAAAAGGTCAATATACGCAACAATATATTCATGTGTTTTTCTGTCATAAGTATCTTTATTTTGATT
The DNA here is from genome assembly GCA_910574285.1 of Lachnospiraceae bacterium. Taxonomy (GTDB): domain Bacteria; phylum Bacillota; class Clostridia; order Lachnospirales; family Lachnospiraceae; genus Sporofaciens. The sequence continues at coordinate 3,105 of CAJTAL010000100.1, read as the reverse complement.
TACTAACATAATAACCTTTCCATCATCCCCTATCAATAGAAATGAGTTGTTTCTAAAACTTTTTCTAGATTCACTGGAACTGTGGTAATGTGTATCAAGAGAGGTTCAGTTTGTACCTTTCTTGATCTTTAAATTATATTTTTTACATTCTGCCTCTAATTTGGGAAAATTCAGGCAGCGATTCCTGCCTGCAAATGGCTCATTGGATAGGTATTTCTTATACAGGACATTGGCTTTATTGCAGATTACCTCATTATTTGTCTGACACCATTCCAGTTCCAAAGTACATAACTTCTTATAATATCTGATATTTTCCCTATCTCTCTTAAAAATGGTGGTATCAACAAGCTGTAATTGCTCTTCTTCAATAGGTATCATCAGATTAAAATTTAGAACGCCTAATAATTTTCCATTTACTTCAATTTTGGAAAAATCCATAGAGTTTTTCATATTCTTATGCTTTTCTTTTGGAGATGAAAGCGGTATGCAGTATTTGTGACTCCCGCAAACGATAACAATTCCTATAAAAACTCTGTTATCCTTTCCTGCCTGTGGCGAAACAGAAAGCACTTTATCATCTATATTATGTAGATTTCGAATATATTTCATATCCACTTTGTATAATTTAAAATCCGTCTGCATATATCTCCTCGTGTAAATAGCGTCATCAGGCAACGGCACATTCCCCAAAATGGTCTGCGCTGTTGCAATTTCCTATAAAGTGAAAAATGGCTATGCGTTTCCGCATAGCCATTTGTGTAGTAACTCCATTAGAGTTGCTAACGCTTTTAGCAGTCCACTTTGCGGTAGGACTCACCACTAATATTATAATACCATATTTTTAAAAATAGTCAACATTTTCTGAAGTTTTTTGGTATTCTGTAATCAAATCAATTGTAACAGAATCGAATATTTCAACCTGCAAGCGAAAATATTCGCCATTTTAAGTGAATACAAAATCCCTGGTTTTTGATATAATTATAAAAATATGAGAAAACTTATAAGACATCTCGTAATTTAGGAGGTTTTAGAGATGAATAAAATATTATTGCGTATTGCCGACTTGCGTAAAAAAGCAAAAGTAACACAGCAGGAACTGGCAGACAGCATAGGTGTATCATTTCAAACGATCAGCAAATGGGAAACCGGAGTCAATTTGCCGGATATCACCATTCTTCCATTACTGGCAGAGTATTTTAAAGTATCGACAGATCAGTTATTAGGCTTAAAACCGCTTGACGGTGAGACATATATTCCTGAAAAAACAGCAACAAAAGATTTTTGGAACCAAAAGCTGGAATACCTTTTAAGGACTCGAAAAAGTTATTGGAACGATGACTATACGCGCTTTCTTATTTCACAGGTCTGGAAGATTGATAAACCGATTTCTGTATTGGACTGCGGATGCGGATATGGATTTTTAGGACTGTTGTTGCTTCCGTATCTGCCCGAGGGAAGCACTTATACCGGAATTGATTTTGCAGAAGATTTGATCAAAAAGGGAAAAGTTCTTTTTGAAAGTCAAAAATTGGAGGCGGATTTCTTGTGTGAAAATGTTTTTAATTATTCTGTCGAAAACCAGTATGATTTCGTAGTATGTCAGGCTGTTCTCAGGCATTTGGACAATCCGTCCGCTTTTATACAGAAGATGATTCATTTTGCAAAACCGGATGGATATATAGTATGCATAGATGCAAACAGAGAATTTGAGTGCTGCGGGCTTTATATTGACGGCATGGATTATCAGAAGCTATGCAGGCATGAAGGGTTGGAGAAAAAGTGGCAGACTGAACTTGCAATGCAGGGGCGTGATTATGCGGTTGCCATCAGAACGGCACATATGATGCAAAAACTGGGACTTGTCGATGTTGACGTAAGAATGAACGATAAGGTAGAGTTTATTACGACACAATATACAGATTATGAGGAAACTAAAAATGATTTTATCGCATATAATGATTGGGTCTCTGGCATTCATGATGAGCAAAAGGAAAGGCTAATTCTCCATTTATTAACCCATGGTTTATCCCGCAAGGAAGCCGAAGATTATTGCAGCCGGAATATTGAAATTGCGGATTTCTTTGCAGAGAACCCGACTGCCGGATACACTTTTGTGAAAGGAAACATGATTACTTATGGAAAGAAAATTGGAAAAAAGACCGAAAAAAAAGCGAATACTCCTACTTGACATGTATGGTGTAATCATAAAGGAAAGTAAAGGATATTTTATTCCATACACATTTGAGCATTTTGACAAAAAGGAACATAACAGACTTACAAGAGCATTCCGTGAGGAATGTTTATTTACAAAAGCAGGAAACGGAGAACTAAGTTCTGATGAATTTCTTTCTCTGTTAGGATACCCAGATCCAACGGAAACAATGCGGGATTATCTGACAAATTTTTTGACATTCGATCAGGAGTTCTTGTGGTTTGCCGAACACAATTACCAGCAGTATGATTTTGTCCTGTTTTCGAATGATGTGAAAGAATGGAGTAAATATTTATTTGAATTATATGGACTTCAAAAATACTTTAAAGAAAGCATTATCAGCGGGGAAATCTGTATGCGTAAGCCTGAAAACCGGATTTTTATCTATACACTTAAGCATCTTCAATGTATTCCGCAGGAGTGTATCTTTGTCGATAACAGCGTGCAAAATTTAACTGCAGCACAGAAGGTAGGAATCAATACGATTTTGTTCAACAGGGATAATAAGGTTTATTCCGGTGATATTGCAAATAATTTTCATGAACTGGACAGCCTGCTATAAAATGTGATTGGATTTTGAGTTACAAATATCAATTGGTTAAAAAATGATATGGAGATTTAATATAGAACGGATTGAACGTGGTATAAAGAATATTTTTCATTTTTATGATGAATATGCATATCCCAACATTGATTCAACGTATTTACAGCCTAAGAAAGTAGCAGAAAAAATAACAATGTTAACAACCTAACTCAAGCAACTACAACATATTGTGTTTTTCTTTTAATTGGCACGGGGTTCCCTGTGCCTTTCTTCATTCAAGACCACTATCTCAATTAAAATATTGCACAAATTTTTCGTCGAAAAATCAGCAGATTTACTATTGACAAAA
>CAJTAL010000099.1 GCA_910574285.1 Lachnospiraceae bacterium | reverse complement strand
GTTTTGTCTGAATGAAATAAATTCATCTATATCACCTCCATCATTATGATAGCTGGAGATGAAGAAAAAAAGAAATCCAAACTTTTTTCCTTCAAAACACTGCATTCATTGAGGTTATGAGTAAAAGCTTGGATTTTTTTGAAGTTTGGATTTTAGGCCGGATGAACAATATCCGCAGCCGGGCGGAGGAAATCATAAACAGCGAAATGATTTATATTTGATTGGACATGGAAAGGCCAGCCGACACCCAGCTGGTCTTTTTAACCTTCCTTATGCTCCAATACCGCCCGAATCATGGCAACGGCGATTTCCTGCTGGCCGGGCGATGTGCTTTCCCACAGTTCCGCCAGCTCCCGTATTTTACTGACCTCATTATCTTCCAGTGCATCCCGCAGCAGATAATCAGGGGAGATTTTCAGTGCATTGCAGATATTGATAAATACGGGCAGGCTGGGAAACTTTGCCCCGCCCTCAATCTGCCGGAGGTAAGTTGCGTTGATATTGCACAGCTCCGAGAGCCTGTCCGCTGTGAATCCCCGGTCTTTCCTCACCATGTTGATACGTTTGCCTAATCCTTTTCCTTCCATAACGCCCACCCATTTCATAAGCTATTAGCATTTATTTTGTTCACTTTTAGACTACATCATGCATAGTGATTGCAATAGATTCTAAAAGGCTATATAATATTAGCCAATAGACTATAAAACACGAAAGGGGAACAACAGAATGGAACTGAACTATTTTAGGGACAGGCTTTTTGATTTACTGAACGACAGCGAAGGGATGGGAATTGCAGACCTGAACGCAGACGAGCGGAACAGCCTGCTCACTGTCAGGACAGAGGACGGGAATGTATTTGAAATCGTATGCCGACAGGCAACGGGGAAGGAGAACGGATGGACGACCGCAAACTGACTGTTTATAACGGGCGTGGGGCTTTTAAAAAATCACCACCACAGATTCTATTGCAGGGGAACTGGCTGGAACAGGCTGGATTCTCCGCAGGGGACAAAATCACCGTGAAATGCCAACAGGGGCAGCTTATCATCACAAAAGACGGAACAAGAGTAGATCTAGGGGAATAGTGTCCATTACATTGAAATGGATTTTTTGTAAAGTCTATTCCCTATGGAAAGTGATTGCGGTATAATGGAGCCATTGGCAAGTCGAAATGGAGGTAAAAGACATGGTATTTAAGAATAAATATCCGATATGTGAGTTTGATACTGGTAAAAATCCGATTATTCAGGCAGCGAATTTTTTGGCTAAAAGCCTTCCTGAAAAATGTGTGGTTACTTTTTTCAGGAAGGAACTGGAACAGTTTGTTTCGGAAAATAATCTTCCTGTCATTGGCTATCTTAATTCAGAAGTGCTTGATATACCGATTTATGAATATGGATATGGATATGGTACAGATAAGCTTTGTATCACAATGGCATTTTGTGGTGCGCCGGGTGCGGCTGTAACGATTGAAGAACTTCATGCTATGGGATGTGAGAAATTTATAATCTGCGGCGGCGCAGGGGCATTGACAAAGGACAGCAAAGTGGGAGAAATTATTATCCCTGTTTCTGCGGTTAGAGATGAGGGGACATCCTATCATTATTTAGAGCCATCCCGTGAAGTGGAATGCCATAAAGAAACGGTTAAGACGGTTGTTTCATGTTTGGAACAAATGGGGATTCCATTTACAACCGGGAAAACTTGGACAAGCGACGCTATATACAGAGAAACTCCTGACATGGTTGAATTAAGGAGAAACGAGAGATGTATCACTGTGGAAATGGAAGCAGCAGCCTTTTTTGCGGTGTCCCAGTATTACAATATTCCGCTTGCCCAGTTATTATATGCCGGTGATGATGTAAGCGGTGAAGAGTGGGATTCTCGAAATTGGAATACGCAAAAGAATATCCGATATAATTTGATTATCTCTGCAATCGAAATTATAAAGAAATTATAACGGATTATGTGGTTATAAGTTTAAACCGAAATTTGAAAGGAATCTAAACAATGAATGAATACCGCAAAGCAACTCTTGAAGACCTCAATTGTCTATGGGAATATAATATTGCCATTAATCCCAATGACCCCCGTTGGATTAAATGGAAAGACACATATATTAATTACAACAAAACTGGCGAAGCAGTGACTTTCACTGTTATTGTAGATAACATTCCAGTTGGAGAAGGAACATTACTATTCTCATCAGAATGCAGTGCAATTAATGGCAGAACTAATCTTGCTGACAATTCTACCATAGCTAACATCAATGCTCTCCGCATCCGAAAAAAACACGAAGGTAAGGGATATATTTCAACGCTCGTAAAATTAATGGAAGATTATGCTGCTCAAAATGGCTATAAATGCTTGACGATAGGTGTAGATGCAAAGGAGACAAGAAATCTCGCAATTTATCTGCATTGGGGATATAATGAATTTGTAACATCCGAAGTAGAAGATGGCGAGTTGGTATTGTATTATGCCAAAAATTTAGAATAGAATTTTCCTAACAACTGTTGCAAAGATAGAATTAATCATGTTTGGAAATAGTTAGATAAATTCTCGTTTGTTGGGAACCCAAACATAAATCAAAATTCACATAAAGGAGTTGATGTAATACTATGTATTATTATCATATGACCGCATTGAATAATCTTCCTTCAATCGCAGTGCAGGGATTGATACCTCAAAACGGAAATAACGGCAAACTAATTGGAGAAGAAAAAGTTAAAGTTTTTTTCTCCGAAGGATTTGAAGGGGCGGTTGCCTTATATGTGGATTTTGATGTTGTATTTGATAAGATAAGATACGCACAGATGAAAATAACGGACGAATTTGTAAGAAAGAAACTACTAAAATCAAAAAGCCTTTCTGAATTTTTGGGCGAAGGAGTTTATTTGCGGTTTGACGGAACCGGAATCAGGAATGAAAGGAATTTTGAAAATGGTTGTACTGATATGACAATTCCACCTGAAAAATTAAACGTATGTATTCTCCGAAAGGAAAATGATAACTCAATATTATTTTCAAGGTTCGGAATAATTAAATACATGATGGCCAAAATTCAATCCGAACAGATAAAATATTATGGGGCAATCTATGAAGGCTCTCCGAATTTTGCAGAAGCAACTGACCACATACAGGAAAAAGTAAAAAGATATTATAAAGACCATCAAGCAGAGATTAGTGAATATGGTAATTGTGGGTACATATTAGACTTTATTGGTTTAAAGGATTTCGTTAATAAACATTTATAAGACAATACCATAAATTTCCGCCTATATGCCTAAAAATTGAATCAGAACCACCCCAAATGCCGTTGCATGGATAAAAGCCCAAGCAACGGCATTTCCTTATCTCCGTTTCATCCTGCTCAACGGGGAATCCTTATATGCCGGAGTTTTCTTCATAACATTCTTCAAAACCGTGCGCTCCTGCTCCGACAGTTTTTCATACCGGATTTGCAGTTGCGTACACATAAGGGCGGTGAACACATCCAGATAGGAACCCGGCACAGCCAGTGCCTTCTTTGCGTCTTTGATCAGTTTCATGGCATTGGAGCCGTCCGGCGCACTGTCCGTATCGTCCTTGTGCGCTTCCCTTATGGCATGGAGGATAGCGTCCCAAGTCCGGTGTGTAACCTGACAGAAATAATCTTCTTCCTGTATCTGCATGGCTTCCAACGCCTTTAAAGCAGTATCTTCCTCTACCGGCTGGTATTGGGAAAGGACTTGCCCCCGCAGGACTTCCAGAAGGCTGTTGAAGTTTTGGAAGTGGGAGGTTGCGACACCATCCACATAAATCTCCGTGTCCGTCATCAGGGTAACGAAGTCCCCATGCGTGGCAATCTCACACAGGAGCCGGTTGTTAATACGCCCGCTTTTTAACAGCTCCACCATATCGTCACTCAAATGCAGTTCCGTAAGCCCCGTGTCCGGATGGTTCCTGTTCTCTGTCAGGCAGAGAAGGTAATCCGTTGACACTCCGTAAAACTTTGCCAGCTCCACAAGGTTTTTGTGGCTGATTTCCTTTAGTTCGTCATTCTCATAGCTTCCCAAAGCTGATTTGGAAATCTTTGTAGCCGCCGCCAGTTCCTCTAATTTTAAATGCCGTTCCGTCCTTAAATCCTTTAACCTCTCCTGAACCGTTATCCCCTTCTTCATGGCTTCCTGCTCCTTCCCTGCGGCCAGCCTGCCGCAACAAGGCCATTATACCACACCCATTCCGCAATCGTGGAATTTTTTGGATTTCGGGCTTCATTCCTGATTCGTGGACATACGGCACAGGGTACAAAAATGTCCTATGATATAGGCAGTTCATCGATGGATTATTCCAATCGAATGACCGGCCTGTATGGGATATGCTCCCCGGCGATGTAGCGCAACGACTTCCGGCAGGGAAACGGAGGAACCCTGACCGCAACGAGCGTACCAAGCGGAGCGAAACGCCGCCAAAGACGGGGGCAGGAACGACAGCAGAGGGAACCGGCAAAAATGAACACCGAAACATAACAATTTCACGGGGCATAGTCTGCCCTGCTCGTAATACCAAGGGAGATTTTGGGGCGGCTCTATGGCCGTATTTCCCCTGAAAATCGCCCCGAAACACTACACAAAAAACCACTGTCCGCCCATTCCGGCTGTTACTGCTGAATCGGGCGGTTTTTCTATGAAGGAGGCACTATGCCGAGAATGTCAAAAAAGCGGAAGAAAGAGCTTGTTTTCTTCCTGAACGACCGGGGGCGCAGAAGCTACAATGAACTCTGCCGGAAATGCCAGCATGGGTGCAAGCAGAGTTTCCGGGCTGTCATGATCGACTGCCCCCGCTACCAATCCAAACGAGCCAAAAGGAGGACACCACCCAATGAATTGTGAATTTATGATAGCCAGTACACCCCTGCCGCCCTGTATGCCGCTCCCCAAGGCAATGCTCCGGCTTCCGGTCAGCAATACGGCAAAAGTCATGTACGCCCGCCTGCTGGATGAAATCCTGACAAGGGGAACCGAGGACAGCAACGGGATTCTGTTTATCCGCTTCCCCGTCATGGAGATAGCGGCGGCACTTTCCCGAAGCCCCCAGACCTGCAAGCGTTCCCTGAACGAGCTGGAACAGGCCGGGATGATTATGCGTGTCCGTCAGGGAATCGGGGAGGTCAGCCACATCTATATCCTGCTCCCCAAGGAGGACACCGCCCATGAATGAGAAGCTGGAAAAACTGAATCAGGAGATTGAAAAGACCGAAGCAAGGCTGCGGAGGGCACAGCATAAGGAGAAAATGCTGGAACACCAGATAAAGACCCTGAACCGGAAGGAACGGACGCACCGGCTCTGCACCAGAGGGGCAATGCTGGAAAGCCATCTCCCCCACCCGGAATCCGTGACGGACGAACAGGTCAGCACCATCTTAAAAGTATTGTTCCGCCGGGGCGACACGAAGCGGCTTGTGGCACAGGTTCTTACCGAAAACCGGAAGGAGGACACGGAATGAAATTTTCAAAAAGCGAGCTGGACATTATCTACCAGTATGCAGCACCGACTAAGGCGGAAACCCTTGCGGGCATGAAAGAAATCGTGCCGGTAATAAAAGATATATTGACAAAGGCAATCGTGGAGAACGCCATCCGAAAACTGGAAAAGATACCGGAGCCGGAGTGCAGCCAGTTTGTCGCCGCCACAAAAGCCCGGTTCCTTGCGGAGCGTGACAATTCCATCCGCCAGCGGCTTGCGGTGGCAAAGGCACAGGAGCCGATTTTGCAGGGGCATGACCTGTCAGGGATAGAACGGTTCCACCCGGAAACCCGGCATATGATTATGCTGGAAATACAGAAGCAATGCTTTGTCGGCTTTAAGGGAGAGCGGTTCCGTTTCTTCCTCTCCGATGAAGGCTACCGGAATGCAAAGCGCAGCGAGCAGGAGGGGGAAATCAAGATAAAAAGCCATGCCGCTGTTGTCACCGGGAAGCTCTATCCTGACAAAAAGCCCAGACAGCAGGAACGGTAAAAACGGCAGAAAAACGGAAAGCCGGAAAAGCCCCCTCTGAAAGAGGGCGCATTATCCGAGATAATCAATTATCCGAGGAAACTCTCAAAACCTCCAGCATAAAAGGCTTTCAGAGAAGTTGCCTCGGATAATGTAAGAACTATTT
>CAJTAL010000098.1 GCA_910574285.1 Lachnospiraceae bacterium | reverse complement strand
GAACTTGATTATAAACAAATCTTGAATCACATCATTCACTTGTCAGTCAAAAAGATTATCCCACAGATTTTAGAATATGTAAAACCGGTAGGTTATTCATCGCTTACTTTCTATTGCTTTTTTCTCACGGCGGGTGAGCTTCCTGTTTATTCCCATGCTGCCGCCCGTCCCGGAATAAGCGGGATTGTCCTCAAAATCTATATAATCATCCTCCGGCCCATCCAGCCAGTCATCCAGGTGGATCGCACCCTCCTTGCCCGTCACCCTTCCTGGCTGTCTATTTGCTCTTTTTCTTCCCATGCTTTCCTCCCCCTTTCTTCTGTTTCGGCACGGTCTTTCTTTCCTCCATCTCATAGATATTTTTTATCTCATACCGGCGGACTGCCGGCTTTTTCAATTTCACATTGATGATATTGAAGAGAACTTTCTCAAGCGGCATCCCGTCTTTCTCATACATGGAGAACAAAAAAGCCGGGAGCATCAGAAGCACCATTCCCGTTGCCGCATTACTTGTCCCAATATAATTTTTCGTGAGGAAATAAAAAGGCAGCCCTACAGCCGCCGCAGCCACAAGGCAGACAAGCTGCCTCTTTGTAAGGTTTAAGACCACTTTATTCTTAATCTTCGTCAAATCTTTCGGCACACTGACAAATGCCATCTAAACAGCCTCCTTCCTGCCTGCGGCATAATCCGCAAAATCCTTTACTGTATAAAATATCCGCTTGTTGTTCACCCAGCGCTGAAGCTGACGGGTAATTTTCGGCGCACTTGGACGGTCATAAACCATCACATATGGCGAAAATCCCATATCACGCAAGGTTTCCACACGGTATAAATCCTGCTCATGGCTGCTCCCATAATTCGTAAGCACGTAGACCTGCCGCTTCCGTTTATCCTTCACTGCCGTCAGTTCCAAAAATCTCTGGAAATATCCTGTCAGATCCTCGTCCGGGTTATCCCATGCAAAATGCACCATCTTTGTGCGTACTTGATTCAGCAGGGAAACATTGTCCGGGTTTATCAGGCGGATGTCCAGCCCCTGGGAGAAATCCACCCAGGCACGGCTTTCTGCAAGCTGCTGTATCAGCTTTTCATGTTCCGGGCAGGCCAGGAGGTTCGCATCCATCAGTTTTATCTCTTTCTGCCCATCCCAAAATTCAGAAAGATCAGCGACCTGTACACTCCTTCTCCCTTCCTTGCCGCTGACAATACAAAATCCGCAGTTCCGGGGGCATCCACGGCTTAAAAAGCCATACGCCGTATCGGGAAACTGCGGATATAAACTGTAATCCGGGTAACTATGCTCGACAGCATCCGGCAGATTTTCTTTCAAACCATAGCCTGTGCCGCCCCTGATTACTTCCCCGGCGTTTTCAACCATAAATGTATCTTTGGAATATATGTCTGTAAATACCCTGCTTTTATAAACCACATCATACCAGCCTTCGGGCCTCCACCATTCCACAGAATCTCCCTGCGCCTTATGGTAAGCCGATAACTTCATCAGACACAGGTTCGGCCAGTTATGGGAATCCACGTCTATCAGTCCAATCTTCAAAAAATCCTCCTTCCTGCTGTCTAATGCGCATTGAACACTGCCTTGCTTAGTCCGCTTGTTTTCATCAGGCTGAAGCATAGGATTACGGTATATGCCGCCACCCCGAACAGCGCCGAGTGCATGTTGTCTGAAATCTGAATGGTTGACACCAGCACCGCATAAATGCCGACGCACACCATCATAAAGAACCCCTGGAACCCAAGCGCCAGAAGCCCACGGAAATAGTTGTTCCCCACCTGCCCCCATTCCCGGTTGGAGAAGGTGGCAAAAGGGATTGGCGCAACCGAAGTGTAAAGGTAGATCTTTATCATACGCCCATACAGAAGCACCGTGATAAGCACGGACATAATCTTCATGCACAGGCTGACCAGCATGGTTTCCAGGGCCAGCACTACAAGCTCCCCGATCTCCATAGATTCCATCGCCGTTTCCATTGCCTCTATCATGGTATCTATGTTGATGGCAGTCTGTGCGTTGATGGCGCCGCCTGCGGCGCTCACCACATGCTGCCCCACGTCAAAGACCGCCATCGCTATGGTAAAGGTATTGCTGACCAGATACACAGCCACCCACATCTTGAAAAAATACTTGAAAAACATCCATGTATCTATTTCATGCATACTGTTTTTCTCCGTCAGCATGGAGATCAGCTCATAGCAGAGGACAAACGTGATAATCATGCCTGCAATCGGCACGATCACCGAATTTGAAAGATTCTGTATCAGGCTGAAAATACTCCCGTTCCATCCCTGCGGCGTCTGTCCAACCTGTGCGGCAATCTCCCCGGTTTTCTCATTGACATCCGAAAACATTTCCGTCAGGTTGGACGTTACCATCCCGGTCAAAAGCTCCCTCATCCACTCCTCGATTGCCTCAAAAATGCCATCGAACATGAATGAATCCCCTTTCGTTTATTAGCTGAACAGATTTCCAAGAAGAGGGATCAACTGTGTACCAATGAGGACAACCCCACCTCCGGCCATAAGTTGTTTTATCCCCAATTAGGTGTAAAAACTCTGCTCTATGGCGGGCGGCGGCGTACAAAAAATCTATATGGTGTTGTTAAGAGAACCGTCCCGGCGGGACAGGTCAGGCAGTGACCTGTTCCACCTCCGGGATGGGTTTGAGATTAAAATGAATTTCGATAGAAATGTGTCTTGTTTTATTTTCGTCAATGCGCTCATGCACGACGATTTCTTTGATTAAGCGGTTGAGGGTGGCTGCGTCCAGCTCTGTGATGTTGGCGTATTCCTGAATGGCTTCCACCCATTGTTTTGCGTCATTGGCAAGCTGGACTTCATCGGACAGCCGCTTCCTGCCCTCGGACACTTTTGTTTTAAGCTCCGTCTGCTCGGTCTGTGTCCTTTCCAGCATGGTGTTGAAGTTCTGCTCACTGATACGCCCTGCAATCATATCCTCATAAAGCCGCATTACCATTTTGTCCAGAACCTCAATCCGTTCCTCGTCCCTTGTAAGGGAGCGTTCCATTGCTTCCCGCTGTTCCCGCTGCTCGGCTTCACAGGTATTGGTCAGGCGGTCGGCAACCGCTTCCCCGTCCATCAGGGCAGCTCTGGCACATTCCCGTATTTTCCGCAGCACATGGCTGTAAAGGGTGTCATAATCAATCCGGTGCTGGGTGCAGTGGTTCTTTCCAAAGGCATTGTAGGTCTTGCAGGAGTATATCCGCTGGGGATGTTTTGCGTTTGTGTAGCGTATCGTCAGCGACTTCCCACACTCGCCGCATTTTAGCAGTCCGGCAAACAGGCTGATTTCATTGGTCTGCCCCGGACGCTGGCGGGATTTCAGCTTGTTCTGCACAATGTCAAAACTCATGCGGTCAATCAGCGGTTCATGCTGTCCCTCCACCACAATCCAGTCCTCCGGCTTCTTTTCCCCAATCGTGCCGATTTTGAAGCGGTAGTCTTTTTTCTGGGAAGCAATCGCCCCGGTGTAGACGGGATTCATCAAAAGGTCTTTGATAACGGAGAAGTCCCACATATACCGCCCGTTTTCCGGGTCTTTCTTTTCCCATTTGGTGCGGGTATTGCGAAGCCCCCGTTCCCGATTCCACCATGTGGGGCAGGGGATTTTTTCTTCCTCCAGCCGTCTGCGGATATAGTTCGGACCATGACCGTTCAGGGCATATCCGAAAATCAGCCGCACAATCGGGGCGGTTTCCTCGTCAATGAGCAGATGGTTTTTGTCCTCCGGGTCTTTCCGATACCCAAACGGGGCAAGACACCCGGTAAACTGTCCTTTCTGCGCTTTCAGAAGATAAGAGGAATGGACTTTCTTGGAAATATCCTTGCTGTACATCTCGTTCAGGATATTTTTGAACGGGGCGATGTCGTTGTTATCCCGCAGGGTGTCGATACCATCATTCATGGCGATATAGCGGACACCGTTTCTTGGGAAAAAGTCCTCAATCAAATGCCCGGTTTGCAGATAGTTCCGCCCCAGTCGGCTGAGGTCTTTCGTGATAACAAGGTTGATTTGCCTGCGCTCAATGGCTCTCAACATCCTCTGTAAATCAGGACGCTCCATGTTAAGACCTGTGAAGCCATCGTCCTGATAGACTGCCACAACCTCCCATCCCTGCTTTTCGCAGTATTTTTCCAGCATATCACGCTGGTTTGCGATACTGGCACTTTCGCCTTGCAGGTCATCGTCCTTTGACAGCCTGCAATAGACCGCCGCACGATAGCCCCCGGCAAGTGCCTTTCCGATTGTTCTGTATTCCATTTCGTTCATCATAGCCATTTACCCACACAATCCAGACGGTATCTGGCTCTTTTGAACCTCATCTTCATTATAGCCCATATCTTTCTTTTTAACAAGATATTCTTTCGTATTTATCTTTCCGTATTTCTGGGAAATCAGGCTGACGAACACATCAGTGGCGTCCAGTTCTCCGTCAAACACAGTAGTCACATGAATCTCTGTTTTGTTTTTTGCCATAGGCAGTTATCCTCCATACATGAAAATAGCCAGACAGAGGGTGTCGGCAACGAAGTCCGGCAACGGGCTTCAAAAGACCTTGCAAACAATCTCAATCTGGCACTACTTACTATTTATACTTTTCTTTTATTTTTCTGTTGTTTTGGTTGTTATAAGGGAGAAAAGCCCGGAAATAAGGGATTTTCCCCGGCAACCGGCTCGGCAACGGGATAGCAACAGGAGGTGCAACGGGCTGTCATTCTCAGAATGGAAGCTCCATCTGTTCTGTGACCTCCACAAAACCGTCCATCGTTTTTTCAGACGGGTTGCCGGAGTCCGTTGCCGGGTTTTCACGCTCCCAGCCCTTTTGTCTGCCATATTCTGAAAACATTCTTGGGTTCGGGAAGTACCGCCAGCCGGAAATGCACTGGTTCATAATCTCGTTGATTTCCCGGATTTCCCATTGCTTCGGCTCGTCAAAGGCATGGTTCAAGGCTTCCTTGTAAAGCTGCTTGGAGCAGACCATGCTCCCGGTGTACTTATCAAGATACGCCTGTATCATTCCGGCTTTGGTGTCCTCCGGCATAAAATCCCGCTGGTGTTCTTTGAGATACCGCTGCATGGCGGGGCTGAAAGCCAGCTTGAACCTGCCGCTTCGGTAAATCTCCATCGCTTCCGCCCACATCTGCCCGATATAGGCTCTGGAAGCAGTTTCGTCCTCCAAAATGTGAACCTCGGCTTGCTCCGGGTACACCATGACCGGGATAAAGCGGCGGTTGCCGGAACGGTCAAGGGGCAGGAAGTCAAGGGCATTGGAAGTGCCGCCAAACACGCACTGACGGGGGCGGTCTGCCGGGTGGGTTTCATAGGGTATCTTGTAAACCTCTTTCTGCCGGCTTAAAAACGACTTGATTTCCTCAATGCTCTTGGCGTTGGCGGTTGCCATCATTTCCGACATTTCGATAATCCAGTGACCTTGCAGCTTACGGTACACATTGTCATCGTCCAGCTTCCGCAAATCATCGGAGAACCACTCGTCCCGGACTGCCAGCAGACGGAAGAAGGTGGACTTGCCAGCCCCCTGACCTCCGACCAGACAGAGCATGATTTCAAACTTGCACCCCGGCTGAAAGGCTCGTGAGATAGCGCCCATCAGGAACAGCTTCAACGCTTCATAGGTGTAATCATCTGCGTCAGCTCCCAGAAAGTGCCGTAGGCAGAAGCGGATTCGTTCCTTCCCGTCCCACACAAGGGAACTTAAATAATCCCGGATGGGATGATACTTGTTTTCATTCGCCACAATCCCGATGGCGTTATCAATCTTTTTCTCATTGGTAAGCCCGTAGGTTTCTTCCAGATAGAGAAGCAGATACTTCATGTCCGTATCGTTCAGGGCGGTGCTTTCCCTTTGAAAACCGATGGGCTTTATAATATCTTTGCGGTCGGTCAGGATGTTGTATGCGATAGCTCCGGAAAGCAGCGGGTCACGCTGGAATACGGTCAGGCAGTTCCGTATACTCTGACGGACGCCGCCTTTCTCGGTGGTTTCCAGCCCCGCCTTGATTTCCTCAATGCTCTGGGGCGGCTGCATGGCGTTCATGGTGTTTTTTAGTTCTTGCTGCGTCTGTGGCTGCAAGCTCTGCCATTCGCTGTTCAAGCTGTATCACATCCTTTCCGTAGTCCGTAATCAAAGCCGCTTTTTCCTCCGTCTCCCCAAACAGCAGCACATCCAGCAGATATTCCACATGGGCTTGCTTCTGTAAGGCTTCCACAAACCGGGGATGAAAGGCTTCCTCCGGGGAGTGCGGGGCGTAGTCCATTCTCCATGCCATCAGCAAGTGAAGATAATCGGCAAGGGTACGGAAGCAGCGGCTCTTTGCTTCCTGAAACTGTTCCTCCGGGGATTTCTGCCGGGGCTTGGGCTTTTTTGCCTTTCCCGGCGGTTTCCAGTCCTCATAGGAAAGCCCGAAGTCCTGTGCCAGTTGTACGGCGGCTTCTTTCTTTCCCAGCCCATACAGGGCGGCGGCAAAATCAATCACATCCCCATCCGTGTTATTCGTTAGTTTATCTGAACCAAAATCCCTTCTTTTTCTTCAAATTAAATAAGATACAGGATGCCTCAATCTGACGCATTTTCCGTCAGATTATTTTATCTCTGTATCTTTTATGTTATCATTCCTTTTG
>CAJTAL010000097.1 GCA_910574285.1 Lachnospiraceae bacterium | reverse complement strand
TTTTCCAACTAATCACAGTATTGTCGAATTCATTATCCATTATACAAAAATGGATGTGTCGAATAATCTGTGATGATTTACACAGATTATTTTACACACCCCATGGTTAGTGGCAGGAAGGTGATTTGTACACGCTGTACACGTATAATTTAAGAGTATCCTTTTTATTATTTATAATACGCTTCGATGGTAATAGAAACCGATCCGTACCGTTAGTCTGTAAATTACATTAAAATCTTAGATCATATAAAATTAGTGTGTACAGCGTGTACAAACCGTAATAGCCCTGATGGTTACGCACCCCAGGGCGTACACAACGTTTAGAAACAGCGTATACGAAACGTGTTCAACGTGTACAGTCGTTACGGCTCTTTCTTACCACCTGTATTTTTCTCCACAACCCTCCCCCGGTGGAACCGGGGGAGGGGACTATCTTCTCCTTCTTGAAAAACCCCCTCCCTTCATGGAAAACCCCCTTAGTACATCACAAACACTGCATGACTAAAATACGGATCGTTCCAATCGGATCATAAGAAAGTTAGAAATAACATTAAAATCTTAGATCATATAAAATTAGTGTGTACAGCGTGTACAAACCGTAATAGCCCTGATGGTTACGCACCCCAGGGCGTACACAACGTTTAGAAACAGCGTATACGAAACGTGTTCAACGTGTACAGTCGTTACGGCTCTTTCTTACCACCTGTATTTTTTTCCACAACCCTCCCCCGGTGGAACCGGGGGAGGGGACTATCTTTATCTATCTCATTATTTTCAATTTATTTAGATATAATAAAAAATAAAAAAATTCCCCTCTGACCATTATTCATCTTCTGTAAAATCTATCACATCATTTGGCTTGCAGTGAAGAATTTGACACAGGCGTTCTAACGTATACATTGTAATGCTTTTATTGTGCTTTAAATTGTTAATCGTACGTGGATTGATATTATATTTGTTAATTAACGTATAAGTAGTAACGCCTTGCTTCTCCATCGTTGCCCATAGCGGCTCATAACTCAACATAAAAAGCCCTCCTGCATTTTCTGGTATTTTTATTATCAGTGTCAAAAAAGGGCTTGAATATACTGTAATATGTAACTATAATTACAAATGTAACTATACGCGGTTTGAAAGGGGAATGATATGGACAAATTTGTGAATGGATTACTGGAAATGCATTTGGGGAACATAATGGATCAAAGCAGGGACGAATTGATGCTTGCTGATGAGAGAGTAAACGGTAGATAGTGCGTACCTCGACTGTAAAGGATAAATATGTGACAATAGACTATATTTCTATCATGAGTATCAAAAGTTAAGCCTCAACTTTTGACACCGATATCAGGAGGTAAGTCTATGAGTTCAGAAACAGCCATAGTGGCTGAGCAGTGCCGGCTCCAGGAATGGGCGGCTCAGATCCGGGACTGCCAGAGTCGTCCAGCCGGCATGAGCGTTGTCACCTGGTGTGCCCATCACGGCATCACAAAAGCAAACTATTATTACCGGCTCCGCCGCGTAAGGGAGGCCTGCCTGAAAACCATCCAAGGGAAAATGCCCGCACAGCAGGTGGTTCCTGTAGAGCCAGAACTTTTACAGTGCCGGGAACAGGAAGGCAGAACCCCACAGTCCGGGCTGGATATTTCCATAAAAGGGTTCTCCATCCATGTAACAGAATCCACATCCATGCCCCTTCTGGCAGAAGTTCTAAAGGCGGTGCGGCATGCTGAATGACGCCACATGTTTCAAGGCCGTTTATATCGTCTGCGGATACACGGACCTGCGGTCGGGAATGGACCGGCTCGCGGCACTGGTGGAAGCACAGACCGGGAACAGGCCTTATGTCCCGGATACCCTTTATCTGTTCTGCGGCAGGCGTACAGACCGCATTAAGGGGCTTGTATGGGAAGGGGACGGATGGCTCCTGTTATATAAGAGACTTTCCGAAAGCCGTTTTCAGTGGCCGCGCAATCCAGAGGAAGTGCGTCAGCTGACGCAGAAGCAGTTTCGCTGGCTGATGGAAGGGCTGACGATCACACCGAAAAAATCCGTCAGGCCAGTAGAGCCGCCGGAATATATGGGATGATTTTGTGCAAAACGGAGAACTTTCCAGGCGGTTCTGGCACTTTCAGGACTTGTGCATTTCGGCAGTACCGCACCGGTTCCGCAGGCTTGAAAGATGGTTTCAGCGTATGTCACATGGATCGGCCCCTTAAAAAACCATCATAAAAAACGTCCTGCAAAAGCCATCCCAGCGCCGCGTTACAACATGGGCATTATGACGAATGCCAGGAACGTCCCCGTTCGCAAATCCTGCGGGATTCTGATATAATAGAACCACTTGGATACCAGGAGGCGGAAGGATGACTTTGAAGTATACAGAAGAAAAACTGAACAGCTTTGACAAGGAGACCCTCATCCAGCTCTTCCTGTCCCAGCAGGAGCAGCTGGAAAATATCGACCATAACCTCCAACTGGTATTGGAACAGATGGCGGGCTTAAAAAGACACCGCTTCGGCAGGTCATCGGAGAGACATGAGCCGGATGAACAGATCTCCTTTATGGAGGTGGATGGGAAGATCGTATTTTTTAACGAATCAGAAGCCGTTGCCGCAGAAGAATGCGGCAACGGCGCAGAGGCTGTCCCCCGCCGGAGACCGAAAAAGAAACAGGGAAAGCGGGAAGAGGATCTGGATGGCCTGCCGGTAGTCGTGATCGAACATTCCATATCTCCGGAGGAACTGGCGGCGCTGTTTGGGGAAGGGGGGTTTAAACAGCTTCCTGACGAAGTATACCGCAGATATGGTTTTACTCCGGCAAAGGTCGAAGTGGAGGAACACCATGTAAAAGTATATGCCGGAAAGAATACGGATGAGATCGTAAAGGCATCGCATCCGGAGTGCCTGTTAAGGGGAAGCCTGGTGTCCCCCTCGCTGGAAGCAGCCGTGATGAACGCTAAATATGTCAATGCGGTGCCCCTCTACCGCCAGGAACGAGAGTTTGAACGGTATGGCCTGCATATTTCCAGGCAGAACATGGCGAACTGGACAATCCAATGTGCAGACAGATACCTCGCTGTCCTCTATGATTACCTGCATGAAAAACTGTACAGTTATCATGTACTGCAGGCAGACGAAACACCTGTGCTGGTGAACAAAGACGGCCGTCCTGCCGGATCAAAAAGCTACATGTGGGTATACCGCACCGGACGGATGTACACAGAACGCCAGATTGTCCTGTATGAATACCAGAAGACGCGCAATGCCAGCCATCCCAGAGAGTTTTTGAAAGACTTCAACGGCGTATGCGTCACGGACGGATATCAGGTCTACCACACGCTCGAAGACGAGTGGGAAGACTTAAAGATTGCCGGATGCTGGTCTCATGCAAGGCGCAGGTTTGACGAAGCGGTAAAAGCGCTGCCGAAGGCAAAGCAAAAGGACAGCCGCGCATACCTTGCACTGACCATGATCCAGGCGATCTACCGGGAAGAGAAACAGTTGAAGGAACTTCCCGCACAGGAGAGGCACAACCGCCGCCAGCTGAGCATCCGCCCCCTTGTGGAGGCTTATTTTACGTGGGTGCGTGAAAACCTTCCGAGAGTGCCGCAGAAAAGCAAGACATGGGAAGGGTTCAATTATTCATTGAATCAGGAGAAATACCTGAAAGTGTTCCTGGATGACGGCGAAGTGCCGATGGACAACAACGCGGCGGAACAGTCGATCCGTGGGTTCTGTATCGGAAAGAAGAACTGGGTCATGATTGATACTGTCGTCGGCGCAAAGTCCAGCGCGATCATCTACAGCATTGCGGAAACAGCAAAAGCAAACAACCTGAAACCATACGATTACTTTGAGTATCTGCTCACTGAGATACCGAAACATCTAGATGATACTGACCGGGGTTTTCTGGATGACCTGCTCCCCTGGTCACCGAATCTTCCTGCGAACTGCCGGAAACCCGGTAAAGATGAGGTGAAATAAGACTGGAGCAAATCTGTTTCTATCATACAGGTTTGCTCCAGTTTTGTATAGGTACGCACTATCTACCGTTTACATGAGAGATGCAAGCAAGGAGAGCGTGAGCTAAGAGTATTAGAAAAGCGGTATATGGATTTAAACCTCGGTGAAACTGATAAAAAGCTGATTGATGATTATACAGCTTGCCTGCAAACTGTAGACCAGAGAAACGCTGATTTAAGTTACATAGCGGGGGTTAGGGATACTGTCAGACTACTGCATAGTCTGGACTTATTAACCTAAGAGCCGTATAATAGTGAAGCGAAATTACAGTTTCCTCCAAAACACTATATTTCATTAACAAAACTATGTTTTATAGTGGAGCGAAAGCAGAAAACTGTGATAATTAGAGCATTTGTTGGCATTTTTTAGGTATAACACTATACTATTATACAGTTTTTGGGTCATTAAAAGATGTGGAAAAAATTTTTTTCTGAAAGAAATATCTGTATTACTGTTAAGAATCTATTTTCTTACCCTTATATTCTTCTGCACGCCATCGCTTCCCGGTCCACTGGAACGCGATGGCTATGATCAATGAATCTGATATGTAACTAAATTGGGGAGGCATTTTTATTCGGTTTCCTTACATCTTTCTTAATTTTTTCCATATCCCTATTTAATTTTTGTATCTTACCTTTTAAAGTTTCAATTTCTCTTTTTTTTCTCTTCTATTTGATAAAATGGGGTCAGTGTCATAAGCATTTTACTATAATAAATCCATTTGATATATGGATTTGTTCCTTTCTCCCAACCTTCTATAGATATTTTTTCAAAGTCATCGAAATCCAATGTCTTCTTGTGTAGTTCAATAAAAGCTAAGCATTCTTTAATGAGAGGAATATTTATTTTGAGATGATGTTCATTTTCCAAATATTTTAAAACAATCCTTAAAATGGCATGATTTATTTCTGCTTGGTTAAAATAATTGTTTTTATCTGTATCCTCATGTTTTACATCTGTCTGAATTGAATGATAGTTTTCATTTTCATGGCTTGATTCCATATATTCTTCAATTTCAGAATCATAAATTTTAAACTGATATTCATCTTCTAAATATTTCATAATAATTCGAAGAATAACATGATCCACAGTTGCTTGCTCAGGTTCATAATTTTTTGATTTATCCTCGTAACCAACATTCAGAATATTTTCATTATAAAAATTACGAAGATAATCATAAATGCGTAATGGGCGCTCCATCCACTCTTTCTTTGAAGGTTTGGGGAAAGGAAGATTGCACGCTTCAAAATCTTTCTCGAACTTCTCGTAGTCAGTTCTTGTAATCTTCGGTTTATTACTTACGTCGTTGACTTTCTCCACATCTTTAATATTTTTATTTACTTCAGACTTTTCGTAGTCAGTTTCTGTATCCTTCAATTTATCACATACGTGGTAGATTCTCTCCAAAGTTTTATTATATTCATCCGCTTCGGATAAGAAAATAATATTCTCTCCGAATTTTTCATGGATTTTTTTGTCTATTTCCCTTCGAATAGTTTTTTGCTTTGTAAGGTCTACAAAAGCACGATTTATGACTTCTTCTTTAATATCGAAGTATATGAATTTTAGTTTTTGAGATTCGCTCAAGTTTCCCCAAGACTTATTATATTCTTCTATTAATATGCCTCTCAATTTTTCTCGTAGTTCATGTCTCCGATTTCTGTCTGTTACATGATATAATTCAAAAATAGTCTTATAATCAATTTTCTCATCAGTCTGCTCATTCTCCTGTTCCTTCGAGTCATTTTTTTCATCCTCTCTTATGATAGGACCTTTGACGGCTTCTATAATACGTTGGTATTCAGGATTAATTTTCATTATTTTCTCCTTTTTTTTCAAAAAATTCTCCCTCCTTGAATCGTCGATTTTCCTTAATTATACAACGAATAACAGGAATATGCAAATTTAAGCTGTGACAAAAATCTAGCCCTTCGGATTTTAAGAAATATGTTAAAATGGTAATATCAAAAAAGCGCTTTTTGATATGAGCAAAAAAGAATAGATTTTGAAAAACAATCACTAGCGAACTGAATCTGAAATGGTTCAGAAATTATGCACCTTGACAATTAAATATAGAACACCAAATTATACTTTCCATGATTAAAAAATTATGGGGATATGGATATTAAAGCAGTTTCAAAATTCTGAAAAAGAAACGCCAATATTTTAGTAGAAATTCTATATCAAATATAATGACAGCCGAAAAGGGATTAATCCCGAATATAAATTTACATTAATCCTATCTGCAAAATCATGGAAACAATTTATATTTAGAAAGGGAGTGTTATATATGAGTGAAAACACCATACAAATACCTCAACTTCCTCAACCACCGCAGGCAATGTCTACTATACCTGTACTGCCTACTATACCTGCAATGCCTATAAATCCTACAATGCCTACTCGGTCAAGAATCATTATGGATGCTACAATTAATACGTTGGATTCATTACCCAAAAACGCATTGAAAAATCTTTCTTATGTAGCCGCAGCGGTGATGGAAGCCTGTAACTATGATCTTGACTATTATAATTCCATTTTATCACAAGGAAAAAAGATGTCAATGGTAAAACATTTTTCGCCAGGGTTGTTTCATGAAGACTTTATCATCTATTTTTCAAATTATAAGATAAAATGTGATTTTAAAATATAGCCTTTGCAGCTTTTCAACGGCTATAGCCCCAAAAAA
>CAJTAL010000096.1 GCA_910574285.1 Lachnospiraceae bacterium | reverse complement strand
CTACCAATTTTTTCCAACTAATCACAGTATTGTCGAATTCATTATCCATTATACAAAAATGGATGTGTCGAATAATCTGTGATGATTTACACAGATTATTTTACACACCCCCTTAAAACAATAATTCAAACCCCTCAGCCTTTTCCATGACTCTTTTATGGCTCTGTCCCCGATAGTTTTCAGTCCAGAATAGAATCATCCGCATTATACGGGTAGTCCAAATTCAGGTCAACAAAATAGCCGCCTTAGTTACAAGACCAGGGCGGCTATTTTTGTGATTTATTATTATTCTTGCTTTTCGATGGCTTATCCGAGACCGAATCAGGTCAGGCATAGGAACAATCACCTATGAACTTTCACACAAAACCCTGACATACTCAATCCTCCCACAGGTTCCATGTTTCCGGCCTCGTACTCAAAGACACTGTTCCGTCGCTTTTATTGACGGTAACGATACCTTCCAGCCAGTTTTCACCCGGTGATTCTCCTGTCGTTTCATCCTGAAACATCTGGTATCTTAACATAAACTGATAATTTGCATCCGTTTCTGTCGTCTCTTCGTTAAATATAACGTAACAGCCCTCATTCCCGGATTCAAGTAATGCGTTATATTGATCGACAATCTTCTTAGCCATTTCTTCCGTCGATACTGCTGCATTCAGGTTCTCCGCCTGATCTTCCGGTAAGGCAGCCAAAGGATCTTCCCCCGCCTCCGACTGATTGGTATCTTCTCCGGCCTCTCCCGTTGAATCTGGCTCTTCTGAAGGTTGAGCCTGGCCCGTAAATCCATCGTCAGACTCTATATTGTACCATTCCACACTGACCACAGAACCTAATGCGGCAATCTTCGCATCAAACTGCGCATCGGTCAGATGTTCATTCTCATTATAATATGGAGAATCCGGGTAAGCCCTTCTGTCTTCCGTATATTTTTCATACAACTCTGCCGCATAACCCTGATTGCTTAATCTATAAAAATAAGCTCCGCCATTAAACGCTCCACCCGTAGAATATTTATAAATTGTTCCGTCTTCATAAATATTAGTTGGAGAACGCTCCGCCATCGTTTCATCATACATCAACTTTCTTGCCATACTGCCGTCATATGCGTAGATATCCATAACCTTGATCTCTTCTCCAATATCCAGACCGATAACCAATTCTTCTATACCGTCAGAATCAATATCATAGAACCCATAATAAATCCCATCATTGAAGCTGGCGCTCAATGCAATACCAAGATTATTGACATCAAGAAACTGAGTATTTGAAGCGGCATCGCCAACAGCAATCGCTCCCCGATATTCATCTACAATACTCTTATATGCACTGCGGACCGTCTGTGTATCGCCTTCTCTGTGCTTCGTATAGTCAAGGAAATCCCAATATTGACGCTCTTCATCATCCGCCCACACTGACCTTAGCCGGAACACATCAACAGCGTCTTTCATCTCCTCAGACAAGCCAAAATCAAACGGAAGAGGAAGACTGTCACTATAATTTGACCACTCTAGCGCAGACAAGTCTGACTCAAAAGGAATAGACAATGTATGATTAAAATTCACATACTCGGCAAAACAATTCTCAAATGGTTCAATCAGATCAGTATACCACCGCTCTATCGAATCAAAACGATGTGAATCATCCGTTTGATATAGTATATTATCTTGCATATTATTTTCCCTGTGCATGTATAATTCTTCCAACGACAGATTCGTTGTATCCTGTATATAATTGACATCCAATTGAGCTGATTTACGACAAATAATAGCATCCCCCTCTACCTGCATAACATCTAGATACATATCATAATTAAATTGATATAAAGGCGATCTCACGCAATTGAGAACACACAAGTATTTTTCTCCATTCTCTTCCTTCACGAAAATATCCAGATTGCCTGAATATATAATCCGCATAATTCCATAGCGCATAATACGTTTGGGCTGCTGCAATTCAATTACCTGATCTCCATCCTTTCTGAAAACATGTACATAAAGATGTTCCGAATAAAGACCCTTGTCTAAATCTTCCGACGCGATTCTGACAACAACCAGTTCTGAAACCCCGTCTCCGTCTAAATCTGTTTCCAATATGGAGTGAATGCCAAATACTCCCGGAGGCTTTTGCATACCGTATAAGTCCTCTTCGGTAAGAATATCAAAACTAAAGTCGATGCTAAAGCGCCCCCCTGCTGAAATCCCATAAGCCGGAATCAGTGTTTCTTTTATGTAATCTGCATATATCGAATCCCCACTTGAAATGATACCATTACCAACTTTCTCGATTTGCTGTCCTGTATCTTTTTCTTTTTTATACTGCTTCTTTATTTCTTTATATTGCTTTTTTATTTTTTTACTTCTGGTCTTAGAGCTTCCCTTTTTCAGAACCTCCAAAGCACGATCCGTCTGATTCTGTAATATGTATATTTCTGCAAGCCTCAGATATGCTCTCTCTCTTCCCGGTCTTATAATAATCAAATTCTGATAAATATTGATAGCCTTGTCGTAGTCTTCCTGTTCTACGTACTTTTCCGCTTCTTCAATGTCCTCGTCATACTTGTTATCTTTTATCCTGGAATCTACATAAAATCCCGACATACCTGCCGCAATACATATCATAATAATTGCCGCGACGATCCATTTCCATTTTTTTGCTCTTGGCTTTATCTCTTCTTCCTCAACATATTCGTCCTCAAAAAACTCCTCATCCTCAGAAAGTTCCGGTTCCAGTCTCGGTTTATGTCCAGATTTCGATCTCGGTCTTAGTTCCGGTTCCGGTCCCGGTTTTGGCTTCGGCTTCGGTTTCGGTTCTCGATCAGACATATCCATAATCGGCGCGCCACAGTTTGGACAAAATTGTATACCTCTCCTTATTTTCTCTCCACAGTTCGGACAATACATACTTCTTTACCCCGCTTAATTCAAACCACTTGTTCAGCTTTCATCTCTTTCTAATTTTACCGTTCCACTTCGTCCATAGAAAACGCCAAAAAATTCTGTTCCCAAATCAATTGTCAGGGTGTCTCCCCGAAGCTTAAAAGGCATTTCTCCGCTGGATGAAGAAGGAAATGTCTGCTTAAGATGCAAAACATTACCCTCCACAGTATAATCATATCTTCTTCCATTAAATCTTAGCTCTTCCGTTCTTATCTCCAGTACTTGATTGGTAGTACCAGGCGCTACCCAGTTACCAATCAGCGCCTCTTTTGAGGGAAAGTAGACTTTTTTTATTAAAACGACACAAACCAGTATCGCTGCCAGCAGCACCAGCGTCTTTGGTATTTTTATTCTAGTTCCTTTCTTTGCCTTTGCAGTTCTGTAAGACGCCGCTTCCCTTTTATTATAAATCTCTTCGTACCCGGAATATGTATTTCCGCTCTTCTTATTCCTGGTATTGGGTCTTCTAATATTTTCATTTCTAATATTTTCATTTCTGATATTCCTGTCTCCTGCACTCCGCACAGGCGCTCCGCATGACATACAGAACTTTCCCCCTGGCTTCAATTCTTTTCCGCATCTGGCGCAAAACTTAGCCATGGCCTATCCCCCTTCCCTTTCGCCTTTTACTCTATTTCTTCTTCATCCAAAGCGGGGAATTTTGTCCCACATTCTACGCAGAACAAAGCTTCCTGATCATTATCAGTTCCACATCTTCTACATCTTTTTCCTGCTGCCATATCTGCTTCCGACGGTGGATTTATATTTTGCAGATTCATTCCGCAATTAACGCAGAACCTCACGCCCATCTCATTTCTAAATCCACACTGCGGACATACCTTTTCCGCTGTCATAGCAATAATTTCATTCTCTATCTGCCGATTTTCTTCTTTCAGCCGGTTAATCTCCAGAAAAAGATCTATATATTCTTCACTCTCTTTCCCGCAATTCTGGTAACATAATAATCCAACCTGATAAATTAATTTTCGAATCATACGTTCATTGGTCTTAATCTGATTATTTAGTTTGACATTTTCAGTTGCATTTCTTGCCTTTTTCGCAACATCCTGCCCCGCCGTTGAAAAAGATCCCATCATCCTGTCTAAAAAATCCATTTTCCATCCCTTTCTTTTTCTTCCCTTGTATTCCTTACCTTTACATTTTTCTGCTGTCGTCAAATCTCTTTCGTCTATTACTTTTTTGGTTGGCTGAAAACTCGTTAAAATAGCTGCCCCCATCACAGGGACAGCCACTTTTTTAATAATGCTTATTGTACCCGTTTTCTTCTGGATGTGTATGCCATCACTCCCATAGCTGCGGTACACAGTAATAACCATAAATATACCGTAGCGTAATCACCGGTTTTTGCACTTCTTCTGACATTGCTGCCAGTACTTGTCGTTGATGTATTTATATTTCCATCTCCATTCGGGTTCACATCCGTTCCTGCCGGCATCAGGCTGCCCGGTACATTTGCCTGGGACATTGCCTGGTCTGACATTACAAGCAAGTAATCGGACGCATGGCTGAAATCTAAACTTACATTTCCATTCGCATCAATCTGGCCCGCATCCATGAATACCATCTTTCCGGCGCTGTCATGGTAGTATAAATTTCCATATTTGCCCGTATTCTCTGTACCCACACCAATATTCAAAGATGCCTTAAATCCAAAGTTTCCTTCGTGCGCAAGGGAGATCTGCATACATGGATTGCCGCCTGCCAATGCCTTTACTGTTGAACTCGGAATATTATCCGTATGTTTCGTTACTTTAAGATTAATATCCTGCAAATTCATTGCCTGAACGTCTTTACCGTTAATTGTCCAGCTATACCCGTCCATCTCCAATACTACATTCACATCTTTTCCTCTTGCGGCCTCCAGAATCTCTTTCGACACTGTAGTACTTGAATTCATATTGACCTTAATTGTCTCGCCTGATGCAGAAACCTGTACTCTGTCCACAATAGAGCTTACAACGCTGTCCGGAAGCTTGGACTCTGTTATCGCGTCTATTTTATTTTCCGTACCGGCTGACGAATCAGACGGCTTGGACGGCTTATTCTTATCTGTCGAATCATCTGATCCGCCCGGTTTAACCGTCTCATCCGGGTCACCTGGCTTAACTGTACTATCTGGAGCACTTGGTTTATCCACGTTGTCCGGGTCGCTCGGTTTAGTCACCTCGTCCGGATTAATTGGTTTATATATAAGGTCATCCGGATTAATTGGTATAATTGGTTCATCTATTCCCGGAATAACCGGATCACCTGGTTTCGGATCAGCTATGGCAGGAGGTTCATCAAGATAGCTCTTTGTACTTCCATAGAATGACTTATCACCATTGACAACAAATGGCTCGCTTGGCGGCGCACTTTCCTGATCTGAGTCCCAAATAATCTCGTCAAGACCATCAAATGTCGTCATAGCTGTAACGGTTTCTCCTTTTTCGGCTAATTGACAATAAATTCCCTTTTCACTTCCCCGGATAACATACCGAACCAGGCAATTCTCATATACGGCATTCATCCAATAATCCTGCCCGTCTTTTGCCGCATCTGATCCCGTCAAATATTCGCCTACATCCCACTTCTGAAATCTTAATCCCTCATACGACTTTGGCTGTTCTGTTTCGCTCAGCTTCTTTTTAATATCATTTACCGTTGTTCCTTCCTTTACCGCCAGAGTCTCTGATACATTATCATAATTACCATCCTGATCATAACAATGACGATGAATCTGTACCAATGTGACATCTGCAAACTTCGCTACAAAAGAAATGTATCTGTTACTGTCAGTAATCACATCACTTTCTTTAAAATCGGAATCTTCACATTCCCACCTGCTGAATGAATATTCCTTTGTAATATCTTCCGGCACGTCTCCTTGTACTCTTTTTAAAATCTCACCGTATGTCGTACCCCTGTCAAATGATAACAATAGACTTCTATATCGCCAATCTCCCGATGCACCTGGATACTTATACGACGCTGTTATGACGCCTTTATCATACTTTGCGTACAACTGTATATAACTGTTGTCAAAGAAACGGATATCTTCTTCTGTAACATCATTCCCTTCACTATCCATCCATCCGATCTGTGTAAGCCCCGGATAATCCGACTTCACTTCCGGCATTTGAATACCAAGTTCTTTCATCGTCTGACGCCGTTCCACATTCTTTTTTTCCACTTGGCTAACACTGCAATAATCCCCGTTTGCATTCAGCGCATAAAAATCAACTGTGACGTCAAATGATGGATTCACAAAACCTTCTCCGTTATAGACATACACATAATACGGATATCTTTCTTTATCAGAGAAAGAATATTCGGACCAAACGCTTCCGCTAATATAAATATCATCGACATACCATTCACAGGGATACATATTTTCTATTGACAGAGTTCCGTGATATTTTTGATCTTCCCCCAATATTAGCTCAGCATATTTATAACTGTCATCTACATTCGGCGCCGCTGCACGAAAATACATATAACCGCTTTTGGGAAGATCCTCACCACTTTTATTTGTCACGCCTACCGTAATCTCAACCTTATCCCCCTGCTTTACCCGCTGTCCATTCTTGTCAAGCGCTACAGACGCCAGTTCAACCTTTGGTTCGGACACATAACTATCCGGATCTTTTGTAAGGGTAAAACTATAGCTCTCCTTATTCGTAAGCGATGAATAACCTACCGGTTTTACATATTCTAAAATCTGTGGGATAATCTTTTTGACTGACAAGTGAATGATGTGATTCAAGATTTGTTTATAATCAAGTTCTTAA
>CAJTAL010000095.1 GCA_910574285.1 Lachnospiraceae bacterium | reverse complement strand
CCCTTTTTTAGTGTATTTTTATCATTCCTATCATCTATTATTGTTGGTTCAATGGCTTAATCCTGTTGTAATGTCATACCACTACTAAGTTGTTAACATTGGAAAAAATAATAGAAATACTAAATATCAAATTGACAGGAAATGAGGGATAAAATATGAATGATAATTATTGTTTTTCGGTAGGTTGTATTGTAAGAAGAAAAAAACAAGTCCTGCTTGTAAGACATACATACGGCAGAGCAAAGGGGAAACTGCTGATTCCCGGCGGATTTTGCCATGAAAATGAATTGCCGGAGGAAGCTGCTGTACGGGAAGTTTTTGAAGAAACGAGTATTACAGCAGAAGTTAAACGCATGTTGGGTATTCGTTGTGACAGAAAAACTTGGTATCTGCTATTTGAAATGGACTATATAGACGGCATTCCCACAAGCGATATGAACGAAAACAGCGAAGTCTTATTTTGCGAAATATCAGATGCCTTAACACGAAACGATTGTACTGAAATGACAAAAGTTTCGCTAAGAAAAATTCTTGATGACTCTGCAGATTATTTATATTCAGATATCGAATATAAAGCTCATAAAGGATCTGATTATACGCTTTATATTTAAAAATACTATGTTTATTTCCGCATACTTTAAAGAGGGGCTGTTTTTTATCTTGCCCCTCTATCTTTTCGTTGTGGTATTTGTTCTTTTTGCTGGCATGTTCTCCTCTGAAGATTTTGTATTTTTTCTTGCATGGTATCATGTTGTGCTTTTATTCCATAAATTTTTTCCCAGTTATCAACTTTATCCTGATAATCGGCATTAGCTGTTTTAGAAACGACAAGGACCTTGTAGAAATCATGCACCGTCTGAAATCCATACCGTTTGGCAATCCCCGACAGACCGACTTTCAGAAGGTCTATTTCCTCATTTTTGCGGTCAATCCTGCTTTGCAGTTCCCCTTTCTTTGTCAGTTTTGCTAGTCCTTTTAGGCTATCGCGCTCCAGTTCCAACTCATTGCGTTCCCTTTCTGCGTCAAAGATAATCCCATTTTGACGGTTTAACTCCTTATAAACCTTTAGTAGCTTTGGATATGCGGCAGCTTCAGTGGACATCATAGGCTTTGGTGGTATCTGTGGTGTTTCCTGCTCTGCTGTCTGTGTTTTGGGCTGCAATGTACGTTGTTGTGTCGATAAATCGTCAGTCGGTTCTTTATGCGTGATTTGTTCCTGCTTTGGTGTTTTATCCGTCTGCGGTATTATTTCTGCCGTTTTTCCCTCGCTTGACTCTACAATCGGCTGTAACAATTCTTTCTCAAAAAACTTTGCCGACAATTTCCTTGCCTTATCCAATACTTTAGAAATTAACAATGCCAGTGCCGTAACAGCAGTTATAATAATACTTCCCAGACGTTCCGGCTGGCTGCCGAATATATCAACGGATTCTCTGATACGGTCTGTGATATATTTTTTCTTTATCTGTTGTATCTCCGTTTCAGAAACACCGCTGACAATTGCCCTGTCTACCTCACAATTCCAGCGCATACGCATTTCGTTATCGGTCTGTATCTGTTCCGCTTTCGGATTGTTTTTCCCTATCTTCTTGGTGGCAAGATACAATCCGCTACTGTCGAAAACATGAAGTTTTTCTTTGTCATCTTTTACAAGAAGATTGATAAGGTCAGTATAGAAATGCTTTACCTCGTCAACAAAATTTTCCTGCTTGAACAGCTTGTTCTTGGCGGTAAAAAGACTGCGCTCATAGACTTCGCCCTTCTTCACGATTTTACAGCCTTTGCGGACATTCCCGTTTTCGTCAAGTATCTCTTTCTTGGTGCGAACGTGTTTTCCTTGTTCGTTATAGAACATATTGCGTATAGCGTTTTTTTCTATGGGTTCTGACAGCAGTTCCCGTTCCGAAAAAATAAGATGGATATGGTAATTTGTCTTTCGTTTGTTATGGTGCAACGCCGATACGCACTCCACACCATACCTTTCTTTGAAACGGTCTGTAAAAAGCTGTAACAGCTTGTCCGGCTCATAGAGGTTTGGGAATGATTCGGGCAGGGCAATGATAAATTCCCTCGCCTCAATGCACTTCCCCTCCGTACCGCTTTTTTCAAATTCCTGCTGATTGCATTTCGCAAGCTCCGTCCAATAGCGGCGGTCTGTCGTTTCATAGACCGCATACAGGTTTTCCTGCTTTGCGTGGCTGGATATATAAGTGATCCTGCCCCTGACATCGGGCAGCTTGCTCATGCGGATAAATGAATGTCTTTGTATTGTGCTTTGTCCTCCCTCCTGCAAATGACGTTATCAGATTGGAGAAAGCGGAGATACGGTGGGACAGATTGTGAGTGGGCGGCATAGGCGGCACGGTTACGAACATATCCGCCTTATGGCGGAACAAGTCACACTAGCGTGACTTTGCCCCCTGCAAGGGCGAAATCCCCATTGCATAAACGAAGTTTGTGCAATGGGTGTATTTCGTCTCAAACGCCGAGGGCTTTAAGAGAAGAAAATCTCCCCTGTAAATGCTCGAATTATGCCTGCAAAAACTGCCGCCATGATAGTAAAAGGTAATAGCACTTTGCCGTTTGTGATGGCAAAAAACGCTATCACTTCGCCTAAAATGATGCCGCTATGATAGCAAAAAGTGATGGTACTTATGATAGTAAAAACTGCCATCATGCCATCAAAAAGTGCTGCCACATATGATAGTAAAAGTGCCAGTTCTTAAATTTCTTTCAACTGAAAATGGAGAAAGTCAGTTGAACTTTTACAATCACTTTATGCTACATTAGAAACATCGTTAAAACATCAGTTGACTTTTCCAACTGAAAATACAGAAATCAGTCGATTTTTTAAGTCCGTTTTTGCTAGACAGACTTATTTTTTCAACCCACTTTTTGCCCGTCTCCGCAAATTTCCGCTTGTACCGAAAGGAAGCACATGATATAATCTATTTGCGTGTAGGTATATCATGGCTTCGGTCTGATACATACCATTGGGCGGTTTCATAGGAAGCCGCCTTTTATACTGCTGATTTTCGTGTTACTGCTTTTACATCGCTTTTATCCCGCAGGTTCTTTCCCTCGTTCACTTCCATGAACTTCTCTAAGATGTCGCTTTTGATAAGTACCTTCCGCCCGACTTTTAAGACTGGCAGTTTTCCCCACTCTATAAGATTTCTCATAGTATTCCTGCCGATTCCCGTATACTCGGACGCTTCCTCGATTGTCATTGCAATCTTCGTTTCTGTCATCAACTTCCCTCCTTTAAAATTGCATTACGCAATTTTGCTTGTACTGATACTATACCGCTTTTATATTCTCTTGTCAAGCATTATGATAATTCAAAAGTTATTTTTATATTGCATATTGCATTATTTCTTTTTGTGTGGTATAGTATGAACATACCGACAAAGGAGGCGTATCAATATGAAAGACAAAGAATTACGCAGGCTGATCGGTAGCAGGGCAAAACAGCGTAGAGTCGAGTTAGGACTGAACCAACCCTATGTCGCAGAGAAGATGGGAGTAGCCACTTCCACAATCGTACGGTATGAGGCAGGGACAATCGACAACACAAAGAAGCTGGTCTTGGAAGGTCTGTCGGAAGTGCTCCATGTGTCAGTGGAGTGGCTGAAAGGAGAAACAGAGGAATATAAAACGGATATTACGGATAAAAGGGAATTATTTATTCGTGATGTGATGTCCTCCATTCTCGCAAAGCTGCCTTTTGACATGGAACAGGCGGAGTCAGACTTTACAAAGGATTTACTGCTGCTGATGTTAAGGGAATATGAATTGTTCGTGGATTCGTTTCAGTTTGCCTGTAAGAATTTCATGGACAATGCGGAAAATGCCGCACTCGCCCGGACAATGGGGTTTGAATCGAATAAGGAATATAACGAGATTATGTTCCTTCGGGAAATCACCCACACCGTAAATATATTTAATGATATGGGCGATATTGTAAGGCTCTATTCCAAAAATCCCGAAACAGCCAATACAAGGCTTGCAAATCTTCTTTCTATGGTATCGGGGGAAGAATCCGAATCGGTATAGTCAGGCAACCGGAGTTATGATATACTTACACGCAGAAAGCATTTCATCAGTTCCGATTGCCCAACGCAACGCAGTTGCGTTTGTGAAAGGAGAACAGATTATTATGGCAAAAGGTTCTGTAAGGAAAAAAGGAAAGAAATGGTACTATCGCTTCTATGTGGAGGACGCAAGCGGAAATTTGGTACAGAAAGAGTTTACGGGTACGGAAAGCAAGAGCGAGACGGAAAAGCTGTTAAGGCAGGCAATGGAGGACTATGAGGAAAAGAAATTCATTGCAAAGGCTGACAACATCACGCTTGGGGAACTGCTCGATATTTGGGCGGAGGAAGAATTAAAGGTCGGCACTCTTAGCAACGGTACGGTGGAAAATTATCTCGGTGCGATACGTTGCATTAAGAAACATCCTGCTGCTGACCGCAGATTAAAAACCGTAACAGCGGAGCATTTGCAGACATTCCTTGACCTGCTTACTTTCGGAGGGACATATCCCGACGGGAAAGTGAAAAAAGGATTGAGCAAAGACTATATCCATTCATTCTCAGCAGTTTTACAGCAGTCGTTCCGCTTTGCGGTATTCCCAAAGCAACTGATTACGTTCAATCCAATGCAGTACATCAAGTTGAAACGAAAGGCGGAGGAAGTGGATCTGTTTTCGGAGGAAGATATGGGACAGTCAGGCACGCAGCCTATTTCCCATGATGACTATGAGAAACTTATTGCTTATCTTGAAAAGAAAAATCTCTCTGCGGTTCTGCCGATACAGATAGCTTACTATGCAGGTCTTAGAATCGGCGAAGTATGTGGGCTGACTTGGCAGGACATTAACCTTGAGGAACAGTATCTTACAGTAAAACGGAGTGTCCGCTATGACGGCGCAAAACACAAAACGATTATCGGACCTACAAAACGTAAGAAAGTGCGGACGGTTGATTTTGGGGATACGCTTACCGCCATACTGAAAAAAGCAAGGAAAGAGCAGCTTAGAAATCAGATGCAGTACGGGGAACTGTACCACCGCAATTACTACAGGAAAGTGCAGGACAAAAACAGGGTTTACTATGAGTATTACAGCTTGGAGAACACGCAGGAAATTCCGGCGGATTACAACGAAATCTCTTTTGTATGTTTAAGACCGGACGGCTGTCTTGAAACACCTAGTACATTGAGTATCGTCTGCCGGACACTCGCAAAGAAACTGGATGGATTTGAGGGCTTTCACTTCCATCAGCTCCGCCATACTTATACAAGCAACTTGCTGTCAAACGGTGCAGCGCCGAAGGACGTGCAGGAACTCTTAGGACACTCTGACGTGAGTACCACCATGAATGTGTATGCCCATGCCACAAGGAAGGCAAAGCGGACTTCCGCAAGGCTCTTGGATAAAGTGGCAGGCAACGATTAGATACATTCAGAAAAACTTTCCCTTGTAAACTGCCCATAAGGGCAAAAACAAGGGAAAATACATAGCAATTCACTGTATGAGGCTCTAAAAGCCTTGAAAAATAGGGAAAATTCTATAAAATCATCTGCAAATTCCGATTTATCTATTTTGCAACAAATCTATAAATCGCATAAATTACCCATATAATCCAAGAATATGTCCACGCATCAAACACAATACTTATTGTTAAATATCCGATAGCTATTATGATTGCTATTACCCAATTCATTATTTTTTCTGGACAGTAAAAAGTTCTAACAAAAAAATAACTCTTTCATGCAAATTTATGGTATCTTTAAGTTGCTAAACTCACGAAAGGTACAAACCACCTGAAAGAGTTATCTTGTATATGAGTTTACCATACTTTTCGGTGGTTGACCATATGCCTATGTTAGATTTTATGAATAAAATTTTATCCTGCTTTGAATCTTGTTTCTCACGAAAGGCGGCATTTCGCTGGTTTGTGATTATTACTGTGGGGCTAATGCTCCGTTCAGATAAACTTGGCGTCACATCTGTGATCCGCGATCTTGCCCTAAAGCCAGATTGTTATCTTTCTATGCTTCATTTCTTCCGTGCTTCTTCCTGGTCTCTGGAAGGAATACGGCAGTGTTGGTTTCAGACCGTCTCCCGTTTCCTTCCTTTATGCCAGGAAGATGGCTTCCATATCCTGGTGGGTGATGGGGTAAAGCAGTCAAAAGAAGGACGGCGCATTCCAGGAGTGAAAAAGCTTTGTCAGGAATCGGAAAACTCTGCAAAGCCCCAGTTTATCCATGGCCATATGTTCGGTGGACTGGGGATTCTTGCCGGATCCATTCATAGCCTGACCTGCATTCCACTGAGCATCCGGCTCCATGATGGTCTGCAAGAACTGCGCAATTGGGATTCCCCCTGTATTTCCAACGCCTCCCACGTGATACAGATGATAGAAGACGCTTATGAGGCAGCAAAGGTCTTTGGAGACTCTCTGCTCCTGCTTGACCGGTATTTTCTTTCCGTGCCGGCTCTTACAAGGCTTCGGGAACTTACCAAGAAAGGATCTGTCCACATGGAGATCGTAACAAAAGCAAAACGTAACTGCATTGCTTATGAAAAACCCAGCACCCGAAAACCTGGAAGGGGAAGGCCCGCAAAGAAAGGGAATGCCGTCCATCTGAAGGAACTCTTTCATTCCCATAAGGAGAAGTTCCTTCAGACAGAGCTGGAACTTTATGGGAAGAAAGAAAAGATTCGCTATTACAGCATCGACCTGCTTTGGGGGCAGAAGCTGTATCAGGAACTGCGTTTTGTTCTGGTGGAATATAATGGGGTGCAGAGCATTCTGGCTGGGACCAGCCGTTCCATAGAGCCCTTGTCCATGATTCGCTTATATAGCTATCGGTTCCGGATCTTATACGAACCCTGCTTTTATACGAACTTTTCAGAGGAAGAAGCCCTTTCCCACAGTACTTGTGTATAAGAAAGTTCGTATAAAACCCTAAATTAATATACCATGTTAGTA
>CAJTAL010000094.1 GCA_910574285.1 Lachnospiraceae bacterium | reverse complement strand
CAACCACAATATATAGTGTTTGTCATTCTAAAATTTATATCATCTTTTCATCGGCACAGGATTTTTCTGTGTCTTCTTTGTAGCTCCTCCTAATGAGCAAGTGCAAAATATTGCACAAATATTTTTTTGAATTTTCGGCACATTTATTCTTGACAAAATAACCAAGATTTGCGGCGCAGCCCCTGATTATAGTACATTTTGAAAGGAGCTGCTTCTTATGAAACTAACACAGATTCTTGCCGATATTATCTGCGATACTTTGCTTGACCCAAATGCCCTAGACAGGGCGCGCAGACAAAAAGGTGCTTTTACCCGTAACTGCCGAAAACTTCCTTACTGGACTTTAGTCAAACTTTTACTTAGCAATGTTAAAAAGACAATCTCCGCGTCCCTGGATAGTTTTTTCCATGAACTCAAACTGAAATCGGGAGCACCTTCTGCCAGCTGCTCACAGCAGGCTTTCAGCAAAGCGCGTTCTAAAATTAGTCATTCCATTTTCAAAGAAGCTTTTGAGCGTACACTGGATTTCCTCTGCAGTCGGGATTCCTTTGCTTTCCATACCCGGTTCTTGGGTGTCTGGGGACGGCAGATCATAGCTATTGACGGCTCTAAAATCCCACTGCCCAACCGGATAGCCCTCCTTGATAAATACGGCAGCATAGGGAGAGGTGCCAGCTCTCCCACTGCCATTGCCAGTGTTGCTTTAATGCTGTATTTTCGCTACTGATACCATACCACTACTAAGTTGTTAACATTGGTTTCCTTACTAAGAAACTGGCGGTAACACTCAAAGGTATAAATCAAAGAACCCCCACCATTCCTAATCTACCATCAAATCATCCGAAAATATTCCAACGCATCCCTTATCGCCTTTTCTTTCTCTGGCGGACATTTCGACTGTCTGGAATTTTCCGATTTTGGCAGATTATAGTTCACCCTCTCGATAATCCCACATTTCTCTTTTACTTGTGCGATATACAAACTGCTGACTTTCAATCCCGTATGCCCCAACACATAATCCTTGATTTCTTCATAAGTGGCTTTACTCTCTGCAGCCGTCAAATCCATCTCGCTCATTTCCAATTCCACTTCTATACTCTGCTTTGCATGAAGTTTGGAAAGCAAACAGATAACTTCCACATGCCTTAAGACAATCGCTTGAATGTCAGTCGTAATCGGAAACTTATCAACCGTACCTGCCGTATGCGGAAACATATCCAAAAATTATATGTTGTAGAGAGCACACCAACTAACTTACTACATCTTCACTCTTTGTTTCAACTCATTTTTTGCAGCATCGACACATAGTCTTTTTGCCACTTCTATTTGCTTGATGCGTTCCAAATATTCTGTATGTTCTCTTCTATAATTAATGAATTCTTCTCTGTCTTGAGCATAAAGAATTTTTACTTTTATAATGTAGTTGTCGCAAAAACTATATAGCGGTTCGTAATAATCAAATTGTTCAGAATTGACCACAAGAGTCTCATATTCCCTTTTCTTTTCAGGTTCATCACAAAGAATTGATTGCAGTTCACTATCATAAAAATCCATGAACTCCATTCTCCATTCTTGTAAATCAATCAAGTTAATTAATTCTGAGTACCGCTCATTGACATCTTCACCAAATAAAAACTCTACATCTAAAGCAGCAGCTCTTATTTGTCCAGATAAAATAAGGTTGATTACACGTTTCATTCTATCGTAGCGCGAAAAATCTAATTGCTTGTATTCATCTGGAAATTCTTTTTCTATATATCTTTTTATTGCAACTATTTTATCTAAATCCATCTTTGCAATATCCTCGAGTAAATCTCGAAAATCTTTGATGTCACTGCTTGTTGAAAAATTGAAATCTCCCGTGGTATCAATCTGTACTTTATAACTGTTCTGCTTTGGAGAAATCAACACAATTATCAACCGCGAATATTTCACATAATATCCGTGGAAGCAAAATTTGGAAACTGTATCTTTTATTTTTCTTCCAGAACTGTCTGAAGTAACCTGAACAGCTACTGAATTTTTAAGGTCACCTAAATCAATGGCAGGTGAATTCTTCCTTTCATGATTTATATTTATAAGGTTCCAGCCATATATTTGATTTAACAAACCTGTGCAGAAATCCTCTAAAACATGATTAATATCATATAGTTGCTGCCCATTAAAGATATAAACCATGCTTTGTATGTGCCCTAACTTCTCACCAATATACTTTATAGCTATCTCGCGTTCTAATGGCATGATCTAATACTCCCATTCAATCATCTTTTTATGATTTTGATTGCACCTTTGATAATCTTGGGTCCAAATTTCTTCCCTAATACTATCAAACCAGCCGCACTAGCAACACCAAAAATATTGTTGCCTGTCTTCTGGCACTTTGGGCATAGCCCTGTTTTATTATTCGGATTAGTAATTATCCTTCCGCAAGTTTTACATATCTTTTCAGTATCACTCATTTTCTATGTCCTCCACTGAAACAATATAAACATCATTGCAGTACTTGCCTTCAATACTTAACTCCAGTGCATGAATTCCTGATTCCAATATCGGTTTCATCTCCTTAGAAAAAGAATACCAGCAATTCATGTTCGATTTATCATACGGGAAATAATCATGTAGGAGTTCTGCAGTTGACATTCCCTTTTTAGTAATCGGTTTGGTGAGAAAATCATACATGACATGCTGATACTGTTGTAGCACTGATTTTGCAGTTTTTGTATGGCCCATGTATTCCAATAACTGCATACGCACTCCCACATATTTCGTAGCGATCTGCATATCACTTGTCAAATATCCCATATAACTATTAAGCTGGCTTCCGAACTGTAAAAATGGAATACTCGTTCGCTTTGCAAATCTTTGTGATGTTGTTTCTATATCTGCATAAATCGCATTCAGTGCCGTCCGAATCTTTCCATCTGCTTCTTTTAACAATTGCGTCCTTTCTTCTGCAGATTCTTTTGTTTCGGCTTCCACCACCAATGTTCTCGCATCAAGGAATGGAACGATAATATCTCGATCCCTGTCTTTTTCCAATTGATAGGTTTGAAACTCTTGAATGTCGGCCAGTTTTGCGTATATCTGACGCATTTGTATCTGGTTGCCAATGCTACGAACCGTCTCGATATTTCCCGAATTATTAATAACCTTTTTCAAAGTTATATCCTTCACTCTTACCCCATTTTCATCCAATATTACTGCTCGTAAGTTTCCATCAACTTGTTTTGAGTCACCGACTGTATATACTCCCTTCCTCAGTTTTTTCTTTATATCAGCAGGCAAATGATCAAAATCTGGAAGAAGCGTTACATTGCCCTGCATTATAATATTTGCTTGATGGACAACATCATTGAGGATGCCAATATCTGCAATCGGAATGTCAGATACAATCTCCTTTTTAGCCTGTTCTCTTAAAAGCAACGACATCTGTTGGACATAACCGTCAAAAAAGTCACTCATCGCTGTGATATCGCGACCATATTTGTCGGCATCTGTTTTAAATATAGCCAGTGATTTCGTTGATTCAAGATCCACAGACTTCTTCTTTACTACTTTAGTTGTTTCTTTAGATTTATCCATAGTGGAAAACTCCATTCTTAACATCAACAATAGTAATAAATTCCTACACTATTTTTTCGGCAATATATCTATGCCTGCTCTCACAAGGATTTCTCTGATATCTTCATACATATCAATGATGACATTCTCCGTCTCCATATTCTCTGCATATTTTGTATAATAATCAGCATCTTTCATTCTGACTTGTCTAGGATCAGAACGAGTAATTTGAAAACCATTGATACGCTTAGATCCAAATCTCACCCAATCATGCTCTCCCTCGCAATTCCCATTTATAACATTTTCAGGAAGCCTGAGAATCGTTAGTTTTTTCTCCTGGAGGTATGACTCAATCTCAGCAACAGCTTCCTGCGAAATGTAAAACCGTTTCACCCTATCAGGGTATAGGAACGCCACAAGCAAATGCTCCTCTAGCACCTCCCCACTTCGTAAAACAGTAACCCCTCTGCCTCCGTCTTTTCCAAAGTCACCTATCAGTTGTCTTACCTGAAACTGAAAGAGAACATCAGATTCAGCATATTCGTCTTCATATTTTTCACCACCGTCTCCAAACCCGAAACGCCAGCAGTCATCCCTGCCAAACGGAATTCCCGTCCGTTGCGCAAGGGTCTTTACCTCAACTTTAATAGGATGTCCTGCCATTTTATCCAACTCCTCCCGACGCTTTTCAAACATAAGATGGGCATAAGGGCTCTTATATTTCTCCTGGAACAGTTTTTCCATTTGCAAATACTCATCCGTATCTATAATGCCTTCCACGAGCATATTTTTCATTAAATGGATTGTCATTCCGTAATTCAGGATTACTTTAAACTCTTCCTCTGTGAAATAACCGGAACTATCCGTAGTCTTGCTGGTACTACTGGTAAGAGCAGGTGATGCTGCTAAATTTTCAACAACATCTGTATTTGAATCCTCAGGTGATAATACTGCACTACTGCTTGATACTACTGCATCTTTTTTCGTATGTTTTTTCTTAACATTCCTATCCGCGGAAGGTGATTTTTGGTCTTTCATATTTTCAAAAGTGCCGGAATCGGCATATGCTTTTTCTGCCGACACATCTGCTTCCTTTTCAGAAAACCTATCCATAATATAGCAGTCGTGCGAACAATATTTACGTTTCTGCCCACCATGAACCTGAAATGCTTTACCACAAAAAGCGCAGTTTATTGTTCGATTGGATTTGTGTCTAATCTGTTCTGGATGAGCCGCCCACCACTTACTCCTGCATGCATCGCTACAAAATTTCTTCTTTTTTCTTCCTGGTGCCTGTGCAACCTCTTTTCCACATTGTAAACATGGATTTTTCTCTGCTGTGGCAACTTCTGTAAAATCTGACTGTTCCGTGGTAATAGCCGACTTCTCCTGCTCAACAATAAGCTTTACGATCACTTTCATAGGGCAGCCGCAATGAGGACAGCTTTCCGCATATTCACTGATTTTTGCTTTGCACTCAGGGCAAACTATCAATGCCATTTTTCTTCGTTCCTTGACTTGTATTTTATCCTCACTTAGTTCTTTCCCCTTCCATTGTCAGCTTCTCACCGCTGGGGAGGATGAAAGCCTGCTCAAACTTTACACCAAGAGCATCTGCTATACGATTAAGTTCCTCTGTACCAAGTGTCTCATTCCTAAGTTTTTTATACAGATTTTGTCGGGATTGACCCGTTCTTCTGGCCAGTTCAGCAAGACTTATATTCTGATCTTCGCAGAGTTTCTTTACAATATCTGATGTGTTCATAATGATCCTCCGTAATAGCACGCTTCTATTGTAAACCTTTTAGTTACCTTTTTCAATGCCTGCTACTCTGAATTTATATTTCCGCAACAGAAAAGCCCGCAACCCTTTAAAAGATTGCGGACCAAACTGTTCTTTATTCCATTATGCTTCCACATCAATTTCCAGCCCTGATTTGAATTCCACTGTCAGTTTTTTATCATAGATTGTAATTTGGTGTTAGTATATAAGTGTGGACAGAAAAAGTTGAACAACCTATACTATAAAATGAAAGAGCAAAGGAGATGTTCAACATGGCGAAAAACCAAAAA
This sequence comes from Lachnospiraceae bacterium, assembly GCA_910574285.1. Lineage (GTDB taxonomy): Bacteria > Bacillota > Clostridia > Lachnospirales > Lachnospiraceae > Sporofaciens. The sequence goes on along the minus strand of CAJTAL010000094.1, from coordinate 1,411 downwards.
TCCTACACTCCGGAATTCAAACAGCAGATCGTGGATCTGTATAATGCCGGAGGAACTTCGTATCCACAACTGGAACGTGAATATGGCGTAAATCGGAGCACACTCAGTAACTGGGTGAAACAGCTTTCTCCAATCAAGGTATCTGAAGAGGAAACAGTCACCCTCAAGGAGTATAAGGCTCTCCAGAAAGAGAACCAGCGTCTTAATGTAACGCGGCACTTTATCGTAGACGCAAAAAGCATTTTGTTTTCGCAACTCCATCCCTACTGACTGAATTTTTAAATAGATGAACGCACTTTCTAAGCAGGTTTACCGCAGACTGCCGGCAGGCCTCTTTCTATCCCTGAATCTGAAAACAGCCACGGTTTATAACCGTGACTGCTAAATTTATTCTGATTCCCGTTCCATTGACTTTAATGCTGCTGCAACCGTGATGGCATCTTCCTGTCCGAGATTTTTCCTGAAATGCTCCTCCAGGCGGGCTGTGTCGCTAAAGCTTCCGATTGAAAATCCTATGTCGTGGGAAGGGATGCAGATAAAGTCTCCCCACTCACTCTGTGCGACCACAGTATCAAAGCTGCGCCCCCTTCCCGTGACTCTTACGGTCACAAGTTCAAAGGGGTTAAAAGCAAGCCCATAATAGTCTGTAAACATCCCTGTCACCTCCTGGCATAGTCGATGGGCACGGGCGGGTTCCTTTTTGTATGGCAGTTTGCGTTCCTGTCCGTGGCAACGATCGGGAAACGCTCCCTGTCATAAAGGATGAACGCGCCGGACATATCATCCGGCGGGAACCGGATCTCCACCTTCTGTGAGATGAACTGCATGGGAACGTCATAACTCTGGGAGTCAATGGAGACGGTGGAATCCCTGCGTACTTTCCGGAAAATGCGGTTTAAGAAGCATTCATCCAGCCATTTGCGTGATACAGGGAGCCTCATGCGGTCCCTTGTGTTCAGGTAGCGTTCGAAGGGGACGCCCCGGATCCCAGAATGGTATCTGGTATTATAGCTGCGGATATAATCCTTTAAAATGCCGCGGAAGAGGTCCAGGGAATGGATCTGATCCAGGTCAAGCCCATAGAGGAGCCGTTCTTTCATGGTCCTGAAATTCCTCTCACACTTTGCTTTCGCTGCCCCATCCCGGACAGGCGCATGGAGCAGGGTGGTGCCGATCTGCCCGCAGATCAGGGGGAGCTGTTCATTGTCATAAGGTGAGCCATGGTCGCAATAGAGTTTTGCCGGGATCCCATAGGTGGATACGGCCTCCTTCAATACGTTCTGGAAGTTACAGGCGTTGTCATGGTAGAACGTAAGCGATGAATAACCTACCGGTTTTACATATTCTAAAATCTGTGGGATAATCTTTTTGACTGACAAGTGAATGACGTGATTCAAGATTTGTTTATAAT
>CAJTAL010000093.1 GCA_910574285.1 Lachnospiraceae bacterium | reverse complement strand
TAGGGATTTTATGGCTTAGAGATAAGAATGTATTACTCAATAAGTATAAAGAATAGAATCCAGATTGCCTTGAGAGAGTAAACATAACTTTAATCGTCAGAACTGATATAGTATAAATAAAATTGACATCACCTATATCTTGTGTTACTATACTGGTATAGTTGATTTTATGCATGTCCCTTGTGGGGAAGCTTTCGGATTCTTAGGAATCCCGAAAGCAGAGGACAGAAGAAAAAGGAATCTGTCTGGCATAAGCTGTTTATGTTTGTAAGAAGTGTCACCATACGCCGTTTCCGGCTTGTAGTGGCACTTTTTGTTTTTTAGGCTGGAGATGTTCATTAGCATATCAGCCAGTCAGTGTGGAATGAATGGAGAAAACAACTCTGTTTCATTCCTTTTTTATTGCAGTCATCCCTAAAAATGTCATAGACAAATTCTACGGGTGAGGTTGCCAAAACAGGCCAATGAGCCGTTTATGGATAAAAAATTTATTTAAGAAAGGTGGAAGAACACATGAATGAAACAAGAATCTACGCGGACGCATTTGAAACGACGTTTGCAAACCCAAAGGAAATGCTGGATTTTCTGGCAGAGAGAGCAAAGGCTGCCACATGGATAAGAAAGCCTACCAGGTCTCTCAGGCTGGTTCCAATCAGCCAGGAGGCAGAGCATATGGAGGCTTCTTCTACGGCAGACTGGGAGGAGATCCTTAAGGATACGGAAAAGAATACCCAGCTGGCATTAAAGGTCAGAGGGGAAACCTACCCGGTACGGGACTGTGCCATTAAGACCATTCTGGATCGAGCAGGAATCTCCGGCGCTGGATTACGCAAGCTGGAGAAATCCAACTATGCCAGGGTGGTGAACTACTGCCTGAAGGTGGCAAAGGGAGATGCGCTGATCAAGATTGCGGATGGAAAGGTATCTGCCGTACACGGCGGAGACAGCCATGATTACAGCATCCTTGATATGCGTGCAGTCTTTGAGACGACCATGCAGTATCTTGACACAAATTTCAAAGGAAGCAGTTATATGGAAGGCTCCGGTGCTTTTGACCATTCCATCGTATCGGCGATGTGGGAGCTTGGAGGAAACCAGGAACTTCTGGATACTTACCGGACGGCCCTTGCCGACCATGGTATGACCGACAAGGTGATTGCGCCTGCAGTACGGCTTACTACATCAGATGTGGCGGCCAGCGGTGCGAACCTGTACCCAATGCTGTTATGTGACAGCGGGAACCGGACCATCAGTCTTGGAAGCCCGATCAAGCTGGCCTATACGGGAGGCGCGGATCTGGTACAGTTTATGAACAACCTCCGTATGCTTTGTTCCAGATATCAGGATGTGGTTGCGGATATGACGAAGCTCATGGATATTGAGATCCGGAATCCATTAAACTGCCTGAAGCTTGTAATGAAGCGTATCGGGGTTCGGAAGAAGCTGATCAATGAAGTGGCAGAAATGTTTGAGAGCCAGAACGGAACAGATCCCTGTACTGCCCACGACCTTTATTTCGCAATCAATGAAGCATGCTTTTTCGCAGCCTGTGAGGGGATGCAGGGGCATGGGATCATCAGCCTGGAGGAACAGGTTACCCGTGCGTTGGCGTTGAACTGGAAAGAATATGATGTCAGTGGCGCGATTAAGTGGTAGTGAAGGCTTTCATAGCAGATTTCTTAAGCTGTTTGCTGATAAATAAGCCGTTGTTCTTAATAGACGCTGCACAAGGCAGACTTAACAGACACAGTGAAAAATATTTATAGTTTTGAGGAGGATCAAAATGAGCGAAACAAATTTGAACATGAATTATGAACCAGAGGTTATTGTTGATACGGATACTCTCTCCCGTGAGGACTGGCTGTCTTATCGGAAGCTTGGGATCGGTGGAAGTGATGTTGCTGCCATTATGGGGATTTCGCCCTTTGCAACCATCCGCGACCTTTATAATGACAAGCTCGGAATTGAACCGCTGATCGAAGAGGAAGAAAGCAACTGGGTGACAAAGGAAGTCGGACACCGGCTGAAGGATTTGGTGGCGGAGATATTCGCCAAGAAGACTGGACTTACCGTATTTCCGGTACGGAAGATGTTTCGGCATCCGCTGTATCCGTTTATGCTGGCAGATGTGGATTTCTTTATCATTTTCCCGGATGGCTCGTATGGTATTTTAGAGTGCAAGACTTGCAACTATAATGCCAGAACTAAGTGGGAGGACGGAGGAATACCGGAGCATTACGTCCTGCAGGTAAGGCATTACCTGTCTGTGATGAATATGGACAAAGCCTATATTGCCTGTCTCTATGGAAACAATGAGAATGAATTTGTCATCCGTCCGATTGAGCGGGATATGATGGAGGAGGAAGAAATCATTGCACAGGAGGAATATTTCTGGAAGGAATATGTGGAAAAGCAGGCAGAGCCGCCATACAACGGCAAACCTGACCTGATCCTTGCAAGCATCCGGAAATACGGCGGATATGCCGACAAGGAGCTTCCTGAGATTGAGATTGGGGTGCAACATTCAGTTGATCTTGAAAAGTATCTTACCTTATCAGAAGAAAAATCCCAACTGGAAAAACGGAAAAAGGAAATTGAAGCAATGCAGAGGGAGCTTAGTGTGCCGTTTGTAGAACAGCTTGGCGCTTCCTGCAAGGCAGTCTTATCCGACGGGATCAGCCGTTACCGGATTACTTATAATCCAACCAGGCGAACCCAGGTTGGGAAGGACGCAATGGAAAAGCTGAAAATTCAGCATCCGGATATTTTTGAGGAATATACAAAGACCACGGAAAGCAGGACGTTTCGGGTAAAAAAGAGGCGGCAAAATGAACCGATCTAAACGATTATCCGTACTTCTCCTCGTTTTAGTGATTTTCTGTGTATTGACGCTGGGAGTCAGTAAGTATGAGGAACGTAAGGAGAAGATCAAAAACAGTGATGAAATTATTATGGAGCTTAACAGTGAAGATGTGACGGAGCTTTCATGGGAATATGAATCGAAAACCTTTGCCTTTCATAAGGACGAAAACTGGCTGTATGATGAAGATGAGCATTTCCCGGTAAATGAAGAGAAGATCGATCAATTGCTTAAGAATTTCCAGTCTTTCGGGGTTTCATTTGTAATCGAAGACGCAGAAGATATAAGCCAGTATGGACTGAGCGACCCGCTCTGTACAATTCATATTGGTATGGGAGAGGAAAACTATGAGATTTTACTGGGCAATTACAGTGAGATGGATGAGGAACGATATGTTTCGATAGGGGATGGAAATGTGTATCTTGTGCAGGATGACCCACTGGATTCTTTTGATATTGAGCTGAGCGACATGATACGGCAGAATGAAATCCCGGAAATGGAGTCTGTTACAGAAATTCAGTTTGCAGGCAGTGAAAATTATAAAGCCGTATATAGGAGGATAATAAGGTTTCTTATAGTACGGAGGACGTATATTTTGTTAAAGAAGGTTCCGGGGAGCTGCCTTTAGATACAGGGAATGTTGAAGCTTATTTGGAAATAATTCGTGAATTAAATCTGACGAATTATGTGTCCTATAATGTGACAGAGGAAGAGTTAAAAACATATGGATTGGACGATCCGGATCTTACGGTGACATTACAGTACCGGGTACAGGATGAAGAAAGTGAGGAGGTAAAAGAAGAGACGGTTGCGCTTCACATCTCACGCGATCCGGATGAGAAAGAAAAGGCAGAATCAGAAGCTGCCAAATCATCAGATGGTGATAAGTCCCAGGAAGATACGGAGACAGATTCAGAAGAAGAGATTACGGCGTATTTAAGGGTCGGTGAATCGAAAATAATTTATAAAATCAGCGGGCTAGATTACGAAGATTTGATGGAAGATTCATATAATGATCTTCGCCATCAGGAAGTGATATGGGCGGATTTCGAGGATATCAGCGGAGTCAGGATATCATTGGAAGGGGCTGAGTATGAGCTGACAGTAGAAAAGAAAAAGGAAGGGAACATCTGGTACTATGAGGATAATGAGATTGAGACAGATGATTTCCGAAATGCCTTTAACTCTCTGTCAGCGTCCGAATTTACAGAAGAAGAGCCGACAGACAAAGAGGAAATCAGCCTGACTTTACAGATTGACAGCGTCCTGTTTTTAAAAGTATAATCATCCGGGCATTCCGTAATACGTGCCTCTGGTGGGGCGGGTGGGCTATCGTTGGAAACAATTGCCGTAAAATTACCAGATGGGAATTCTGGTGGTAAAAACACATGGAGCGTTTCATTATTCTTACAACACAGGCGAACGCTTCTGTAAGTCCTGTTCATAATCGTATGCCGTTGGTGTTGGAAAATGGTGATATCAGGTATTGTTAGTGAAAGAAATTACCATTAACGGCGTGCCTGAAGGTGAAAAGAGAGCTGCCGGAAAAGACAACTCTCTTAAGACAGCCCCATATGATCATACAATTCAATCGTATTTGGGAATACACGGAATTTCGGCGGCTTTTCCATGGGAGATAGTCCTGTCATTGATATATGGATACAGCAAAAGTGCATTTCTTTCCAGTTCTGCACGTGGATTCTTTGGACGGAGATACATAATCATGCCTTCCGGCACTTTAATATTAACATCTGCAAAAATCATAAAATCACTCCCTTTAAGTGCTTATTCTGAGTTTCAAGAGATCCGGTGTCAGGAACGTTTCGTCTTCCACGGGCACAACATAATGAACAGGGTAAGAAGTATCTTTCATCGAAATCCTTCTTTTTCTAAGAAATGCCCCGTGTTATAATAAAGAATATTGAATGTATATGATAAAAATAGAATTGGAGGAGTTATAAGATGAGGATTTTAGTAATTACCGGCAGCGCACACAAAAAAGGGACATCATCCTGTCTGGCGGATGCCTTTATCAAGGGAGCAGAGGAGGCAGGACATGCAGTCTGTCGTTTTGATGCGGCATTTAAGAACGTGCATCCCTGCATTGGATGCGATTCATGTAGAAAGAATGAGCGTGTCTGTGTATTTAAAGATGATATGCAGGAGTTGAATCCGGAACTTTTAAAAGCGGAGGCAGTCGTGTTTGTTTCACCGATTTACTATTATGATATAAATGCGCAGATAAAAGCGGTGATTGACCGGTTTTATGCAAATAATTCGGTGTTAAAGGGTGCGGATAAAAAAGCAATCCTGATGCTTACATATGGCGATGAGACCGAAGAATCCGCAGAAGGAGCCATTGCTTCTTTTAGGGGCATGGTAAAATATCTGGAATGGGAAAATGCGGGAATTGTCTCCGCAAAAGGCTGTTATGTGCTTGATGATGTTATAAATTCAGAATATCCGAAGCAGGCATATGAATTAGGAAAGAGTTTATAGGAAGATCATGGGGAGAATTGAAAATGGAGCGGTGTTCCTGGTGTCTTTGCAATGAAAAAATGATAAAATACCATGATGAGGAATGGGGCGTCCCGCTGTATGACGACCGGAAACAATTTGAGTTTCTAATGATGGAAGTCATGCAGTGCGGACTGAACTGGAACATGATGGTTCAGAAAAGGGAGATATTCCGTAAATGTTTTGATGATTTTGATTATCAAAGCGTGGCAGAATATACAGAGAAAGATGTCCAGAGGATTATAGATACAGAAGGAATGATAAAGTCTGAGAGAAAGGTTCATGCAGTAATCCATAATGCTCAGTGTTTTTTGAAGATACAAAAGGAGTTTGGTACATTCAGCGATTATTTGTGGAGATTTACGAAAGGCAGGGTAATTCTGTATATGGGACATCAAAAAGGAAGTCTTCCGGCAAAGAACGGACTTTCAGATGAGATCAGCAGGGATTTGAAAAAGAGAGGGTTTAAATACCTTGGTTCTGTGACGGTATACTCCCATCTGCAGGCTTGTGGGATGATCAATGACCATACGGAGGAGTGCTTTCGCTACCGGGAAGTCATGGAAGGAAAACAGGTAGTCCGTAAGAGGAGTGGCTCTGGCAAGGTCGGTGTCGGCAAAGGAATATATTCAGAAGCGGATTCATAAGGAATTATTGCAGACAGGAAGGGAATATCTGCCGGAGACAGTGCACATAACAGAGGGTGTGATCAGCGGAGATGCCATTATTCTAAATCGCTGTAGGAGCTGGCTGAATATTATGCCTGCAATCGTGGAAAAGCTGGAATCTGTCTGGGAAATACATTTTTGACAGATTGAAATTAAAGTAACTATTTTTAAAGGCAAGAGGTGAGTGGAATGTGGAAATGTCCAAAATGCGGCCGTACATTTAAGAATACAAATCAGGATCATTACTGTGGTGAAGCTCCGAAAACAATTGAAGAATATATAGAACGCCAACCGGAGCAGGCAAAGCTCCTTCTGCGGCTGGTAAATAACACAATAAGATCCGCAATACCGGATGCGGCAGAAAAGATATCATGGAGCATGCCGACTTATTGGAAAAAACATAATCTGATACAGTTTGCAGCTTTTAAAAAGCACATAGGCCTGTATCCCGGCCCGGAAGCAGTGAATACATTTGCCGACAGGCTGAAAGAATATAAGACAAGCAAAGGAGCCATACAGCTTCCGTATGATAAGCCTCTGCCGCTTGAATTAATTGGAGAGATTGCAAAATGGTGCGAAAAGGAGTATAGCCGATGATGGATCAGGATATTGTATATCTTTTTGATCAACATATGGATTCGTTGTACGGCGTTCAAAATCAAAGCATCACCTAAAAGGATGATCAGTTAATGTGGAGCAGTTTATAAAAATAGATTGATGTCTGCAAAATATTGTGATGAAAAGAACAGGTAAAGGTGCGTATTCCTCTGCCTGTTCTTTTGGTTATAGATATGTTTTTGGAAAATGAAGATATCTTACAAGAAACCAGCAGACATTCTGAGTATAATATAGTGTGCGAGGAGGTGTTATCAATGCAAAAAGAAATACGGACAGTCTGCTATGATGACGATTTACATCTTGAAGCATATCGTTTTGAGGGAATCGTCCAGCCGTTTCCGAATCATTTTCATGACTACTATGTGATTGGCTTTATAGAAGCAGGGACACGCTGTTTATCCTGCAAAAATAAAGAATATACGGTAAGTCAGGGAAATATTCTTTTGTTTAAT
>CAJTAL010000092.1 GCA_910574285.1 Lachnospiraceae bacterium | reverse complement strand
ACCTGTTTTTATTATATCAGGGGAGGTTTTTTACACAACGCTAAAGCTATTTTAACCACCCGCAGAGCAGGTGGTTTATTTGTTCTCCAAAGTTCCGTTTTTCGGATCAGCGAAAAACTCCTCAATGGAGAACAGGGCCATGCCCTAACAAACAAAAATAGCACAGAAATTAATCTGCGCTATTAGCATTTCCACATTTGGCTCTCAAAAACTCTACCACACTACAAATTTCTTGGTCAGACACATATGTTCCTTGGACACGTATAATTGTTTGACTATCTTCTTTTTTAAAAAGCATATCGCCATTCCCCAATAGTTCTTCTGCACCACCTTGGTCGATAACAGAAATGGAATCTGATTCCGAAAAAACCTTAAACAAAATCCTGTTCGGCATATTAGCTTTAATCATTCCAGTGACGATTTCTGTAGATTGGCTTCGGCATGAAACAATAAAATGTATTCCTGCGGCTTTTGAAAGCCGAGATATTCTTGCTAATATTTCCTCGGTTTCATTTTTATATTGTGCCATTAAATCTGTCAAATCATCTATCAAAAGCAATATTTGTGGCATTTCCACATCTGTTTCGTAAATATTATTGTATTCGTTTATATCTTTAACATTAGCGTTTGCAAACGCCCTATAGCGTTCGTCCATCTCTTTAACGCACCAATTCAATGCGCCTAATGCTTTTCTTAAATCTGTCACTACAGGAATTAGCAAATGTGGTATTCCGTTATATCTCAGAAAATCCATCCCCTTTGTGTCAATTATGATTAGCTTAACTTCATTTGGAGTTAAGTTATAAACAGTACTCATTATAACAGAATTTAAACAAGATGTCTTCCCAGATCCGAAAACTCCACTAATTAGTAAATTATTTGTTTTTGCAATATCTTCTATTACATAATTCCCCAATACATCTCTTCCAATCGGACAAGGTAATTCATATAAATTATTCTTAAATTCTTCGACTTCTAGCATATCTCGCAATCTAACGATATATGAATCGGAATCTTCTATACAGATTCCGATTGTATCTTCTCCCAACATTGGATTTTCAACAAATATGTTCTTAGCCGAAATTTTGTATTTGATGTCATCTAATATATTTTTTATTCTATTTATACTAACACTTTCTGCGGATATTCCATACCTTATAAATCTTGCTCCAACATTTATATTGGTGATGCGTAAATCAACTCCTAAATTCCTGCCAATGTTCTGAATTTTAATTGCAGTATCCCTTAATTTTTCGTCTGTAATACTCTTTCTTTTTCCTTTTCGCAAAAGCGATATAGGTGGCTTTTTATAAGGAATATATATCCTATCTTCATCTTCTTTTTCTCCTAAATTTTCTTCGTCTCTTTCACTACTTGATTGTATTGAGTAAATTAGACTATTCAATTTATCTCTATCCCATAAAACAACTCCGTTCTCATTTGACAGTTCCTTGGCGGATTGAGTAAAGTAATTATTTGTTACAACCACCGCCGCATGACAATGATAGAAGAATTTCCCCGCAAACACTTCCTGAACCGCCTTGCTTCCGACCGGCTTATCATACCTTTTACACTGGAAAGCGTATTTCACACCGTCCTTTTCTGCTATGATATCAACGCCTTGGTCACCGCTCCCTTTTGTAAGCTGAACATTTACGAATCCTATCTGCTGTAAAATCATTGCTACATATACTTCAAAATCTTCACCAGTCATATAATCGTATTGATTGTTATACATATCTATTCTATTTAATGTGGAAGATATCTCTTGTTGATTGCCGCTTTCAGAATTCGAAATATCATCTTCCCACGTTTCTATTCCATTACTTAGCAATTCTTCAAATTCGTCACGATTCATCAAGACTTTTCTCGGTGCGGTTCCTATTTCTCCCCCGACAACTCCAGCTTCGCATAATTCGATCGGCACGATTAAATCCTATCTTAAATTCCCTTTGCAACATTCCGACAGACGCCTTGTTCTTATCAATGACAAGTCTTCCGGCTTCGCTAAAATAATCATCTATATGGCTGATATAGGTTTTTCCGCTTACTCTTCTTTCTTTTACATCAAATGCATTTTCTTCTTTTTCTCTTTCTAACTGTCTTTCAAGTTTCTTAATCCTTCTGTTCTTATCTGAAATCTCAAAATTTTGCGCGGATATTACTTCGTTCTTTCGCTGAATAGAATCCTTCAAATCGCTATCTGTCACGTAATTAGACTCCATTTCCTTACTTTCTTCTAATTTTTTCTGCTTGGAAATATTGTTCCGCACACCCAAAATAATAATTGCTATTATTATGAGCGCAACCGCTATTGGCAGAACATCAATTAAGAAAGCGCATATTGCCAATAACGCTATAATACTTCCGCAACCATAACCTCCGTTTTTCTTCTTGTTCATCCTCTCATTCCTCTTTTGTACGTTTTTACCATATTCTACCATATTCCATAGTATTTGAATTGAAAAGAAGAACCTTCCCGGATTCCTCTTGCCAATATTTAGTTTTTACATAATCCCTATCAACAAAAATATAAAATTCTACTTACCCATTTCTTTTGCTCTTTCTATGTAGTTCCTCCATTCTCCCATCTCTTCAAGCATTATTGTCTCGCAGTTATCTATAAACAATTTTTCTCTTGTACTGTCATCTGAATATACACTTGCTCTTACCGAAAATCTTCTTTGCTCAATCCATAGCAAATTACAAGTATCTCTATATTTAGTCCATTTCTCGTATGCCCTTGTAACATTTATATATGCCTCTGATATGCTTATAGCGCAAGCGAGAATAGAAACAGTTATTGTACTCCAATTTATTACAGAAGCAAGAGAAATAACAGGAATGATTGCAGACGCTACAATTCTTACGAAACAGCACGTATAAAACCGATTCTTATATTTTTCGCATTCTTCAAAATAATATTTTGATATTTCATTAATTCGTTTTATGTATTCGTTTATATCCATGTTGTCCGATTCTGTACCAAAGTAGAATTTATCCTCACTCATATACAATTCTCCTTTCCATATAATTCCATATTTTACCATAAAATGTTTGTATTTTCGACAAATATCAATAGATATTATCATCTTTCTTAAAACTCTTTCAAATTTCCTCTTTTGATTTATCTGCACTCAAATTTGTTCATGCTAGTTTAAAAATCATTTGTAGTCATACATCAATCGTGATATAATAAATAATCATATAAAAAACTAAGGATGAGAGGTAAAGATTATGGCAAGAAAATGCCCGAACTGCGGAAAAGAACTAATTCAAAATCCAAACAATGCAAATTATTTGCTTTGTACGAACTGTAACAAGAACTTTAAAGCGCCTACAGATAGTGGGACAACAACTTCCAAAAAAACCTCAAAAAAGAAGAGTGGAAAACTAAACATACCATTACTTATTTCTTTTATTCTCGGCACATTGTATATGCTATACAGTCTTTTTTACTGGGTCGGCGTATCTGCAAGCTCCACCGACGTATGGTCGCAATTAGGTACAGGAATAGCCACGACTCTTGTTATGCCGCACCTTATCTGCACTTTAATCGCCGTTATTTTTAATGCACTTGGATTATTTTTGAATAAAAGAGGATTCGCTTTAACAGGTGCTATACTTTACTCTGTGGCAATGGTGCTTTTCTTAGCGTATTTTATGTTTGTTATTATAGAAATGATTCTTTCTTATGTCGGATTTGCTATGATGAAGAAAAAGGAATAGGGGATAATTAAAAAGGGGCTGTCGGGAAATAAATATCATCGATTCCTTCATGGAAAGTTGAAAAAATTCGAAGGAAAAATAGATGAGAAAGCAGCATAGAAAAGAGTTCGTAAAAAAGAAAACGGATGTTTTTTGTATGCACAAAAATAGTAATGAAGAGATAAAATAAAGGGGATAAGAAGAATCCCTCGGGGAAATCGATGTGATAAATCACTGGATTCCCGAGGGATTCTTCTTTTTTGCTCTAAAAAGGGGAAAAATCGCTATTTTCCGACAGCCCCTTTGCTTTTCTTTTCCAAATCCTCTCCTCCTCAACTTAATTACTTTTTCTGCATTGTACCAAAAACAGATTGTAATTGCATTATTTATAACATATTTTTTAATTGTTTTTTATATTGTAAAAGTAATTACCTTTTTTGAAATTTCCACTTGTAAAAAAATAGATTCAGGCATATTATAAAAGTAGGAAATTCCTATTTTTTATTTTGGAGGTACGATTATGGTTGATACAGTATTTGTAAATGACGCAAGAGTAATGTCAAAGGGTCAGGTAACTATACCAAAGAATGTCCGCACTGCACTTGGCATTGAGGCGGGTGACAGGGTGACTTTTATTGTTGACGGCACAAATGTCCGCATAGTAAACTCTGCAGTATATGCACTCATGAGGCTCCAGGAACAGATGAAAGGGGAAGCTGAGAAAGCCGGATTTCAGAGTGAGGATGACATCGCTGAATGGATTACAGATTCCCGACGTGAGGAAAATGCACAATGAAAGTGATGATTGACACCAACATTTTTATTTCTGCTGCTCTATTTCCGAATGGCAAAGCCTCCGCTGCCCTATGGAAAGCACTCACTCCACCGTATCAACCGCTTACTTGCGATTATGTGGTAGATGAGCTGCATCGCAAATTCAGGGAGAAATTTCCAGACAAAATGACGGAAATGGAAGCTTTCCTGTATTCTGCTTTGCCGATTATCCACGTAATTGCAACACCGGAGGACATTGTGGAAGCAGAGTATAAAATCCGAGATCCTAAGGACAGACCTATTTTAAGAGCTGCTTTATCCTCGAATGCTGATCTGTTCCTGACTGGTGACAAGGATTTTCTGGAATCTTCGGTGGAGAGACTGTAAAATAAACTGTGTATTGTCGTAAATTGGTATGTAAAATCTTGTTTTTTCGACATTTCTAAAATCAATTCCCAGTGCCGATTTTTTTACAATTACCGTTATTTTTCGACGCTATTTTCGATTTCTTTATATGAATAGTATTGCCATTTTCTGGTGATACTATTCATTTTATTTTTCTTTTATTTCCCATCCCTTAGCAATGTTTCATAGGCATCCAGCCGGACGTTATCCAGATAGACTTTTTTGATTTCATTTTCCGTATAAAAATCATACAGCATCTCCATCAGTATGCTTAAATATTCTTCAGACATTTCCTGTCCTTCGTATTCCATGATCCGGTAGGCTACACAGGCATACGCCCTGGAAGATTGATGTGTCATTGTATTATTTCCTTTACTTTACTGCTGGTTTTCAGGTTCATTCTCTATTCTGCTTATAAACTATTACCCCCAATAGGTGGGGGCTTTATGGTATTCCCTTCTTTTCCTATCATTTGATTTCAAAGGGAATAGGTTCTCCTCCATATTCATCAATATATTTCTGTGATTCTTCCCAAAAGCCTTTCTGTCCTATGAATTCCTCCAGGTGGAATAGTTCCCTTTCCAGTTCCCGTACCCTCTCTTTTAGTGCTTCAACAGTGTATTCTTTTTGCTCGTTTTCTTCCTCCGTCCATCCATAGTAATCCAATACGTATTTTCTTGCTTCTTCATTCCCCATGCCGGCTGTCGCTTTACGCAATGCTTCTTCCTCTCTGTATATGTCAAGAAAGTCAATCGGACTGTTCCCGTCGCCAACAGCGCAGCATGTATTCTCATGTACACTATATCCTGCTTCTATCCATTTATGGAGCTCCCTGCGTTCTTCTTCGGTCATAGGCGTTATTTTTTCATATTCCTTTAATTCTTGTTTCAGAAATCGTTTTCGTTCCTTACTGATCCGCATTCTATACACCTCTCTGATTGCCTTATCCCTCACTTTAGTTATTGCCGCCTGTATGGTTCTTATGCATGAAATGCCTATGCATAAGAACCATACAGGCGGCATTGAGGCAGTCAAGGGATAAAGGGCAGCACTGCTGTCATTTACAGCCGGATACGTTTCTGTTTCTACGCTTTAGGCAATCCTGGCCCTGTCGCCGAATTCAATCACAAACTGTCCATAGGTCTCTCCCCAGTCACGGTACGGCATGGACCATTTCTTAATAATGTCCCTGGTAGACAAATAAATTGTTTTTCTTAATGCCTCGTCATTTGGAAAGAGTGCTTTGCTCTTTGTAACTTTGCGCAGCTGCCGGTTAAAACCTTCTACGGTGTTGGTGGTATAGATTAATTTGCGGATCTGATGGCCATAGCAGAAATAGGTGGAGAGGTGCTCCCACTTATCAAGCCAGTTATCCAGGACGACGGCATACTTTTTCCAGCTATCCATCATACTCTCCAGATTCCGCATCGCGATTTCTTCACTCTCCGCCCCATATACGCGCTTTAAATCTCTCATAAATGCTTTCTGGTCTTTATAAGCAATATATTTTAGCGTATTGCGGATCTGGTGGATGATACATAATTGGATCCTTGTTTCCGGAAATACCGTATGGATCGCATCCGGGAAACCTTTTAAACCATCCACACATGCAATCAAAATATCAGAAACGCCTCTGTTTTTCAATTCATTGCATACTTTTAACCAGAATTTGGCACCCTCATTTTCCCCAATCCATATCCCAAGGATATCTTTATAACCGTCTCCATTGATTCCCAATGCCACATAAGCTGCTTTTGTTATGATCCGCCCATCTTCACGTACCTTAAAATGTACTGCGTCCAGAAATACGACAGGATAAAAAGAATCCAGTGTCCTGCAGTACCATTCTTTTGCTTCTTCCATTACTTTATCCGTGATATTGGAAATGGAACCGGCCGAGAGTTCTATCCCATAAAGGGATTGTACATGTTCCGAGATATCCCGTACAGACATCCCTTTTGCATACATAGAAATGATTTGGGATTCCAGCCCTTCTTCAACGACTGTACGGTTCTTTATGATCTCCGGCTCAAACCCTGGTTCCCGTGTCCGCGGCACGTCAATTCCAATCTTTCCATAAGCTGTTTTGATTGTTTTAGAGCTGCTTCCATTTTTAGATACCCTGTTTCCATTCTCCTTTGCATCCGCAATATACTCATTTACTTCCTTACGGAGTACCTGCTCCACGGCATCCTTTATTACTTTCTGTATCAACCCATTCGGACCTGTAATATCTTCCATCGTGTTGCATTTTGCTATTTCTGCCTGATAGTCAATTTCCTGTGACATAGTTGTTTCCTCCTAAAATTTTTCTACCAATTTTTTCCAACTAATCACAGTATTGTCGAATTCATTATCCATTATACAAAAATGGATGTGTCGAATAATCTGTGATGATTTACACAGATTATTTTACACACCC
>CAJTAL010000091.1 GCA_910574285.1 Lachnospiraceae bacterium | reverse complement strand
AGCGTCGAAAAATAACGGTAATTGTAAAAAAATCGGCACTGGGAATTGATTTTAGAAATGTCGAAAAAACAAGATTTTACATACCAATTTACGACAATACACAGTTTATTTTACAGTCTCTAACCATGCGGTATAACCATGTATACGACCGTTAATTTTTCCCGGTCTTGCTGCGTAACAGCGTGTACAAATATTCCTTCCTGCCACTGACCATGCGGTTTGAGCATGTACACGCCTTTTCAGAACATTGTAAAATCTTCCTTATATATATCCGGTATTCTTCCGGGACATCCTCTGTCCCTTTGTAACTGGACAAATCCGGGTTATCCAGCAAAAATATGTAAGACCCGTCACTTGTGTATGTCCCTTTATCCTGCAGCCGCATTTTACGTCCGTATGATTCAAAATCCAAATCACAGATAGAGCCGTTCATTAATTGTTTTACTTCTGCAATCCCTAATTCTTCTGCTGCATAGAAGTATCCCAAATCGCGGTCATTCCTAGTAGCGCCAATCATGTAAAAGCAGTCGAGATTTTCTACCAGGTTAATTAATTCCTCTACGCTTCCGGTAAACTCCCCGTGTTCCAATGCCGCGACCAGAACCTGCCTGTTACAGTTCTGGATCAGGCTTGCCAGGTAATTCAACATGCTTAAATTCTCGTACTTCCCGAAACAATCTGTAAGCCCGGCAATCTCTGATCTGTAATCCGTAATCATAACCTCCTTACAGCGAATCCCGTCTACGCCAATCTCAAGCAGCACATCCCGTACCTTGCCATCTGTCGTCGGGAACGGCAGCCATCTTCCGATTTCCTCTCCTTCTAAATACCTTCCTTTATTTACAATATACCCTGAGAATGGTTCTTTCATCGTATACCCTCCATTTTCTGACACGCCAAACAAAGTTTCCGCAAGTAAGAGTGAAACTTACATATCTTAATATTTTAAAATAGTTTTCCAAAAAAATCCAGACAATCGGACAAAATCGTTCCAAAATCATTCCAGCCTTCCCTTCCAGCACCCTGTATCCTTCGGCTACTACCATCCCCGGTGAAACCGGGGATGGACTATCTTCTCCCTCATGAACTCCCCCTCCCCTCATGAAAAACCCCCTTTCGTATGTGATAAACTGCCGCTTCCCCCAACTACGGACCGCTCAGAATGAATCATCCTTATAAAATATCCTGTTATGCCCTCAAAAATCGGAAGCGCGCAGCAAGGTTATTCTTAAGCGCTTGTATGCCCTTCTCCAGAATCTATGGAAAGGGACAAGGACTGCAGCAGCAGTGCATTTTATCCTTGTGGCTTTCCATAGATTCTGGGATAATGAAGAAAGCGGTAAGAATCTGCCGGATGTGGAAAGCAATCTTATATCACTCACCACAGTCCCTTTTGAAAACCCTTATTCCTGCCCTTCCATATCTTTTAACAGATCCAGGCCGTGCAGCAGCTTTACCGTATCCCGGACTCCCGCAACATAGCTTAGGTCTGCGTTCCGCTGGTCTGCTCTCTGCATACAGACGATATAGCCATCCAGAAGTATCCTGTCAGCCTCGGCAAGATTCAAAGCCAGATATCTTTTCTCCAACTCATCCAACTCCTTTTCGTTCTGCCTGCAGGTCTCATCCGCAAGCGTCAGCTCATCCCTGCTCTTATCTATGATTTCCCCTAAGTATGTCTCCAGTAGTTCATTGATCCATGCGTCCATCTGTTTCCCCTTTCCAAATTACTCCTGCCGTTACGTCCACATATTTTTAAATTCTTGGCTCTTTCCTATGCGGCGGTCTGCTTCCCGGCCTGTTTCCCCGCACGTTTCTTTGTCCCCGCTGCAGCCTGTTTCTGATTTGCTTTGGCCTGCCTTGCTTCTTTCACGGCTTTACTCTCTAACAGCACGACCTCATTCACCAGCAATACCTGTCCATAGACCGTATGCCCGTCTTTGTCCGTATAGATATTGCTCTGCACAGAATAGGCACAGGTAACGAGGTCTCCGTGGTTGAGGTAACCATACACCCCATTATCTTCCTGGCTTCCGGAAACAAACGCTTCCAGAGAGATAAACTGAGAACTGCGGTGCCCGTCTTTGTCTTTGTAATTATCTAATGCTGCCACAGTAAATAAGATTTTCCGCGAACGATCTCTATTGATACAAACCTTGGGGTCCCTCACCAGACGCCCCGTAACCATCCCATAATTTCTTATATTCTTCATGTGCTTTTTCCTTCCTTTCTATTCGCCGTTAAGCCGTTTCTCCATATGATAGCTGTAATAAGATTCTTCCCCGATGATCATGTGATCCAGGAACCTTAACCCAATCAATCCTGCCGCATCCCACAATCTTTTTGTGATACGGTCATCCTCCCTGGATGGGGACGGGTCGCCGCTTGGGTGATTGTGAACCAGTACGAACCCTGCTGCACCGCACAGCAAAGCACGGATCAGAATCTCCCGCGGATTTACGACCGCCATATCGCATGTGCCGTGTGATATTTCAAAGAATCCGACAGGTTTGCATTTTGTGTTCATGCAGATCAGATAAGCATATTCCTCTGCCCGTCTCTGAATCTCAAACACTTCTCTCATGAGTTTATCAATCTCTCCTACATGATCCAGCTTGTCCATAGCCGGATAGTATGTACAAGACTCCTTCACCAGAATGTTTTTGCGGTCTGCGTCAAGAACCACCTGATACTGCTGTATCCGCATTTTCTTTTCTCTCCCTTCTATATTTCATTATCTTTACTCTGACACCCGGCGCACGGGTGCGCATATTCCCTGACAAAAAAGCCCTTCCCGACCGAGAAAGGCTTAGGATCATTTAACAGGAACATAACAGGTATTCATACGGGATATCGTCTATGCCCTCAACATAATCCGTTATGGTTTCCATCAGGCAGATATAACATCCGTTGCCGGTATAGCACCCGCCTTCGCTTATCTGTATATCCCTGCCATATGCCTCATAGTCTATGTAGCCTGCAAGCTCCCCCAACCTGTCGCTTAATTCTGATTCGCTGAACGCCTCATGTATATAATAATAGCCGAGGTCGTAGTCGTTTTCGATCCCGTGGAAAAACAGGAAGCGCTCCTGATTGTCCAATACGTTTATGATGTCCCTGGCGCTTCCGGTACACGCGCCCGATTCCAATGCCGCTTCAAGAAAATCCGTATCGCCCTCCTGTATCTTTTTTGCAAGGTAATTCAGCATGCTCAAGTTTTCCGATTCCCCCAGTTTGTCATATAAACCATTGATGTTACAATCATAGTCCGCAATGAATATCTCTTCGCAGCGGTCCCCGTCTATCCCGATTTCCTCCAATACTTCCCGTATCCTGTCATCGGTTTTCGGAAACTCTACCCACTGGCCGACTAACGATCCTTCTACATACTTCCCTAAATTTGCGATAAATGCTGAGAATGGTACACGGTACATCCTGTGCCCTCCTTTTTTACGGATGCCCCCGGCGAAGCCTGCTTAAAATAGAAGAGCCGTACCGGATGCCCCTTCCGGAATGCGGTGAAAAAATGCATTGGTAATCAGTCCGCGGGGATTTCTTTGCTGCAGGCGTACCCCTTTCCTCGCGGCCTGCTAAAAAAAGCCAGCGGTTATCCCTCACAGCGTTCCACAGCCGATACCTTTACGGGGTAGGAGCGGCTTTTTTGTTTTTTACATCGGAACAAAGCCGCACAGCGATCGTTTCGCGGATGGAAACCGGGCGACAGCGGATACCTGTATTCGCGGCTTGTTTCCAAAGACTGAACCGGATTCTATCTGTTATTTTGCCGGTTTTGCAGTCCGGTCAAGAGCGGACTGCTTTCCCGTCCGTTCATCTCGACTCTTGACGGGACGGACGCCGCCAATGAACCATAATGGAAAAGAGATTCCCCCGTTGGAGACGGGACGGGGGACAGGGGGCAGGAATGGTACAGGAATGGTACAGATTTGGTACAGATTTGGTGCATGAAATGAGACAAAACCGGTACAGAACCGGCACATGGAATTCCTGCCCCTCTCTCCAACGGAGAGACAAAAGCGGGGAGTCAAGAGGGGCAGCAAGCCACTTTTGCAAAATTAACATAGCGCCTTCACGGGGGTATGTTGTATTTTGCTACAAGAATCCCGCAAAGACCACGTAAACCCGAAGCCAAAACGGAACACGGCGGCCGATGCCTGCCGCTGCCGATATCCGGCCTGAGCGCCGATGCGCCCGGATCATACCCAATCCATGGCCGAAAACGGCCGCAAGCCGGCCATTTACCGACCCGTATCATGCCCAAAACCATCCCGCTTTGCTGCCGGGATACCATACGGGCCGGATACGGGCGCAAAACGGGACGATTTTGGGCGTAATCCGGGCGCATTGGCAGCCTTGCGTATTGGATAAACAATTTGAAAATTATTCCAACTTTTTTCCAAAAACCACTTGCCAAATTATAATATTATGTTATACTTATTATAGAATAAATAGAATAGCAAAACAGAAAGAGGGTGATAAAGAATGGGATACCTGTCATTTGACGCAAGCGTCAAGATACACCAGTCCGGGCGTTTTACATCTACGAAGACCAAAAAATCCGGCAGCGGCGGCGTATCCGGATATATCCGGCATATCGACCGGGGGACGGACCGGAAGAACGGCTGCGAAACCGGCCACAGCAACCCGGACATCAACCCGGAATTTACGCTGCGAAACGAATCCTACTATAAGGATGAATCCGGGGAGTGGAAACGGACAAGGCAGTCGAAGGACATGGTATCCGCGGTCCACAGGCGTGTGGAGTACGCAAAAGAGCGCGGCGCACGTATCTATGACGGCGGCAGGAACGATACGGCTATCGTACGTCCGCTTGTCGTCCAGCTTGATTCCGATACGCTCGCCGGGCATGAGGATACGTGGGCGGATGATACCATCCGCATTTTAGAGGACATGTTCCGGAAGGACAACATCGTAGGTTACTCCATCCACAAAGACGAAACAAACGTACATATCCATGTATGCTTCGTACCCGTCTACGAGTACGAAGACAAGAACGGGAAGCAGAAATGCTCCGTGTCACAGACAAAGTTCTTCACCAGCCCAAAAACGCTGGCTTCCATGCACCGGAAAATCCGTAAATCATTCAAAGATAAGGGATATGCCGTGGAAATGGAAAACAAGCCGATCGACGAGCATCTGGCTGGTTATTACGATAAAAAAGGGGACTGGCACCAGCAGGGGCTTACCCCGGACCAATTAAAGGAGTTAACGGAGAAACAGATTCAATTAAGATTGGAGGAAATAAATATGAGATTCAGACAGGAAGAATTAAGCAATTTAGAAAAGGCAATGAAGGAACTGCAGGTATCCGCCGAGAACGGGAAGGCACAGCTTGAACATGAGCGTCAGCTCCTTGAGAGGCAGAAGGCCGTCCTGCAGCAGGGGCAGACAAGCGTACAGGCACAGTTACGCGCCATTGAGCTTGAACGGGCAAACGTACAGGAAATGAAGCGGCAGGCGGAGGAAATGCTTACGAAAGCACAGGATACCGCCGACGTATGTAAGGAAATCATCCAGGAAGAGAAACACCTGAACACCAGGTTTTTAGAGTTCTGCGGGCGTGAAGGGGACAGGATAAGGTATGACGTAAGGGGCTATGTAGAACGCCTGTATAAGAAGTTCCAGAAAGAACGGAGGGACAGCCTGTCTTCCAGGCAGTTGGAGCTCCTGCGTGACATGGAGTTAAGGCGGCAGGGGAATGCGGGGACAACGCACAGGGACGAACCCCACATCATTGATACGGGAGAACCCGACCTTTCATTCATGTAGGCGTTTGGGAGCGCAACCTAAGGAAAAGCACCCGGTATTTGCCGGGTGCTATCTCCGTATACTATCGGCTTACGCATTAAAAAAGCGACATCCGTGATGGATATCGCTTTTTTCGTGTTATCTGTCTTTATTTTACTGCACCACATTTCGTACAGGTATGGTTTACCAGTTCCTGCTTCGTCTCTGCGTCATGATGAACGGTTTTTGTCTCGGCAGGATGGTTTACGGTTTTATAATATACATTTTTATATATTTTTCTACAAAATAATTGAGCGTTTTGTTAAAAAATGATATAATACGTATGCAATCAGAAAACCGACAATTTGTTGTTGGGTGTTTCGGGTTGTGCAGGTCATATGGTTCGTTATGTCCTTTCTTGTTGGTTTTTTGATTGTAAAAAATTCAATGAAGAAAGGGGGTGAGTGCTATGGATATCATGTCTTTTATTACTGTAATTTTGAATGCGGCAATGTTATTGCTTGCATTTATGAGTTACAAGAACAAAAAAGATGTGGTTCGTCCTCATGCTTACCAGGCTAAAACGAACCACAAAATAGTTATCGTTCACATACATATATGTATTGGACGATGATTATTGGAAAACGGCGGTTTGTCAGACCGTCGTTTTTCTTTTATCTCAACCATTATATCATTGTTTTTGTATGTTTACAATGATTCTCTCGTTTTTGTTTATTTTTTTTATATTTGTTTTTTTTTTGATTTTTTTTTATAAAAAAAAAGGACGCTCGATGGTTCGAACGTCCAGTTGTTCTTATTTTACAGTTACTTTACAGCCCCGCACTTCGTACAGGTGTGGTTTACCAGTTCCTGCTTCGTCTCTGCATCGTGGTGAACGGTCTTTGTCTCGGCAGGATGGTTTACCGTCTTGTATTCCGCTGGGTGGTTTACGGTCTGGTATTCCGCAGGAATCGTAATGGTTTCTGTTTTACCGTTACGGCTGCCGCAGTTCGCTGCTGCTGCGGGATTCGTGAATGCCAGCAGTGAGTGCTGCTGAATTTCAGCTTCGGTATACAGTTTTGCACCGCATGAACATAAGTCGTAGCTTCTGGTAGTGGTTTGTGCTTCTTTCACACATACCTGCTCAGACCATGCGTCTTTCACCAGTACCTGTTCGGACCATGCCGCCTTGACTGTGACTGTCTCATCCCATGCTGCCTTTGTGGTTACGGTCTTATAGTTCGCCTTCCAGTTATGGCTGCATCCCTTCGGAGCCTCTGGCTTTGTGGTGTTATTGTTGGTCGTCGGCTGGCTCGGTTTCTTGTCATTGGATGTAGACGGCTGCTTGGACGGTGCGGACGGCTTCTTGTTGTCGGAAGTAGAAGGCTTCTTGGTATCCGTAGAGGTAGATGGCTTCTTGTCGGAATCGGTTTTGTTGGATTCCTGCTTCTTATCCTCAGACTTGTTCTCAGACTTGTCTTCGGTCTTGGATTCGTCTTTCTTGTCTTCGGTCTTCTTATCTTCCGTCTTGGAAGTATCGTCCTTCTTATCTTGAGTATCCTCTTTGTCACGGTCAATCTCGACCGTATCCATTTTAGCCATGGTTTCCTTAATATCCTCTGTATCGCCACACCCGGTAATGGAAGCAACCGACAGTGCAATAATAATAGCGGTAACTGCAAGTTTTCTTTTCATGATAGATTCCCTCCTTCTCATCTATGCATATCCTGTCAACATGTAACATGAAAGGCAGACTCAAGTCTTCCCCACATATGTTTCCTTTTTTCTCATGGTCATGCGCTCCTTTCTAAACTAAATCCGATTGCTCTATTGACACACCCGGCATTCCGAATGGAATGCACCCCTTTACGCCTTTTGGCTTCTGCTGATTTGGAAAGCGGCTATGGACGATACAACAAGAAGGATTCCACCTGCCAGAAACAGGAGAAGACCGATTCCATTTAAAAACGATTGCCCGCATTTCTTATATGTATATATAATCCATCCCATACTTGCTAAGGAAGTAATAAGCATAATCAGGTTTTTCCGGAAAAAGCCTAATACAATCGTAGCAATCAAGAGTGCCGCTAAAATCATGATATATGTTTTCCCATCGCCGTTATTAACGTTACTGGAGCTTATCATGTTGTTTTCCAGATTAAAAGAGCAGCCAATCTTCAGATTATTTTAGCACCATATAAAATTGATGTAGTTCTCCAGCCACATTATCCGGAAACGCTTCTGC
>CAJTAL010000090.1 GCA_910574285.1 Lachnospiraceae bacterium | reverse complement strand
GCAGCCTAACAGGTCTCATGAATTTTAGATAGTTCCACATGGGTGGGCTTATTAAAGTTACCCTTTTTTACATCAAATTCTTCTGAAAAACTTTTTTAATATTTTTCATTTTAGCTATTGACATTTCTTAGCTGGACTTCTTTACCCGGAATGTCCTGCTTTCCGTGGTCTTTGTATATTCCTCAAAAATATCCGGATGCTGGATCTTCAGCTTCTCCATCGCGTCCTTCCCAACCTGGGTTCGCCTGGTTGGATTATAAGTAATCCGGTAACGGCTGATCCCGTCGGATAAGACAGCCTTGCAGGAAGCGCCAAGCTGTTCTACAAACGGTACGCTAAGTTCCCTCTGCATGGCTTCGATTTCTTTTTTCCGTTTTTCCAGTTGGGATTTTTCTTCTGATAAGGTAAGATACTTTTCAAGATTAACAGAATGTTGCACCCCAATCTCAATCTCAGGAAGCTCTTTGTCGGCATATCCACCGTATTTCCGTATACTCGCCAGGATCAGATCCGGTTTGCCGTTATATGGCGGTTCTGTCTGCTTTTCCACATATTCCTTCCAGAAATATTCTTCCTGTGCAATGATCTCTTCCTCCTCCATCATTTCCCGCTCAATCGGACGAATGACAAATTCATTCTCATTGTTTCCATAGAGACAGGCAATATAGGCTTTGTCCATGTTCATCACAGACAGATAATGCCTTACCTGAAGGATATAGTTATCGGGAATTCCTCCATCCTCCCACTTAGTTCTGGCATTATAGTTGCAAGTCTTGCACTCTAAAATACCATACGAGCCATCCGGGAAAATAATAAAGAAATCCACGTCTGCCAGCATAAACGGATACAGCGGATGCCGGAACATCTTCCGTACCGGAAATACGGTAAGCCCGGTCTTCTTGGCGAAAATCTCCGCCACCAGGTCCTCCAGCCGGTGTCCGACTTCCTTTGCCACCCAATTGTTTTCTTCCTCTTCAATCAATGGTTCGATTCCGAGCTTATCATTATAAAGGTCACGGATGGTTGCAAAGGGTGAAATCCCCATAATAGCAGCAACATCGCTTCCACCGATTCCAAGCTTCCGGTAAGACAGCCAGTCCTCACGGGAGAGAGCATCCGTATCAACAATAACCTCTGGTTCATAATTCATATTCAAACTTGTTTCGCTCATCTTAAATCCTCCTCGTAACAAAATCATGTTTTTAAATCTGCTATTAGAGCCTGCACTACCACTTAATTGCGCCGCTGACATCATATTCCTTCCAGTTCAGCGCCAATGCACGTGTAACCTGTTCCTCCAGGCTGATGATCCCATGCCCCTGCATCCCTTCACATGCTGCAAAAAAGCAAGCCTCATTGATTGCAAAATAAAGGTCATGGGCTGTACAGGGGTCTGTCCCGTTCTGGCTCTCAAACATTTCCGCCACTTCATTAATCAGTTTCTTTCGGATCCCAATACGCTTCATCACAAGCTTTAGGCAATTTAATGGATTCCGGATCTCAATATCCATGAGCTTCGTCATATCCGCAACCGCATCCTGATATCTGGAACAGAGCATACGAAGGTTGTTCATAAACTGCACCAGATCTGCGCCTCCGGTATGGGCCAGCTTGATTGGGTTTCCAAGGCTGATGGTCCGGTTCCCGCTGTCACATAACAGCATCGGGTAGAGATTCGCACCGCTGGCCGCCACGTCTGACGTGGTAAGCCTTACTGCAGGTGCAATCACCTTATCGCTTATGCCATGGTCGGCAAGGGCTGTCCGGTAAGTATCCAGAAGTTCCTGATTTCCTCCAAGCTCCCACATAGCCGATACGATGGAATGGTCAAATGCGCCGGAGCCTTCCATATAACTGCTTCCCTTGAAGTTCGTGTCAAGATACTGCATGGTGGTCTCAAAAACTGCACGCATGTGAAGGATGCTGTAATCATGGCTGTCTCCGCCGTGAACGGCAGATACCTTTCCATCCGCAATCTTGATCAGCGCGTCCCCCTTGGCCACCTTCAGACAGTAGTTTACCACCCTGGCATAGTTGGACTTTTCCAGCTTCCGCAATCCGGCGCCGGAGATACCTGCACGGTCCAGGATGGTCTTAATGGCACAATCCCGTACCGGGTAGGTTTCCCCTCTGACCTTTAATGCCAGCTGGGTATTCTTTTCCGTATCCTTCAGGATCTCCTCCCAGTCTGCCGTAGAAGAAGCCTCCATATGCTCTGCCTCCTGGCTGATCGGAACCAGCCTGAGAGACCTGGTAGGCTTTCTGATCCATGTGGCAGCCTTTGCTCTTTCTGCCAGAAAATCCAGCATTTCCTTCGGGTTTGCAAACGTCGTTTCAAATGCGTCTGCATAGATTCTTGTTTCATTCATGTGTTCTTCCACCTTTCTTAAATAAATTTTTTATCCATAAACGGCTCATTGGCCAGTTTTGGCAACCTCACCCGTAGAATTTGTCTATGACATTTTTAGGGATGATTGCAATAAAAAAGGAATGAAACAGAGTTGTTTTCTCCATTCATTCCACACTGACTGGCTGATATGTTAATAAACATCTCCAGCCTAAAAAACAAAAAGTGCCACTACAAGCCGAAAACGGCGTATGGTGACACTCCTTACAAACATAAACAGCTTATGCCAGACAGATTCCTTTTTCTTCTGTCCTCTGCCTCCTGGATTCCTAACAATCCGAAAGCTTCCCCACAAGGGGCATGCATAAAATCAACTATACCAGTATAGTAGCACAAGGTATAGGTGATGTCAATTTTTATTTATACTATATATAGATTATTCTTTTGTACATATACAATATACAGTATTACGCATCGCTTTCTATGATAAACTCTATAGCTTCTCCCAGAAAATCCTTGCATGTATGCTGAACCTTTCCATACAGTCGGTCATCCTGTTTTGCAGACCCACTGCAGGACTCCATATAAGGGCACTGGTCGCAGTTGTTCTGTATAGCTTCCTTCAGCCATTCAATTTCTTTGGCAGTTCCGATCACTTTCACTCGCATCTACTCCTTCCAACAATCATCATATCCCAAAAAGCACGGTTTATCACATTTATTTTGTGAATTTCTTTCTTCTCTTGTATTATATCCTTGATATACGGATATAATCAATCATATATTGATATATACGGTATTTATAACTATTATATTCAGTAATTCTACATAATCAAATAGGATAAAATAAATTTGAGAGGTGTAGAAAAATGGACAAAAAGTATGTAGCAGACCGTATTACGGAGTTACGGATTAAGAAAAATGTATCAGAATACCAGATGAGCCTGGATCTGGGGAAGAATAAAAGCTATATCCAGAATATCAGCTCCGGACGTTCCTTACCGTCCATGAGCCAGTTTTACGAGATCTGCCAGTACTTTAATATCACGCCATACCAGTTCTTTGACGAGGAATTACACAATCTTCCGTTGTACCAGAAAGCTTGTGACCTTCTGAAGCAGTTAGACGAAGATGACATGATGACGATCATTCCTCTCTTAAAACGCTTATCTAACAAAGAAAAATAAGAAATCTTGCCGGGTTGCCTCCAGGTAATCCGGCTTTTCTTGATTTTTTTATCATATCTTGATTTATTTTAACTTCTTTCAAAAATTTTCCAATCTCCCGAATTTCGACACTATTACTTATATGAAAGGACAAATAATTAGGACTTCATTGTGCTTTTGCGAACCTTGACAATTTCATACATCTTTCAGGAGATTGATACCAGGTGCTGTAGATAGTGTGCATGGACGCGCGCCTGCAGCTTAAAGATTACACAGTAACTCCTGCTACGTGGCCGAAAAGGGCATAGGAACTGGCTTCTGGAAGAATACAATCGCAGAAATACTCTGCTTGTCAAATTGATGCACAAAATATTTTTACAAGAAGCAATCAACTTAATGAACAGTACTTACTCAAAATTTGTTATAATAATGGACAGGTATTGAGGTTTAGACCTGTCTATGGAAAGGAGGAT
Organism: Lachnospiraceae bacterium; assembly: GCA_910574285.1. GTDB lineage: Bacteria > Bacillota > Clostridia > Lachnospirales > Lachnospiraceae > Sporofaciens. The sequence goes on along the minus strand of CAJTAL010000090.1, from coordinate 4,110 downwards.
TATGATTACTGTTACAAAAAAAGACTTGGTAACACTGGGGTACGGCCCTTCATTTGCATCCGACATAATAAGAGAGGCTAAGAAAATCATGGTTGAAAAAGGCCATACCTATTACCAGTCGAGAAAACTAGACAGGGTTCCCAAAGAAGCTGTTGAAGAATTATTAGGAATTACATTTCCTGAAGAGACAAATTGATTGTACTTCTTGCACATTTATGTAAGGAGTGAAATTATGGCTAAAGATCCTATCAAAAAGGCAGACAATGGAACATATTATTTCCGTGCCAACTTAGGCTATCATCCAGTCACTGGAAAACAGATACAAAAATACCGCAGTGGTTTCGCTACCAAAAAGGAAGCAAGAGCTGAATATTCCAAACTGATCTTAGCATCGGCTGAAGAAATTGCCGAAGAAAAGGAATGTGTAACTTTCAAAAAATTTATAAACGAGATCTATCTCCCCTGGTACAAAACACAGGTTAAAGAAAGTACCTACAAAAACAGATGTTCAACGATCCAAAAGCATTTTGCCTATTTCTACAAAAAAGATACCGACAAGATTGAACCGATTCATGTGCAAAACTGGCAGCTAAAGCTGGCAAAAGAGTTCAGTCCTAATTATGTCCGGATCGTACAGGGAATGCTTGCCGTTGCATTTGACCGAGCCATCGTCCTTGGACTTGCTGAAAAAAATCCAGCCAGAATGATTGGGAATGTAAAGAGCAAAAAAGTTAAAGTGGATTTCTGGACACTGGAAGAATTTCAGAAAGTTATTTCGCTTTTGTATAAAGGTGACTACTACGAACACTATCTGTTCATTTCCTTCTGGCTACTCTTTATGACCGGAATGCGGATTGGAGAAGCGGCTGCTCTACAATGGTCAGATATTGATTTCGAGACGGGCATCCTTAGTATCAACAAAAATCTGTATTACAAATCCATGAAAGAATACAAATTTGTTGAACCGAAGACTCAGGCTAGTGTACGCGATATCGTGATTGACTCCGATACAATAAAGGAATTAAAAGAATGGAAAGAAGCTCAGCAAAAGGTATTAACTGACTGTGAATTTGTATTAAGCTATGGTGGAATTCCCACCAGCAAGCATACTCTGCCAAGAGCCCTCGAAAAGCTGGCAGAACTCGCTGGTGTCCACCGCATTAAAATCCATGCCTTGCGGCATTCCCACGCCTCTCTGCTGATTAGCATGGGTGAGAACCCACTGATCATCAAAGAACGTCTGGGCCACGAAAAAATCCAGACCACTCTGGGAACCTATGGGCATTTATATCCAAACAGCAACTTTGATGTCGCAAAGAAGCTGACCGGATTGCTGACTTACACGCCTGCCACACACAGCGTAGCTGATTACACAAGCAATCAGTTCACTGCCGAGTATCACAAGCAGGCGATATAAAAAATGCAATGAAAATGCAATTTTCTAAGGCGGAAGCCTGGAAGCCCCGTAAATACAGGCTTTCAAGCCCACCGCCGACTATTCGAACTCGACTTTTCCTAACTAACTTTGTTTAGAAAATATTCTCTGTCGAGTATGTAAATCTTTTGATTATTTGATATATCCATATTATCCTGCCTATATGAGCTAATGTTATCATTTTGTTATCGCTGTTGATAACACTGGCTATGTAACTGCGGATAATAGCTATATATTTTGTATTAGATTATAAGCGATTTTATTTAAGAAAGCAACCTTCTTCATTAAAAAATATCTAAATATCAGCACAACAACTCATGAAGTCTTTCGATTTCTTCATTAATAGTTCCCGTATTAGTTTCATCTATGACACATGATAGTTTGATTTCACGTTTAATATCATCCTCTATATCTGGCAAATTTGTAATCTCAATATATAGCCTATCTACAAAATTATCCATTTGGGTAAGTATTGACTTCGGAAGTTATTCTAAATACACGCCATTTTTACTTCAATTACATCATTTATTATGGCTTGCTAATTTTCTGTTGCCAATACGTTACTTATTACATTTCATAAAAGTTCTAACAACATCCCATCTTATTTCTTCAAAAAATTTATCAATTGATGCATAGTTTATCAACTCATTTGCAAATTTATCTATCCAACCGTAATATTGTTCTTTATTCATGAAAAAAGCAAGTGGCGAAAACTTTAAATCTATTCCAATCATAATTTTGTAACACGAAATATCTGAAAGATTCTCAATTTGCATATATCTTTTTTCAAAATCACGAGGCAAAACCATTCCAAATCCAGTAAAAGCTGGTGTAATTTTCAACTTAAAATACGGGTGTTTCAAAAAAATAGTATTAGGTTTTTCTTTAACAAATCGACATTTCAATGGTACATAAAGTTCAAATTTATCGTATATCGCACCATCTTTACCAATACTATATACAACATTTCTTTCGAAATCTTTATTATCAAACGCCGTCCTTTCATATGGCGGCTTTGAAAATAAATTCACAAATATATTAGAAGCAACAAAATCATTAATTTCATCTCTTTGTATTCTTGTTATTTTATCTTTATTGTATTTTAGGTGATTAAAATAATCCGTTGTTAATGTGGACATTTTTTTCAAAACTATGTATTCTAAAAGTTGATTTAACAATGCACCTGAACGCGAAACACCAATAAAAGTTTTATCTGGTTCGACTTCATTAAAAATATGAGTCATTGCAAGTCTATCTTTAATCCACATTGCTTCTATATTTTTATCTTCTGACAACGCCGCATTTAAGTATTTGCATACATCATACGAAAATGCATACCCATCAATATCTAGTATTTCTCTATTTGCATTATCATACACTAATGCTGCCTCTATTATCACATTTCTATTCGATTGTTTAAATTTCTGAAAAGAAGTGATGAGTAAAGATAATATAATCAAGATGCAACCAATTATGATTAACATCAAATTATTATTAAAATCCAACTCATTACTTATCCCTAACACTACGAAATTTATTCCTATAGAAATAATTACTGTTGTAATTACAATTTCAAAAATTGTCTGTTTGCTTCTTTTAATGTTCTCAACAGAATTCTTCATTAATCTAACAATTCCTCTTCTGATTTTCATTGGCAACAACATAAAGCCAAAATATGATAAATACTTATATGACGGGCAATCTTATAGACCACCCGCCATATAAAATAAATAATGCACTCTCGTAATACTCGAATTTGATTTTCTCTAATCAATTTTGTTTAGCAGTTATTCTCTATCAAGTATGCAAATCTTTTGATTATTTGATATATCCATATTATCCTGCCCATATAAGCTACTGTTATCATTTTGTTATTGCCGTTGATAACACTGGCTATGTTACTGCGGATAATAGCTATATGTTATATTTTAAATTATAAGCGATTTTGCTAAGAAAATCAATATGTTTAGAGAATAAAAATTCCATCTGAAAATTCCATCTACCAGAATTTAATATTGCTTTTCTTAGAATTGTAATGCGTAACCTTTTAAATGACGTAAATGAAAACATCCCTTTTATTACCGAAAGAGATATTGCCCGATCAATGTTAGCAACTTAGTAGTGGTATGGTATCAGTAGTGAAAATACAGCATTAAATTAACCAGAATATAACAAATAGTATATTTGATGAGAGAAAAAAGGGCAGACTTCCCCCTTGGTGCTGTAAGCAAATTTAAAAAATATTTCTCTGACGCCATGTATCATAGATATTTAGGACATCACCACCTTTCAAAAATGGTAGTTAGTGTGTTGCCTTGTTATTGTAATGATGCTTTACCTTTCTGGGAATGTCACGTGGATTTGACTCCCCACAACCTTTTTTATCCCGTACCCGATGTGATATGGCAAAGCGAAATATATCCCGAATCACGGTAAATTTTTCGGTAAGCGTCTCAGAATCCATATATTCCGGCAAGTGACGGCTCAGGCATCCAACGAGTTCATTCATATTTGTCATGTATCTGTGCTTATTGTTTTTCTGGTTAATGGTATGGTCGATGATCCCGTCCGTTTCCCTCTTGATAGCAAGGGTGAGGTTCGCAAGCAGTATGGATATCCAGAATTCCTGAAGGACCGAGTTCTCGGAATAACCACGAAAGTTCGTAAGCCCTATT
>CAJTAL010000089.1 GCA_910574285.1 Lachnospiraceae bacterium | reverse complement strand
GGTATATTAATTTAGGGTTTTATACGAACTTTCTTATACACAAGTACTGTGGGAAAGGGCTTCTTCCTCTGAAAAGTTCGTATAAAAGCAGGGTTCGTATAAAATATCCCAACGTTTTCCATAAATGCGGATAATCTCTTCTTCACTCAGACTCACGTCTGTGGAAATGAGACAAAGATATTCCTTTCTCTTGTTTTTGTTACGGATATAGACCACTTTGGCAGGGATGATTTTTCCTTCCTTTACAACATCTACCATGACGGAAAGCAGATACCGGGAACGTCCACGCCGTTTCCTGTTTTTCTTGTAAATAGTTGTCAGCGGCATATCTTCGCTGTTATACCGGAAGAACATTTTAGGTGTTTTCTTTACCATTGCAATTACATCATATCCGATTTCTTTGACAGCATGAAGAGAGCTTGGAGAAGAGAACCAGCTGTCAAACAGAACGTATTTAGCCGGAATACCAGCCTTTTTAGCAGATTTTAAAAGTTCCAGCATGGCGATCGTTCCTTTCTTGACAGCAAGCATACGGCGCTTATATCCAACCGTTCTTTTATCCGTTTCCTTTGCTTCATTGATTCTGTTCTTTTTATTTTCGGTGGAGAGAAGGACACTGTTGACCGGGAGAAAAGTGCTTCCGTCTGACCAGCCTAATGTAAGCATGCGAAAACCAAATTTATAACAATGTTTTGCATGGTCATATACCTTTGCAAGAAGTTCCACTTTTTTGGAACGGTTACGTTCAAACATGGAATCGTCAATGATCAGTACGTTGACACGGTCTGCGGAATCAAGTGGAGCAATGGCATCCCTAATGATTCGGCTGGATAAAACCGTTGTGAACCGAATCCAGTTGATCTGGAGCATTTTCATAAAACGATAAACCGTATCTTTTGCAAAATCCGGTGAGTCTTTTCCAATCAGCAGGTTCATATACATACTTCTGTTTGAAAATATCAAAAGAAACAGATACTGAAAAATCAGTGCTGCAGAAATTCCCTTCTTTTTGTAGGCATTAGCAGTTTTCAATGCAGAAGAAAGATGAAACCGTGTAAAAAATCTTCTGATAGATTTCGAAATCTGGTTATCATTTTGATTGTCTTGTGTTATACTTTTATTCATAGCATGAGCCTCCGGATATATGATTGTTTCTGAACAACTCAATTATATCAAAACCAGACGGTTTCATGCTATTTTTATGCCAGTTATTATTGAATTTTCAAGGTGCATAGGCACTTATTCAAGTGAGAAGTTTGAGTTATTAAATTCCATCAGAACATCATCATTCAAATCAAATTTTCTTGAATTAAAAACTGTTTCTAACACTCCCATATTTTATCCCTCAAATTCTGAATTTTTCGTTCTCCACAAATTTTCAGCAAACTGGAATTTAACTACCTCTTAATTAATCGTTTAATTTTGGAAAGTATGAAACTTCCTAACAAATATAAATTACACAGATATACAAATAGATTTCCAATATACGAATAAAGAGTAAAGCGTCCTTTCATAGCAACCTGTGCTGATAATGTCTTTGTATCAGACTGAAAGTAATCGGTCTGTGCCAACACACAGCCCTTAACATTTGAAACAATCGACATTCCGCTATTTGTATGTCTGATTATATTACTTCCATTTTCAACCCCACGCACAATCGCTGTCTTTGCAGCTAATAATGTCATTTCTTTCCAATCCGAAGCCGGAACAATTAGTATATCTACATTATTTCTACCTGCCTGCTGTATTTTAGACAAAAATGCCATATCAGAACATATAAACGGCGCAATTCTACCATATTCTGTATCAAAACTTTTTAGCATTCCATCTCCTTTTTGGCACAATTCTCCGATTGAACGTCCATGCTTAAAATATTCTGATATTAGTTCTCCTTGTGGATTAAATACTACCGTTTTATTTTCCTTTAAGTCCTCGTAAGGGGTTTTCACCAGCAATGAAACAATCAAATAAATTTCTTCCTGTTTTGCCATATCCGACGCCCATTGCAAAAGCATATCTTCATCTTGTTTTAAAACCGCTCCATTCAGTTCAGACCAAAAAACAATCTTTGCACCTGCTTGTGCTTCCAACTCTGTTTTTAGGAAAAGTTCATCAGCTACTGATGATAGTTTATTCCTTGTATCGGTAATGTTTTCATCAGTAAATGTATTGGTATAAAATGTAGAATATACATCTTTATCATTATTTAACAACTCTGAAATCGGAACGGTTACTCCAGCGATCCTAACACTTTTATCTGAATTTCCTACAAAATGAAACATAACAACTCCATAGACAAGTACCAGGCCAATTACAGAACCATATACGATTATGTATTTTCTGATGTATTCTTTTTTGCTTTTATTGTTCCAAATCCATATAACCATTGCCGCCGTCCAATACATTAAAAAGGTGATTCCGTAAATCCCTGTTACCGTTACTATTTGTAGTAGGTATAGATTTTGGTATTGTGTATAAGCGTCAGACAACCCTCCCAATGCAGGGTATATCAGATAAATGATATACTCTATTGATACCATTATACTTGCAAAAATAACAGTATCTTGAAATCTCATTTTTGATTTCGACCAGTAGATATATGGTAAAACTTTCAGAAAAGACAGCAGGATTGCTACTATTATACATATCTTTATATCCATTCCAATGGCTCTCCAAAACTGGACAATAAAACCAATGGCATATATTGAACTAATTATAAGGTAGACTTTTCGAGTACGATTAAGATAAATCATACATAGAAACAAAATTGGATAAATCCATGCCAAAATCGGGATACACCATTCTCCATTGGACATTACATAAATTAAAAAAGTTAAGATTATGAAAACTGCAAATCGGTTACTTTTCAAAAGATTTTTCATTGCCAAATTCCTTACTTACATTCTCTATAAACTTCAATTTTGATTTGTCTGCGTTGTTAAAAGCCCTGTCATAAGTTCTGGATACACTGTTTATGTCGAAAATACAGTGCCGAGAGCCATAATAGCCGCATTAGTGAAAGCATGTAAAATGATACAGCTCCAGAGGTTTTTATTGGATTTATAGTAGATAAATCCAAAAGCGCAGCCAGTAAGGACATGTTCCGTCATAACCATTCTGAGTGAATACATTATGTTTCCTGCAGTATCGTCCCACAGATAATATGCAAACGGGAAATGGTACAGTCCAAACAGAATACCGGTGAGCAGTATGGCAAGGTACGGCTTTTTCAGTGAATCCATCATAGTTCTTTGCAGAATGCCCCTGAAGAAAACTTCTTCCGTAAACGCTGCTGTAAGTATCATCAGGCAAAAAAATACTGGAAGTTTTATTAATATTTGGAGAATATTCGTTATATTAAAATAAAATCCCCCTAAACCAAAGACAAGGATAATAACACCTTGGTATACAGCACAAATCAACAGTATCCTTAGTACAGTTTTTCTGTCAAAATGTTTTAAGCCTGTTTCTTTCAGGGTTTGTATCACTTTCCCTTTTCTGAAAACAGCAATAATTAGGAGTGGAAAGAAAACCAGAAACAGCCAGTTTGATAATTCGCTTATTATATCGACCTGATAGGCACAGCTTATGTAAGACAGCATAAAATAGAATATATACCATGATAAGCCGAGGATGAGTTCTTTTTTATTTTTAGACAAATGTTCTATTTCATCAGATTTCTGTTGTCCTGTTTCGACCATTTTCTGTTTTCTGAATACAATGGCAATCAACAAGATTAATATTACTGAAAAAAACATAAAAATTACCTCCCAAAATTCGTATCAGGAACTCTTTTCTCACTTATAAATTCCGCATTTGCGACGTGGGAAACGCTTTCATCAGCGTTTCCCTAAATGGAACATATTACTTGGGGGCAGCTTCCTCGTTGAGGGGCTTATAGTTGCTGTCCATGTAGTTCTTTTTCCCGAAGGGAACGTAATTTTCATCCAGTAAAATCAAGTTCCCGTTTCCCAAATCAGGGAACTGCCGCGCAACCTCCTTGAGCACTTCCCATTCATCTTTTGTATTTTCTTTGTTGTCCTCCTCCACCTGTCTTAACGCTTCTTGAACAGACTGCTGATCAGCCGTTCCCCAATAGAGGGGATGGGGCTGGAAGGAAGAATGGTAATCGCCACCCTCATAGCAGAAAAAACAGGAGCAGGGGATTTTTTCAAATAGAATCTTTTGCGCCCCGTCAAGCTCTTTCACCTCCAGACAGTAGCACCCATTTACGGTTGCCGCGCCATCCCGCGCGGTCATGTTTGCGATTGCCATGATAGTAAGGGGTTCCGTTTTCACGATCATGCCGGGAACCAAAAGCCCCTCCTCGTACATTTCCCGTAAATACTCGTCAGAAAATTTTCCGACAGCCCGCCATAGGAAAAACAATGCAAGAAGGAAACAGATAACGGCGGGAATCCAGCTTTTAAACAAAGAAATTCCTGACATACATAGGAAGCACACGCAGATTATCGCGGAGCTTCGCCGCTTTTTGACGACGGCTTTTATTATTTCATCCTTTTGCCGTATCCGGCTCACATCTGCATGGATGCCGGATTTTACACTTGCCTCAAATTGTGAATAATCGACCATTTTTTCCTCCGTTTCTTACGTTTCTGTAGATTACTAATATTATATATATATATTCAGTAAAAATCCGATAAAAACAATATACAATCCAGACCACCCAGGTTATTTCCCACTTGTGTGATATTACAGAAAACATCAAATAAAGAACAGCAACAGTAATGGCAATCATCCAATTCGTTATTTTTTTCTTCTTGGTTATTTCATTTGCTGATACTTTTACAACATCTGACAACAGACTTTCATATTCGTTATCAACGTTGTTTTCTGTTCTTTCGCCCTTGAATAATTCTGCTATGGAAATCCGCAGGGATGCAGCTAATGGTTCCATAAGAGATACATCTGGAAATCCGATACCTCGTTCCCATTTTGAAACAGCTGCACTTGATACTCCCAATTCATTCGCTAAATCCTGCTGCGTGCGATTTTGTTCTTTCCTGATAGTGGCAATCAGACTGCCTGTTTTTTGAACGTTCAATATTTTCACCTTCTTTCCGATTTCATAATATCACAAGAAACACCATATTCAAGAAACGCTCCGTTGAAATGTGAAACGCTGCATTGGATTTATGCAAAAATAACTTCCCCTTTTACAATCCCCCTTGCACAAGCACGTATGTTATTTATTCTTCCTGTTCGTTCTGTATTCAAACAAAACAAACTTGAAAGAAACTAAACGCGACAGCAATAAATTTTCTGTTTTTTTGAATCATAATTATCTTAAATATTAAATATTTTACCCATTATTATCTATTGGCCAAATAATTTTATTTTACCCAGTACAACTTCCCATTTGTCGCTCGCCATAACCTCCCGATAACTGTGATTTTTCACGAGCCTTTCGTCTCTGCGTCTTATGCGCCTGGCTCTGTGATGATGTGTTGTTCTGCTCGACAAATGGGAAGTTATCGCTTTCTGATAATCCAATCGTCATCTTGAGTTTTCCTTTCTGCAAAGTAACCGCAAGGCATATCCTTTAAGGTACTAACAGAGTTATCTAAATCAAAAACCCATTTTAAAGATACTAACTTTGCTTCATCTGTTTCGTGTGTTTCTCCGCATAGAAATTGCCACATTCCGTCATCTTCATCATGTGATACATATAGAATAGGTGCCTGACGCTTCAATATATGACAACAGATAATCGTAGCAGTATCGGGTGAATCATAAAAAGGAAATTCCATGTCTGTTACTCCTTTCAAATCTTGATTTTCCAGTATGTCAAACTGGAAGTTGTTTCTTTGTACATTCGCTATTTTATCATATTAGGAATGTATTTTGATGGTTTTGCAATAAATAACAAATATATTCCGCATATCAGTTTAACCATCGCATCTGCAATGCAAATAACTGAAACTGGTATGCCCGGAAAAATATAGCCCATTGTTACGATAACCATACATACAATCCCCAACACTACCATACTCCAACCATGTACAAAAAACCACAAGAAGAAATGTATTGATGTTGCCATCAGTACACCAAGCCATATCTGCCTCCAATGCCATCCGGGGATAAACGGGCCAGCAATACAAAACATTAATATGAACAACGTAGCAATCGAAAAATAAATTATCTTTATCTGCTTTTTAGAAATATCTCCTTGAGAAAGTTTTTCTCTCACTTTTTTGTTTACATTGACTCCAAAAAAGCAGGCATAATAACCTATCAGAAACACAAACGGATTAACAAAAAATTCACCGCCACAAATGACAGCTGCTACTAGTACTATTCCAATAAGAATCAACCATAAACCACATTGCTTTTTGTGGTTAAATTCCAATATTTCTTTCATTTCGTTCCTCCTGTAAATTTCAATTTTCCAGTCTAACTTCTTTTTCCAATTATACATGAAAACATGGGATTTTTCAATTCTCAAACTGTCTTTCCATCTTACTGTCTTTGCTTAGGTTTGAATGGGACTGCCGTTTATTACGGAAACGCTGTCATTCACCTATGAATAAATTATATCATTTTCAACAACTTCCCTTACACACGCCAAAATGTTATTCATCTTTTGAATCCATAAGAATTGGTTTTCGGATTTCAACTGTTCTGTCACGCCCTGCCTGTCGGAATATTTCGTTGCCAGCCGAAAAAACATATCTACTGCCAGTGCGTCTACACTTGCAAGATATTCATTCAGCCTGCCGCTGGTAAAGAGGTTCATATATAAAACCTTATGGTTTTGTTTCAAATACTTTTCATGTCTCTGTCCCCATACGCCGATATGCTTTTCTTTTTCGGCAGGTAAGGCGAGCGCAGGCAAATAATAATCGCCAACCTTTGTATATGTCCCGCCCATCTATTCAAACAATGTCTTTTCCATAGTATTAATCCTCCATAATTTTATTTTTGGGTTAGTTGTTGACTGCTTTGATATGCACATTATCAACCGCTAAGTGCTGCTTTGAATTTTGCATTACTTTTCCGCATTGTGGCAAAAGAAATTACATTTTACGAATATGTGATTATATTTTTATATAGAGTAAGCCAGCGTGAAAAGCATTCCTACTTTTACGCTGGCTTTTGCCTTTGCTATCGCCCATAAGCTGTATTCCAATTATGTTTTCAAATTATCTCCTTATGTGGTGACAGCCTTTGCGGTTTTTATTTTGTCGTTTTTTGCCGGATTACGCCGCAGGGCGTTATTCATCATCGGTTGCCGCTCACCGCCTTCCAACCTGAATTTTCAACAAAAAATTCAGATTGGAGGAAAGGACATGGAGGGTAATCGCCCAAAAAGAAGAAAGGATAAGTATAATCCTTATACAATATTCGAGAAAGACGGCCAGTATTACGTTTCATTCAAAGATGGACAAGGTGATTTACATAAACTTGAAATCAGCAAGGTGCTGTATGACACGTTTGATTCTTTTGAATTAAGCGATCTGGTGTATCTTAACGTGGTGGACAGGCATATCGAGCAATCCGAGGTGTGGGAAAACACTTTGAATATGAGAGCGATGAAAAAGCCGGACAGCATGGAGGAAATCGTGTTCCGCAGGGTTCAGACAGAAAAGCTACATAAGGCAATCAACGAACTGCCGGAAAAGCAGAAGAAAAGGCTGATACTGCATTATTTTCAGGAATTGACCTATGTGGAAATCGCAGAGCGGGAGCAATGTTCGACCAGAGCAGTAGAGTACAGTATTCACGGGGCAATTCAAAGCCTGAAAAAGTTTTTTGAAAAAAATTAAAAAAGGACTTTCGGGTTTTGCCTGATAAGTGAGGAAACAGGGAGATAAAAAATCCCTTGCCTGTTCTCTGTTATGTGGTGAATGGGTTTGTACCATGAAAATTTCATACCCATTCATCAAATACATTCCTGTTGTTATCGTGATGAGCGTAAGCCACGTTAGCAGGTACGCCATGAGCTGGATGGAGATAAAGGCAACGAAATCGCACAGACAAAAAGACAATGGTTTGCGGCTGTCTTATCCCCGTTTAAGGAGCGGAAAATACCGGGCTATAACTATCAGTTTGCTACTGATAAGGCGATAACAGGCAGCAGGGACAATGATACTCCCGTCCAGTCACAGGTCGAGCGTAAATACCCATCAGGTATAAAAACGCCGCAACCAATGAGGGCGGCTCCGGGCGATCACCGGAGGGGTACGATTCCCGTGGAGCTGGCCAGCAGCCAGTCGTTTGGTGACTTCCCTATATTTGCCGTAAAAGCGGTAGATATGTAAGCCGGGGTGTCGAGGACAAATAGGCTTATCAGGCTAAAAGTGGTAGCCGGACACAAAACATGAAAATATTCTGAAGAATAATCAAAAAGCCATGCTTTTGTGTTCGGCTGATACATACCTGAAATGCAGTTTTTTTCGGCAGGCAAGATTGTTGTTTTCCAGATTAAAAGAGCAGCCAATCTTCAGATTATTTTAGCACCATATAAAATTGATGTAGTTCTCCAGCCACATTATCCGGAAACGCTTCTG
>CAJTAL010000088.1 GCA_910574285.1 Lachnospiraceae bacterium | reverse complement strand
CTGTTTATGAATACTGCAGACGGGAAGATATCACACCGTTTATCGACCTCAATCCCGGTCATACCGGGCATTTTACCTATAAGGACGATTTTACAATTGATGATGATGGTGTACCTGTCTGTAAGTTGGGCTTACGTATGCATAAAGATGGATATGAAGCTGCCAAACACCGGGCAAAATACCGGTGCCCGAAGTCAAACCGGAAACGTGGCTGCTTCTGTGAACACCCTTGTTCACCGGCGAAATATGGAAGAACCGTACACATCTTTACCGATGACAATCCAAGGTTATTTAACATACCGCCAAGGGACTCTAAAGCATGGGAAACGGAATATGATAGAAGAACTTCCGTGGAACGCTCCAACAAGCGCGAGAAAGAGGACTATAAATTAGAAGACGGCAGGCACCGCTCTACGAAGATGTGGTACTGCCGCCTCTACGGCATCATAATGCTCCAACACCTTGATGCCTGGGAAACGCCCTCTGTCGAGGCATTTCAAAAATCATTCTTAGGTTTAGCCGCCTAATAATGATATATTAAGCGATTCCATAAGATTTTTCAAGGCATAGTACCCGCTATGTCCAAAGTTTATGTCCATTTTTCTCTAATTTCTTTTCCTGCACGATATTCAGTTGTCAATCTTTGGTTAGAATCTCATTCATTGAGATTCCGAGAAGTTATTATATTATAATAATATAAACATATACATTTCGCAATACATGTGTTTTTACAGCATACTATTATCAAGTCAAATATCTTTTTTCCTTCTACAAAGACATTTCCTGCCTGTCCGCATGCTTCTTTAACACTAATGCTAAAATAGCATACAAAATTCTTGCCCATACAGTGCTCCACCAAATCATAATCTGTCCGCCAAACAAAGGCGGCAGAATAAGCATCAGTACCAGCATGAACAGCGGCTCTATAAATGTCAGTATATAAGAAAAGGTACTCTTTTCCGTTGCATAAAAACTGGCCGTTGTAATACGGAGAACCGCAACAAAAGGTACAGAAACCAGAAAAACAGGCATAATCTTTACAATCTCCATATTTACCTCGCCCGACGCCCCAAATAGTACTCCAAGGCTTCCTCTTGTGACGTACATAATGACGCAGCCAATGACAGACAGCAAAAATGCGAATCCGTAAGCTAATTTCCGAATTAATTTCAGATCTGTCCAATTCTTTTCACCGTAGCACTGACTGATTAACGGCTGGCTCCCATCTCCAACGCCCTGCAGAATCAGATAGATAATACAGATTACATAGGCAATGCACGCATAAGTGGCAATGGCCGGTTCTCCGCCGTAGGAAACAGAAAAGCGGTTGATAATGATTAGAGATATATTGGGGGACATGGCCAATCCAAAAGGCGCAATCCCAATTTTAATCACGGAAGCCGATACCGTTCCCATTTTCGAGAAAGGAATACATAGGGTAAATTGCTTTTTCCTCAATAAGTAAACCAGTGCAATCAGCATGGTAACGCCCTGCCCGATAATAGTAGCCCAGGCTGCGCCAGAGACGCCCTGTTCTAATTCCCATACAAATACATAATCCAGAATGATATTCGTAACAAATCCGGCAATCATGGAAATCATTGCATAGAAAGAACCGCCATGATTACGGATAAAGGGAACCAGTCCCGTACCAATCACCTGTAAAGCCGCTCCTGCAGCAATCACAGCAATATATTCTTCCCCTAAAGAAAGAAGCTGTCCGCTTGCTCCCAGCAAGCTTAAAAGAGGGCTGTTCAAAAAGAAGATCATACATGTCAAGATAATACTCGAAATAATCAAGAGCCATAACGCACCAGCCGTATATACTTTTGCCTCGGCCTCCTTCTTTTCAGCCTTGTTAATAGAATAATAAATGGCGCCTCCCATACCGATTCCGGTTCCCAGCGCCTGAATGACTGCCACAATCGGATAAGCAATATTTACAGCCGAAAGTCCCAGATCACCAATACTGTTTCCGACAAAGAAACCATCTACAATCGTGTAAATCCCAGACAATGCAAAGGATAATACAGAAGGTATTACATATTTAAGAAATGTTTTTACATCACGCATTTATTTTCCTGCTCCTTCTCTTCAATTTAGTCTGTACATGTACTATATTTAGTATAGTCCGTATACATACTAAATGTCAAGTAAAAAAACACCGCAACGCATAGCCCGCGGTGTATTGTAATTATTCTAAAAATATCATATAACCATAAACAATGTTCCTGCCCCAATCAGTGTACAGCCAATGAAAGACTTTACCGTAAATTCTTCATGCAGGAAAATGAACGCCATTAAAAGTGTAATCACAACACTCAGCTTATCTATCGGCACCACCTTGGAGGCTTCTCCGATTTGCAATGCCCTGTAATAGCAGAGCCATGACGCACCCGTAGCCATCCCGGAAAGAATCAGGAAAAGCCAGCTTTTTTTACTAATCTCCGTTATGCCGCTCTGCGTTTTTGTCAGGAATACCATTCCCCATGACATGGCAACGACTACCACGGTCCGTATTGCTGTGGCAAGATTTGAATTAACGCCCTCGATACCAATTTTTGCCAAAATAGAGGTTAACGCCGCAAACAACGCAGACAATATCGCAAATAAAAACCACATTTCCATCCGCCTCCAATCTCATATATCTTTCTCCATTTCTGTTTCAAGTAAAGTATTAAACAAAGCAATATTGTCAATCATCTGCTGCACCCTGTCACTTCCCATAATCTGAAGCGCACGATGTTCCAGTTCCCGCAAAGGTGTTATAAGTTCTCTGGTATATTCTGCCCCTTTTCCGGTTAATATAATCTGTTTTTCCCGGCGATCTTCCAGGCCGGGAGCAAGTTCTACATATCCCTTTTCTTTCAAGGAACGGATTACACTGTTAACTGTCTGCTTCGTCAGCCCTGTACATGCACAGATTTTTTTCTGTGTCATTTCTTTCCGCCCTTCCAAAGCATATAGAACAAACATCAGATAATAATTGATATTTTTTAAAGCCGCCCAGGAACTGTACAATCCATTAGCCTGTCCCCATACTCCCCATAATTTTTGTTCATCTGCAGGCATAGTTATTCCTCCTTCATCATACTAAAGTTATTATAGTATTTATACGTACTTTTATCAAGACTTTTACATTTCCGCCGCATATAACTTTGCCGCAATGCCGGAGACGCTTCTTTTTTTAAGCCGCTTTTTTTAAGCCGCTTCTTTTTTATCACAACATATTGACAAACTGCATAAGCTAAGTTATAATCAAATAACTCTTTGCACTGCATTACATTCTTCATGGAATGCGAGATCAACAGTACAAACTGAGCAGGCGATGACTTGGAGTCGTGGGGCCGGGCCGCCAAAAGGCGGCAGCAGATAGCACACAATGCATCTGTGGGACAGTTGTATGTTCCACAGGTGTTTTTTTACACATTTTTGGAACGATTCATCTCAGGCCGGTGCCAATAAGAGTAATCATCACTGCCGCCATTGCAGCAGAAACAGGAGGATTATCTTATGACAATCAACAAAGAAAACCGAACCGAAAGCGTCCCGTCCGAAGCGGGCGTCAATGAAACTGCCATTATACGGCGCATCTCACTGGTAGGAATTGTGGGTAATGTGGCTTTGTCAGCCTTCAAGCTGTTCGCCGGGATTGTCGGCAGATCCGGGGCTATGGTATCCGATGCAGTCCACTCCCTTTCTGATGTTTTCGCAACATTTATTGCGTTCCTCGGAGTCCGCTTGTCTAAAAAAGCGGCAGACAAAGAGCATCCTTACGGGCATGAGCGTTTTGAGTGCGTTGCTTCGCTGCTGCTGGGGGGGATTCTTCTGATAACCGGACTTGGAATTGGAAAGGCAGGACTTGAAAGAATTTTTGCAGGCAGCTACGAGAACCTGTCTATTCCCAGCATGATTGCGCTGGCTGCCGCAATCGTTTCTATCGTATCTAAAGAGGCGATGTATTGGTACACCCGGCACTATGCTAAAGTGTTAAACTCCCCGGCGTTTATGGCAGACGCGTGGCATCACAGGTCGGACGCTTTTTCTTCCATAGGCTCGCTAATCGGCATCGCGGGCGCTATGCTTGGATTTCCTGTTATGGACAGTATCGCAAGCGTTGTGATCTGCCTGTTTATCTTAAAAGTTTCCTATGACATTTTGCAAGATGCCATTGCGAAAATGCTGGACACATCCTGCGGCGAGGACTATGAAAAGGCTTTGACAGCCTATATCGCTGCGCAGGAAAATGTGGTACAGGTGGATTTGCTCCATTCCAGGATGTTCGGAAACAAGACATATATTGAGTTAGAACTTCAAGTTGACGGCAATTTGCCGCTCCGGGAAGCTCACGCCATCGCAGAACGCATTCACGACAGCGTAGAAGCACATTTTTCAGAGATTAAACATATCACCATCCATCTGAATCCTTCAACGCACTAAAAACTTCATCAGGGACATTTACCCTTGCGCCCTCATCTGTTCTGCCAGAGATTGCTTTTTCTGCCTGCGTACCATCCAGACTCAAGCAGCGGAAAAAGCAGATGGCTGGCAAAAAGCAGTAATGAATGAGATAGACAGGAACACCTCCATGCCAAACAACACAAAGAGGAACAACCCGATGATATTTATTTCCGTAATTTTTATACCCATAAAGAATTTTGAAACTCCAATTTGAGTTTTTTAATTCTTGTATCCTTTCAGCAATCATACTCAAATAAGATTCTTCCGTATATCCCTTACGCAATTCCTCATCTGCAGCTTTTTTCACTCTAATCCGTTACCTGGTAAAATAATTTAGTGCATAGAGTAATTTATCTTTACCATATGAATATGATCTTCCCAGATTCCGTTAATATTTAGATAATACTTTGAAATCCCTTCGTTTCTAAAATGATTTTTCTCCAGAACTCTTAAAGATGCTTTATTTCTCGGCATCACATTTGCTTCTATTCGATGTAAATGCAATTCCTCAAAAGCATATTCTGTCAACATTTCTACCGCCATAGACATATATCCTCTGTTAAGGAAATTTTTGTCTAATTTATACCCCAAAAAAGCAGAACAAAACGCTCCCCATACCACATTACTTAATCCGATCATGCCAATAATTCGGGAAGGTTCTTCTGCCAGCATTATGTAAAAATGAAACGACTTTCTCTCTTCACATTCAAGTCTTTCCCTTCTTAATATCTCTTTTTGATATTCTAGCGAAAAAAATTCCTTATTTCGTACTGGTTCAAATTCTTTCAGGAACTCTTTATTCCGATTGTAGTAATCGACTACTTGCACTGCAAAAGATACATCTGCCAGTAAAAGCCGTATATAGTTATTTTGCATTATCTCTTTTCCTTTCCACTTCAAACCACTCTATTTGAACGACACTCTTTTTTGATAACAGTTACCTGTAAATCCTTTGCATCAATCAAACTTTCCTGTTTGCATACATTTCTCCCTGTTACTCAATCATAATTTCCTTGATAGAGATCTTCTTGATTTTTTCAGAATATGCATACATCAGAATTTCATAAATCGCAATAAAAACAACAAGCGAAATAATCATAACAGGAAAGTCAAATTCATATTCAGGTATGCCCTCAAAATCCTTGAATATTATATCAACCGTAAGCCTTAACAAGCCATACTGATATACTGTTCCGATTGCAAAACCAATATATGACATTGGCCTGTAACCGCCGAGAATTGCCCTGCAACATTCTTTTTGTGAATAGCCGAATACCCTCATCATAGCAATCGTTTTTGTGTTTCCATTTATTACTGTAGTTATGGCAAGAAACAGAGTTGTAAACGCTAATACAAGCCCAATGACTAACATCATCACACCCATCATTTCACTTGATAAATCTTTCATGCTAAACGACATTTGTGTCATAGCCGAAAAGCAAAATGAAGCAAAAATAATGAAAAATACAAGTGTCTTTTTAGCTTTCAGGGTACTCCCTTTCAAATCCTCTACAAATGATAATTCTCTGTCTTTTTCGATTCTGTGCTTTGGAGTTTTAGAAGCAGATTGCAGATTATCTTTCAAAAGAAACAACACGGGTTTTTTTAATTTGTAGCAAGCATAATAAACAGAAAGCACCGAAAAACATACTGTCGGCAAAACCACGAAGTAAAGCAAAATGCTCGGATGAAAATTTATAGTTATCTCAGGAAGCAATTTATCTTCATTTTGCAGAGTATAAAACCATGGCATTAAAAGAAATGCTCCTACATATCCGATTGCAGTTCCAATAAAAGTACTAATTCCGAATACCCAAAAGTCTTTTGCAATTTTAAGATTTGAATATCCCAACGCCTTCAATATCCCAAGTTCTTTCTTATGTGTGTCGATATAATGCTTAATATAAAACAACAGCATAACAACCGCAGTTAAAAGCAAACATCCGCCGCTTACAAGGCAAACGACTTTTGCGGTAGAAACCTGAGCATTATAAAAAAACATTGACACTTCAGATGTTATTTCACTCTCAATTAACCGAACATCAAAATAAAAGTTCAAAAACATTGTACAAACAAGTACAGCACAACAGGCAATAATGGAAATGCCAATGAGTTTTGAAGCATTTTTTATTCCAACAAGCATATCATCACCATCCAATCTCATAAGCGGTCTTTTGCGTTTCATTTGTGTAAATTTCAGATATTTTTCCGCTGTTCATTTTTATAACTATGTGCGCCATTTCCGCAATATTCAGATTGTGCGTTACCATTACGATTGTAAAGTCGTATCCCTTTTGAAGTTTCCAGATATAATCAAGCACCTGCCGTCCGGTTTGTTCATCTAATGCACCTGTCGGCTCGTCCAGAAATAAAACTCTCGGTCTTTTTGCCAAAGCTCTTGCAACAGATACTCTTTGCTGTTCGCCGCCCGAAAGTTCACTTGGATATTTATGTAGTTTTTCTCCGAGTCCGATCGCATCGATAACGGTTTTGTAATCTTTGTTACCTGCTAAATCAGCACCCATTTTCACATTTTTATCGACGCTCATATTAGGCAGCAGATAATACTGCTGAAAAATAAATCCGACATTTTCCTTACGAAATGAAGTTAGTTCATTATCGGAAAGTGCTGTAATATCCTTTCCGTCATAAAACACTTTACCACTGTCAGGACGTTCAAGACCTGAAATTACATTCAAAAATGTTGACTTGCCCGAACCCGAAGCACCGAGTATAACCACAAAATCATTATCCTCAATATCAAGACTAATATCCTTTAATACTTGAAATCTGCTTTCGCCGTTTCCATATGATTTTATAATATCTCTCGCTTTAATCATTGATTTCTTCCTCCTGTATCTTTTTCAAAACGCTCGTACACACCTCGGTAATCATTGTACTGATTTCTTCACCTGTAAAGCGGCACATCTTTGTGGCACAAAGCGACGCGATTCCATGTGTATATATCCAAAGATGCTGATATAGCTTTTTTGCAGACAACTCGCTAATTTCATAATCTTTCTGAATCGACAAAAGAATGTCCCCATAACTTTCGTCAATTAAAGGAAGCACACCAGATAAGTCTGGAATTTGTTTTTGCTCCGCCATAAAGAGGAGCTGAAAAAGTTTTGGCTCATTAACAGAAAAGAGAATATATTGAGTCCCCACCCCCTTAAAAGGGTGTTCCGCTGTTAAGCCCTTATTGACATATTCTTTATACAAATTTTTAGCAGCTTCAATCATAACTTGCTGAACTTCCTCCATATTTTTGAATACAGTAAAAATCGGTCTTGCCGAACTGCCGAGATATGTTCCCAAAGCTCTGGAAGTTAAAGCTTCATATCCTTCTGTCCTGACAATATTTAGTGCGGCTTCAATAATTTCTGCTTTTGTAAATTTTGCTTTCGGCGGCATTTTTGTTTCTCCTTTAATTAAATCAAACGTTTTACATCATACGATTTATTATAATCAAAATCATTAAAAAGTCAATAGGAAAAATAAAACCCCATACAGATTTGCATAAGGTCTTAGATGGATGACATGAACCTTTTCGTGCATCCCATAGATATGTAATTGATAAGTAGTTATGTTTCGGTTCACTTTTCACTGAAAATGGAACCTTGCTTTTTTATTCTTTGAAATGGAACAATCAGTAACAAAAAACCTTGCAAACGCCAATGTTTACAAGGTTTTTCAAACTCTCCGAGTTAGGCTCGAACCAACACCCCCACGGTTAACAGCCGCGTGCTCTACCATTAATACGGTTACATACCGTAAAATTTCTTTAATAAGAGATTCGGATTGCTTTCAATTTCTTATTTGCTTTCAAGATTCCTTTCAGTTTTTCATTTGCTTTCAGGATTGCTTTCAGTTTTATAAACCAACAATCCTATAAATAGTTGCAACTGATTCTTTCTGCCTTTGCAAAACTCCAACCTCAATCAGCCTATTCAAATATCTGTTGTTTTCCAGATTAAAAGAGCAGCCAATCTTCAGATTATTTTAGCACCATATAAAATTGATGTAGTTCTCCAGCCACATTATCCGGAAACGCTTCTGCACATTACCAG
>CAJTAL010000087.1 GCA_910574285.1 Lachnospiraceae bacterium | reverse complement strand
TTTCCAACTAATCACAGTATTGTCGAATTCATTATCCATTATACAAAAATGGATGTGTCGAATAATCTGTGATGATTTACACAGATTATTTTACACACCCTCCGGTTCTCACACCCCTCAGACGGCCATGAATCTGGCGGGTATCCTATAATTTAACTTGGAAATTTCCCTGTTTAAATTCCAGTTCAAAGATAACCTACTATTCTCATCTGTCTTTAATCTCCTGTAATCCTTCATAATATATAACTGAAACTCAGGAGAAATCCAAGTTGCAAAGGACATCGCAATATCACTATGAGCATATGTTCCGCCATAACGTCCTGCTTTTGAAACAATTCCAATTGCTTCTGTAGCTTCTATCCACTTCTTTGGTGACATTGCATTCCCATAATCCCAAAAATTCTATCACATCTCTATTTCACATCCAATTTTGAATAACTGCTGTTGGATCATCGCTCTTATACCGTGCAATATCTGTCAATGAAATAAATTCATTTTCAAAGTCCTGCGTGTAAATTCCAATATCTATTCCGTTCGCATGAATTGTATCTTTAATTATTTTCCCCATTGCCCGAAGTTCTTTTTCATCCAGATAATTTTTCGCAACAACAGCTTCTTTCAATGTCGGCTGATCTCCGGCAAATGTTGTAAGTCCCATAAACTCTTTTTCGGCATCTGCTCTTGTGTAAATAACCTCTGCCGCCGTCTGACCGTGAATGGCATAATGAATTTTATTTTGCACCTTTTTGAAAAAAAGAATAGATATTTCCGCTTTGGGATCATAATCAATACTAGTGGCATAAATCTCCAGAACTTGTCTGTAAAATACCTTTTCAGAAGCACGGATATCTCTGATTCTTTCAAGCAATTCTTTGAAATATCCTCCACCACCTAAATTCTTCAGGCGCTCATCATCCAATGCAAATCCTTTTCTCATATATTCTTTTAAAATATTTGTTGACCAGATTCTGAACTATGTACCACGCTTGGATTTAACGCGATAACCCACAGAAATAATAACATACAGATTATAATAATCAACCTGATAAGTTTTTCCGTCTGCCGCAGTTGTTGCAAAATTTGCGACAACTGATTCTCTCACTAGTTCTCCTTCGGAAAAAATATTTTTTATATGCCTTGAAATCGTCGATTTATCTCTTTGGAATAATTCAGCCATCTGGTCAATGGATAACCATACAGTATCTTCGTCAAAAGTCGTTTCAATTTTTGTCAGACCATCCTCTGTCGTATAAATAATAATATTTGATTTCTGATTCACATTTTCTCGATTCTTCACTCGTACACCTCAATTCTACTAAAAAGTGCAACGTCCGTTGTACTTTTGCTATTCATTTACTATGTGACTTATTTTTCACCAAATCGTACGAAAATGTCCCAGTACATAATTCTTGATTCACTCATAGGTAACTTTACTCTTTGTCACCGTTAAATCTATCCACCATAAATTCCACCTCAATATCATGCTCAGCACCTGGTTTAAACAATAAACATACCGCACCTATAAATTCTCTTAAATCTTAATTTATACTGCATAATAAAAGTATACAGTAAATTTTCAAATTGAGATAACGTCTTTATTCCCTGCTATGTATTATTTTCGAATCTCTATAGTTCCTCTTACTATATCTGCAACATATTTTGAGGAAATTTCATAATCTATAGAATCTGGAATTTCTTTAAACACTAATGCTGATGGAAATGCCACTACTGTATTATGTTTAAGATAGTTTATATGAAATATCAAAATATCCACATCTTCTTTTTCATAATACTCATAACAGAAAATCCTGTTTAGATTTTCCACATACTCCTCTTTATTTCTATTATACTCTTCTTGTGCTGAGGGTCTATTAAATGGATTATCAGTAATCAATGGCATACTTGGCGCTTGTAAAGGATATCCCATATATTCAACAACAACATCTTTACTCTCAATTTGATACACATATTCCAAAAATCTCATTTTCAATATTTCTTCTATAATATTACTTTCTGGAACAGCTATATCTTTTATTTTACAGATATGATTTTTCTTAATAACAATTTTTATATCAATATCTTCATCAAATGTATTACCTATATTAGCCACGGTCAAATCAACCAGCCCATGTTTATCTATCTTTTCAAAAAAGAAATATATTCATAATAATCAACAATAGCCCAATATATTTCCTCTATGGAATCATACCGTTTTTTCTCTTCCTCACTACCTTCAAAGCTTGTACCACTCTCTCCATAAAAAGGAACTAGCGTAGATACCCTTTTTTTAAGATTTCCAACATTCCAAAAAGAATCTTCAATTTCGATGCCATTTTCTTTTGCGAATTTACAAATGATAATCTTCCTTCTATCGGTAATATCTGCATCCATTATTTTCCCTAGCGCAAAATCTGATTTTCCTAATAATTTATTCAAATCAGGAGCGTTAATCAATAAAGGATTCTCCTTTTTTTCAATGTTCTCTGTATTTTCCTTTTCTCTATCATTCAGATATCCCTGCTGTAATAAAGCAATTTGGGAAATAATACTCTCTCTTTTATCCTTTACCAATTTGCACTCAGAAAAGCCAGAATATTCCACAGCTACACCTTCATCTTCCTCCAATGATGCAGCCTTAATTTTTAGAACAGGACTTTCCTTTTTTTCGAATAGCGTTTTCTTACCTACCGCTAACTTAGTCCAAAATATAGCAACCGCTGCATCACACTCCCGAACGAATTGTTTATTCAACAATTTTAAAATTATCCACACATTCCCTAATGATATCAATAAACTGATTAACATCACCTGGACATGAAATTAACAAATCATACGCAGTAATTCCCACTCTTGGCATAAATACTCCTCCTCTCAAAATATTATTAATCTGTTCAGTAAATTTCATATCGCAAAAATGACGATAACGCTCGAAAGCGTAAATCTATGAAAAGCATCCCACTATTTCTAAAGGCACATCAAATCATACGAAAATGCTTCAACGCTTCTCTTATAGCCTTTTCTTTCTCTGGCGGACATTTCGGCTGTCTGGAATTTTCCAATTTTTGCAAATTATAGTTCACCCTCTCGATAATCCCACATTTCTCTTTTACTTGTGCGATATACAAACTGCTGACTTTCAATCCCGTATGCCCCAACACATAATCCTTGATTTCTTCATAAGCGGCTTTACTCTCTGCAGCCGTCAAATCCATCTCACTCATTTCCAATTCCACTTCTATATTCTGTTTTGTATGAAGTTTGGAAAGCAACACGATACTTTCAACATATTTACCGTTGTCCAAACTAAATCACATACCTTTTTATTTCTTATCTGTCTTTTGTTCCAATAGTTTTATAGAGTTCAAATAATCTTCTTCTACATCACTGATGGTTCTTGCTTTATATTTTTTATATTCATCTGTTGCCTTATCAACAGCTTGCTTATGAGAAATATTACCATTTCCCTGTAACAACTGTTCCCCACTCATTGTAAGTATGCGATCCAGATGTTTTGCCCAGTCTTTCATAGTCATTGTCTGTTCACGTTCCGCCTGACGCTCTGCAAAATCCAAATATCCAGACACAAGCTGACCCATTGCCCGAAGTTCCTTTTCACTTAAATAATTTTTAGCAATAACAGCTTCTTTTAAGGTTGGTTGATTTCCCACAAACGTTGTAAGCCCCATAAACTCTTTTTCAGCATCTGCCCTTGTGTAAATAACCTCAGCTGCCGTCTGACCATGAATGGCATAATGAATTTTGTTCTGCACCTTTTTAAAGAAAAGGATAGATATTTCTGCTTTTGGGTCATAATCAATACTGGTAGCGTAAATTTCCAAAACTTGTCTGTAAAATACTTTTTCAGAAGCACGTATGTCTCTGATTCGTTCGAGTAATTCTTTAAAGTAACCACCGCCACCCAGATTTTTCAATCGTTCATCATCTAGCGCAAACCCTTTCCGCATATACTCTTTCAGTATATTGATTGCCCAAATTCTAAACTGTGTACCGCGCTTGGATTTCACACGATAACCTACAGAAATAATAACATCCAGATTATAATAGTCAACCTGATAGGTTTTTCCATCTGCCGCAGTTGTTGCAAAATTTGCAACAACTGATTCTCTCACCAGTTCTCCCTCGGAAAAAACATTTTTTATATGCCTTGAAATCGTCGATTTATCTCTTTGGAATAATTCAGCCATCTGGTCAATAGATAACCATACAGTATCTTCATCAAAAGTCGTTTCAATTTTTGTCAGGCCATCTTCTGTTGTATAAATAATGATATTCGACTTCTGCTCCATAGTCTCCCAGTTATTCACCTATACACCCCATTTCTAAATTATGCTACACTCGTTACACTTTTATCATATAATTACTTCTCTTTATCTTTCGTACTCTAATATTTATGCAATTATCAATATTAAAGATTGTACTCTTTCAATATAGTAATCTAATATAAACTTACTTTAATTCATTTAAAAAATTTTCTGTTGTATAATCGGCAGGTGTTTTTTGAATACTAGAAAAAATTATAGATATTCTCTTAAATTCTTCCTGCCTATTATTTTGAAGTTCTTCTACAGAAATATCAAAAAGAATTGCCCATAAAAAATAAAAGTTTTGATCTGTCTTATATTGAATTCCTTTCTTTGAATGATTAAATAAGGCTCTCAATTGTTCGGGATTATTCTCTATCAACATTAATATTTTATCAACAAAAATTTCTACATTTTCCAATGCCTTCACAAAAACTTTTGGATTGCTATTTGATAAATCACTTAATGTTTTTGTAACATTATCTTTGCTCATTATTCTGGCACACATTCTATCATTTCGTTTATATATATTTAAAACATTTATAATTTCTGTGTGGGGCTGATTCATCCTATAATCAATATATGCTAAAGAAGTTATTAATTCTTCAAGTTTCATTCGAGTATCTCTATCTCTAAAAACCTTCTTTTCATATCTGATAGCTATCTCTTTTACTTTAATAACTATATCTTTATCTATATATGCATCCCACATTTCAAAAGTATTTTCTTTAATCGGATAAGGTTTTGTATTTAATCTTAGAAACAAGTCTATCTGACTAAAATCTGGATTTTGTTCCGAATCTATTTCTATTATAACCATAGGAAATTCTAAAATCTTTTCTTCAAATTCATCGTCTATTGTATCTATCGTTTTCCCATTTAATTCGGACAGAATTTTTAATTTAGATAGCTTAAACTTATCCTTATCAGAACATACACTTTCTCCACGTTCATTTATATATGTCTTTCCCAAAAAACCTAAAATTGTAAGTAAGCGCTGTTGTCCATCTACAACTTCCTTTATCCTATCCTTTCTTTTATAAATAAAAAGCGGAGGAATATTGATTCCCAACAAAATACTTTCCATCAGATATGAGGCCTTTTGTAAATTTTTCACCTCTGATCTCTGATAATCTGGTCTAATTAAAAATCTAGATTTTTTCATATCAGAAATAATGTCCTCAATCGTTAGAGTTTCTGGTAAGGGTTTATTAATTTTATAATGTGAAATTTGATCTTTTTCACTTCTGCTTTCCATCATCTCTGAAAAAGCTTCTGAATTCTTTATATACTTTTGATAATCAATTTTAAATATATCTTGAAATATATTGGCTATAAATCTATATCTGTTATTGATTGCCGAATAATAGTGACTGCCTGTAGACTCAAAAATTTGTTCTACACTTCTTTGTGGATTATTTATTATATTATCCCATAATTTATGATTTTCACTTGCATTACTTATATAATCGAAAACCAGTTCAATTTTATTGTCTTCGATTTCTCTTCCATTTTGTAATACAATACTTATAGCCCAATAAAGCACCTCATAAAATAATTTGCTATCATATAGATAATTATTTCGTTCTTTACATACAGAATTGAATTTCGATATATAATTAATAACAGCCTCAAATTCTTCCATTATCTCTTCTGCGCTTTTATTTTCTAATATAAAATAATAGTATTTACAAATAATATCAGCTTTTGAACTCCCTTTCGAATAACTAAATATAGGAACAAAGGGAAGTGTTACTAAATTTCTTATTATCGAAACTATAATATTTACTTTATCCCGTTTACTTGCTTTTTTCTTACTTTTGGGGAGAATAATTTCACACAAAAAAATTATAAAGTCCAGTATTATTATAAATTTTACTATATAATAAGTTCGACAATTTATCATTAATATAAGCAGCTCTATCAATATCATATTTTTGTAATGGTGTAATTCCTGAATTATATCGTCTAAATATTTCTTTTTTTATTTTTTCTTCTTTTTCTTCATCCAATTTAGGTTCATCAACTACGTTAAATTGCAAAATACGAATTCTAGTATCTTCAAATAATTCTTTTGTGTCTGAATCTAATTGACTGTATCTTTTTCCAGCAAGAACCTTTAAACTATGTAATCCTTTGTCTTTTAAAACAAGTTTATCCTCCAAAAAACGTTTTATAGTTTCATATCGCTGTCTCCCATCAATCACCTCATTCTTATCTTTAGTTTGAAATAAGACAAGCGGCGGAATTTCCGTTCCAAGCAAAATACTCTCTATAAAATATGTAGCTTTCTCCTCATCCCAAACATAATTCCTCTGAAAATACGGCTTATAATTTATTTTTCCTGCATATCTTTGGTTCAGAAATATAGACGATATTTTTTTTACTATATTATCTATTTTTAGTTTCTCTTTAAAATATCCATTATATCTGAATAATCTAACTGTATATTCGACATTGCAAATTTCCTCCTTAGTCTCAATTTAAATATTAAGTCACTTTTACTCTATCCTGCAACTTTTTACTTGAAAACTGTTCTACAGTATTTGAAACAATAGATCCTTGAAAAAAAATTCATTATTATAATTTTGTCTCATTTTTACCAGTCCATCTAATGCAAAACGAAAAACATACTGCCATGACATATTTTCAAAAGATGATACAATTTGATGAAGTCCTGGTAACCATTCATAAATATATCTGCATTCATCATATACCGTAACGTCTGTAAGCATACAATTCGTCTTTGCAATATATTGAAATCGTTTGTTGTGTAAAATGTTATTATGCATTGGATATGACAACTGATTAAGAACAATATCAAAAAACAAATTACTATGCGGTTTATCAAGAAATTGATATAAATTTCTATCTGAATCAAAATATTCTTTTATATTTTGTACATCTTCCTTTAATTTAATTTTTCCGTTTCTCAGCAAAACAATTATTTTTAATCCCTTTAGTAATAACTCATAGCTTCCAATCTCTCCCAAAAAGCATTGGCTCTTCTCTCCTAATAAACCACACTGTAATAGCTTTCTTGCAGTAAAGAAATACTTAGCCACAGAATTCCCATTCGATATATTTATAAACTCCTCATCATCTTTATTTATATCTGTTAAGTCAAATAGTTGATTTAAATATGGGTTTTGTGCAATCCTTTGTAATGGTATAATAACTGCTGGTATATCGCGCAATATTGCAGATAAAAATTCGCCATAATATAATTCAAAATTCTCGGTTACTTTCTCTAAAACTTCATGATATTCCAGATTACTTATTCCATTTTCATCTATTCTTACTTCTAATGATGGATACTTCTTAAAAAATAAGTAGTGAGATACTATCTCATAATAATCATCTACAGATTCCTTCATAATATCTGGCATAGCAAAATTTGTTATTATAACCCCTGGAGAATTCAAACGGTGATTTTGACATATTGTTGACACACACCTCAATGCATGTTGTGTGGATGGGACACTTCCGCAAGCATCTATGTATATAATATCAAATTTTTTGGGGGTCTGTTGAAAAAAAGTTTCTATATTCTGTTTTAAGATTCTTGGTTGTGGATATTCCCCTGGCTCATAAGTTGCAATTGCTTTTTTATATACTTGATTATTTGACTCAAAGCCCCAAATATTTTGGGGGAGTATACCTAGATTAATCAGTTCCTGAAAATCATTGTCTGGCTCTGGGCCACTCAAAAAACAAACCATTAAGTCTTCTGGCCTTTTTGTTTCCACAAAAGAATCATGTAATTTTTCCCAATTTGTTATATACGAAACATTAATTTTTTGCGCCTCTGCTTTATTCTGGCTTATGTCTTCTGATAAAGTAAAATAATCATATAATCTACGCACATAATTTCTTTCAACACAACATGACTGCCCTCTTTTAGAAGTTAAAATCTCTACCGCTTTAAATAGTGCCGAATGTCTTACATTTTGCTTCGTATATTGATTATATTTATAATGTTCTTTCGTATTGACCCACTCCTTTACAAATTTATTCAAAATTAAGTTTTTCTCTACCCAACAGCACAAATGCCCACTCATATCATGCAAATAATTTTTCTTTTATAAAACCACCGTCCTTTTATAGTTTCCTTACCAATGTTAACAACTTAATCAAAACAACCACAATATATAGTGTTTGTCATTCTAAAATTTATATCATCTTTTCATCGGCACAGGATTTTTCTGTGTCTTCTTTGTAGCTCCTCCTAATGAGCAAGT
>CAJTAL010000086.1 GCA_910574285.1 Lachnospiraceae bacterium | reverse complement strand
AAAAATAACGGTAATTGTAAAAAAATCGGCACTGGGAATTGATTTTAGAAATGTCGAAAAAACAAGATTTTACATACCAATTTACGACAATACACAGTTTATTTTACAGTCTCAGGTATCATGATACCCGCCCCAAATCCAGTATTCCTCAAATAATTAGAGCCATTTTAGAGCCAACAGGCAAAAAGCAATCCCGGAAATGCCCATTTTATCAGCATTTCCGGGATTTTATCCGTTACTCGAACTCGACTTTTCCTAACTAATTTCGTTTAGGAATTATTCTCTGTCGAGTATGTAAATCTCTTGATTATTTGATATATCCATATTATCCTGCCTATATAAGCTAATGTTATCATTTTGTTATCGCTATTGATAACACTTGCTTTGTAACTGCGGATAATAGCTATATGTTGTAATTCAGATTATAAGCGATTTTGCTTATAAAATCAATACTTATATATTCTGCAATGTAGATTAATTCTCAAATTTTGTTATAACGTCGGAGTATCATTATCTTGTTTCCGATTACATTTTATTACATGCAAAAAAATATTTTGCATTAGGTTAATACTTGTCAAAATGGACTCTCCTTGGTTTAATTTTTTCACCTGCTTGATAGAATAATCATCTAAATGATTTTTAATTGCTCTAATTTCATCATTATGTGTTAATCGATGTATCAATAGAGTTCCAATTTGACCTAAAAGTACAGGTGACACATCTTGAGGATTTTGAGATGTTAGAAATAGAAAAATCCCCTTCTTTCTGCCCTCTCTTGCCACAAGTGTTAATCCTTTATGAAATTCTTCTTCTGAGTATTGGGATTTTGTGTATCTATGAACCTCATCAATAAAGAACACAAAAGGAATAATACCACTTTGTGAAATAATATAATTACATATAAGGTCAATAATCATACCACCAATCCCCTCAGATGCTCCGAGTGTTGAAGTATTTATATACAAGCTAATATTGGGGGTATGTATAAATGATTCAATCTCATCCAAAAGGTTAAGCAATTGTGGATCATAGTTAAAAAATTTCAAAAAATTTGTATTGCTTAATTGATATGTTACTTTTTGAATCAGATAACTATTTGCATTGGCTTTAAAGGTATCATATACATAATCCGAACCTCTATTAGGCTCTGATACAGATTCGGCAGCTATTTGTTCTGGTAATAATGATATATTGAAATCTATATCTATTTTACTTACTGAAGCTAATTCTTGTTGTAATTGTGCAATATTTTGTCCTGCTTTGACCAAACAAGATGTTTGTCCATTTTTCTGCTGATACCGTAAGGAATGAATTGCTTCAGCAAGTACTGCACTTTGAGTATTACTATTCGTTTCAAAGAGCATAGACCATTGTTGCATTGAAATTTTCCCTGGGGAAATTGTTGTATCAATTCCCAGATTTAGTTTTTTCACCTCTTCATCAGAAAATGAGTCCACATATTCTCCAGTCGGATCGATGATTAACGTTTTTTTATTTGCGATAATAATTTTGTCCAATATAGATAAAGCTGAAGTAGATTTTCCACTATTAGTTGCACCAACCACAAACAAATGATGATCAAATAATGTACTTGGTTTCAAAGATACTTCTGCCTCATCCATATCAAGATACGTTGCAAATGGTTGTAGCTGCACTTCTGAAGAACTCGTCGTTTCAATTGATTCCAAATACTTCTGAACAACCACTTTGTTAGCCAAATAAACTTTTTCAGAAACACCAACAGTCATAAATTCTGGCAACCTAAATTTTTTATCATGATATGTCATAATTCCAATAATATCAATACTTATTTCTGGAAATACAGTTTCTAACTTTCCATAGTTTATAGAATCGTGTAATTTTTCAGAAGATGCAACTTTAGTTTGAAACACTTCACCAAGAAAAATGCCACGAGCAGAATCAATAACTACTAAATAATTAATAGTATTTGGGAGCAGTGACTCCTGAAAAATTTTTCGATATGATAATAAAGAGAGGTTCTCCACCTGCGCAACACTATTGTCTCTATACACTTGTGAAATCCTACCAATATAAAAGTTGTTTTTATCCATCTTGTCGTACAAAAAATCAATCGTCATAATACTCTCCCAAATAATCTGTCAAATCCGAATTCATTGTTGCTTTTAAAAACGCAATTTGATAATTATGCTCCATCAACTCTTCTAGTTTAATCCAATTCGCATTTTCCTGCGTAATATTAAAATCACTAATAAGTGTTGCTAAACTTTTATTATGCAATATTGCTTGAATTATCATTTGCGAGATATGATTATCTGCAAAACTAAATCCCGTAGTTATAAGTAGTGTATTAGGTCTTTTTAATAATTCTTGAAATTTTGTAAATAATTCGAAATAAGGTTCTTGATAACTCTGCATATATTTATTAGAGCTAGGGAAAATCATAATTGGTTTCCTAACTTCACATTTTTCTTTTCTGAGAATACCTTTTTCACTGCGTTCCCATGTCAACGATCCATGCAATTTAAGCAAATTAATAATATTTTTCTTATACTCCATTTCCCTAGTCTTTATATTTGCAATATCCTTTACAAGATTCCATTCGAACATGTCACTATCGAAATGAGGTCTATGCGTAAATGTAAAGCCATCAATTACTGTATATTCTATACTATCAGCAGCATCTTCAATTAGTGTATCATAGTTTGTGGTTACCATCGTTAGTTTACTAGGGGTTCTAACAAGGTGTGACACTGTATTTATAAAAGCGGAATGTTTCAAGCAACTATTGTCATACTCATAGCTTGTATTTGACACTATCAATTCAAGAATCTTATTTTTTGATAATACATATTTATCATAATCACTACTCGATACATATTTTTCAAACGAAAGCAAATCAGACAAAAAATCTTCTAAATTGAATGCTGGATTTAATTTAAGTTCTTCGTCATCTCCTGCTATCTCAACTGGAATAGTATATTTGCAAAAATTAGACAACTCTTGTAACGAGTAATATTGAGAATTCTGTTTAAGTTCAGTGTTAATCAAATCTGCCAGCATGGCAACAGTCTTACCAAATCGTTTATCTATTGCATTATTTCTACACAAAACAGAGGCTCCTGCACCTATCAGAACAATTATATTGCTATAATTTTGATGTATAAAATTGGCAGTTTCTTTTTTGATAAACCTTTTAAATAGTATCTCATTTATATCATCACCATTCTCATCTAAAAGAGGAATACCATTTTTATAGAATTTATCATCTGCATATGTATATTTTGCAATTGACGAAATATAATATTCAACCATCTAAATTTTAACCTCCTTATTTTCCAAATATAAATATTCATAGACTATCAAAAAACAAATTGCATTTCACACAATCTGTTTATCAATATCCTGTGTCTCTAATCATTCTTTCTTTGATCTCCAATCAAATTTTGTTTCAATACCTTAATAGTTTCCTGGTTCTTCTTGAGAATTTCAAGCTGCCGATATGCCTTTTCTCTTAATATTTTTAACCTCTCAATTTTAGGCACTTCCTGCCTTATCAAATCTGCATTGGTGTCCTCCAAATTGATAAGTACAACTAATTCCTCTGCCGAAGCAAAATCTCTGATATTAGGTGTTTTTCCGCTTATTCCCTTTTCGTTTCTCCATTGTGCCGCCGTCTTGCCAAACAAAGCCATATTGAGAATATCTGCCTCGGATGCGTATGTATATGCCATTTCCTGTGGGGATAATGTTGGTGTTATCAGAAATTCCTTTACCGCATCTGTATGAATACGGTAATTTATTTTTGAAAGTTCCCTTTTAGCATCCCAACCAATCGCCAATCGGTTCGCTTCGTCTTTCTTTAATCGCTGATAGTCCTTGATAATATAGAGCTTAAATTCTGGTGAAATCCAAGACGCAAATTCAAAGGCTATATCTGTATGGGCATATGTACCTCCGTATCGTCCCGATTTTGATATAATACCGATTGCGTCAGTTGCTTTTATCCACTGTTGTGGCGTCAATGTAAACGCATTATCTCCCGACTCCGCTTTAAACCTATCGAATTCGATAGGTTTAAAATTGGGATTATGAATCTGTTCCCACAAACCCAAAAATGAAATTGTGGAATGATTACGCATCCAGTTCGCAACCACAATAAAAGCATTGTCTGGATTTTTATATTTGGCAATATCCGTTAAAGAAATATAAGCTTCTTCATTTACGACATTACCCATTACTCTGATTTCTGTTCCATTGGCATCTATTTTCATATTTTTCATTATCTCCAACCACTTTCTTTAGCACAGATTATCCCTTATATGACAGCATATATAACAGACACTCTTGCAGCAATTTTTCTGGATTGTGTTCCAATTCTATTATCGCTTTTATCTCCGCTTTAGCCTTATACGGAATATTGTTATTATTCTCAATAATCTTTTTTAAGACTTCCTTTACTGTTTTTTATCTAAATTATCAGCCATTTACAAATACCCTCCCCATCACATTACAACCGACAAACCATGATGTATTCTTCTTCATTTTTGTCAATGACTTCAAAACCTACTTTCTGATACATACGAACCGCATAATTTGCCTTTTGCACAGAAAGGGATGTCTGCTTATAACCTTTATTCTTTAAAAATTCAAGCATATCTCTCATAAGCACTGTACCAATGCCCATATTCCTATATTCCTCATACAGTGAAATAGCAAATGAAGGCGTTTCATCATCAATATGTCCATAATCATTCATAATACGCACCCATACTGCTCCTACAATCTTTTCTTTTACTTCCGCAACCAAACACCAATCGTCTGATTTTCCAAAATCAGCAATATATACCTGAAGTTCTGGCTGTTCAATAATAGATTTTGGCGGCTTTTCCGTTCCCTCTGGAATAAAAATCGCTTCATACAGAAACTCAGATAATATGCAATATTCATTTTCTCTTATTTCTCTAATCCGATAATCCATACTTATATAACCTCAAAAATCAAACAACAAAATTAGCGACTCCATATATTAAATGACAAATTAGAAAAATGAAAATTGGCACAACTGCTATCATATTTTTTCTATCAATAGCAAAAAACATAAATGCCAAACATGGGGAAATTGTCAACCCCAATATAACACCTGTATTCACAACACCTACATAATAGCTTACCCAACTTGCAAAATATATGAAACAACAAATTATCACAAAAATAATCAAAGGAGTGATATGGAATTTATGGTTCTTTATGTTTACAAAAATACACAAAGCTATAACCATCAAAACTTGACAGACAGAAGCTATGGTATCAATCACTTCAGTAACCGATTCCGTCCTTAATACATCATTAGGTGCTGGAACAGCAAACCAAATAAAGTTAGGTATCATTATAATCAAAAACAATAACAGCCCATAAATATTGAAACCAAACTTATATTCTTTTAGCACCAAATTCACTCCTTTATTTCCTCTTTTAATAAAGAGTACATTTTCATATCTATCACTTTACCATTCTTCACCGCATTGCTTCTCAATGTACCCTCATACTGAAATCCTGCTTTTTCAAGCGCCCTGCAAGACGCTATATTATAAGCAAAGGGCTCTGCGTAGATACGGATAATATCGCTGTTAGCAAAAACATACTCGCAAATTTGCTTAACAGCTTCGGTCATAATACCTTTGCCCCAATATTCTTCGGCAATATAATATCCTAACTCGGCGGTTTGCCTATGAATATTGCCCTGCCGAAAAATGCCAATACTGCCAATCACCATATTATCTACAGTAATAGCAAAAGCAAAGGTTTCGCTTTCATCTGCGGAAAGCATAGCAGAAATAAACTCTTTTCCATCCTGCTCGGTGTAAGGATAGGGCAAACCATCACGAAGATTATCTTGTACTTTTTTATTTGAAAGCGCAACCGCCAAATCTTTTGCGTCTGATAGTTCCCATTTTCTTATTCTGCATTTCATTTTTCAAGTCCTCTCAATCCACATTTTCAATTATCTTTCAGTTTTTTCTCCATGATTTCATAAACCAACTTCACATCATTTTCCAATTCGCATATCCCATGCCCCACCGTTTTATAGCCTCTATGCTCATATAAACACGCTGCCGAAAGCGAAGCGTCCAAAATAACCGTATCATATGTTTTGGAAATTTCCTTTTCCAAACAATTCATAATATACGAGCCGCAGCCTTGATTTTGGTAAGCGGGCAACACATATACTCCTGTAATATGATTATCATCAAAACAACCCGTTCCGACAATCACATCGTTATACACCAACACTCCCATATTTCCCGATGCTATTCCGTTTTGAATGTGTTTTTTACTATGATGTCCGCAAAAAAAATCCACTACTTCCTTTGGATAATATTTCGGATATATAGTTTCAATAGCCGTATGTAAAACATTTTGAATATCATCCGTCATATCAAAAGTTGCACTTATATATTTCATATCGTTCCTCCGACAAGCTATCTCTCATTCTGACTTTTTTATCAATTATACACGAAAGCATAGGCTTTTTCAATTCCCCAAACTACTTTTGTTTAGGCTTCTGCGGCACTCCCATATACCATAGAAGCGCCGCCCCCACCTCCTATAAATAAATTATCTCACGCTCTACAACTTCCCTCACGCAAGCCTGAATATTATTCATTTTTTGAACCCATAAAATCTGATTTTCTGCCTTTAACTGCTCCGTCACTTCCTGCCTGTCGGCATATTCCTTTACCAGCCGAGAAAACATATCCTCTGC
The DNA here is from genome assembly GCA_910574285.1 of Lachnospiraceae bacterium. Classification (GTDB taxonomy): domain Bacteria; phylum Bacillota; class Clostridia; order Lachnospirales; family Lachnospiraceae; genus Sporofaciens. Next base: position 1,908 of record CAJTAL010000086.1, on the reverse strand, counting down.
CTGTTCATCCACACTTGACAAATATTCATTCAACCTGCCGCTTGTCAGCAGATTGAGATATACAAGCTGCTTATGCTCTTTTAGATACCGCAAATGTCGTTGACCCCATATGCCAATTGGCTTTTCTTCTTCGGGAGGTAATGCAAGCTCTGGGAGGTAATATTCGCCTTGCCTTGCATACCAAAGACCGTTATTTTCGTCATAAATCCTGTTTTCCATAGTGTTTCCTACCTTTCCTCTTTGCTATTTTTCAAATACTTTCCACGCTGTTTCGACTTCTGCGCCGCTTTTGCCTGCTCCAAAAGGTTGTCCATCTGCTTACTTCCAAATGCCTTGCGGAGCAGCTTATAATCTTTGTTTTCCGCACGAAGGTTTTCATTTTCCCCTGCCAGTTTCTCATTGGTTCTCCTTAATCCGTCATTCTCACGGTGGAGATTGCTGTTTGTAACATTCAGCCGATAATAGCTGTCCCACGCTTCAAAGCACCTTATAAGAGCCGTTTTAACAAGCGATTTCAGCTTTCGCACCAAAGGCTCTGCCACTTTATTCTTATACGACTTCGCCGACATCAACCCCTGCGGCTCTGGCAACTGATATTCTGGCGAAGTGTCAAGCACCTGCTCAAGCGTCTTTAGGTTTCCCATGCCTTTGTCATAATTCTCCACCCTATTCGACAATGCTTGAAATTCCTCTTTTTTCTCTGAAATCTGCCCCTCAAGCTGAACGACCTCTTTTTCCCTCTGCTGCTTTTTATAATCAAGGACAGACAAATGTTTTTCATGCGTGCCTTTATGCTCCCATTCAATGCCATGCCGCCCCATCACAGCGGCAAGATTCTCTTTTTCGGACTGTACCCATTGGCTCCACTCTGTATCGCCACGGGAGCCGCCTTTGAATCCCTGCGCCGCCAATGCCTGTTTCAGAGATACCCTCGTATCAAGTCCACGCTTGCTGCCTGTTGTAAATGGAACAAAATCAATGTGCAGATGCGGCGTTGCTTCGTCCATATGGATGTGGGCAGAGAACACGTAGAGATAAGGATTTCGCTCTTGGAATCCATGATAATATTCATCCAAAATCTGTTTTGCAAGCTGCCCGTTTTCACTTCCTGCACCCATATTTTCCTTATCGCCAATCTGCAAAATTAGTTCATGGAACGTCTTTTCCTGCTTTGAATTCCGTATCTTATCGTAATAATCGGAAATGCGGCGGTCTGTCCTTGTCTGTTTATCATTATACCGTTGCAACGCTTCATCAAAGAGTTTATGATATACCTTTTTGATATTCTCATTGCAATAGTCTACATTAAAGTGTGAACGCTCCCCATCCACATTTTCAGCTTTAAATTTTCGGCTGTTATGGTTGACCGAGCCTTTCCCCACCATTGCGCTAATCGTCCGTCTTATAAAATCACGCCCTTTCTTTTCGGCTGGTAGGCTTTGTTACTTTCCCGAAAGTAACGCAAAAGCACTTTTGTCGGCTTCGCCAACAAAAATGCAACCTGCAAGCAGGTTTTGCGCTCTCCGAGGGGTGAGCGTGTGCCAGTGGCACACAAGCTGCGAACCGACCGAGTCGGCAGACGAGACAGGGCGGCTTTTTGTAAAAAGCCCCCTGCACCCCGCAAAAACTTTATCCGTGACGGTTTGCGTCGATGTGACGGTTATTTCCGTACCGCACCCCACTCCTAAAAATACCGTCACACCGTCACATACCGTCACGCTCCCCACGGTACAGCTTTATCATACGCCCCTCGTGACACCGTTCACGTTTATAGTGTTATTCGTTAGTTTATCTGAACCAAAATCCCTTCTTTTTCTTCAAATTAAATAAGATACAGGATGCCTCAATCTGACGCATTTTCCGTCAGATTATTTTATCTCTGTATCTTTTATGTTATCATTCCTTTTG
>CAJTAL010000085.1 GCA_910574285.1 Lachnospiraceae bacterium | reverse complement strand
CATAGAGCAATCGAATGATTTGATAGTCAACATGCCCTGAATACAAAAACCGGGAAATGGGGAGATGCTTCTCCAGTTAAAGAGATTATCGCACAGATTTCGGGACTTGTAAAAACGCTAGATTATTCATCGCTTACGACAAAAAATGTAGATGAGGTCTCCAATGGAGATTTAGGGGAAGTGTTAGGAATTTACCGGAAAGACAGTAAAATGGTGATGGAGGTGGATTTTGGCGATGACCGGGTTGTAAAATTCTCAGATGAGGATTACTGGCCCTTAACCCACGGCTATGCCATGAGCGTGCATAAAAGCCAGGGGAACGAGTGCCCTGTCGTCATCATTCCATTACTTGGGTGTTTCCGCCGCATGCTCCAGAGAAATATCCTGTATACGGGAATTACCAGGGCGACGAAACAGGTGATCCTGGTGGGAAGTAAGCAGGCGGTAGCAAAGGCAATCCGAAATAACCGGATGGCGAAACGAAACACAAATTTTGCCTTGCGGCTTCGGCAGGTGTATAAGTCCATGCAGGAATATTATGAGAAGTCTGCATAGAGAAAATGGGGATAAGAAATCTGTAAAGGTATTTCAACGGTTGTTTAGATCATCAGATAAAGGGTGCAAAAGAAGGATGGAACGGACAGTTTTTACGGCTGTCCGTTTCATCTTTTGTAAAGACAGCGATATCTGGAATTTTACAGCCAGGAATTTTACAAATCTTATAAAAGAAGGAGTTTGATGCAGATGAAGACAAAATATATACAGTTACCGCCATTGCCGGAGGATTTGCCAACAGAGCTAATTGAGGTTATCTGGCTCTATGCGAAAATGCCAAAGGATAGGCGGAAAATGTTCATGGAATTTATGAATGAGAATGTGTATGGTATTCCGGAAAACATTGAAAAAACAGAATTGTCAAAATTATTAAATGGTACAGACAAAGAGCTGGATTCCGATCTTTCAGAATATGCAGAGCTGATGAAGAAGCTTTTAGGCACACTGTATTCACAGGCATGTGAGACGGCAGGGTTCGTATACCAGCATTATTGCGTGGAAGGAAAAAGCCTGGAGGAAATATCCAGGGAATACCAGATAGATGAAGAAGCTTTAAGGTTGATCACCCAGTATTATAGCCTGACGGGCGAAACCAGTTGGCCTAGAGGTGATGGATATAGTCAATAACCTGGCAAATACGAAATGTAGAATGAATAAGATATAAGATGTGTTTTTGATTGAGCGGATATATAACATGTGGTATAATGGCAATGGGGTCATATACCTTTTGGAAATGGATTTTGCGTTTCCCGCCATACAAAAAAGTAGGAGGTTTATGGCTAATGGATACGGAAATAAAAATGCGGTCAGCGCGACGGATCAGGACGCCCAATATGACGATAAGGCAAAGCGTCTGTTGGGAAATAAAATCATTCTGGCGCATATTCTGGTAAAGACGGTTGATGAGTTCCGGGGAATGAACCCGAAAGATGTGGTGTCTTATATTGAGGGGTGCTGTGTGCCAGTGGCACACGTTTAGCACGGACCGAGTCGGGAGACGAGATAGCCATTGATCAGCGTGGTTCCGGTAGAGCTGGGGCTGACCAACATTGAATAAGAGGAAAACGGACAGCGTATTGTCGGGATGAATACGGAAAATGCGGAGATCAACGAGGGGCTTATACGGTTTGATATTATTTTTTATGTGCGGATGAAGAACGGCATCTCGCAGGTGATCGTGAATTTAGAGGCACAAAAAGATAACCCGACAGGCTACCATATCTTAAACAGGGCAGTATTCTATGTGAGCCGCTCTGTTTCCTCGCAGAAGGAACGGGATTTTGTGGGGACAAATTTTAACGACATCAGGCGTGTATTCAGTATCTGGGTATGTATGGGAATGGATGAAAGCAGCATGGCTTATGTGCATCTTGCGAAAGACGGTCTGCTCGGTTCCTATCCGTGGAAGGGCGGGCTTGATCTATTAAATATTGTTTTGATCGGTATATCAAATGAACTTCCGGAGCATGATGAGAAGTATGAGCTGCACCGTTTGCTGAGTACATTACTTTCAATGGAGTTGACTGTTGATGAAAAATTAGGAATTATAAGAACAGAGTATAGTATTCTGGTAGATGATAAATTGAGAAAGGATATGAGTGCCATGTGTAATCTTTCACAGGGAATTAGAGAAAATGCAACAGATAAGGCCATAGCAGGTGTAATAATGAATATGCATAGAAAAGGCTATACGTTAGAGCAGATAGCAGAATGTGTGGAAAAGACTATTGAGGAAGTGGAGGCTGTTATCAAAAAACGGGAGCCTGTACTGGCATAACTACAGTAACTTAATAAACAAGCAGTAAAGCAGTGAATTTGTTTTTGTATTATATAAAACAATTCGCTGCTTTTTTAAGATACGATACAGCCATAAACACAATATATTGATTTTAAACTATTGACAAACACAATATATAGAAATATAATAAAACAGAAGTTATTATTTTTTTCTGCATACAGGGCAGAAAACCAAATTTTTGTTCCGGCGTGGGCTGGAAGGAAAACTTTCAGGCACAAGCCTGCCAGAAACAGAGAATACAACATGGCGCTGATTATTAGGATGATAGTCAGTGCTTTTTTTGTGTCCTGTGACAATGGAAAATACGAGCGGAAAGGAGCTGGTAACGTGGATAGGTTAGGTTACAGACAAACGAAAGGAGGGAATGAGGATATGGAAGATGGTGTATTTGGCAGGGGCCATGACAGCATGGAACTGATGGCAAAGTTAGGAAGTACAGGTTATATGCAGAGATTTTACGAATTTCTCCAGGGGAAATTCCACCCAGAGAATATTACGGCAGAAGATGCTCCGATCCTGTCGGGAGACCAGGCCTGGCATGTGATCTACTGCATGCAGGAGTATTTCGGTGTTTTTGACGACCGGTTTGAACGCTGCAGGGAATGCGATACGATCTTTGACAGCTATGAAGAAGGGACTGTTATTAATGAAGATACGGAACCTGTGGAAAGAGATACGTTCTGTGAAGGGCGGTATCTCCACCAGTTCACGGAAGAGGAATACGGGCATTACTGTGAAGACTGCCGCCCGGACTGATTCCAGTGGAGATTTGGCTTGGCAGGAGAATGAAGATTAAGAAGAAGGAGGAAGATTTGCATGTCAGCGCTATTTGAAACATGGACTTTGAAGCAGGAGCTTCCGGAACCGTTTGCAGAGATTGTCAGGGAAAATGGAGGGAAGAAAACCAGTGTAAAAGAAAAGAACTGTTCCATCTATAATACCGGAAAGGCGAAATCAGCAGCCCTGCACCCGCCGACGCTGCGGGCAATCCTATGGCTAGCCGGCCTGATGACCGGCTGGAACTCCGGTGCTGCTGGGTTTCAGGCAGGGGATACGGAAGTCAATTTTTATTGTGTGGAGTATGAGAAAATGGATGGGAAATACGCCCTTGTCTATAATAGCAGGAACGGAAAAGTAAAGGGGCTGAGACTAAAGGATAACACGGTAGAACCGCTGCTACCCCTGTCAGAAAAAGGGAGTGATGGGGAAGAGTATCTGGCACTTTTTGCGTTTATCAGTGCAAACGGCATTGGCGATCTGGCAGACAGGGAGTTTGCTTCCCATTTTTATGATATGCTGTCCCACATAGAGGGAGAGAATATATTATCAGATGAAGAGTTTTTAAGCTGCGCGTTTGTCTGTTGTGACAACCTGTACCGCAGGATTGAATTTGGCAGCGTAATTGGAGACGGGGGGATCCCCCTGGAAGAAAGCCAGCTTGCAGATCCGGATTTTATTACTCCTTATCTCCTGAATACGGGTGTATACAGCCCGAATGCAGTTGAGGGCGGGGAGTTCGAGATCCTGACTGTAAAGACATTGCACAAGGAAATAACCCTTGGAGCGCTGAAGGGGGAATTCAATCAGGGAAGGACATACCCGGAAGAATACCGGCGCATGATTCCGAATCTGCCGGATTACTATCGGGTCAATACAGAGACACAGGAGATCCTGTCCATGATCGTCAACACGCCGGCAAGGTTTTTCATGCTGGCAGGCGAGTCCGGAGCCGGGAAAACCACGGATTCTAAGATTATTGCACAGGCGCTTGGGTATCCTCATTTTGTCTTCACCTGCGGACCGAATACGGAAGAGACGAGCCTGATGGTATCCATCCTGCCGAACATTGACAGCTGTAAGGTTCCAAAGGAACACTGGCCCAACATGGAGGATTTTCTGATGGATCCGGCGTCTGCCGTTGCGGAGCTTACCGGTATGTATCCGGGAAACATGGAAAGCGAGACCGCCTTCCGGAAGATTTTAGAGGAAATCTACCAAAGGGGCTATGACCGGGCAAAAGGGGAGAAGGATTTTATCAAGAAGGAGTCCACCATCATCCAGGCATGCCGGATGCCGTCTGTGATCGAGATCCAGGAGGTATCCATGATTGAAAAGCCGGGAACCCTGACCCGCCTGAATGCGCTGTTTGATGATTGTGCGAAGACGGATCTGTTAAACGGCGAGATCATCGAACGTCATCCCGATACGGTTGTGATCCTGACCACCAACCTTGATTATGTCGGGTGCCAGATGTTTAACGAATCAGTGTTATCCCATATGAATTTAATCCAGCACCGCAAGGGCATGAGTGCAAAGGATATGGCGAAACGGGCGGTGGAACGGACCGGATGCAAGGAAATTGAAATCGTGCAGGAGATGGCGCGGGTGGTGGCAAATATCCATCAGTATTTAACAAAGAAGCAGGTACAGGGCGGCGTATGCGGATATCGGGAGCTAGAGAACTGGGTATGGAGCTATCTGGCGACCGGGGATATCGTGAATGCTTCCCATCATACGGTGGTGAGCAAGGCATCCCCTTACCCGGAGGACCGGGAGGAAATCCTGAATACTTACATCCTGCCTTATTTTGAAGCGGCGGCATAAAGGAGGATTATGGAACGAAACGGGATATTTCGGGAGTTAGTGCAGGAAAAGAAGAAGGAATTTACGAAGGATGAGATTTTAGAGTCTGCCTTTTATAAGGAAATGCTGTTGTCGGTGGCAGGAGAGCTGACCGGAGGAACCTTAAAGAAAGTGGAGCTGGTGAAACTGCCGGAAAGCGACTGGGCCGGGAGATGCAATGACCGGAGAGTACTGTTAAATATCGAAAACAGTGTTACAGCAAGCTTTCCCTCGGTATCATTGAAAAGCGACAGTATTGCCGGTGTTCTTGGCCATGAATGCGGGCATTGGAATTTCTCGGATTTCGGGCAGAGACAAAAATATCTGGAAGGAATTGAAAAAGGGGAATGGTATCTCCATCCCCCAAAGCCGGAAACGTCATTTGAAGAAGATCATCTGAAGGAAATTAACGAATATCTGGAGCAAAAGCATGACATAGCGCTTGTTCTTTTAGCAGAAACGGCTTCTTTCATCCAGAACATGTTAGAGGATGTATATGTGGAGCAGAAAATGTGCGAGCGGTATCCTGGTAGTATCCGGAGGGGAATCATGCAGAACCGGGTAAGGAATGTGGAGCGGATTCCAAGCTTAAAAGTACAGATGGAGAATGGTTACAGGCCGGTTTCTATTCTGTTAAATCTTATGGCGCAGTATTCCCTTGCAGGCATTGTCAACAACTGGGAGGAAGTTACAGGCGGGCTTTTGGAACTTTTGGAACTTGTAAAACCAGTCATCGACGCGGCAGTGAAGGCCGAAGATGCAAAAGCGCGGATGTCGGCAGCAAACCGGATCCTGCTGATCATCTGGAAGGTGCTTTTGGAAGAGATTCAAGAGGCAGGAGACAGACAGTGGAAACAGCAGGGGGAAGAGCCGCAGAATCAGCCGGAGGGAGATGGACAGCCGGAGGCCGGAGACAATCCGGAGGAACCGCAAGACAGCCGGGAAAAGGAGGTACGATCAGGCGGAGCTGGAAAACAGACGGAAGAGCCACAGAGCGGTCAGGAACAAGCGGGGCAGCCAGATGAGTCCAAGGAACAGCCGGAGAAATCTCAGAAAGGCCCGGAGCAAACGAGCCAGTCAGGGAAACCACAGGAACAGTCGGAGAAATCTCAGAAGAGTCAGGAACAAGCAGGGCAGTCAGGCGGGTCTAATGGTCAGCCAGGAGAACCGCAAGACAGCCAGGAACAAGCAGGACAGTCAGGCGGGCTTAATTGTCAGCCGGAAGAGCCGCAAGACAGTCAGGAACAAGCGGGGCAATCGGATAAGATACAAAATCAGCAGGAAGAACCAGCCGACCGGCAGGCGGGCGAAAGGAAGCCGGGAGAGCATTTAAAGAAAAACGGGCAAAATCTTCAGGAGAGAGCAAAAGAACAGGAAAAAAGACAGGAAGGCTCACCGCAGGATCACACAGAAAAGATTCAGCGGATGTTGGAACAACTTCGTGAGCAGTTGCCGGAATTCTTGCTTGAAAAAGATGGGGAGAATGTGGAAGGAAACCTTAAGAGAATGGGTGAGGTCTCCAGAGTCAACACATTGCTTCCGATGGAGCAGCTGGTAGAAACCGGGGAACGGCTCATGGAATATATACAGGGAGCGGCAGAAAAGCAGGCCGAAAAAGAGCTGGAGCAACGGTTCAGCCGGGAATTATCCCGCGAACTCTCAGAGACAGAATTTGACGGCGACCACAGAAAGGTGAAGAAAGTCCTGGTAAGGGAGAACAGGTTTTCCAAAGGGGCAATGACTAACTGTAATCTCTATGAGGATCAGGTGAGAGCGATCATGCGCCGGATGAAGGCGAGGCTGTTGCCAGTATTAAGCTGTCAGAGTCCTCATATGGAGAGGAACCTGTTTTTTGGCTCACAGATGAATTACCAGGCGCTGTACAATCCGGAAAAGCGGATTTTCTGTAATCTGGAAGTAAGGTAGAAGGTCAATACCGCGGTGGCGATGCTGATTGACATGTCAGGTTCCATGCTGGGCAAACGAATGGAACAGGCAAGGCTTTGTGCCCTGTGCCTGTATGAGTTCTGCAAAAGTGCATGGATTCCCATACTGATTTACGGACACCATACGGACAGGGTTTATAAGCGGGTGCAGAACGAAACCGTATATCTCCACTCCCTTGCAGAATTCGATTCCGATTACAAGGATAAGTACCGGATTGCTGGCATGAAAGCGGGTGGGTGTAACCGTGACGGGGCTGCCATTGCTTTTGTGGGAGAGAAGCTTGCGAAGCGGCCGGAGAAGATCAAGCTGTTTTTTCTGATCAGTGACGGATTTCCGAATGCAACCTGCTATAACGGGAAAAAGGCGGAGGAAGACTTGCTAAAGATTAAGGAAAAGCTGGAAAAGAAAAGGATCACCATGTTGACGGTGGCAATCGGAGAAGATAAAGAAGCAATCCAGCGTATTTACCAGGAAGGTTTCCTTGATATTTCTGATCTGGAGCAGCTGCCGTATCTCCTGCCGAAACAGATTTTGAAGTATATCAGAAGATAATAGAGATCGATGGATTAAGAGAGACAGCCAAGAACCGGCTGTCTTTTCGTTGCCATACACATCTGCCAGAGGGAAGGTATGGCGGCGATCCGGTAAGTGAGATTTGAAAAGGAGAGATGTATGGAAAAAGGATTAAAAAAAGACATGCTGGAGATGACTTTTGACCTGGACCGGTTTTTTCAGCCTGGTTATGTGATTGAGCTATGCGAGAATACGTATTACCGGGGCACAAGAGACAGGCGGGCGGTGGCAGGTATATTGGCGCAGGCAGAAAGGTTTCCGGGAGTGGAGGCGGCGGAAAAGTTTATCCGCAGGCATCTGCGCTGTGCCGGCTGGAATGTATGTATCTGTGAAGTGTGCTGGGTATTGCTTTGTGTGGAAAGCGAAGTGGAAGAACCGGATATCTATTGGGATGGCAGCGGGTTTAGCGCGGATTTAGGGAAAGCCCTTGCTTTTTCCAGTTACCGGAAAGCGGTATCCTGTCAGAAGAGGGAGCGGCTTCAGGAATTCAGCATGATAGAATTGCAGATATTTCGGAGAAAGAAGGTTCTGCTGGCTGCATGACAAAGGGAAGGAGGAACACGAATGGAACAAAGAAACCAAAAAAGCATAAGGGGCCGGACTGCGGTCCCTTTGGAAAGGAGTAGGGCGTATGTTGGGTAAATTTTATGAAGATGTATTTGATGTGGAATTATTTGTAAGCGATGAATAATCTAGCGTTTTTACAAGTCTCGAAATCTGTGCGATAATCTCTTTAGCTGGAGAAGCATTTCCCCATTTCCCGGTTTTTGCATTCAGGGCATATTGACTATCAAATCATTCGATTGCTCTATGCACGCTTACTCCAAATAGATTAGGAAGAGGTGAGCTTTCATGGCTCAGAAACGTATCAAACGTACAGATCAGGAATGGTTCGATCTGATCAAGGATTGTAAGACCAGCAGCTTGAAAGTCAAAATCTGGTGTGAACAGCATGGGATAACGGCAAAGGCTATTGACTACCATACACGTCGTCTCCGCCAGAAGGGCTATACGATCCCGCAAAGAATCCCACAGACATTCCCCTGTGAAAAGCAGGAAATTGTCTGCCTGGATATTTCCAAAAGTTTATTTGCCGGCCAGAAGGAGATCACATCAATGGATCCCTGGGTCGCCAATGCGGCTGTGCTCCAGCTCGATTTCCAGGGGACATCTATTGGGATTTCTAATCATGCAGCGAAGGAAACCATCGAAAATACCCTTCTTGCGCTGCG
>CAJTAL010000084.1 GCA_910574285.1 Lachnospiraceae bacterium | reverse complement strand
CTACCAATTTTTTCCAACTAATCACAGTATTGTCGAATTCATTATCCATTATACAAAAATGGATGTGTCGAATAATCTGTGATGATTTACACAGATTATTTTACACACCCTGATACCTGCTTTTTTAATACAGAGGAATTTCGCCCTCATAGTTGTCGGCTCTTTCCAATAGAGGACCGATTGCACCCATTGTAAAAGCTATATCACTGCTTCGGATAGACAATAGTTTCATTCCAATCTTCAGATTAAGGAAATCTAATATCTTCTGATTAAGCTGAATTACACCATTCTCTGAAATATTTACCCAACAGTATGACCGTCCTTTGTATTTGACAAATTCGCCCTCTGCGGTCTGATAATTCTGTAGAGCCGGATTATCAGTAAGAATGTGTCCTAACTTTGACGGTTCTAACAATCCTTTTCTTGCCACACAAAAGCCGCCAGTGACCTTGCTTCCAGTAAAAAGATAGACTTTTCTCTCTGCTGTGGCGTTGTACTCTGTAAGAGCCTGTGTTGGGAGATGGATTGTCAAGTCATCTCGTATCAGCGATTTTCCGAAAATAAATTTACCGCCTTTATTCATCTGTGGCATATATCATCAACTCCTTTTCCTAAAAGTGGAAGTCCACTATACCACAAGAAAATTCAAATGTCACTAAGGCTCTCTAAAGTGTGGCAAGTTATTTTTCGGCATAGCGAGAATGATTAGTTGTCGGGATATATTTTTTAGAGAGAGCCTGTTGCCTCTAATTGTTTTCGGAAGCGTTATTCTCCGAGTAGTAATGGAACGCTTTTACGATATAATCAGAAGCCCCCTCTCCATATTTGTTATCAGTCATGTTTTTGATATAATCGCTTGAATATGTGTCGATAAGAACATTGATATAGGGCTTATCGAGGGATACGCTGGTGCTATTTTCCTGTATAAGCCGCAATAGTTCGTGTACAATGGATTGTATTTTAGGGGAGGAAACATCTTCTGACAAATTAGTGGTTAGTCTGCCATACAGAATATCAGATTGTTTTCCAATTTCTTTCACTTCTTCCGTTAGTTGTGTTTCCATGAGTTCAGAGAAATGCTCTAAATTATGTTTCATGGCTTCGGTGTATTTTTCAATACTGCCGAATTGTTGAATGGCAAGTTTAGCTACCTCTGCTTCATCATCTTTAATTTTTTGAATAAACATATCAAAATTTTCAATACTTCCCCAGTGCTTGATAACATCATCAGTGCTGTTATTTTTAAAATCCTCTAATGCGGTAATGTAATCAGACAGGTCAAATTCTTTAAAACTCATACATTGCTCTCCTTTCTCTAAGCGGCTAAGAAGCTGTATAAGTTTGTCTGTCCGATTGCGCTTCAGCAAAAGCAATTCTTTTTGTCTTTTGAAAGCATTGATCTTGTCAAAGTCGGGTTTTTGCAGAATTTCTTTAATCTCTTTCAGCTTAAATCCCAATTCCTTAAAAAACAGGATTTGTTGTAGCTTTTGCAAGGCTTCATCATCATATAGGCGATAGCCGGATTCGGTCAATTCGCTTGGCTTTAACAATCCAATCTCGTCATAGTATTGTAGTGTTCGTGTGCTTATGCCTGTTAATTCTGCAACTTGGCTTATGGTTCGCATTCTTATCAGCTCCTTAAATTTGTGAAGAAGCAAGACAGAGATTGCCGGCTTATATCTATTCTGCTCCTATGAGAAAAGAATACAGTATCACGTTACGTGGAAGTCAATACTTTTTGCTCAAAAATTTTTCATTCATTTTCGGGATAAATTTTTACAGATATACCCCTAACACCCTTTTTGACAATCTTACTGTCATCAAGAATACTCTGCTTAACAGCGTCTAAATCCTTTGAGAGTGCTTCAATCGCCCGTTGGTGTTCTTCTTCTGACGAGAAGCGTTCCGTATCATTCAAAAGGTTCTCCTGCAATTCCCTTGCTTTCATGTATACGCCCAACTTATGATTGAGCAGGGAGTTCTGAAAGGATATTTTGATTGTAGCGGGATTGAAACTTCCGTCCTCGTACCTCTCTGCTTCAAAGTTCATATCTAATTGCTCGTCCATTTTCAAAATCAAAGACAATACATCTGACACTGTTTCTATATCAAAATCCATGAAAACATTGATACTGATACCCAAAGCATTTGCAATTTTCATCAGTTGGTCGGGCTTGGGATTGCGGATGCCATACTCATATTTTTTGATTGTGGCGGAATTGATGCCGGAAAGCTGACCGAGCGTTTCCTGTGATATGCCGCGCAAATTCCGAAAGTGTTTAATCTTTTCCCCGGTAGTCATGCCAATACCTCCGATTTTTGTGATTTTCGTTAGTGCTTAATTCAATTCTATCACATTAGGACACATTTGTGTATAAAAAATTAAAATAAATACTTGACGTTCACAAAAGTGTACCGTATAATAAAAACACAAAGATCACATATGTGTACCTAAAATAAAAAAAAGAAAGGACAGGATTATATGGAGAATGGAAAGAAAATGTATGTAACGGCAGAGGAAGCGGCTGAAATGCTTGGTGTATCAACAGGTTATGCCTACAAGATTATCCGGGGGCTGAATGAGGAACTGAAAGCAAAGGGCTATCGAACAATCTGCGGCAAAGTTCCGACAAAATACTTTGAAGAAAAATTCTACGGTCTGACCGTAGCCATGTAGGAAACACCCTGCGGGTATACCACTATGGCGAGAGGACACGCCAACAATAAGGAAAGGAGAGATTTTATGTCAGCGACAAGGGACGGAAAGATGTGGCGTTGCCAGTTCTATTATAAGGACTGGCAGGGTGTAAGCCACAAGAAGAACAAGAGGGGCTTTAAGACAAAAGCGGAAGCGGAACAGTGGGAACGTGACTTCTTACAACAGCAACAGAGGAATTTAGACATCAATTTTGAAAACTTCGTACAAATCTATTATGAGGATATGGAACACCGTCTGCGTGAAAATACCATGCGTACAAAGAAATTCATTATTGACTTGAAAATCATTCCATATTTCAAGAAAAAGAACATGAATGAGATTAAGGCTTCCGACATTCGGGCGTGGCAAAATGCACTGATGAAAAAAGGATATTCGGAAACATATCTGAAAACGGTCAATAATCAGTTGTCGGCAATCTTCAATTATGCGGTTCGGTACTATGACTTGAAAGACAATCCTTGCCGGAAAGCCGGGAGTATCGGAAAGAGCCACGCCGGGGAAAAGGAGTTTTGGACGAAGCAGGAATTTAAGCAGTTTCTTGTGACTGTGGAGAACAAGCCGGAAACAAAAATGGCGTTCCTGCCTGAACCCCTCCAGCCGCTTTCTGAAAATATCCCGCACTACATTGGCAGCGTACCCGTCAACCTCCAGGCTCTTGTGTTTGTCGCCAGCTTTGATATAGCCGTAGATGGTAAAGGCTCCTACAAAATCCCCGCTGCGCCGCTTCACTTCCAGGGCGCTCCGGGTCTTAACAGAAATGTCCCGGCTGTATGCCTCGTTCATAATGTTTTTTACCGATACGGTAAGGTCATCGGCGGCATCATTCTCCGTGTCCACGTTATCATTGATGGCGATAAAGCGGACGCCGTAGGCCGGAAATACCCGGCGCATATAGCGTCCGGTCTCTATGTACTCACGCCCCAGGCGGGAGAGGTCCTTGACGATCACACAGTTGGCCTCGCCCTGCTCGATCATCCGCATCATTTCCTGGAATGCCGGGCGGTCAAAGAGAACCCCGCTGTAACCGTCGTCAATCTTTTCTGCCACGACTTCAATCTCCGGGTGCCGGGCAATGTAATCATCGATCAGCCGCCGTTGGTTGGCAACGCTGTCGCTTTCCACCGTCTTATCATCGGTATAAGAAAGACGGATGTACTTAATGGCTTTATAAACCTGCATAAAAAAACACTCCTTTCGTTGCGCAGAAAAATCCCCGCAATCCAAGAAGTGTGGCTGTGCCGTATTCAATTCCTTTTCCAGTTCTTATTGTACCACGCCCCTGCGGGAAAGTCAGCCCTTTTCCTAAAATAATTCCGGCTCACCGTAAGATTCCCTTGATACATTCCTCCAGGGTGGCGCCGCCTGCGGCAAAGCTGGCCTGTACGGTGAACCGCCCGCATTTGAAGCGGTAAGGGTCTTTGATCTGCCGTACAAATTCGGCGATCCGTTCCTCACGGGAAAGCTCCTTATCAACGGCAACCTCCCGGATGTCCACCAGTGCGCCGGTTCTGCCGGCAACAACCGTATTCTCCATAATACCAACTCCTTCCTGAAAATTTCTGGCTATCGAAACCACATGAATAAGTCGGGCCTGCGCTCATACACTCACAGACCCGGCCCATTGTATCTGATTTCGATCAGCTGCCGTATTTGCCACGCCCCCCGGCAGGCCCTGAACGAACAGGGCGGGGCTGTTACAGGCTGCGGATAGCGTTGCTGCATCATAGCCCCGCATACGCCGCCGCTTTGCCAGAGCAGGCGCACGCCGCAGGAACTCTCCCCAAGTCTTTAGGGAGCCGTGAGGAAGTACCATTATGATCTGTGCCGTTGTCGCGTCCGGCCTGCCACAGCCGGTTTCGTGGGTTGCGTTTACCGCTCGGACAGCCTGGATTCATCACCTCCTTAGGCCGCCTGTCACCGCGCCGCCCCATCTGCCGCTCGGAACACAGAATGAAGTACCTGTAACAGCGTGTATTCGGTTGTCAAGGAGCAAGCGATGGGCGTGGCAGTTATGACAGTTTTTCAGTTGGGGCGGGCCGGAGCATGTGCTGTACGGCCACACCCGCCAGGCTTGTCCTGCCGGATAAATATGTCCCTCTATTATTCATTTCATTTTTGAGGGTTATTTTCGGGGGCAGGATTAAATTTCTTCCAGAATTTTTTTCAGGCGTCGGAGTCCGCGCTGGATTCCTTCATGCACGGAGCTTACCGCCGAGTGTTCGCTTTTGGCAATTTCGGAAAGGCTCATTCCCAACAGATAGTGCGAGCATATTCGGTTCCGCTGCTTTTCAGGCAACAGGGTAATGGCCCGGTACAGCCGCCCATGTTCTTCCTCATGGATCAGAATATCTTCCGGCGCAAGCACGACCACAAGGGCATCACGTTCAACATTCTTGTCATAGTCCAGAGAAAAATATGCCTTATGCCGGTATGTACGCAGGAAATGGGCTGCCTCGCTTAATTTATATTCCCGGAGCAGGTCGGCCACCTCGTCCGGCACTTCAACAATATTATCTTTCGTATAGAACGGGTAATAGTCCCGCAGATTGATTTCTTTCATGTGTAATTCCTCCGATTTCGATTTTTTTAGTTGATAGGCAAAATCGAAATCAGAGGGTGGGGAGCGACACCCCGGACTATCACCTGCAACAGAGGCAGCAGGAAAGTTTGTCTGTTTTGTAGATAAGAAAAGAGCGCGTACCCGTTTTGTTACAGGCGCGCGCTTAATGGAACATTTTGCTGATTGCTGGGAGAAAAAATAAAAATATGTCGATACAAAAAGTGCCGCAGCTTTTTGAACTGCGGCACTAAAATATATTTGGCTATTTTTTTGTCGTTTCCTGTGAAAATATAGGACTTTTCTAATGTGCATGTCTGCCCCCATATCTGGGGGAGTATAAATGGATTTGTCACTATCCTTTGATATATCCCCCAACCTGTTACATGGGGGATATTATACAGGGGCATATTCGCTTTTTATCGCCAGCCTTTCCCGGTAATGTCCTAAAAATGCCCTAAATTTATCTGTCATATTCCAGCATCAAATTTATAACCGACGCCCCGCACACTGATAACATATTCAGGTGCTTCAGGTGCAATTTGAAGTTTCTGGCGAAGGCGGCTCAACAGATTATGGATTGTTTTCGGTGTAACGTCAATATATTCTTCGCCCCAAACATGGTAAGCTATGGTCTCAAAGGTCAATACCCGTTTCTTGTTGACAATCAGTAAGTGGAGTGCATCGAATTCTTTAGCTGTTAATTCTATCTCCTGACTGCCGACACACACCGTTCTTTCTTCCAGGCAAAAATACAGATCACCTTCCCGGATTTCCAATAATGGTTGAACTGAACCATTCTGGAAACCGTGACATTTAGAAACAGTACATAGGAAAATATCGGGAAAATCACTCAGATTTTCTCTATTAAGAATATACTGCAATAAATCTTTCTGCTGCTCTGTATCAAGCAAAGCAAACAATTTTTCTCCAATTTGTCTGCCGGATTCAGATATATCCAATACGGCTAATTTCCCATGTCACCACCTCCTTCAAATCAACTTTATTTCAAGATTTTTACCATTATTTTGAATCTTCAACAAAATACATAATTCTCCGTATCAGCTCCGGAATATTGACCGGGGACATGAAATAGTCATTGATACCCTCATGCCGGTATTCATATTCCGTGGCAAGGTCGTTGTTCTCGGTGAGGATAAAGAACGGCAGAAGCCGGACAGGGGGATTCTTCATTTGGAACATCCCCGCCACCCGTCGCAGCGTATGAAACAGCTCCATTGCTGTGCCGTCCGGCAGTTCCAGATCGCACAAGATCAGTTCTATTTCTTCATCCTCAAAAATCCGACACTTGGCGTCTGCTATCGAGGAAACCAGAATCAGGTCAAGGCCCTTTTGCAGCATAGCCGCCTGCAACGCCCCGGCGCTGGTATCTTCCGCATGGACAAAGAGCAGCTTATGAAAAGTTGAATCTGGTTCGCCGGATAACTGCCGGTAAGCGTATTCCACCAGCTTATCTTGCAGCAGCAGCCCTTTCATTTTGTCCATGCACAGCGTTGCGCCCCGGCGCATAGCCTCTTGTTCGTAGTCGTCCTTGTCATGGCAGGACGCCAGAATAAAAGGCAGCTCCTTGTCTGCGGCCCGCACCTCGTCCAGAAAGTCCATGCCGGAACCGTCCGGCAGGTCGAGATTACAGCAGACCACCAGCGGCATTTCCTCTTGGATGGCGGCCCGCGCTTCTTTCAGTGTACAAGCCGTTTTCACCGGGTAGCCCCGGTGCTGTAAGTATTTTTGCAGACACCATGTATAGGTGTCGCTGTCGTCGATCAGCAGTATCTTTTTCATGTGTCCTCACCCCCAATATTGATTTACCACAAGCATAAACTACAAATGTTACACAAATGTCCGAGGTGCCTTTGATTTCGACAGAAAAACAGGCTGAATTGTTACAACGCTCGGACATTTCAAAAATTTCTTTGAGAAATGGCGAAAAAGGCGGGGCAGCACACGCCGCCCCGCCAATTCCATACGGTTATTCCATTGCCCGCATTTGTTCTGTTAATGAACGCTTTTTCAAATCCCGTATTTCCCATACAGAAAGAATCAACTGTAAAAGAATCAATATTAGTAGATATCCACCTATCTGCATTGTTGGAAATTGATATGAGAGATTTGGCATACCGAATAGAATACCAACAGCTTTGCTCACAGGAATAGCTATGGGAATACCAACCAAAAGAACGATTCCAAATGAAACAAGTACATATAGCAATCCCTCTGTTATGAGAGAACGATATAATTGTTTTAGGCTTAATCCAACAGAGCGTAATGTACTGATTTCCTGTTTACGCGCTTGATGGTTAGAGAGCGTCATATTGATTAGATTGATTATTCCAAACAGCAAAATTAGTAATGACAGCATTTGCAAACTTCCAAACAATAAGTTCATAGAAGATTCCATGTACTCTACAACATCATTATAGCTGCAAATAGAAAGCCCCTTTCCTTTAGAGGTAATTTTCTGCTGAATGGCTGATTCTATTTCATCATTATAAGTTTTATCAGTTATGATCTCCCATGAGTAAGCAAAATTTTCTGTGTTTGTGAATAGTTGTTGTGCAAGTTCTTGTGTAATTATAAGATTCGCTGGATCAATAGCATCTGTACCGTTTTCGGTTCCGACAAAGCTCTTATCAAAGAAACCGGAAACAATACATTCTATTTCCTCTCCACTATTTGTAATCTTTATAGGCGTCCCTTTTGTAATCCCCAGTTCCATATATCCATTTGTCAATAAAACTTCAAACTGGTTCTTAGGCATTTGTCCATCTATCAAATGTTGTTCAACAAAGCTAAAATTACCTTCTGTACTTTGAACCGAAATTATATCACACATTCCCTCAGTAGCATTTCCATTGATAGAATAATGACACATTCCTACCGAATCTCTAAGTGGTATAATCTTTTGGATTCCTTTAGTATTCAAAAGTTCTTCTTTCAAAGATTCATTTAGCGGATTATTTGTTTCGTTTTTTCCAACTGATTCTTCAGAAAGATATATACGGAAGCTTCCGCCGTTTACAAAAAACTTTTCACGGACAAATTGCTCTGGCGTATTACTAACTGCTGCGGATGCAGATATAAATAAGAGTAATCCTCCAAATATCAAGGAAAGCAATGTACTGGCTGTCTTTTTCTTATCGCGTCCAAGATTTAATAGAGCTAAAGAGTAAGGTGAAATTTTCTTATTATGTTTTCGAGATTGCATCGGAGCATTTCGATAAGCTATATATCGTACTGCCTCAATAGGGGAAGTAGTTGCCGCAATTTTAAGCGGCTTGCGAACAGATAATTTCACCATAAGAGTGCAAATGATGGAAACACCTATCATTACAAAAGGAATATTGATAGGAGAAAATCCGCTGGAAAATTCATTAATTCCCAAAACAGTTCCGACAATCGCACCCAAAACAATACCCGGAGGGATTCCAAGCCATGATAAATATCTACTTTCATAGTTTATCATTTTCTTTATCTGTAATGCAGTTGTACCTAAAGTGCGTAACTGTCCGAAATTTCTTATTTTTTCATTGATAGAAATTCTGAAAATACTTTGGATTACCGTTATACCTGCAAATAATACCAACACGGACAAACTTACAAAAGTTAGTATATTTTCAAATGACAATCCCATATTCTCTCTAAAAAAGAGAAAACTTAAGCTATAATCAGCACCAATTTCTTTTCCAATAGAAGCAATTCTTTCTTTTAGAATTTCTTTTGATGTTGAATCTGCATCAGCAAAACAAACATAGCTTTGGTATTTTGCAGGATTATAATTAGAGCTATTTTCTACAAACGATTTTGATATATAGCACGAGTAATTGCCCTGTGATTCAGTCGAGCTTTCCGTAATCCCAGAAATCACAAAATCTTGTGATTTTCCGTTTATTTGAAAAGAAATTTTATCTCCGATTGCAGTATTAGAAAAATATTTGTTCACCATTTCACGGTCAACTGCAATTTCATTTTCTTTAGATGGCATAGTCCCATCTTTTAGTGTAAATTGATTTCGGGCAATATAGCATGCCGCATCATCCATATATGCCAAATACAATGAATATCCCTCTGGCATTTTTATTTCTCCCAGATTGTAAAGCGACGCTACCATTTCGATTTCTGGTTGATGACGAAGTTTTTCAATTTTATCCTCTGTCAGATTATCATAGCTGGCTTGAAAAGTGGCCATATTATTTTGAGATTCCTGAAAAGCAAAAAATAATGTTCCACACATTGACATCAAAAACGCTGCCAGTGAAATAGCAATTATTATCATAAAATTCCGGCGCTTCTCGCTTTTCAAACTCTCCTTTGCCAGCTTCTTTGTAATGGCGCTGGTATCATTTTCAAAAGGCCATGTCATAGCTTGCCACCTCCTTATTCCACAATCTTTCCGTCCTCAATGCGGACAATCCGATCTGCAAGGCGGGCAATGTCGTCATTGTGGGTAATCATCACAACAGTTTGCCGGAACTCCGCACTG
>CAJTAL010000083.1 GCA_910574285.1 Lachnospiraceae bacterium | reverse complement strand
TTATAAACAAATCTTGAATCACATCATTCACTTGTCAGTCAAAAAGATTATCCCACAGATTTTAGAATATGTAAAACCGGTAGGTTATTCATCGCTTACTTTTTGTCTGCATCACGATATCCCCGACGCGGAACAGCTTCTTTCCATTTTTAATCTCCGTTCTGCCCCTGCGTTTTGGGTTTACCACTTCCCGAAGCCTTTCATTCAAGGCATCTGAACCCGCCTCTGTTTCTTTCCGAAAAGGGGACAGCACCATGAGATCCTCGGTACGTTTCCCATGCTTCCTCCAGTATGTTTCATAGATCTTCTGGATGATCTGGGCAGCATCCTCCGGATTGGATGCCGCACGGAACTGGAACGCCTCGTCATACTTAAGCCCCGTCTGGTTCCGGTTGATGCGTCTGGCATTCTCTACAATGGTGCTTCCCTCATCCTGCCGGAAACAGGCATCCAAAACCGTCACCGGAATGACTCCGGACTCTATCATCTCCTTAAATACATTTCCCGGTCCCACGCTTCCAAGCTGATCCTGATCCCCGATCATCACCAGGGCTGCGCCTTGCCTGATACAATAGAAAAACTTGTACGCAAGATACATGTCGCACATGCCGAACTCATCGGCAATGATCAAATCATCCGGAAGCTTTTCTGTCTGGTTCCATTCTTCTTCCCCATCCACGCCTGTCATGCCGACTGCCTTTTGAATGGTCATGGCCGGATAGCCGGTTTTCTCGTACATACGCCGCCTGGCTCTTCCGGTTGGGGCACACAGCATGATCAGCGCATCCGGATCAAGCATTTCCTGAATCCTTAAAATAATCCGAATCAAGGTCGTCTTTCCAGTCCCCGGTCCTCCTGTGATGATCGACACCGGATACTGAAATGCCTGCAGTACTGCCTTTTCCTGCATCTCATCAAGGATAATCCCTTCCTCTTTCACAACCTGCCCTAACATCTGCCGGATATCCTGTTCTTTTCTTTCCTCAAACATCAGGCGGATCAGCTCTCCCGCCGCTCCTACTTCTGCGTCAAACCCGGATTTATTATAAATACCGCCGCCATTTCCAACCAGTGACTTATCCTTGCGGATCATGTCATTTCCGGCATTTTTTATCGCAGCATCTGATACTTTTGATAAATGGGAATTCTTCTTGTTCTTATTTAAGAGGTCTCCTGCCTGCTCCACGATATCCCCACTGGTTAAGAACAGATGTCCTTCCTCTTCTGCTTTCTGCAGCACATGAGAGATTGCAGCTTTGACACGTAGCGGATTATCCGGGCGGAAATCCTTTGCTTTCATTGCAATCGGATCCACCGTCAGGAATCCAAAGCCCTTAATCTCACAGAGCCGGAACGGATCCTCGCGGATGATATGGTAGGCACTCTCCCCAAAATGCTCCTGTATCTTTTCCAGCTTGTTTGCAGTCACCCCAAAAGGCGCCAGATAGATCATCAGGTTCCGCAGGGCAGTGCTTTTCCGATACCCATTTAAAATCTCTTCCAGTTTCGCCTCTGAAATCCCGGGGACATCAAGCAGCTGTTCCGGCGTATGATCCAGCACATACAAGGTACGCTTCCCAAACCGTTCTACAATCCGGCGCGCTGTCACCGGTCCGATCCCTTTGATCATGCTGGAGGACAGATACGCCTCAATGCCGGCTTCTGTTTCCGGGATATTGACATGGAAATAAGAGACATCCAGCTGAAACCCGTATTTCCCTCTCTTCCATGTGCCGTCCAGATCCACCTCCAGATTCTCACCTACAGGAAGTTCGATCCCATAAGCCGTAAAACGCCCTGGATACTCCGGATTCTGACGGCTTACCTCCTGGGGCAGTTCCTCTTTCGTGCGGTAGGATGCCACCGTATAGCCATTGGCCGGATTATAATAGGTCCTTTCTACAAACTTGCAGTGTATCATCTCAGGCACTCCTTCCCCCATGAAAGCCACAGATATTTTCCTCTCTGTGATGTATGGATATGATCCTTTCTAAGCCTTGGAATCAGTCCCTTCATTTCCCGGAAGGGATAAGAGCGCAACACGCCGATTCTTCGGTAGCCATTCTCCGTGCGGACCGAGCAGAACCCTTCCGGGCTGATGGAAAATGTATGGATTCCTTCCGTTTCAAGTTTCCTCATAAACCGGAAGATCCGCTCCTTCCCTTCTAATTCATACCATATCAGTGCCAAACAGGAAGCATCGCTCATTTCCTTCCGGCTTTTCAACTGCCTTCTTAGCGATTTCTCTCCCGTTTCCCAGTACCTTTCCGGTACAGGATCGGTCTTCCCGTTCTCCGCCCCTTTAGGAGCTTTGCATCCTGATACGGCTTTTTCGGAATGTACATCTGCATCCTCTGGATTCTTATATTCCTGATTTCCTTTTTGTTCATCCGGTTTCTCCCTTCGTAATTTCTTAACAGCTAATCCCACAACCAGAATCGGGACTGCCAAACTGAATGTCTGAAAAAGAATTGCAAGAAAAAACGGCCATAAAAAGGGAGCCAGCATCATGCCGGCCACCCCCATTAAAATAAGCATCTTCTTATATCTCACAATCCACGCTCTTACACCCTCCATGCACTGCCTCCTTTATCTTCCGAAGGAACTTTCCCCCAGAATCCTTTAATCAAAATAACCGTCCTCCATGCCTTCAAACTCTTCGTCTACATTCCGATCCCGCGAGGATCTGCTATTTCTGGAGCCGTTGTTCTGGTAACCGCCCCTGGAAGAACCAGAACTCCTGCCGGAACGTCCGGAATCGCCTCTGGATGAGCCAGAACCTCTGGAACCGCTCCTGCCGCCGGAAGAACTTCCCCTTCCGCCCGATGAACCTCGCCTGTTTCCGGAACCCCTGCTCCTGCTGCCTCCTTCATCCTCGTCATGATCCTGCCCCGCATTCTTACTTTCTGCAAATTCAATGTCATCCAGTTTAAGGCAGACTCCGTACACCTTATCCCCGTCCTTATTGGTATAGTTGTTGTTCTCCATCCGACCATTCACAACAACCTTGATCCCCTGGAACAGGTATTTTTCCGCAAACTCTGCCAGCCTGCCAAATGCCGAACATGGAAAATAATCTGTCTCGTCGCTGAATTTCCGGTTTACGGCAAGACGGAAATTTGCAACTGCCATCTCATCACCCTTGCTGTTTTCAACATAATTAATCTGTGGATCCCGGACCAGACGTCCCATCATAATTGATTGATTCATACATTCTCCTCCTGATTTGCATAGTTACAAGACCAGCCGTCCGGCTTTGTCCTGTATCGTTTGGCGCAAAAAAAGCATTTAAAGATTTCCTCCTTAAATGCGCCCCACTATCTCCTGATTCTCTTTCAGCCTGCCTCTTCTTATTCGTTCCTCCTTCCTTTCATGATCTGCGGTAAGCCACCTCCTTCACTGCTTTCCTTACACAGGCTGCACTTTGCATCTGCTCATCCTACAAAGTAATTTTACAAAAAGCATTCCTAATATGCCCGGAAACAACAAAAAAGCACCCAGAACATGCCATTCTAAATGCTTTCCATCCTTACTTCCTGTGAAAGACAGGAATCCCCTGACTCCTTATCGTTTTCTTTCGGTACAAAACCGAAACTAAAATGCGCTACCCATCCTTCGGATGAATACAAATACAAATTTCATTCTTATCTTATCACAATATATAGTATACGTCAATTATCATTTTCATATATATTGTATATTTGTAATGCCTTTATCATGAATTATCGATATCCGAAGTACCTGTCATGAACTATTTTGTAGGACAGCGCCATCTGGCACTGTCTTACAAAGTAATTCATAGCAAGCTGCAACAAACCTATGATACTTCTAAAATTTTTCCTGCATACAGCACCCGAACCGGTAGCCTACGCCGTATACATTCTGGATATAAAAGGGATGCTTCCTGTCAGCTTCCAGTTTCCGGCGGATACGGTGGATATGTGCCATGATGCTGTCATCGTCAAACAGGTACTCGCTGTGCCATACCGCTTCATATAATTCCTGATATGTAACGGCTCTCCCATTCTGCATGGCAAGGTACTGCACAATGTCAAATTCCATGCGGGTCAGTGGGACTTCCTTCTCCTTAAGGAATACCTGCCTCGTGCCCGGCACAATCTTAAGCTCCTGATACGTCCATATTTCCGGTCGCTTCTGAATACGCGTCTGCAAACGGATCAGTGCTTTGGCTTCTGCCACAATTTCCTCCATTGGCTGGCTATCTACAAGATATCCGTCTGCCCCTCCCCTAATTGCACGTACCGTTTCATCCGTTCTCATTGTATCTGTCCTAACGCCAGAGATAAACAGAATCGGTGCGTCGCACTTGCTGCGGATCTCATAGAGCAGCTTCGCACTTTTTTCTGTAAAACGCAGCATCTCCATGACATATAGCACAATGGTTTCATCCCAAAATACTTTTCCGCCTGTGTTCTCCCTGATTCTATAATAAAAAATATCATATTGACCTTTAAGGCAAGAACAAAAATCATTATACAACTCCCGGTGAAACGATAGGAAGATTATCTTCTCCGTCACAGCAATATTTTCATTCCTCATTTCATTTGAGTTCATATGGTACCTCCTCTAATCTGCTGAGTCTCAGATCCATAAAATCAGTCCAGATTATGGAGGTGCACGTATCCAGCCTGTATATTTTCCAGAATAAGAAAAGCTCTCCTTTGTTCTCTGTTTACAGAATAACCCTATTCCGTATTCCTCATGGTGTAATACACCATATTTAGCACGGTATTTTAGCGCATAAGAAATCGTAATTTTTTTAACTGTTTATCGAAATTTTGCAGAATCCCTGTAAAATTCAACAAAAAGCCACCCCTTTCCAATTACTCCTCTTTTCCGCCCATATGCTAATTCCTCATAATCTGCTGTAATATACCATTTTTATTATGGTGTATTACTATTTTCACTTTTTAAATCTGGTGTAATACACTAGATTTAATGGAGGTGGATACAACATATGATCTTTTCAAATAATAGACTGGGAAAATTTATCAGAAATGGACGACTGGACTTAAAACTTACACAGGAGCAACTGGCAGAGAAACTGAACTGCAACCTGTCTTATTTAGGAAATTTGGAACGCGGGAAACATATACCGAGCTTGAAACTATTCTGCCGGATCATCCTGGTGCTAAACCTTTCCGCGGATGCATTTATCCGCCCAAGCCAGAATATGGAGAATAACTCCTACGTTCAGCTTCTACGGTTATTGTCACTATGCACACCAAGAGAGCTGAATATCCTTTTGGAAAATGCCCGGACATTACTGGATAATAGAGAAGAAAAGCCCAGGAATTAATTTTCAAATGATGATTCCTGAGCTTTCCAATATTTTAAGATGAATTGTCCGTAGAAAGTGATTCCTATAAAATTACGGAATCACTTTTTTAAATTTATGACTGTATAAATACTTTTAGCAGGCGTTCTACCTCTTTTTGTGGTTTT
Source organism: Lachnospiraceae bacterium (assembly GCA_910574285.1). Classification (GTDB taxonomy): domain Bacteria; phylum Bacillota; class Clostridia; order Lachnospirales; family Lachnospiraceae; genus Sporofaciens. The sequence continues at coordinate 5,115 of CAJTAL010000083.1, read as the reverse complement.
AAGATTCCAACTCCACTAAGAATCAGCATACAATCAACCAATCCCTGAACATATGCCTGCTGGCATTCTTCAAAAGAATACTCTCTTAAAGCATTCACATAGCCCTTAATCTTCTCCTGCTCTTCTATCCGTACATTTGCGATAGATTGCTGATAGACAACATTTTTATCAGAAAGGATTTGTTTTGCTTCCTGCAATTCTCTCGTTTCCACAATACTCTCTCTGTCAATATCTTCACATCTCAACACCTCCAAAAATTCTCTTACTTTGTTCCATACCAGTTTTTCCATGCTTTTTCTCCTTCCTACTGCTGCAGGAAAAACTCCCGCATTGGTCACATGATCATAATTTTTACTTTTGCCCTCTTTACTGCACGAAATTTCAGATAACTTCATCTTTAGAAGTATATTATCACCTCAATCGAGTACAATCAATCATAAATCTTTCTTCTTTAGAAGTTTTTATATGGAGTTAAAATCATGAAAATATATTGGAACGGGAAATCAAAGAATATCATAGGGTGCCGCTTAAAGCAATTACGCCAAGAGCAAAATATTTCCCAGCGTATACTGGCCGCCAGACTTACGTTAAGTGGCATTGAATTTAGTGATCTGACCATTTTGAGAATTGAACGGGGAGAGCGCTTTGTTCCAGATTACGAAATCACTGTAATTGCAGATTATTTTAAGGTCAGTACAGATTATCTTCTTGGCAGAGAATAAATGACCGGCAAAGTAGCCTTCCGCCGGTCATTTTTGAAATATTTTTCTTTATCACTAAATCGCGATAAGCCAAATCACTCAGCCTTTCTCCTCTGCTATCCATCTACCATTTTCCACACTTTCTAGTTCTGTATTTTTCAACTGTGTTTTATATACATCTATTTCAGCATTTTCCATTATATCCATTATTTCATTATTAGAGTTTTCTTCTGCAATAACAATCACATCATTCTGATTAAGACCAAGCCACAAGATGACCCCGTGTATTTGTTCATGGACAAGAAACGTGCGCAAGGCAAAGCTTACTATGTCTACATGACAGCCGGGGCAAATAAGTTTCTCCGGATTTATTACGGAAGAGTCAAAGAATATTTGGCTTCCCTTCCACAATAGCAGAAATTACATAACTCTAGCAATTCACAAAACCAGCATTCTACGGTGGTCTGGTTGTTGTACGCATTTTTCCTACATAAAACTTTTTCAAAAAATATTCAATTTTCTATTGACTTTTTATTTGCAGGCTATAAATTACTAATTTTGATAATTGTTATATTTTTTTAAGCAGAGTGCAAAGTTACTTCCGACAAACAGAATCGAAAAAAGTATCGTTGCAACTGGCAACCAAATGACAATACTTCCGCAATATACATAAGCGTTAGATGTAATCGAACTAGATAAACTAACTGCTGAATACGGAGAAAATGTATTAAAAACAAAATAAGCCATATTATCATTTATATTCCCCGATAAAATTATATTTAATATCATATTGACTACTATTATAAAAACTGAACTTGCAAGTACAACAATTGAAGATTTCATTGCAGATGATAAAAATAATGTAAAAATAGTCATCGTAATTGTCGCAAATAGACCTCCTAAAATAGTGATAAATAACAATTCTCCAATGCTTAAATCTGACGATGCAAACAAATCAATAAATTGAACTGATGTTTTTAATCCGTTACAATTAAAGACGAAAGAGCAAATAGTTGTGCACAATCCCACATTAAACAGGTAGAAAAAACTCGTTAAAATCATGTTAGCTATGATTCTTGCTATAGCAAGTGTATGACGTCCAAATTGGGTTGCTCGAAAAACCCTATCTGAATCATTTTCATAATGTTTTGAAAATGCTGGTGCTACCAACAAACATGCAAGTAAAATAGTAATTGGAATTAAAATAAGAGCGATATTGGATTTCAAACTATCCCAACCGGAGTAATTTGCAAAATATAGCGGGTATTTAATATTTTTTTCTCTATTCTCCAATTTCTCAGATATTTCTTCTCTACCAATATATTTTGTTTTCCAAATTTCTTTCATTGCTTCTAATCTTTGCTTGTATAAATCTTTTGCCATTTCTGCTTTAAAGCCTTTTGGGAACACACCGTTTACATCCAATTCTCCATCATAAGATGTTGTAAACGAATAAGATATGACATTTAATATATCCATCATGGGTGTAATTTCCTTTGCATATACATCATGAGGAATCAAATCCTCTCTTCCATCATATTGTTTTAAAACATCTTGATATCTTTTTACTATTTCAACACTTTTTTCCTCTGTTAAAAATCCCTCATACTCTTTTTGAGTTTTTTTCAAATAGTCCACCGACATTTTCCCACTCGAATATGCCACTTTATTCTCTTTGTCCAAAATAATATTTCTAGATGTGGCTGTATTAATAGATAGCAAAGCAATTAAAATACTCATAACCACTCCTACTACAAATATCCCCATTGTTTTTTTTGTCTTTAATTGCATTTTTAATTCTAATCCAACAATTCTTAACATGTTTCTCTCTCCTATTTTTGTTTTAAACTCCATAAATAATAATCTTCCAATTTAGGTTCCTGCTTTTTAGCATTTGCAACTTTGCAATTATCAGCAATAAATCTTATTACAGCTACATTTTGTTCTACCGTTCTAATATTTATTACTGTATACTTTTTTTCAAAATCTTCTATTTGATCTATTGGCACAATAACTTCCCAAACTTTTCCATATATAGTGCTTAATAACATTTCTGTTGTACCGATATCAATCATTTTTCCTCTTTTCAAAATAATATTTTTATTTGCAATGGATTCAATATCCGATACAATATGTGTGGATAAGATAATGATTTTCTCTTTTCCCATTTTAGATATAATGCCCCTCAACCGAATGCGTTCCTTAGGATCAAGCCCAGAAGTTGGTTCATCTAAAACTAAAATTTCTGGATCATTCAATAAAGCTTGTGCAACCCCTACCCTTTGTTTTGTTCCGCCTGATAATCTATCAACATATTTATGTCTATATTCCTGAAGTTCCAACAACTCCACTAAATATTTTATTCTTTGTTTTGCTCTAGCCCTCTCAAGACCTTTTAACGCTGCTACATACTCTAGATAATCAGTAACCGTTATCTTTGTACCACTACTAAAATTTTGTGGTAAGTATCCTATACAAGTTCTATACTCTCCATCTAATTTCTTTATCGATTTTCCATTCAAAAAGATTTCACCATTTGTTGGCACTTTATTCCCTACAAGAATTTCCATTAATGTAGATTTCCCAGCTCCGTTCGCTCCTAGCAACCCCCATACCCCATGAGTAAAAACAATATTCATTTCTTTCAATGCATGTATATCTCTATACTTTTTTGATATATTTTTTACTTCTACTTGCATATCATTACCTCCTAAATACTAATCACTTATCTTGTAATATGAGTATACTCCAATAATGAATTTTGATTTTGTGTTTTCTCCTATATCCACATGATGATTTTATGATGAAATTCTTACAAAATTCTTACTTGAAAATTGTATACTCTTAATTCATAATCTTGCATAAAATAGCTAAAAATTACCAAACATGACTTTTAGCAATAAACTTCTTATATTTTCTCCGCTAACATATTAAATTAAGGAAAACATTATATTGATAAGATTAGTTCTTTCTTATGCTCTTTCTCAGTAACCAAGTTCTTTACATTATTGGTCGGTTTTATTATTAAAAGCAATTAAATAACTATACTATTATGGGATGGAGTAGCTGTTCTATAGATAAATTTATCAGACTAGTCTTCCAAGTATCTCTTTAGTCTGATCTTTCATGTGTACTGCCTCCTGCGTTCTTTATGCTTGAATTATACCTCATAAAATCATCTTTTTCATAAAAATGAATGAATGGTATTCTCAAAGTAGCTATCGGCTTTATTTATATCTATATCATACGTTCTTTCTGAATAAACGTCATAGGGTGTCAAATGCGTGGCAAAACCTATAGCAAAAGAAACGATACCCCCAACTAAGTTTGTTTCTTTGACGGCAATAAACTGATTTACCGTATAAGAGGCTATGGGCCTTTGTGAATCATTCCATTTAGGAAGAGCAAACCTATGAGCCTACCGTCATAAAACCAGTTCTGTGTCAAGAAATCTAGGGCATTGCTGGAAAAGATGGCATACTAATCAGAACGAGTTTTGGAATAACAGATATGTATGCGCATGGAAGATTAGCTGATATCCTTGTAGTGGAGGGCGTAGGTTTCCCCAACCCAAAGCTCAGCAGAATACAAGAACGAGTGTATCGCCTTGTAGTTAAGGTTTGAAAAAACTGGATAAAATACCAAGCCTCTTTGCATATAGACACAAAAGGAATGTAAAAATCAAATCTCCATATAGGAAGCTGTGTGGCATCCTAAGGTTTGTGCAAAACGTAGATGGTGAAGAAATGGAATTGGGAAATGCATTGGTAAATGGTGCGGTCAGAAAGACACTTTTTTCTGGGGCCACCGAAAAAAGCTACGCAACTCATCCCAGAAGACATCTTCAAGTAACTTGTGCAAAATGTCGGAGAGATAATCCAAGTACGAATGTCGATAAAATAGGATGTTACAGTGTAGTCAGTAAAGATCATCTCCCGGAAAATCAATGTTAACAACTTAGTAGTGGTATGACATTACAACAGGATTAAGCCATTGAACCAACAATAATAGATGATAGGAATGATAAAAATACACTAAAAAAGGGCGGACTTCCCCCTTGGTGCTATCAGCTGTTTTTTCATATAGTGGTTATATTGTAGAATGTAAAGAAGTTGGCATCACCACCTTTCTTAAATGGTATTAGTGTGTAGTCTTGTTATTGTAATGATGTTTGACTTTCCTTGGAGTTGTTCGTGGATTTGATTCCCCGCTGCCCTTTTTATCCCGCACCCGGTGTGATATGGCAAAATCAAATATGCAGCGGATGATGCCACTCTTTTCCGTATCTGTATCAGCATCCATATATTCCCCTATATGGCGGCTCAGACATCCGACAAGCTCATTCATGTTTGTCATATATTTGTTCTGATTCCTTTTCTGGTTTATGGTACGGTCAATAATGCCATCTGTCTCT
>CAJTAL010000082.1 GCA_910574285.1 Lachnospiraceae bacterium | reverse complement strand
CTATGCCCATGTGGATAAATTTTATCCGAGATTTTTTGCATGAACCCCCGCATACAAAAGGTTTTTAAGAATTTCCTCGGATAATTAAAAATCTCGGATAATGCGCCCTATCCGAGTTCTTGGATAGGGCGCACTTATACACCTTGACAGGTGTGTGCGCTCTGCCGAGGGCTTATGCCAGCCTTTCGGCAGGCACAGGGGAGCTACACTCCCCTACGGGCGGTGCCCTACCCCTTGTGTACTTTGCAGACAGGCACACTCCAAAGAACGGAGCGCACCTGTCCGCAAAGTTTGGACGAGCCACCCGGAAGGAGGTTGACAGCGTGGCAATTTACCATTGCAGTATAAAGATAATCAGCCGGGGGAAAGGGAAGTCAGCGGTTGCGGCTTCTGCTTACAGAAGCGGTGAAACCCTCACCAATGATTATGACGGAATTACCCATGACTTCACAAGGAAAAGGGGGATTGTCCATACAGAAATCCTCCTGCCATCCCATGCCCCGCCGGATTTTTCAGACCGTTCCGTTTTATGGAACAGCGTGGAGAAAACCGAGAAAGCGAGGAACTCACAGCTTGCAAGGGAAGTTGAGATTGCACTCCCGGTAGAACTGGATAGGGAACAGCAGATACAGCTTGTAAGGGATTATGTGACGGAGAATTTTGTGTCGGCTGGCATGTGCGCCGATATTGCCATCCATGATAAGGAGGATGGAAACCCACACGCACATATCATGCTTACCATGCGTCCGCTTGCAGAATCCGGCGAGTGGGGAGCAAAATCCCGGAAAGAATATATCTTAGATAAAGACGGCCAGCGTGTGAAGCTGAAAAATGGGACATTCAAAACCCGTAAAATCAACACAGTAGACTGGAATGACAAGGAAAAAGCAGAGGTTTGGAGAAAAGCGTGGGCAGACGTCACGAACCGTTACCTTGCGGAGCAGAACTGCCCGGAACGCATTGACCACCGTTCCTATGAACGGCAGGGGATTGATAAGATACCGACTGTACATATGGGAGTTGCGGCTACCCAGATGGAGCGGAGGGGCGTTATAACAGACAAGGGGGAGCGGAACAATGAGATACGGAAACAGAACCACCTGTTGTTAGAGGTACGCAGGCAGATTGCCCGTCTTACGTTATGGATAAGGCAGATGGCAGTTCAGGAAGTGGAGAAACCATCTATCAATCATATCCAATCCAATCAAAATCAATCCCTCACTTTGTTGGATTACTTAAACAAAGCCATGCAGGAGGGCAACACCCAACAGAGCGGCTATGGGAGAGCCAGAGATTTAAAAGCATATGCCAAGGCAGTCAGCTTCCTGCAAGGGAGAGAGATTACAACGCTTGCACAATTCCAAGATACTGTATCGGGGATAAAGAAGCGTTACCGGGATACCAATAAGCGCATCAAGCAGACAGAAAAGCAGATACACGAGCGGAAAGAACTGGTAGACCAGTCCGAGAAGTACCTCAAATACCGCCCTGTTTACAAGGAGTACAAGCAGACAAAGCCGAGAAAGAAGGAACGCTTTTACGACGAGCATACCGCTGAATTGATACTATATCAGACCGCAGAACGTTATCTGAAAGAGCATTTAGGCACGAATAATATACTGGATTTGAAAGGATGGAAAGCGGAAATAAAAAACCTTGCTTCAGAAAAGAGATGCCTGTACAGCGAAGTCCATAGCCTACAGGATGAAGTGCAGGAAGCGGAAACAATTAGGAAATGCGTGGAACAGACCGTACAGACCGAACAAACCAAAACAAAAATAAAGCGGAAAAATATGGAATTGTAATAGAGGTGGATGAGTGATACAATAAATATGAAAATATATGGATAACTTGAGTTTATTGGGGAAGGATTGAGCTTATGAAAGATATTTTTGAAATAATAATCAGCGGTATCACAGAATTTCTGTTTTGGGAAAGGACAGAAGAATATATTCAATCAGATAAAGAAAGAAAGCGTAAATCATTCGTACCGGCATTATGTTTTTGGTGTGCCGTAGCCATTAGTTTTGGATTAATAATTGTCGGTGTTTATGAAATTATAAGAATGGATATAATCTTGGGGATAAGTTTATTGGTAGCGGCAGGTAGTAGTATATTTTATTTATGGTATAGAATTGATAGTGTAAAAAATAAATCAAAAGATGTGGCAGGAAAATAATTCTGCCATGTAACTTTTAGGATGAGAAAAAATTAAATAATAGTCACCTATACAAAACAGGGGCGGTAAAACTATTAAATCACGTGGTTTTATCGCCCTTTTTATTTTTTAAAGAAAGGGGAATGTATGACGGAAACTATACAAGCAAGAGATGAAAAAATGATGGTTAGAGAACCACAGACAATTAAGCGAAAAATCGGCAGGACTATTTATGAAGTTTCGTTACATTTCAGCAAGACCAGTAGTGAAAGTATGAGTGATAAAGTCATGCGGTTACTGGAAAATGACCTGTCAGGAATGAATTTTTGAGGGGATTTGATCTATGTCCTTGACATATCGTCCGAAAAGGCACAATCCTGGTCGAATGTGGGGAGATGCTGAGGCGTGGCACACCGAAAATGAAAGACGGGAAAGCAGTACGGGATAAGAATGGAAAAGTTGTTTATGAACCGTATAAGATCAAGGTTTTAAATACCATCAATTTCAACAAAAGTATGCATTACAATCCGTTCCGGTATATCCGCTCGGAGAAAGATATTTTGAAGCTGGTGAACACTATTATTGCAAATACGAAGGGGGAAGGAGAAAAATCTTCCGAAGATTTCTGGACGAAAGCAGAGCGGCTTTTATACTGTGCATTGATTGGCTACATCTATTATGAAGCGCCAGAGGAAGAACAGAACTTCTCTACGTTACTGGAGTTTATCAATGCTTCGGAGACGAGGGAGGACGATGAAGAATTTAAAAATGCTGTGGACGAACTGTTTGAGGAACTGGAACAGGAGAAGCCGGAACATTTTGCAGTACGGCAATATAAGAAATTCAAACTTGCGGCGGGTGATATATGCTCTAAATGACTTCTTAATCACGAGATTTTCTCATGGTTAGTGAAGAACTCATTTAGAGCATATTTCATGTAAGGAGGCAGACACTATGACGAAAACCAAAATCACTCCATTATACGAGAGGTTAAGCCGTGACGATGAATTGAACGGGGAATCTAATTCTATCAGCAACCAGAAATCCATGCTGGAAGATTACGCCCGCCGCAACGGTTTTCCAAACCCGACCCATTTCACGGACGATGGAATCTCCGGAACCCGGTTCGATCGCCCCGGATTCACCGCCATGATGGAGGAAGTGGAGGCCGGGAATGTGGAGGCAATCATCATCAAAGACATGAGCCGCCTGGGACGTGACTATCTCAAAGTCGGTCAGGTTATGGAAATCCTGCGGCAGAGAGGCGTCCGGCTGATCGCCATCAATGACGGAGTGGACAGCGCCAAGGGAGAGAATGATTTTACCCCGTTCTTGAACATCATGTATGAATTTTACGCCAGAGATACCAGCCGCAAGATTAAGTCCGTATTCAAGGCAAAAGGCATGAGCGGCAAGCACCTGACCGGCACGGTCATTTACGGCTACTTATGGGACGAAAAGCGGGAACACTGGATTGTGGACGAAGAAGCCGCTGGCGTGGTGCGCCGGATATTCGCTATGACTTTGGAGGGATACGGCCCCTACCAGATTGCGAACCGGCTGTCACAGGAAAAGATTGAGATACCTTCCCTGCACCTCTCCCATTACGGGGAGGGCGTGAACCAATCCAAGACGTTTAAAGACCCTTATGGCTGGGGTTCTTCTACTATCGTCAATATCCTGAAAAAGCGTGAGTATTTAGGCCACACCATCAACTTCAAGACCCGTAAGCACTTTAAGGACAAGAAAAGCCACTACGTTGATGAAAATGAATGGGTAATTTTTGAGGACACCCACACCGCCATTATCGACCCGGAAACCTTTGAGAATGTGCAGAGAATCCGCTCCAACGTGAAGCGTTACCCGGACGGCTGGGGAGAAGCCGCCCCGCTTACCGGCCTGCTCTACTGCGCCGACTGCGGCGGCAAGATGTACGTCCACCGCACCAACAATGGTAAGCGTATCTCACAGTATACTTGCTCCCAATATAGCAAGGTTCCGGTTGGCGTCCTCTGCTCCACGCAGCACCGAATCAATGAAAGCGCCGTCCTGACACTGGTTTCCGATATGCTCCGGGCGATTGCGGAGTATTCCAGAAATGACAGGGCAGAGTTTATCAAAGCGGTTCAGGAAACTCAGGCCGAGCAGCAGGCCAGCGACATCACCAGAAAGCGGAAACGGCTAGCGGCGGCACAGAAACGGGCCGGGGAACTGGAAAAACTGATATGCAAGATTTATGAGGACAATGTGCTGGGCAAGCTGCCTGACGCAAGGTACGCCGCCCTGGACGCACAGTACGCAAAGGAGCAGGAATCCCTTTCCGGCGAGATTACTGAACTGGAAAAGGCAATCGCTGGATATGAGCAGAGCCGGAAATCAGCGGAGAAATTTATCGCCCTTGTTGACAAGTATGAGAATTTTGACAACCTGACTACCACCATGCTGAATGAGTTTGTGGAGAAAATCCTTGTCCATGAGCGTGACCGAAAAGGCAGCATTGAAACCACGCAGGAAGTTGAGATTTACTTCAATTTTGTCGGAAGGTACATACCGCCCCATTTTGGGGAAATGAACCTCACGCCGGAGGAACTGGAAGCCCTGCGGAAGAAAGAGGAACGCAAGGACAAGCTGCACCAGGCATATCTCCGGCGCAAGGCCAACGGGACACAAAAACGGTATGAGGATAAAATCAAAGAAAAGAAAAGGGCTGAAATTGAGGCGAAGAAAGCCGCTATCCGCGCTAAGGATATGGAAAACGGCGTTTTTATCCCGGCCAGCAGCCTGCCAATGAAAGAGCCACGAGTGGGAAAAATATGATTTCAACTATTGCATAATAAACAAAACTTTTTCACCTTGACAATATGTGTTACAAATGTTATTATTTACTTGCGAATATTTATAGCGAATATTCGCAAGTAAAATTCACCAGAAAGGAGAAATAGAATTATGCCGTCAAAGCCAGTCCTTTCGGACGCTGATAAAAAAGCAATCCACAAAAAGCTGGAAGAACTATGCGAGGAATGTTGGATAGCGCAAGGGTACAAAAAGACAAGCATTAAGAATCTATGCGATAAGGCTGTTATATCTATCGGTACTTTTTATACGCTCTACCCGACAAAGGAAGATTTATTCCTTGAAACAATCACAGACATACAAAGGAGGTTGACAGAAAAGATTATCGACATAAACAGGAACAGCCGGACGAAAGAGGGCTTTGCACAGTCCATGAAAAGGCTTTTTCGGGAATACGACAGCAAGCCGTTCCTCTACAATGTCAATACGCCGGATTTTCAGTCTTTTGTGACAAAGCTGCCGGAAGAAACGATTAAGAAAATCAAGTTTGACAGTTTCGATTTTTTCAGACAGGTTATCCATGCCGCAGACCTCAATCTGAAAATGGAGGAAGCACAGGCGTATGGAATTTTGAGTGCGCTGCTGTCAACAATCAATGCAAAAGAAACGCTTTCCGTCACTTGTGATTATTTCGCTGTTTTTGATTTTATGGTGGATAGCCTTGTGGCAGATATTTTTGAGTAAAGGAGATTTTTATGACAGAATTTGAGTACAAAACGATAGTAATTGACAGCAAGGAAACAGAACATTCCGAAAAGTCGCTGTCTGATAAACTGAACCATTACGGTAAGGACGGCTGGGAACTGGTTACTTGTTTTGCCTATCCGTGCATAGGCAGCTCCCAATATTCCCTTATCGGAATCGCACAGAAAGCAACTCTGATATTTAAAAGGCGGCTATGCCCCGAAAAGGGGGCGAGCGAATGACAAATGCGGTTGAAGTCCGGCATTTATCAAAATCCATAGAGGGCTGCCCCATACTGAATGATATTTGCATGAATGTAAGGCAAGGGGAAGTATACGGATTTCTGGGCGCAAACGGCGCAGGAAAAACTTCGCTGATGAAAACACTGTACCACATCATTTTCCCCGATACAGGTACGGTATGTTTATTAGGCGAAACTATCAACAAGGGGAACAATCCCGTTTTCTCCCGTATCGGCAGCATTATTGAAAGCCCTGTTTTTTACAGCCATTTAAGCGCATACGAGAACATGGAACTCCATTGCCGGTACATGGGCGCAGGCTATGAAAACATCATGGAAACACTGACATTGTTGGGTATTGCAGAAACGGGCAATAAAGCCGTAGGGAAATTCTCTTTGGGAATGAAACAGCGGCTTGCGCTTGCAAGGGCAATGCTCACAAAGCCGGACTTGCTCATTTTAGACGAACCTATAAACGGCTTAGACCCACAGGGAATTATAGAAGTACGGGAGCTGCTACTGCGAATCAACCATGAATACCACACAAGCATTTTAATATCCAGCCATATCCTTGACGAGCTGTCTAAAATTGCCGACACAATCGGAATTATTGACCACGGGGCTATGCTTGCGGAAGTATCTATGAAAGAGCTTACGACGAAAGGGATAGACCTTGAATCCTATTATTTAGGCTTATTGGGAGGAGGTGGAAAAAATGTGGAGTCTTATCCGTATGGAAATTAAGAAAGTACCGTTGAAGCCGCATATCGCCGGATTGTTAATCGCTAACTTTATCATTTTTCTGCTTTCCGCCTTTACGTCCAGCCTTTTAACTGCAAGCGGCAATATATCCACACTTCCGGGATTTGCCCCAGTCCAGTTAGATACGGTTACGTTAGCGGCAATGCTTGTAAGGGCTACTCTGATTGTATGGGAAGCGGTACTGATTTCCGTATTTGTGATTGAAGAATACAGAAACAAGACAATCGGCTTGCTTTTCACTTACCCGATCAGCCGCACGAAACTGATTACGGCAAAACTCATTTTGATATGCTGCATTAGTTTTACGTTCCATGTGCTGTCAAATATCTTCCAATATGCCACAATCTTTCTTGCGGCAAAATGTTTTGATTTTGTCACGTTCAGCTTTGGAAACATACTGGCACAGGCAGTTACAACAATATCCGCTATCCTGTTGGGGCTTCTCCCACTGTATGTTGGAATGATAAAGAAGTCAACGATTGCAACCGTTGTTTCGTCTATCATCATTGTTGCCATAGCGTCAAACTCACAGGGAAGCAATGCAGGATTGATGTCAATTCCCGTTGCGGCAATTATTTTCGGTATCATAGGAATCATTTTTTCAGTAGTCGCAATGAGAAAAATGATTTTATCAGATTTGAGCAATTAAAAGAAAGGGGGCAATAACATGAATTTTCCAATTCCCGATTTTGTACCCGTTCCAAGTGCGGAAATCATGCAGACTATTTCAATCGTATCATTGATTGTTGGTATCTGCCTTGTGGGTGTGGGATTGATTTTCCAATTTCTTTGTAAAAGAAATTTTTTCTGCAACAAGAGAAAAGGGAAAGAAAAGAAAACCACAGCCCTATGGATTGTCATAGGCATTGGCGTGTTGCTTATTGTAAATCACGGCATACAGTTATTGTTTTAAAGGAGGACAAAATGATTAAAGAAGTAAATCAGGCTTGCGAAAAGCTGAATGGTAGATTGGGGATTTCCGTAGAACTTCCCAACCCGAAAAAGAAAGCGTTAAAAACGGCTGCGGCTTGTAACTTAGTTGTCGGTGCTGGTCTGGTGGCGGCAGGAATCCTTTTCCCGTCAAAATCTTGTGCGTTGTTGGGCGGCATCAGCGTTATCAGCAGCGTTGTACTGCGAAAAGAAAGCAAGCATAAGAACCATGAATCATGACGGGAACGAGCAATTCAAATGGTTATTATGCCCTGTTTGCGGAAGCAAGACACGCATTAAAATGCGGTCAGACACAGAGCTTCGGAATTTCCCGCTGTTCTGCCCCAAATGTAAGCAGGAAATGATAATCCATGTAAAAGATTATAATGTATTAGTTATCAAAGAGCCAGACGCACAGACGCAGAGCCGGTAACATTGAGCAAATTCACTCATTGTTATCGGTTCATTTTTTTAATAAGCCGTTGCTCTTTTAACTCTTGAAGGTATAACATTTTTTGACTTGTAGACAACAGCGGTTTAGATGGGAGCTGTTATGATACAAGTTATCTATAAATGTGAACTGACACAAAATATATTACTGTCAAAAAAAGCATATTAGCCAGTTGGGAACACCCTGACAGCAAATGCGAAATTTGTCATATTCTAACTGAATACCGTATCTTATGCGTCCGAATGGAATTTAACCATCCGGGCGCTTTTGTTTTCTTGGGAGGTGCACACGCTCCCCACTGCCACTCTCCGCCTCACTCCGTTCAGAAATCTTTGCAAAAAAATCTGAACGGAGGAAAGGAAGATGGAAGTCACCATCAACATAGACGGACAAGCACTGTCCGTGGAGGTCACAGTCGAAGTATATGAGTACCTGGACAGAGCCGACCACAAGGAAGAAAACCTTGCCCATGAGAAGCGGAGGCACTGGGACAGCCGGGAGTTTGACGAGTACATAGTCCTCACCGAAGGGCGCTCCTGCTACTACCAGACACCGGAACAGTGGGTATGCAGGAAAGAAACCCTGCTGGAGATTAAGGCCGCCCTTGCGCTCTGCACCGAGGCGCAGCGCCGCCGGTTCCTGCTCTACGCATTGGAGGGTTTGAGCTATGCCGAGATTGCCGGGCTTTGCCGCTGCTCCAAAGCTGCCATACAGGACAGCATTGAGGCGGTACGGAAAAAAATTAAAAAATTTTTCTGATACAGACCCTACGATTGGCCGATTTCGGGCTAACCAGTGAAGGGAACTTTTTCCCTATCACATTATCGGGGAGGACAGGCAGGAAACCGCTGCCTGTCCTCTCCGCATTTTAGGAGAGATTAGCCATGAAAACAATCAACCTGAAAAAGTATTATTACCCGCTTTTTGCCACGGACACATTGATTGAGGTATCGGACGAGGTGGCCGAGGCTCTGCTGCTTATGCGGAGGGAGGAAAACAACCGCACCCACAAAATCTGGTATCACAAGGCGTACTATTCCCTTGATTGTGAGGACGGGATTGAAAACTGTGCCTTTGATTTTACCGCCAAATCCCCGGAGGAGATTCTACTGGAACAGGAGGAAGAACAGCTTTTCCTTGCCACACTGGAACATCTGTCCGAAGCTATGGATAATCTGACGGACATACAGGCAAGGCGTATCCACGCACGCTACATACTTGGCAAAAAACTGATTGAGATTGCCGCAGAGGAAGGCGTGAGCGTATCTGTAGTACAGCAGACCGTTAAGAGCGGATTAAAGCGAATGCGGAACTATTTTGAGAAAAAGAAGTGGAGGGAATAAGGGAAATGAATTTTACCAAAAGCGAACTGGAAATGCTTTACCAGTATGCCGCACCAACGAAGGAAGAAACCCTTGCCGGGCTGAAAGAGATTGTGCCGGTTCTGGAAAGGAAGGACGATCTACTCTCAAAAGTGATTGTCGAGAATACCATACGGAAACTGGAGAAACTGACAGAGCCGGAGTGCAGCCAGTTTATTGCGGATAACCGGGCGGCCTTTATCGAAAAACATGATAATTCTATCCGCCAGAGACTTGCCGCCGCCAAAGCCGGGAAGGGGGAGCCGGTTCTGCTGGGGCATGACCTGGCAGGCATGGAGCGGTTCCTGCCGGAAACAAGGCATATGGTAACGGTGGATATTCTGAACAGTGACAGTCCGGTGGGATTCCCCGGAGAGCGATACCGCTTTTTCCTCTCTGATGAGGGCTACAAAAACGCCAGAGCCAGTGAGAAGCGGGGAGAAATCAGAATCAGGAACCATGCCGCTGTCATGGCCGGGAAACTCTACCCGGACAAGAAGTCACCGGCGCAGGAACGGTGAAGGCAACAAAAAAGAGGCTCCGCAAATCCAAATCTGCATTGCCCCTTTAGTCCGTATCTTCGTCTGGTACATATTCCATGATATCCTCAATACGGCAGTTTAGAATCCGGCACAAGTTATTGAGAATCATGGTTTTGACAACCATGTTTTTCCGCAGCCGATGAAGCTGTGCTTTATCTATGCCGAAATCTTTGATTAGTCTGTACTGGCTGATCTCCCGCTCTTTGAGGGTAGACCAGAGCCGGTCATATTTAATCATGCTGTCAGCTCCCTTCTCTTGTATTTTAACTGTCAGCAAGCCTTAATCATATGGTGCGTGTATGCTCCCCTGTTTATCCGAAATTGAAAATAAAAAGTGACTACCAGGAAATACAGGCAGCAAAGGGGGGAACGGAATCACTTCATGTAAAAACAGTAACAACAAAATTTTTCATTACACGAGGCAACCGGAAACGGCTGTCTTTTTTACCGCCCGAAAGGAGGTGATTACAAATGCCAGATATAGGCAAGCTTAAAAGCCAGCAGGAAAAAGTAAAGACGGAAATCCGCCAGTTGGAGAACCGCCAGAAGATTCTCCTGAACCGGAAAACGGACGCAGAGCGGAAAGCCAGGACACGCCGCCTGATTGAGCATGGGGCGATTCTGGAAAGTATCTTCCCTGCCACTGCCGCCATGACCGGCGAGGAAATCAAAGCATTTTTATCCGCCATTTCCCGCCTGCCGGAAGTCATGCGACTGCTGAAAAACGAGCCTGAAAGCCAAGGTATGCAGCAATCTTAGAAATCCAACGGCGCACTTATACACCGTTCCGGTGCGTGCGCCCTGCCGGGGGCGTGGCGTCCTCTGGACGCAATGGGGAGCTACACTCCCCAAACCCCTTGTGCGCTCCGCCGGAAAGGACACCCGCTCTGCGTCTGCCCTTTCCAGCGAAGCCAATCTATCCTACCCGAAAGTCCAGCTAAGAAATGTCAATAGCTAAAATGAAAAATATTAAAAAAGTTTTTCAGAAGAATTTGATGTAAAAAAGGGTAACTTTAATAAGCCCACCCATGTGGAACTATCTAAAATTCATGAGACCTGTTAGGCTGC
>CAJTAL010000081.1 GCA_910574285.1 Lachnospiraceae bacterium | reverse complement strand
AACGTAAAAAGCTTGTAACAACACCGACCAAACGTCAACGGGAGATTATTGAGTTATACCAGGTCACCGTATGACCTGTGTATAATTCAACGGGATTTTAGGATACAAAGAATGAGCCAGTAGTCGGCAGGAATCATCACCATGGGGCATGACCCCGCTAGGGAGCATAGCTGACACCCTGGTTATGGGCAGGCAGGACGAAGGAAGTTAGGAACTCTGGAGACAGAGATGATCCTGGTGGATATAGGAGGTTAGCTGCCATAGAAGGAAGGGTACACACAAGGCCAGTAAACGGAAATCAATGACGTTTTATTTCGTGTACCCTTCATCGGCTATTTCAGTACCTGATACATCGAAAGGCTCATAGCTTTGGCTTATTCACTGAGATATGAAAAGGTGAAAAACCTTGAATTTTCAATAAAAAACACTTGATTATATGAGGAGGTAAAAATGCGTCGTTCAGATAGGGAAGTAAAAGAGTTTGAAGATATTGTAGCTATCATGGAAAAATGTGATGTATGCCGAATTGCCTTAAATAATAATGGCTACCCATATATATTACCACTTAATTTTGGAATGTGTATAAAAAAAGGTAAAATCGAGTTGTATTTTCATGGAGCTATGGAGGGTACAAAATATGATTTAATTGAAAAGGACAATAGAGCCAGTTTTGAAATGGATTGTGAACATAAATTAGTGACAGAGGTTGAACACGGAAGTTGCACAATGGAATATGAGAGTGTTATTGGACAAGGGCGTGTTGAAATGCTTTCTGATGATGAAAAGTGCAATGCTTTATATATTTTGATGAAGCATTATGGTCAAGAAGAATTTTCGTTCAATAAGGCAGTAATGCCCCGTACAAAAGTTTTTAAACTGGTAGTAGAAAAAGTAACAGGCAAAATAAGACTGAAGAAAAATGACAAACATTAAAATTACAGTTGATTGGGCTAAAACAAAAACTGCGAATCGATATCATTAGGGAGAGCTGTTCAAATGAAAATAGACAGACTGTTGAAAATTGTCATTTATCTTTTGAATCATGAGAATGTATCCGCCAGAGACCTGGCAGAACGGCTCCATGTTTCTGTTCGCACCATACAGAGAGACATGGTCAGTATTGCAGAAGCAGGGATTCCTGTATATTCCAATCAGGGAAAGGGTGGAGGATACTCCATTTTGCCGTCGTATAAGGTTAGAAACTGCAATATCCACCAGGAAGAACAGCAGTTGATTCAGCAGGCACTGGAAAGCCTGGCAACCTCATATGCAAATGAAACGCTGGCAGGTTTAATTGAAAAGTATCATGCACTTTTGGACAGGGATCAGGAACAGAGTATCTTTTTTGATTTTGGAATCGCCATGGAGAATCAACAGGTGCAAAAAGTGAATCAGATGCTGAAACGGGCAATTGAGACAAAGGCACTGGTTGATTTTTTCTACAGGGATGCGCAGGGAAAAGAAACACAGCGGTTGGTTGAACCTCTTGCTATCCAGTATAAATGGTATTCATGGTATTTATTTGCATGGTCTGTTCCACAGGAGGCGTATCGTACCTTTAAAGTTGCACGAATCCGCAAGCCTCAAATTACATCGGAAAAGTCTGACAGAAAGCATCCGGCGGTAAAGGAGCTTATGGAGCAGTCAGACAGGGCATATGGTGAAACTTGTATTACACTGGAGGTAGCGTTTGATAAGAAAGATACGTGCCTGATGGAAGAGTACTTTCCGGACAGCCAAATAGAAGAATGGTCGGAGGAAAAATCAAGAATATGGATTCAGGTTCCGCCTGGAGAACGCTCGTGGAAAGCCCTGCTTTTGAGTATGGGAAACCGTGTGGAAGTCATTTCTCCGGAAGCCTGCCGAAATGAACTGATCGAGACTGCTCAAAAATTTTTATCTAATTACGACATATAGCTGTCGCAGAAGTATGGTAGGATGGAGATGTTCTATGGCACATGGAGTATTCTGCGCGTATGGCGGAAGGTAAAAAAGAGAGGAGCATAAGATGAGTGAATTTGTGAAAGTGTTACTTGGAGATCAGGGAACTTTTGAGGACGTGTATCAGGAGTGCCCGGTTTTTGACGATGGAAAATACTGCTTACGTCTGGTCGCAGAAAGTGATGCGGAGGATTTACTGAAGGTTTATTCGGACGGGAAGGCGGTTCCTTTTTTCAATAGTGATAATTGCGGTGGGGATGACTTCCATTATACATCCTTGGAAAGAATGAGGGAGGCTGTCAGCTATTGGCTTTGGGAGTATGAAAGAAGAGGATTTGTGAGATGGGGTATTTTCAACCATAAAGAGGAAGAAGTTATAGGAACGGTTGAATTATTCCACAGGGATTCTGAGGATTATTTCAAAGACTGCGGGCTGCTGCGTCTGGATCTGCGAAGTGATTACGAAAAAGCAGATGTGATAAAGGAAATTTTACAACAGATAGGCACTCCGGCGTTTGAAATGTTTTCCTGCCGGATGCTGGCAACGAAAGCAGTGCCAACCGCAAAAGAACGTATTCAGGCATTGGCGGTACTGGGGTTTGAAGAATCAGATCAGGCGCTGACCGGACATGATGGCACTCAGTATAAATACTATTGGGTTCTTAATAAGAAATAGGAAACATTATGGATTAATTCTGTTGCTGCAGTATGATGACGGGTTCTGCCGTTTTCTGTATTAGCGGTGGGAGGGCAAATGGACAGAATTTATTTTACGAAAAAACAGGCGCGGCAGTTTTTGTTATTAAAGCATGGCTTGCTGGGGGATTATAAATTTGTTGGAAAAGAAGGCATCCTTTCTTTTATCCGGCAGGCAGGATGCATTCAGTTTGATCCGGTGGATGTCTGTGGAAGAAATGCGGATCTGGTTTTGCAGTCCAGAATCAAAGACTATCAAAAGACGATGCTTTATGAGCTTTTATATATCGATCGGAAACTGGTGGACTATTTTGATAAAAATCTTGCGATTCTTCCAATTGAGAACTGGAAATATTTTGACCGGGAGCGGCAGGCTCACCGAAGCTGGGAGAGAAGCCATACAGAAATTGTGGAAGTACAGGAACGGGTGCGTGAGGAAATTGCACGGAGGGGACCACTGTGCAGCGCAGATTTGGACATAGCGGGAAAGGTCTCCTGGTATTGGAGTGATACCAGGTTGTCGAGAGCGGCGTTGGAACATATGTATTTTGTCGGAGAACTGGGAATCCATCATAAGAGCGGAACACTGAAATATTATGATCTGATTGAAAATTGCATTCCGGCAGAGTTTTTGAATCAACCAGAGCCTTTTCCTTCGGATTTTGATTATAGAAAATGGCTGGTGTCAGAGCGCATTGGTTCGGTGGGTCTTTTGTGGAACCGTGCTTCTGACGCATGGCTGGGTATACAGGGACTTAAGGCTGCACAGAGAAATGCTATATTCGAGATGCTGTTAAAAGAAGAGAAGATTATTGAAGTAAAAGTGGAAGAGATTGGGGAGCCGTTGTATTGCCGCAGGGAGGATGCAGGACTTGCAGAATTTATATTGAAAAATCCCCCGATGAAAAAGCGCTGTGAATTTATTGCACCGCTGGATAATCTGATCTGGGACAGGAAGCTTATAGGAGCAGTTTTTGATTTTTCTTATAAATGGGAAATCTATACGCCGAAGCAGCAGCGTAAATATGGTTATTATGTTTTGCCGATTCTCTATGGAGACAGATTTGCAGGCAGGATAGAAATGGCTTATGATAAAAAGCAGGGAAAGCTGGAACTAAAAAATATCTGGTATGAGCCGGACTTGCGTCTGACAAAGGCACTGCAGCGCGATGTGGACAGACGCATCAGACGGTTTGAACGTTTTTGTAGAAAAAGAGGCTGGAATGATTGGAGAGATTGTAAAAGTCATCGTTGACAGACCGCTTGGAAGTTATCATCCGGAACATAAAGACCTGTATTATCCTGTTAACTACGGATATATCGAAGGCATTATGGCTCCTGATGGTGAGGAGCAGGATGCTTATATCGTTGGTGTAAATGAAGCTGTTAAAGAATTTACAGGAAAGATTACTGCGGTTGTACACCGATTGGATGATGTTGAAGAAAAATGGGTGGTTGCACCTGAAAATCTTTCTTTTAGTGAGAAGGAAATCATGGAGCAGATAAAGTTTCAGGAACAGTATTTTAAGTCGGAAATCAGAATGTAATAATTTCGTTATAATGAAATTTATGGATTAAATATTTTATGACGGAATTAAATGAGTTGAGGTGATAAGAATGATTCGTGAAGCGAAACAGGAAGATTTGCTGGAAGTGCTGAATTTATATTTATATCTTCATGAAGAGACTGTTCCAGAACAATCGGAACATTTATCGGTCATTTGGAATCAAATTATAGCAGATAAAAATCATCATCTTATTGTAAATATTGTTGACGGAAAGATTGTTTCTTCGTGCGTTTGTGTGATTATTCCAAATTTAACAAGAAACATACATCCGTATGCGTTTGTGGAAAATGTTGTTACTCATGCAGACTATAGAGGGCATGGTTATGCTACGGAATGCTTAAATTATGCAAAAACCATAGCTGTAAATAATAATTGCTACAAGATGATGCTGCTGACAGGTTCAAAAGAACAAAAGACGTTAGAGTTTTATAAAAATGCGGGATATAACTGTACAGATAAAACAGCTTTTATTCAATGGTTAGATATATGAGATAAATTCCAGATTCATATCTGAGAGAAACGAAAGGATGGCAGAGCAGTGATGAAAATAGACCGCTTATTAGAAATCATCATATATCTGTTGAAACTGTGTGCCTCTTGAGCAACCGAAAATTAAAACCTGATACTTATATAAAATTGAGTCTGGATATGGAAGATTATTACAGAATCAAAGATGCAGAGAAGGAAAAGAACAAGACATCATAACATCCTACCCGTAGTGATAAATTGTTCTACAGGAAAGGGTGCGAAGCATGGAAAATGTAGTATACGAGAAAGATTACGGAGAGGAATTCCGGGAGAGAAGTGATAAGGCGAAAGGACAGGACTTTTTAGACACATTGAAGGATATCGGATTCTTCCAGGCATACAAAGAAGAAATGGATAAAATCCCAAAGCGTGTGGTTCCAAAGGAAAAAGAGGATTACGGATACCTGCTTGGAGAATGTGACTTTTTCGATTAAGGACGGGCTATTGCGGATGACCATATTCATTGGATATTTTGATAAGGTGTATTAAGGATGAGAGCATCTGTTAGTGTGAGGAATGGCGGGTGTTTTTTTCATGAAGTTATGGTATGCTGTAAGAAATCAATTAGCCGGAGGTACGGAGTTATGGACGATCAGCGGATTTTACTGGATTATGAAACGATCAAGGGAGCTGTCGCCGGGGAGAAGTGGGCAATGGAGCGGATTCTTAAACATTACGATTTCTATATGGATGAACTCGCCACAGTGAAGGAGCGGGAGCCGGATGGAAATGTGAAGTGTTATGTGGATGAGGTTTTGAAGCAGGCAATAGCATTGAAACTGCTGGAGGAAGCGGAGAGGAGAGCGAAAGAGAAAATTAATAGTGTTTGAATCCATCCGGGATTCTTTCATAATTCGCAATCTACGAAGCTGCCTGGAAGAAGAGCATGGGGATAATACGCTTTTAGGGGTGAAAAATGGTATCCCGTTTATCTTGGATTTTTCTATTCCTACAAAATTGTAGCCTAACAGTAATATTGCAGTAAGGTATGGATAGTATACTTTTATTGAATGCGAAATATAGCAGAGAGGTATACTGGATGCTGAAAATAAAGAAACAAATCGGAATTTGGAGGTATTGTATTATGAGATTGGACGGTTTTGGATTATTTGTTGAAGATATGGCGAAAATGATTCGCTTTTACAGAGATGTACTTGGCTTTGAGATTAAAGAAGCGGAAGATACATCTAATGTATATCTTGTAAAAGATGGGACGTTGTTTCTGTTGTACGGCAGAAATGACTTTGAAAAAATGACCAATCGCAGATATGATTATATCAAAGGATTCAACGGTCATTTTGAAATGGCACTTTATGTTGATACATTTGAAGAAGTTGATAAAGCATTTAGTAAAGCTGTAGAAAACGGTGCTACTCCTGTACTGGAACCGGAACTTGAACCTTGGGGACAGAGAACTTGTTATATTGCTGATCCTGAAGGTAATTTAATAGAGATAGGTTCTTGGAATAAGCCTTACGAAGAAAAGGATTCATAAATTCGAATTTGAGAGGGAATTGAATATGAATAAGGAATGGTTGAACTTAATAAAACAATTTGTGTAGATTTTTAGTCTGCCAGATTAAAATTTGAGATTTGAGGTACAGCGTATGAAAGGTTTCCATAGGGACAATCAGCTATTTTCTCTTTGTGGTTTGAACTGCGGATTATGTCCTATGCACTTAAATAAATATTGTCCCGGCTGCGGTGGCGGAGAGGGGAATCAATCCTGCAAAATTGCAAAGTGTAGTTTAGAACATGATGGTGTGGAATATTGTTTTCGGTGCAGAGAGTACCCCTGTGAGAAGTATGAGCATATAGATGAATTTGATTCATTCATTACACACAGTAACCGAAAAGCTGATTTGAAAAAAGCAAGAGAGATAGGGATCGAAGCATACAATGCGGAGCAGACAGAAAAGACGGAATTATTGAATTTACTGTTAGCCAACTATAACGATGGCAGGAAAAAGACTCTTTTTTGTGTGGCGGTCAATCTTTTGGAATTGCAGGAAATAAATGAGATACTTTTGCAAATCAAGGGTAATTCGGAACTGGAAAGATTGACACTCAAAGAAAAAAGTTCTTATGCTGCGGGGGTGTTTCAAAACGCAGCAAAGCGAAAGAATATTGAACTAAAGCTCCGGAAGAAAAAATAATCTCTAAGAAAGGAAAACTTACATGAAATACAATTGTACGGTTATATCGGTAGCAGACATCAACGCTGCAAGAAAGTTTTATGAGGATTTATTCGGATTGGAAGTATTTCAGGATTATGGAAGAAATATAGCTTTTACCTGCGGTTTAGCTTTACAGCAGGACTTTGACTGGCTTGTTCATTTACCCCAAGAAAGCATATTAAAAAAATCTAACAATGTGGAATTATGTTTTGAGGAACAGGACTTTGACAGTTTCTTACATAAACTAAAAGAATATCCGAATATTGAGTGTTTGGGTGAGGTAATTGAACACAGTTGGGGGCAACGTGTCATTCGATTTTATGATTTGGACGGACATATCATAGAAGTTGGAGAAAATATGAAAATGGTTATAAAGCGTTTCCTTGCTTCTGGTATGACCATAGATGAAGTGTCTGTAAAAATGGATGTTTCTTTTGAAGATTTAACGAAGCTGCTAAACAGTTAAATGAAAAGTTGCAAAGGAGAACGAATTAATGAAAAAAATGAGCCGAGAAGCTAAAAAAATAATGATGGAACGTTTTGGAAAAGACACTGTTATTGCGTTGGCAACCATTGAAAAGGAGGTGCCTTATGTGCGATATGTAAATGCCTACTATGAGAACGGTGCATTTTATATTATTACATATGCACTTTCAAATAAAATCAAACATATAGAAAACAATCCTGCTGTTGCAATAGCTGGTGAGTGGTTTACGGCACATGGAAAGGGCAGTAATTTGGGTTATTTTGGAAAAAAAGAGAATTGTATGATTGCTGAAAAACTGAAAAATGTCTTTGCTGAATGGATTGATAACGGACATAACAATTTTGATGATGAAAATACGATAATTCTATGTGTAGAATTAACAGATGGACTGTTACTCTCACATGGGACAAGATATGAGTTTTAGCTTTTCTAGCTTGTAGAATTGGAAAAATTTCAGGAGCAGTATTTCCAGTCAGAGCTAAGGATGCTGCCATAGATAGAGATGAAAAGACGAAATTTACGGAGGAGGATCAGAATGGTGGATGTTTATAAAAATTGTCCTGAATATGAGAATGAGGACTATCTTGTGAGAATGGTTTGCCAAGAGGATAGAATGGATTTATTAAAGGTTTATTCTGATAAAAGGGCTGTCCCCTTTTTTAATAGTGATAATTGTGGCGGAGATGATTTCTATTATACAACGGAAAGCAGAATGGAACAGGCGATTGATTACTGGCTTTTCGAGTACAATAGAGAAGGATTTGTGAGGTTGACAATTGTGTCAAAAGCAACTGATGAAGCAATTGGAACAATAGAGCTTTTCCACAGAGACGCCGATGATTATTTTACAAACTGCGGTTTGCTCAGACTGGACATTCACAGTGATTATGAAATGACAAGCGAGATTATAAAAATATTAAGATTGATAATGGAACCTGCATATAGCCTGTTTCATTGTGATAAGATCGCTACGAAAGCGCTTCCCTCTGCGGCAGAACGTATTGTGGCGTTGAAAAATTTAGGATTTATACGCTCAGAGGAAAAGCTGATAGGGCATGATGGAACAAAGTATGATTCCTATTTTGTATTGAGGAAAAATTAGCGCCTCTCCAAATCTGGATAAAAAATATGTATCCAGGCTAAAATGCTTGACATTGACAAAGTTATAAGCTAATATAAGACCATATTTCAAGAAAGAGCAGGTATGTGGATGTTAATTGTTTCTGTAATGACAAAGGACAACTAAATTTTATAAGAGGGTAAGCACGGAATAGAGTGCTTTATTTGTGTTACCCTTTTTGGCATTATTGAATGCCGGTTGTTTCTGCCTTACAGAATACTGCATACACCGGGAATAATTGTCTTATTATGATGGATAAGAAAGCGGGAAAAGTATGACTGTGGTGTCATGCTTTTTTATTTCTGCGAGCAAATGGGCTGCATTTTTTAGGTCATTGCTGCTTTCCTTTTATGGGGATGTTTTGCTTTTTTCATCATCTTAAGATATATACATCTGTGGTTTCAGTCTATGTAATGATAGGCAGAAACCACATTTTTTTATGTTTTTTCATTGAATATTTAAACTGGAGGTTTTCAAGATGAAGATAATTGAGACAGAGAATTTAACGAAAAAGTATAAGCGGTATAAAAAGCAGGAGGGTCTGGCCGGAAGTATTAAGGGCCTGTTTCACAGGAAATATGAAGAAAAAATTGCGGTAGATGATTTTGATATTCATGTAAATGAGGGTGAGTTTGTAGGCCTGATCGGGCCGAACGGAGCGGGTAAAACGACCCTGGTGAAGATGTTGACCGGGATTATTGCGCCGACAAGCGGCAGGATACAGGTGATGGGATTTTATCCGAATAAATTGGAAAAAGCATTTAAGCAGCAGTATGCGGTGGTTATGGGGCAAAAGAGCCAGCTGTTTTTTGAACTGACAACGGAGGACACGTTGCGGCTGTTTAAAGAAATATACGGTATCCCGGAAGACGAGTATAAAAGAAACAAGGATTTTTTTGTGGATCTGTTTCAGGTGCAGGAACTGATGAATGTACAGGTAAGAACGCTATCGTTGGGAGAAAGGATGAAGATGGAACTGATCGTTGCATTGCTTCATAATCCGAAAATATTGTTTCTGGATGAACCGACCATTGGACTGGATGCTGTGGCAGGTAAGCAGATCCGGACTTTCTTAAAAGATGTGAATGAGTCAAGAGGAACTACCATTTTGCTTACCTCGCATTATATGGAGGATATTAAGGTATTGTGTAAACGCTCCATAGTCGTGAATCACGGCAGAAAAATATATGACGGCGGTACGGATATGTTATTTGAAAATTATCAAAAGAGTAAGAAAATGACGATATACTTTGAACACAGTGTAGAGCCTGATGTGCCGGATGATTGCAGAGTATTGGAAAAAGCGAATGACAAACTGGTACTTGAAATACCAAAACAGAACGCAGAAAAAGTTCTGGAATCTTATATCGGTCATTATCCGATCCGGGATATTGGAATTGAGGAAGAAGAAATAGGCTCAGTCGTGGAGCGTATCTATAAGGAGGTATAGGACATGAAGAAATATTTAGAAATTGCCAAGGCATACATGAAAGCACAGCTGATCTGGAGGTCGGATACCTTAGTAGACGTGATTCTGGCGGTGGCGAAGATACTGTTTGCATGGATCTTATGGAGTATTCTGTTTGAGGGTAAAGAGCAGATCGCGGGCTTGGGATTTCAGGCCATGATTTCTTACTATATCATAAGCTCCTATTTATTCCAGTTGGAAAAATCTGCGGAGATCAGCCGGCAGATGACCGGTATGCTGAGAAATGGTACCTTTTCAAAATATATGGTGATACCGGTACAGACACAGGGGTATTTTGTGGCGATGGAAGCAGGGAAGATTGCGTTTTCTGCGGGCATTGGTTTTTTAGCAACATTTCTGTGGTTTTATTTGTTCCGGATTCCATTTGTGCATACAGCCAATATAAAGATCATGTTATGCGGAAGTATCATGGTTGTTTTAGGACTGTTGTTTATGGCGCTGCTCAATTACTTTCTTGGGATTTTGACCTTGAAATTTGAGGAGATCAGCATCTTTCTCATGATAAAAGATAACCTTTCCGCATTTGTGACCGGGGCGGTGATTCCCCTTGCTCTTTTACCGGAATGGATGACAGCAGGCATGAAATTTCTGCCTTTCTATTATGTCACATATCTTCCCAGTATGCTGTTTATAGGGAAATGTGAGGAGGAAGCAGTCACAGGCTTAATCGTCTTAAGTGTGTGGTGCATGGTCTTTCTTGTTTTAAATCAGGTAACTTATGAACATGATCGAATCAAATATGATGGAGCAGGAATATGAAACATAATTTAAAATTTATATCAGAACTGATCAAATTCAGATTATCCCATATCATGACATTTCGGTTGGGATTCTTTGCGCCGTTTTTCATTAATACCAGTTATTTTCTGGTTCAACTTTTCGCTTTCGAGGCAATTTACGGACATGTGGACAGTATCCGTGGATGGGGGCATGGGGAAATCCTTATTTTTATTGGAACATTTTCCCTGATTGATGCCCTGAACATGACCATTTGCTTTTTTGGGGTAATATCCTTACCAGACAAAATACAGACAGGAGAATTGGATCTATATCTGACCAAACCAGTGAATCCATTATTGCGGATCACCTTTGAAAAAGTAGATCCGGGCGCCATACCGCTTCTGATCTTCAGTGCCTGTATCGTTGGATATGGGGTGAGAGAAAGCGGCGTGAATCTTTCGTATGCGAATATCATTGGATATTTGTTTCTGGTTTTGCTAATGACCATACTGTACTACGATATGGAGCTTCTGATACGGTGCTTTGCCTTTTTTGTGTTCTATGTAGATAACCTGATGAAAATAGAGAATACGGCTGTGGATTTGTGTCTGAAAATACCGGGGATCGCTTTTTATGGAATCTATAAGTTTATTTTTTACTGTGTATTGCCGTACGGAATCATTGCGACGCTGCCAACGCAGGCAGTAACAGGGGCATTGTCGGCAAAAGGATTCCTTTTCGGGGTGGCGATCGTGTGCATTTTTACGTTTTTTGCCTTGTCTTTTTGGACATATGGCGTACACAGATATGAAAGCGCAAGCAGCTAATCGTAAGCGATGAATAACCCACCGTCATCCATCGCTATAAAAAATTCGTCGCCAAAATAGAGGACTTATCAGACTGGTATCTGCCCCCGATTTTCAGGCGTCTCAGTTTCTGTACTCATTACCCCTGAACAACGCTCCTTTATGAATTCACTCCATGGCATCATTGCTTCC
>CAJTAL010000080.1 GCA_910574285.1 Lachnospiraceae bacterium | reverse complement strand
ACCTGTTTTTATTATATCAGGGGAGGTTTTTTACACAACGCTAAAGCTATTTTAACCACCCGCAGAGCAGGTGGTTTATTTGTTCTCCAAAGTTCCGTTTTTCGGATCAGCGAAAAACTCCTCAATGGAGAACAGGGCCATGCCCTAACAAAGAAACGCCAGCTTCTCGCAATGAGAAACTGGCGCAACAAAAAACACCATGATTATGCTGATTTATATGGATTGATAATACTGATAGATAACTATAATATCCCGGAGGAGGGCCTATGCTTTTTTTAATTGATATATGTCATAGCTATTACAAATGAATATTGCAGACATGGCGGTATCCTCCTATACACCGCCCATGCTGATTGCTGAGGGTCATCTGGAGGTCTGCTTTTTAGCAAAAAGAAACGGCGGCCTTGATCTACTCAAAACCGCCGTATCCGTCAGTGATACAGGAAAGCGCACGAAATCCTCTGCCCGTCAGCGGTTTTTTTCTTTTCCCCGCTGTGGAGGCAGATGTTTGGATATGTAGGCTCGTTTCATTCCACAAAGAACAGAACCCGCCGGATCAGCTCCGGGATATTGACCGGGGCGGTGATATAGTCGTTCACGCCCTCATGCCGGTATTCATATTCCGTGGCAAGGTCGTTGTTCTCGGTGAGGATAAAGAACGGCGAAGCCGGACAGGGGGATTCTTCATTTGGAACATCCCTGCCACCCGCCGCAGCGTATGAAACAGCTCCATTGCTGTGCCATCCGGCAGTTCCAGATCGCACAAGATCAGGTCTATTTCCTTATCCTCAAAAATCCGGCACTTGGCCTCCCCAATCGAGGAAACCAGAATCAGGTCAAGGCCCTTTTGCAGCATAGCAGCCTGCAACGCCCCGGCGCTGGTATCTTCCGCATGGACAAAGAGCAGCTTATGAAAAGTTGAATCTGGTTCGCCGGATAACTGCCGGTAGGCGTATTCCACCAGCTTATCTTGCAGCAGCAGTCCTTTCATTTTGTCCATGCACAGCGTCGCGCCCCGGCGCATAGCCTCTTGTTCGTAGTCATCCTTGTCATGGCAGGACGCCAGAATAAAAGGCAGCTCCTTATCTGCGGCCCGCACCTCGTTCAGAAAGTCCATGCCGGAACCATCCGGCAGATCGAGATTACAGCAGACCACCAGCGGCATTTCCTCTTGGATGGCGGCCCGCGCTTCTTTCAGTGTACAAGCCGTTTTCACCGGGTAGCCCCGGTGCTGTAAGTATTTTTGTAGACACCATGTATAGGTGTCGCTGTCATCGATCAGCAGTATCTTTTTCATGTGTCCGCACCTCCAATATTGATTTACTATAAGCATAAACTACAAATGTTACACAAATGTCCGAGGTGCCTTTGATTTCGACAGAAAAACAGGCTGAATTGTTACAAAGCTCGGACATTTCAAAAATTTTTTGAGAAATGGCGAAAAAAGCGGGGCAGCACACGCCGCCCCGCCGATCCCAAAAGGTTATTCCATTGTCTTAATGCGGTCTACAAGAGATTGCTTATGGCAATAGCGAATGGCTAAAGTCGAATATATCAATGCAATTACTACGAGGACTGCAAAAAATAGAAGCACTTGCAAGAATGGGAAAGTATAATGCAATTTTCCGAACACTCCAACTTGATTAAATATCTGGCATAGAATATAACCTGCTGCTGTGCCGAAAATAAATGTTATTGCCATTGTCCCAAACACATAATACAAACATTCCATTCTCAACATCTTATATAATTGCTTATTTGATAGACCAATAGATTGCAATACGCCAAATTCTTGTTGTCTGGATACAAGGTTCGTCATCAAGGTATTGCAAAGGTTGATAATACCGAAAATTGCAATAAAAACAATTAACCCGTAGATCGGAATCTGATACCCTGTCATGTGCATTTTTATGGAAGATAGTGCGTCATCAAAGCTATTAAATTGAATATCAGGATTGTCACCGATTGCATTTAAGACGACATTTTCTGCCGCAGGAAGTTGGTTCACATCTGCATTTATGACAAATTCAGTATTAAAATTCTTCTTCTCTTGATATATCTCGGATAGTATATTTTCCGGGACAAAGAAATATGTTCCGTTGTAGTCCGTATCGCTCATGTCAATAGTTCCGACGACAGATAATTCGATTTTCTTTCCAGAAGAAGATACTATTGTTACCACATCTCCTAAAGCAACACTATAATCTTCCCATGACTTTAGCATACCGGCTGTGTCGTCAATTAAGATACCATTTTTCTCGACAAGTTCTTGGTAGCTTATTTCCTCTGATAGTAGGTTATTCGATAAGCTGGAAAATTCATCGTCCGACAATCCTATAATTTCACGGAACGAGGACGGTTCTTTTTTATCTGGAAGTAAAATGTCTGCGGAACATCCCTTTATAGATTTAACATCTGTGATATATGGAGAATCTGTCAAAAGATTTATCATGCTATCGTCCAGCGGATTATCTTTCAAGGAATTGTCGCTATATTCATCGGAAAGTGT
Organism: Lachnospiraceae bacterium; assembly: GCA_910574285.1. Taxonomy (GTDB): domain Bacteria; phylum Bacillota; class Clostridia; order Lachnospirales; family Lachnospiraceae; genus Sporofaciens. Next base: position 9,758 of record CAJTAL010000080.1, on the reverse strand, counting down.
AATCAAAAATTCCTTATCACCAAATGACTGCCGGGCCATATCTTCTTCATCAATAGAAGCCAGAAATGTTGCTGCACTCATCAGTAAAATTCCTGAAAATCCCAATGATATTAAAGTCAAAATCACTTTTTTGTGGTTTCGCATAAAACCGATTTTAGCTAAATTTTCAGGAGTTAGTTTTCTCCTTAATTTTTTGGTGTTTAACTTTTCGTTTTCAGTTGTCGTTGATATGCGTACAGCTTCAATGGGAGAAATGCTTGCTGCAATTTTAATCGGCTTGCGAATTGATAGAACAACCGATAATTCAGTCAATATGGAGATAACAACGATAATTGCCAATGTATTAAGCCAATTCCAGCCTTTGGGTACAAGCACATATCCTATTAAGCAGCCAACTACAATCCCTAATGGAATTGAAGTGCGGGATAATTGCCAGCTTTCTCTTTTTACCATGCGTTTAATCTGTTTTTGGGTCATGCCAATTACCCTTAAACGGCCATATTCTTTGACTTTCCCAACGACTGAAATATAAAATAGGCTGTATATAACGGTGGAACAGGCAATCACAATTAGAATACTAATTGCCGCTACACCCAGCATATCTCGGCTTGAGTTATCAACACTATCAAAGTAAGACGAACTATAAGCGATCTGTTCTTCTCTGATTCCATAAGGGGTCAAACAAGATTTAATCAAATTTTTCAATTCGTCCTCTTTGAATGATCCGCTTCCCATTATCCGTAGTGTAGCATTATAAGGGATGTGATCTTGAAAATACGATTGCAGAAAAGAATCAGATACCAATACTTGATACCGCCTATTTGCACCATCGTCATGTAAAAGACCGCATACAGTGAAATTTGCATTTTTCCCATTTTGCAACGGTAATTCGATTTCTTGGTTCAATTCAACAGGGCGGCCAATATGTTTCAAATAGGCTTCCGAAACTGCAACTTCATTTTCCTTATCAGGTAAGTTCCCAACAAATTCTGTGGAATACAAATACAGATTATTGCTGTCCCGAAAATTAACATTCAATGTATAATCATCAACACGGAAACTATCAACTAAAGCCTCTGTTCCTACCATTTCAATGTTGGAATCTTGCCTTAAATCATTGATTGTTTCCAAATCCACATCAATAACTGCCGCTTGGTAGCGCCCCTGTAAGAATGTTTTCAATTCATGTGATTTTCCGAATGTATAGAGCGCAAGAACGGTCATAAGGCAGGCAGCAAAAGCAATCGTTACAATAATAAAGATGTTTCTTCGCTTATCTGCTTTAATGCTTCTGTTTGCCAGCTTCTTTGTAATGGCGCTGGTATCATTCTCAAAAGGCCATGTCACAGTCTGCCACCTCCTTACTCCACAATCTTGCCGTCCTCAATGCGGACAATCCGATCTGCAAGGCGGGCAATATCGTTGTTGTGGGTAATCATCACAACGGTTTGCCGAAACTCCGCGCTGGTACGCTTGATAAGTCCCAGCACCTCGGCGCTGGTCTTACTGTCAAGGTTGCCGGTCGGCTCGTCGGCCAGCACAATAGCCGGTTTGGTAATCAGGGCGCGGGCAATCGCCACACGCTGCTGCTGTCCGCCGGAAAGATTGTTGGGCATATTTTTCAGTTTATCTTCCAGCCCCAGCAGGTGAACGATCTCGTCCAAAAACTTCTGATCCACCGTATCCCCGTCCAGTTCCACCGGCAGGACAATGTTCTCATACACATTCAGAATGGGAACAAGGTTATAGTTCTGGAAGATAAAACCGATGTTGCGACGGCGGAAGATGGTGAGCTGTTCGTCGTTCATTTTCGACAGCTCTTTGTCCCGGACAATCACGGTTCCGCTGGTGGGGGTGTCCAGCCCGCCCATCATGTGAAGCAGGGTAGACTTGCCGCTGCCAGAGGTTCCCACAACGGCCACAAATTCGCCGTCATTCACGGAGAAGTTCACGCCGTCAAGGGCGCGGGTGATGTTCGGCTCTGTGCCGTAATACTTTTTCAGGTCGATGGTCTGTAAAATGCTCATAAAATTCAATCCTTTCTTTGTTTGTTGTAAATGCGGAACGCTGCTGCGCCGGTGGCCGCCAACTGTACCAGAATCAGCACAGCGAACAGGCCGAAGCTCTCATAGTAGAACAGTTCATCCCAAAATAGGAGAACATCACAGAGAGCAGTCAAGGCAACCGTCCAGCGGATGTGCCGGGCCAGCCATTGCCGGAACACCAGCACAAGGGCAACGGGCGGGACGATCAGCAGCACCAGATTCAAAATCAAGGTCGGGGTCAGTTCCATTGCGTCGCCTCCTCACTTTTGTTGATAAGGTCATTACACAACATCGTCCTTTAATACTTCAACGATATTGTCTTTCCTGATTTTTTTAGAAGCTACGATATAAATTGCAGTAATTACAGCTACAATGAGAATGATATATGCCAGTAGTCCCCACGACGGAAAAACTGTAAAGAACTCTGCAAAGGTTACATCTTGCAGCCATAAAAGAGTTGCACAAATCACCAAAAGAACTGGAAGCCCAATTAAAACCGGCTTTGCGGCAAGCAGAAGTGCTTCGGTGTAAAATAATTTCATCAGGCCCTTTTTATCAAGCCCGACAGAACGGAGCATAGCAAATTCTTTTCGCCTTTGGTATAGGCTGTTCATAATTGCGGAAGTTGCAGAGGAAATCCCGACAATACCAAAAAGCAATGTCATACTATACACAATTACCATAGTACCGTTCGTCAGTTTGTCACGGTCTATTGCGCGTTCTGTTTTGCTGGAAGTATAGAAATCATTACCGCTTAAATATGCGCTGCAAATCTGATCGGCTTCCTGCTGAACTACCATATCGAAACCATCTTCTGTTAGAAGATTCATATAGGTTCTGTAATTATAAACAGCGCGATCCTCTGCGAAGTTCTGGATAATGGCGTAGTATTCATCCATCGGAACGATAATGGGCAAAGTATAAAAAGAGATATTCCGTCCGATGTCCGGCATTGCTGCAACTGTACTTAACACTTCCAGATTGAAGCTATAATTTCCCTGAATGGAATCCAAAAACTTCTCGGTTATTTCTAAACGCTGTCCATCATTGATATTCAAATAAGGCACTTGTTCCTTTTTCGCCTCATATCCTCTGGAATCAGGATGTTTCACAACAGAATTTACGACAATGGCCGAGGATGTGTCGGAAGCACTGATTCCAGATTTAGAAAGATAGCTCTTATAGGTATCCTGCTCCAAACCAATCAAGACACATGGGATTCTGTATTGTCCGTCGCGCTGAACAACATACTCCCCGGCAGCCTTTGTATGAAATCCCCCTGCGGCAACAAAATCCTCCGATAAATCGCTGTCAGAAATCCAAATTGCACAGTTTGTCATCGTATAGGTTGCCAGTTCCTTTACATGGGGAAGTGTCTTTAACTGATGAATCAGAACATCGTCTATCCGTTCTCCCGATTCCATTGTAATATTGACATTGAAATGGCTGTCTTGCTCCGCTTTCGTATTGTTAATATCCGAAACAGAAAAACCGGCCAGAAAACTAAACATCAAAACCAGACAAAGACAAAGGGTTGCTGTGCAGGTGCGGAATAGTTTTTTGTTTGCAGAGATAAAATTAGCAGACAATTTTCCCGAAAATCCAAAACACTTTCTCAAAATCGTGTGTTTTGCTGATTTATTCAGCGTAGGGGTGTTCCAATTCTCTTTTACGGCTTCTATGGGACGCAGTTTTCCCATCTGTTTTGCTGGCCCGGAAGCTGCCAGTAAAACCGTCAAAAAAGATAGGATCATGGCTGCGAGTACAGCCCACGGTGAAAACGAAATTGTCAGTTTACTTCCCGTTACTTCACTGGTCAGCGATGAATAGACTGCCAAAACCCCATAAGAAAACACATATCCCAAAACCGCAGAAATTAAAATCGGGAAGATGGACAGCCAGCGGGCCTCATAAAGAATCAAGAGCCGGATTTGTTTCGGTGTCATTCCAATGGATTTTAATATTCCCAGTTCTTTTACTTTTCGTTTTGCAGAGATGGAAAAAGCTCCCCGGATAATGTATGCAAATACGGCAATCGACGCAGAAACCACCAAAATTAAAGCAAGAAAGAGTTTAGGCAGGTCACTGTTCCAAAAATGTCCCGGCTCATAAATTCCGTACATTCCGAGTAGTGCAGTATGATAACGATAGGGGTAGTCCCCGTATTCATCACTTTGTAAGCCAATATCCTTTGCAATCTGCGGAACAAGATCAAAAATCTTCGCTGGATTCTTTGCTTGGAGATAAACAACAACATCTGCGGCTTCTGGAATATTCTCTATATCAAGCCAGCCGTATGCAGGATAACCGTTATAGGCACTGGAAACAGTCATATCTATTTTTCCGACAATCGTATATTGTGCGGTATCTGTTTTTACAAAAATTTCTCCTGTCTGAATCGGTGATAAGAAATCAACCGTATCATTTCCAATCTTGCGTTCGCCAATGTTCAGCTCAATCGTATCCCCAATTTCAAAAGTGGGATTTTGCTCAAAGAAATTTTTCCCAACAACAATTTCTCCGGGAGCTTGTGGAACTCTGCCCTGCAAAATCAAGTTTTTTTCGTGCATGGTGTTCCAATATGCCTGATCGCAGTTTTGAATCAGAAGATATGGCAATTCGGTATTTCCAGACAGTTGTACCGTCTGATTATTTCCCTTTACCATAACCGCTTGTACCTTATCATTGTCCTGTATCAAAGGGAGCTGTCCGGCTTGAACCTCTAAAAGCTGGGCGTCCCAATCACCCGAAGCATGAATTTCCTGCTGTACTCCCTGATTCCAATAGCTTTGAACAAAAGTACAGAGGGTACATAAAAAAGTAGAAGCAATCAAAATGGCTGTCATAATCGAAAGCGTTGTTCGTCTGTTCGCCTTGATACTTTTCTTTGCATACTTCCTAACAACCGCGCTGGTATCATTCTCAAAAGGCCATGTCATAGCCTGCCACCTCCTTACTCCACAATCTTTCCGTCCTCAATGCGGACAATCCGATCTGCAAGGCGGGCAATGTCGTCATTGTGGGTAATCATCACAACAGTTTGCCGGAACTCCGCACTGGTGCGCTTGATAAGCCCCAGCACCTCGGCGCTGGTCTTGCTGTCAAGGTTGCCGGTCGGTTCGTCGGCCAGCACAATAGCCGGTTTGGTAATCAGGGCGCGGGCAATCGCCACACGCTGCTGCTGTCCGCCGGAAAGATTGTTCGGCATATTTTTCAGTTTATCTTCCAGTCCCAGCAGGTGAACGATCTCGTCCAAAAACTTCTGATCCACCGTGTCCCCGTCCAGCTCCACCGGCAGGACGATGTTCTCATACACATTCAGGATAGGAACAAGGTTATAGTTCTGGAAGATAAAGCCAATGTTGCGGCGGCGGAAGATGGTGAGCTGTTCGTCGTTCATTTTCGACAGCTCTTTGTCCCGGACAATCACATTGCCGGAAGTAGGAGTGTCCAGCCCGCCCATCATGTGAAGCAGGGTAGACTTGCCGCTGCCGGAGGTTCCCACAACGGCCACAAATTCGCCGTCATTCACGGAGAAGTTCACGCCGTCAAGGGCGCGGGTGATGTTCGGCTCTGTGCCGTAATACTTTTTCAGGTCGATGGTCTGTAAAATGCTCATACTCAAAACTCCTTTCAAGGCTTTCTGCCTGTTGATAAGGTCATTGTAAAACCCAAATGTCCGCGAAATGTTACAGCGGCCAAAAAATTTCATTGAAAATCGGGGTGAAATGTTACAATGCTCGGACATTTCAAAAAAATTTACGGCGGGCAGCCGGAAATGGCCGTCCGCCGCGTTCTATTTTGTAGGCAGCATAATGGAAAATTCCGAACCCTTGCCCGGCTCCGAAAACACTTTGATATAGCCGCCCTGCCGCGTTACGATCTCGCGGGCCAGATACAGGCCAATGCCCACGCCCTGCTGTTCGTGTACTTCTTCCTCACGATAAAAGCGCCGGAAGATGGCGGCCTGATTGCTTTCGGAAATGCCCTTGCCGGTGTCGGTCACTTTGATCTCCACATACATTTCCCAAAGCACCACAGACACCGTGATTTTCCCGCCTGCCGGGGTGTACTTCACTGCATTGTCCAGCAGGTTAAAGAGGGCTTCGGATGTCCACTTGCTGTCATGGGAAACGGTCAAATCCTCCGGGCAGTCCACGGACACGGCGATTTCCTTTTTCTCCGCTGCATACACGATCCCACTCATGGCCTGCGCCACGGTATCAAAGAGGCGGCCCGATTTCTTATCCAACTGGATCACGCCCGTTTCCAGCCGGGAGGTTTTCACAAGGGCCTGAAAGAGAAAGTCCAGTTTATCCGTCTGGCTGCGGATTCCCCGGATAAAGTCGGTGCGCTCTGCCTCGGTCATAGGCTTTTCCAGCAGGGTGTCCGTCGCCATTTTCAGATTGCTTACCGGCGTTTTCACCTGATGGGAAATATCCGATACAAGGGTCTGTAACTCCTGCCGTTCCTCGTCCACCCGGCGGCGGTTCTCCTGCATGATCTGGTAAAGCCTTGCCAGCCGGTGTCCGATTCTGGCAAGCTGGGTTTCGCTGTCCTCCGGGCGCTGGGGCGCTTCATTCCCGGCGATCATGTGGTCTAAAGTCTGGCACAGGTCAGCGGTAAACTGCGACAGCCGCTTTCCAAACGCCTGCGTCAGTACAAAAATCCCCACAAGGGCGCACAACAGCAGCGCCCCGCCCGTCAGCAGCACCGCAATCTGTTTTGTCACAAGAAACAGGGCTATGGTGATTCCGGACATGGAGAGGACAAGCCCCATTGCCACCCGGCCAAACAGCCGCTTTACCGAGAGGTTCTTAACCTTCATTTTGCCTCGCCTCCCGTCCATTGATAGCCCATGCCGTAAACGGTCTTGATGTAGGGCGCGCCGCCGTCGGATTCGATCTTGCTGCGAATCCGGCTGATGGAGGTTGTCAGGGTGTGTTCGTCCACAAACCTTTCGTCTATATCCCACAGCTTTTCCAAAAGCTGCCCACGGGTCAGCACTTGCCGGGGATTTTTACGGAACAGGTTCAGCATTTTATACTCCATCGGGGATAGGGTCAGGGACTTGCCGTTTAAGGAAGCCGTCTGCTCCGAGAAGTCCAGAAACAGCCGCCCGTCGTCGTAAATGTCCTTGGCCGGTTTGTGGTGTTCCAGCATGGCGAACATGGCTTTGATTTTTCGCTGCAAGGCCCCGATCACAAAGGGCTTTGTGATGTAGTCCACCGCGCCCACCTCATAGCCCCGTATCTGGTCGCTCTCCTGATCGTTGGCGGTCAGGAAAATTACAATGGTGTCCGGGTGCTGGGGCTTTATCAGTTTGCACAGCTCAAAACCATTCCCGTCCGGCAGGTTGATGTCCAGCAGCACTAAGTCAAATTCCCGCTGGCGGATGGCGTCGGCTGCGGTTCTGGCATTTAGGGCAGAAGTCACGCCGTAGCCGTCTGCGGTCAGGTTATAGGCCAACATCTTATTCAAAAAACTGTCGTCCTCGACAATTAAAATCTGCTTCATATTCTCACTTCCTTTGCTTTTTGCAGATAGTATAACAGGCAAATGTCCGCGAAATGTTACAGCGGACGGATTTTTTCAAAAAAATATCCACCTCTATTATAATTTGATTTGGTTAGTGATACAAGGATAGCGTTTATATCTCACTAAAAAAACAGCATAATCATACCTGTTAGTCGGCATAATAAGGTTATTCCTTTGTGTAAATCGGCACGATAGAATATATTCGAGGTGAATGATTATGCCGATTGATGATTTAACCGCTTTAGGGCAAAAATGCGGGAAGCCCGAAAAGGAAAAAGCCTGACACAGCAGGAGCTTTCTGATTTGAGCCATGTATCTGTCAAGCAGATTGCCAAGATTGAAAAAGGGCAGATGAATCCGTCCTTTTTGATTTTGAAGGCACTGGCAAAGGTACTGCCGATTTCTCTGGATTCTTTAATTGATTATTCTAATGCTTGAGAGCCACCAATTTAATCCTTGGGAGCCACTTATAATTTAATGCTTGAGAGCCATTACAATATACTAGATATAGTATGTCTATTATTTACCGCTTATAACATTGTCTCAGAATAGTTTTAGACCTGCAAGGGTAAATACACTGTGTTGCAGCCCTTGCAGGTCTAAAACTATTCTGAGATAGGATAATCAAGCGGTTAAGGATAAGTGTACTTTGATCATAGATACACTATATATTGTGGTGGCTCTGAAAGATTAAAATAGACTTGTATTGATGGCTCTGAAGCCTTAGAACAGCGGCTCTCAAGCATTAAAATAATCACCACATCATCATAAATTCTACCACGCTGGACTGCCAGAAAAAATTCCGCAACTTCTGGGGCTCTACTTGGGCGATTCGGCGCATGAATGACAAGCTGTGCCTGAAGCATGGGCTTTCCATTGTAGAGAATCCGAAACCCAGCCGGGATCATTATGGCACATGGATGGGAAGTCAGAAACAGCCTTCCCACCAGGAGCGGCTGCGACAGGCTATCGACGCAGCCCTGGAAGAAAAGCCGAAGGACTTTGAAGAACTTTTGAAAAAGCTGGAGGCGGCTGGGATTGAAGTCAACCGGGAGCGAAAGCACCTTCGTTTTCGCCTGTCACCTGATGATAGATATACCCGGTGTGACACACTGAAAGGCGACTATACCGAGCAGGCCATCAAAGAACGGATCGCCGGCACACGGACGGCAAAGCCGCGCCGTATTTCTCCCCAAAAGCCGGTTTCCAAAGTCGGGCTGCTGGTGGATATTGAGGCGGCAATCCGTTCCGGCAAAGGTCCGGGATATGAACGCTGGGCGAAGGTGTTCAACTTAAAACAGCTCTCCCAGGCGGTGATCTGGCTCAAAGAGCATGGCGATATGAACTATGAGGATTTGCAGAAAAAATCAGATATTGCTACTGCTAATTTTAATGCGCTGTCGGTACAGATCAAGGAGCTGGAATCGCAGATGGCCGCCAACGGGGAGCTGCAGAAACAGATCGTAAATTATGCCAAAACACGGACAGTCTATGTGGAATACCGGAAAGCCGGGTACAGCAAAAAATTCCGTGCGGCGCATGAGACGGAAATCCTGCTGCACCAGGCGGCAAAGAAACACTTTGACGGATTGGGAATCACAAAGCTGCCCTCCGTTAAATCTCTGCGGGAAGAATACGCCGGGCTCCTGGAACAGAAACGGAAAGCCTATTCTTCTTACAAGCAGGCCAGGGCTGATATGAAGGAGCTCCATAATGTCCGGGCGAATGTGGAGCATTTGCTGGACATTCCCACCGGGCGGGAACCGCAGAGGGAATCGCAAAAATCACGACAATAGGTTCTCTCCGCTTTTGTTTTTCAGCGTTCCAACGGAACGCGCAGCCATTGCCAACGGCAATGATCTCAGGGGTTTGGGGATATGTCACCAACAAGCATTTAGCAGAAATTCCGGGTACGGGATTTCTGCTAAATACGCAATCTTACGGAAGATTGCATTGCTTGCCGGTAGTTGAATCTGTTTACAGTTGCCGCATTGATAAACCTTTGATAACTGCCTATAATAGAGTTATTATTTTGAACTGCTATAACAGAGAAATGCAAAAATTAAATTTTTTGTCCGCTGTAACATTTCGCGGACATTTGCCTGTTATACTATCTGCAAAAAGCAAAGGAAGTGAGAATATGAAGCAGATTTTAATTGTCGAGGACGACAGTTT
>CAJTAL010000079.1 GCA_910574285.1 Lachnospiraceae bacterium | reverse complement strand
AATAACGGTAATTGTAAAAAAATCGGCACTGGGAATTGATTTTAGAAATGTCGAAAAAACAAGATTTTACATACCAATTTACGACAATACACAGTTTATTTTACAGTCTCCAAGTAACATCTGAGCATTGTTGATACGGATTCCCACAATGAATTGCATTGGTGTAGAACCGGTATATTTTTTGAAATTTCGGATAAACCAGCTGACACTCATGCCTCGTGAGGCAGCATAATCATCAATATTGATATTTTGATTGTAGTTTTCACTGAAAAAGGTAACAGCATTATCCATCTCATGATCAAGATATTCATTTTTTAATATGTGCTCTCTTGTCAGTTCCCGGTGGAAACTAATCAGAAGATGACGTAGCAAAAGGACAAGCATTTCCTCATAATTATCTTGACAGCGTTGGAGCTCGATAATGATACGTTTGAAAATTTGTTCATATTCATTAGATGTACCCACTTGAAAGACACGTTCTTTATCCGGAAACCCATATTGACGTAAGATATTTTTCACATTGCTTCCTGTGAAGTGAATCCAGTATACTTCTGTCTTATCTTCTCCGTAATATTCATATTTCTGAAGTTCTTTCGGTCTGTACAGTACAATGTTGCCGGCTGGAACAATCGTTTCGTTATTTACATTATCAAAATGAAAATGCCCACAACCAGCAGTGATATATATAATCTGATAATCCAGACGACCCCTTGGACGGTAGGTCGGAAGTTTGGGATGTCTGGAAAGACGGTAAGTACCACAGCTACCGACAATCAGCGGACGACTTTTGTCTTTGAAATCCATATGTGAGTGGTTCAAATAACCGGTGTTCAAATGCATAGGACAGCACCTCTTTTCGTACTTTTTATCATTGTATCATTTAGTGCATATTTTGTCTAATCCAATTCATAGACATATTTTGCGAATTAGGATAAGCTATATATAGCATAACTAAGGAACGTAAACAAAAAGTAAAGTATAAGGTTTGCTTTAGGAAAACAAAGAACAAAAAAGTATATGTATTGGAGGAGAGCTATTTATGATCGTACCACGTTATTATGAAAATCTAAGCGTACTGCACGAAAACACAATGCCAGCCAGAGCCTATTATATTCCGGCATCCAGAAGAATGGATAACTTGGTGGAACACAGAGAAGAGTCAGATCGTATGCAGTTATTGAATGGAACTTGGAAATTCCAGTATTTTAACAGCATCTATGACATTAAGGATTCTTTCTTTGAGAAGAATTATGATACAGAAAATTTTGATGAGATTCAGGTTCCAAGTGTATGGCAGATAGCTGGATATGATACACACCAGTATACAAACATCCGGTATCCATTTCCGTTTGATCCACCATATGTGCCACAGGACATTCCGTGTGGAGCCTATGTACATACTTTTGAGTACAGTAGAGATGAGAAAGCGCCAAAATCTTTTTTGAACTTTGAAGGAGTAGACAGTTGCTTTTACGTATGGATCAATGGCTCTTACATAGGATACAGCCAGGTTTCGCATATGACCAGTGAGTTTGATGTTACCGATGTACTTCAGGATGGAACGAATACGGTGGCAGTGTTGGTAATGAAGTGGTGTGATGGTTCCTATTTGGAAGATCAGGACAAATTCCGTATGAGTGGTATTTTCCGGGATGTGTACATTTTGAAACGCCCAAAACAGGCAATCAGTGATTATCATATTAAAACAAGAATTGAGGATATGCTTGCGAAAGTAGAAATTGAAATGAAATTCTACTCTCCGTTAAATGTAAAAATTTCGATTGAAGATAGAAACGGAGCAGTTGTAGCACTAGGAAGTATTGCTGAAGAAGGAACAGTTGTATTAGAAATCGCAAGTCCGGAACTTTGGAATACAGAAAATCCATATCTATATAAACTGATTCTTGAAACAGAGAATGAAGTAATTGTAGATCACATTGCATTAAGAAAGATAGAGATTAAAGACCAGGTTATTTATTTAAATGGACAGAAGATTAAATTCCGTGGTGTCAATCGACATGATTCTGATCCGGTTACTGGATTTACAATCAATCCGGAACAGATTACAACAGATCTTACGTTAATGAAGCAGCATAATTTTAATGCGATCCGTTCCAGCCACTATCCGAACGCACCATTTTTCTATGAAATGTGTGACAAGTATGGATTCATGGTAATAGATGAAGCAGATATTGAAGCTCATGGTCCATTTATGATCTACAGAAAAGAAGACACTGATTACAATCGGTTCAAACGATGGAATGAGAAGATTGCAGATGATCCGGTATGGGAAGAGGCAATCGTTGATCGCGTAAAACTCATGGTGGAACGTGACAAAAACCGTTTCTGTATTGTTATGTGGTCAATGGGAAATGAGAGTGCTTATGGCTGCAACTTTGAAAAAGCACTGGAATGGACAAAGAATTTTGATCCAGACCGTATCACACAATATGAGAGTGCAAGATACCGTAATTATGATGAAACATATGATTACAGCAATCTGGATGTGTACAGCCGGATGTACCCAGCGCTTTCCGAAATTCAGGAATATCTGGATAAAGATGGAAGCAAACCCTTCCTTTTGGTAGAGTACTGTCACAGCATGGGAAACGGACCTGGAGATTTTGAAGATTACTTCCAGATGATTCAGGATAATGATAAAATGTGCGGCGGCTTTGTCTGGGAATGGTGTGACCATGCGATTGCTCATGGAACTGCTGAGAATGGAAAGACTATATATGCTTATGGGGGCGACCATGGCGAAGAAATTCATGATGGCAACTTCTGTATGGATGGATTAGTATATCCGGACAGAACGGTACATACAGGACTTTTCGAATACAAGAATGTTTATCGCCCGGCAAGAGTTATTTCCTATAACAAAGAAAGCGGAGAACTGGTGCTTCATAACTACATGGATTTTGATGACTTGAAAGATTATGTGAAGATTAGTTATGAGCTGACACAGGATGGTCTTGTGATCAGCAAAGGCATACTTCCGGAGTTTTCTGTGGCACCACACGGGGAAGGAAAAACAAACCTGAAGATCAATGTTCCAGAGAATGGGAAATGTTATTTAAAACTTATTTACCATCTGAAAAAAGAATTGCCACTGTTGGATGAAGACCATATTCTTGGATTTGATGAAATTGAGGTAAGTAAAGAGGATACAAAATGTAAACTTGCAGAGAAATGGATACCAAAAACAGTAGTGGACTCTGAATTACAGGTAAATGAAAATGATACACAGATTCATATCAAGGGGCGTGAATTTGCTTATACCATAGACAAACGTACTGCACTCTTTACAGAGATGAAATTCGCAGGGCGGGAATACTTGAACCATCCGATGGAATTAAATATTTGGAGAGCTCCAACAGATAACGATATGTACATCAAGTCTGAATGGAAGAAAGCCCACTATGATAAGGCTTACACAAGATCCTATACGACAGAGGTTGTGCAGGGAAAACATGGTGTGAAGATTACAAGCCATGCTTCCGTTGTGGCAGAGACAGTACAGAAGATTCTTGATGTGACGATTACATGGAAAATAGAAGCTGCTGGAAAGATTGATGCAGATATTGCAGTAACAAAAGACGATGAATTCCCGGATCTTCCGAGATTTGGTGTGAGGATGTTCCTGGATAAAAAACTTTCAGCTGTAAGATACTTTGGAATGGGACCACAGGAAAGTTATTGTGATAAACATCAGGCTGCGAGCCACGGTTTGTACCGGGCAGATGTAGGGGATTTACATGAGGACTATATCCGTCCACAGGAAAATGGAAGCCATTATGATTGTGAATATGTAGAGCTTAACAACAGCCGATATGGAATTGTGGCATCCGCAGAAAAGGCATTTTCATTCAATGCTTCTTATTATACACAGGAAGAACTTGAGAAGAAAACGCATAATTATGAATTAATAGAATCAGATAGTGTAGTATTCTGTGTTGACTACGCATTAAATGGCATTGGTTCTAATAGTTGTGGTCCAGTTGTATTGGAGCAGTACCGATTTGATGATGTATTATTCCGGTTTCAGTTTACACTGATACCGTATGTAAAGGGATAATAAAGTTTCATGTAACCCGTAAACAAGGAAAGAGAGTCTGATTGTAATGTAAAGTCCGGATATACAGAGCAATCAGACAAAATCAGAGAAAAAAACAGAATTAGATATCATACGGTTAGCCATATTGAGATTCTAAGTGCGATGAAGATGAGGAGCAAAGAAATTCGATGGAAGAAAAAAAGTATTTGAAATGGTATAACAAAATTGGATACGGATCAGGTGATATTGCAGGTAATGTAGTCTATGCGTTCCTGACATCTTTTATGATGGTCTATCTGACGGACTCGGTAGGACTTGCTGCAGGTGTCGTGGGTACCCTGATTGCCGTATCAAAACTATTTGATGGTTTTACGGATATATTTTTTGGAACAATGATTGACAAAACACACAGTAAAATGGGAAAAGCGAAACCCTGGATGCTATACGGATATATTGGTTGTGCCATTACGCTGGTCGGCTGCTTTGCAGTACCGGTGAGTTTGGGAACAACGGCTAAATATGCATGGTTCTTTATTTCTTATACACTGTTAAATGGTGGGTTTTATACAGCAAACAATATTGCTTATTCAGCACTTACGTCACTGATTACAAAGAACAGCAAAGAGCGTGTACAGATGGGATCTTACCGTTTTATTTTTGCATTTTCAACAAGTCTTCTGATTCAGGCGATTACAGTTGGATTTGTAGATAAATGTGGTGGAGATGCTGCGGCATGGAGAACGGTTGCTATTATCTATGCAATCATTGGTCTGGTCGTAAATACGATTTCAGCACTTTCTGTTAAGGAACTTCCGGAGGAAGAACTTAATGAAGGAGAAGTAAAGAATGATAATGAAAAGTATGGAATGGTACAGGCATTCAAGCTTCTTGTCAAAAACAAATATTACATGATGATTTGTGGAACATATATTTTACAGCAGTTATATGGTGCCATGATTGGAGCTGGCATTTATTACATGACATGGGTACTGAAAAATAAGAATTTGTTTGGACAATTTGCATGGGCAGTAAATATTCCACTGATCATTGCCCTGATTTTTACACCGACATTAGTTGGTAAGTGGAAAGGCATGTATAAACTGAACTTAAGAGGTTATGTCTTAGCAGTCATCGGTAGAGCACTTGTTGTTGTTGCCGGATATATGGGTAGTGTTCCGCTGATGATGGCGTTTACAGCTCTTGCAGCCTTAGGTCAGGGACCATGGCAGGGAGATATGAATGCTGTTATTGCATCCTGCTCTGAATACACTTATCTTACACAGGGAAAGAGAATTGATGGAACGATGTACTCTTGTACTTCTCTTGGTGTAAAAATCGGTGGAGGTATTGGAACCGCTGTTGTTGGATGGATGCTTGAGCTCAGTGGATATGTCGGAACAAATGCAACTCAGCCACAGTCTGCACTTGATATGATGCAGTTCATGTATCTTTGGCTTCCGTTAATCTTTGATGTATTGATTATGTTTGCACTTTCAAGAATGAATGTTGAAGATGCAAATAAAAAACTGAAAGCAGAAAAAGGAATTGCTGCAGATGAAGTAACAGATGCATCAGACATAAATTAGAATTGACAGGAGAAAGCGTTGTCTGGTCATTGCTCGATGAGACAGTGCTTTTTTCTATATATAAAGTGATTGAACTGTATTTTGAAAATAAAAAAGGACCACTTCATTTTTGTGAAATGGCCTTAAGAAAATATTCAGTTCTCACAAAATAGTCCTTTTAGTATTTATACATGGTAAGGATGCTCAAAATATTCAGTGTAGAATACTAAAAGGTCATTCAGATATTTTTTTAGGTTGCTCATTTGCAATTCCTCCTTTCCTTATTTACAAGTTGATTATAAGATAGGTGTAAAAGGATTGCTTGCCAAATCGAAAGAAGATATAGACAAATGTTGCAAAGGGGAGTATTTCATGCAGTTAAAATATGTTGACACAAAAGAGGAGATCATAGCAATAAATAGGAAGTCAAAACATATTGAACCACATCTTCATAATGCACTGGAGATCGTTTGTGTAACAAGTGGAGCATTAGAACTTGGTGTCGGACAGGAACTATACCATATGGAAAAAGGAGATATAGGCTTTGTATTTCCAGATGTTATTCATCACTATCAGGTACTGACACCCGGTGTAAATAAAGCGACTTATCTGATTGCATCGCCATTTACGATAGCCAAATTTGCAGATATCATGCAATCCATGGCTCCTGAATACCCAATCATCAAAGCGGAAAAGGTTGAACCGGAGGTATATAGGGTTATAAATGCAATTTTAGAGACAGAACAGTCGGATATTACTGTTGCACAGGCATATCTTCAAATTGTGTTGGCACGCTGCATAGGAAAATTAAATTTGGTAGAAAAGAGTAATGTGGGGAGCAACGATCTTATTTACCAGACAGTTTCCTATATATCAGCAAATTTCAAGAAGAAATTTTCGCTGGAAGAGATGGCAAAAGATCTGGGGGTGAGCAAATATGTTTTATCCAGACTCTTTTCCAAAACATTCCATAGAAACTTTAATCAATATCTTAACGATGCAAGGCTGAACTATGCATGCCAGCGTTTGGAAAATACGAGTGATTCTATTACAAACATTTGTCTGGATAGTGGATTTGAAAGTCAGAGAACATTTAACCGAGTATTTAAAGAAAGATATAAAATATCACCGAGTGATTATCGGAGTACTTGTGTGAAAGAGATGTTGTCATAAAAGGTTCTGTTGATAGAAATATTTACTTCGATTTCACAGTACTATGTATTTGATTTTATGTGTGGATGATATAATATGAAAATATTTGTAGAAAATAGCGCTTTATTTTATTATGAAAAGAGCAAGGTGCATTCTAAAGAAACAAGAAAGGCAGGGCGCATATGAACATGAGAAAATCCATAATCGATTTTAATGAAAAAAAAGGATTCATCTGTGATATGGATGGTGTGATTTATCATGGCAATCAGATATTGCCAGGTGTTCCAGAATTCATCCAGTGGTTGCATGATGAAAAGAAAGAATATTTATTTTTGACAAATAATAGTGGATATACACCACGGGAATTAAATCAGAAACTGGCAAGGATGGGACTTGATGTGCCAGAAGAACATTTTTATACCAGCGCATTGGCAACAGCCGCATTTTTAAAAGAACAGGCGGCAGGCTGTTCGGCATTTGTGATAGGAGAAGCCGGCCTGTTAAATGCACTTTATGATGTAGGTATCACAATGAATGATGTAAATCCGGATTATGTTGTTGTGGGAGAGGGACGCTCCTATTCATTGGATATATTAACAAAAGCAACGAATTTAGTTCTGAAAGGTGCAAAGCTGATCGGAGCAAACTCAGATGTTTCCGGACCGATTGAGAACGGCATTGCTCCTGCTTGTCGTGCATTGATTGCACCTATAGAAATGGCAACAGGTACACAGGCATATTTCTGTGGGAAACCGAATCCACTGATGATGAGAACAGGATTGAATATGCTTGGATGTCATTCAGCAGAAGCTGTAATGGTTGGGGATCGTATGGATACAGATGTGATTTCAGGAATGGAAAGTGGTATGTCTACTGTATTGGTTCTCTCTGGATGTTCAACGAAGGATACACTCAAAACTTATGCGTATCGTCCAACTATGGTTTTAAATGGTGTGGGGGATATTGCTATGTTAGCAAAGTCAAAGGCAGAGTAATAATGAATAATCTGAAGTACTAAGAGATAAACAGAGCTTGATAGACAATCGAAAATGTGGTTGTCTCTCAAGCTCTGTTTGATTATGAAATTGCTTGCATTCGTATGAATATTTATTTGACAGATTTTATAATATATCTATAAGTCAATTGGAAAATAGAGAATAATACAGTAATAATCAGAAGCAAATTTAATTTCACATAAACCATTCATTTGTTGCATCATTGCTTTTATGTTTTTAGTTCCTATTCCAGAACCATGATATCGGCAAGGCTCAGCAATTTTATTTTCTATTTTTATGCCTACATAATGATTTACATATAGCGTAGATATTTCTATAGGAATTAAAGGGTCTGCATATTTTCTTATATTAGATAATAAATTATCTGTAATACGACCTATATAGTCTAGACACACTTTTATTTTAGCTGGCTTCCAAATAAGTTTATCAATTTTTAAGGTATAACCATCTACTTGTAGAGAAAAATAAATCTAAAAATTTAAAGTAAGTAATCATAAAGCAATGTAAAGTATATTATGTTCGACTAACAAACAGTAGAAAGATACATCTTCTCTTCAATAATCGAATAGGCGGGGATTTAATCAAAATCCCCGCCTATTCGATTACAAAGTTTCTTCGTGAAGTGGATGGGATAATGCAATATTTTGCGTGTTGAGTAGTGCTGAAAAGTTTTGCTGAATGATATCCAGTGTTAGTTGCTTTTTCCGCAATTCCTGCTTCTCTCGTATAGTAGATGCTTTCTCAGATACAAGATTGTCAATTCGTTTCTGGATTTTTTCAGAGCTTGGGATTTTGGTAATGCCGAAATCCTGAAGCTCTTTTTTTAACGAATCGTGGAGCTGATATTCAGCCTGATGTCTGCTCCGGTATGCTGTGGGATTTGGAGCTGATTTTGCATCTTCGATAACTTTACGACAGAGCCGATAAGAGTCACAATGTTTTTGAATGACTTTCTGCGTGGTTAGCTCAGTGCTGATTTTCTGGATGTGCTGATCAGCCGCTTTGATGGAATTTTCAACATTGGAAATATGCTGTTGGAAGTCCTCGTAGTTTAAGAGATTATTTTCGGAGAGATAGTTGAACGTCTTTGCAGCTTCTTTTAGATTATTCAGTTTTGCCCAGCGTTCAAAGCATTCACGATTGCCTGTTGTGATATAGGTGGAGATATTGATATACAGGCGAGCTTCTCTGGACAAAGGCTTCGGAGTTTTCGTCTTATAACGATTTTTCTCTAAGCGGAGTCGGACATTTTCTTCTGTATAGTAGCTTCCGAGAGATTTCATATAGGTGAAATTTTTCTGTTCAGGTGCCCGGAAGGATAAATTTTTTCCCTGTCGTATTTCATATCCTGCCAACTGCATTTTCTGTAAAAATTCTTCATAATTGATAGAGGACCAGATTGCCTTATCAATCGAAACACGTAGTTTGACTTTCCAGCTGGTTCCACGATGGTATTCCATATTTTCTTTATAACTCTTCCCTTTTTCACCGGTTGGCATACTGGTGGCAAGTCCGTTTTCCTGGCAGATGCGATTGCTGATCCGACAGATTTTATGATAGCTGCGTTTGTTGGAAACATACTTGTGATTGGAGACGAAGCTGGCGGCGTTGAAGAGGATATGATTGTGGATGTGGTCTTTATCAACATGGGTACTGATCACGTATTCATATTTTCCTTTTAGCACTTCATCCGCAAATTGTTGTCCCAGGCGATGTGCGGTTTCTGCGTCAATTTCTCCAGGCTTAAATGACTGAATTAAGTGAAATGCAAGATTATCGCCCTTATCCATTCCATTCTTTTTTGCATTTTCTCTGGTGAGAGCAAATTCCAGATCTGCAGTTTCCGGTGAGCAGCCAAAACTGGAAACCAGTATTTTTTCATCTGTCTTATCTGGATTGGTGATATAGTCCAGAGCTTTCTTGTCAGTTACTTTAATGGGGAAGATCTTAATATACTAATGTCATTAACTTAAAAAAATTTATAAAATAAAACAGAAAAAGGTCTTGACAAATGTCAGAAAAAATGTGGCGAAGCCTCCTTGAATGAATACATTTTAGGAGGAATTGCTAATGAACTTTTACGCTGATTATGTCCGCAACAAACTCAACGCTGCCATTTCCAGCATGTCCAGTCAGATAGAAGATTACGTCAAAAATCCTGGGCATGATTTTACCAGAAATCGAAAGATGAACTTTACCTCGACAATAAACTTTCTACTTACTATGGAAGGTGGTTCACTTAACTCAGAATTACACAAATATTTTAATTATGATCTGAATCAAATAACCCGTTCTGGTTTCATAAAACAAAGGAACAAATTGAAACCAGATACCATGGAATATTTATTTCATAAATTTCATGAGCAGATATTATGTAACAAAAAATACCAAGGCTACCAGTTACTTGCCTGTGATGGTTCTGACTTGAATATATTTCGTGATCCACTAAATCCACACACGTATTTTGCTGGTAAAGAAGGAACTTTTGGTTTTAATCAACTGCATCTTAATGCCTTGTATGACCTCCAAAGCAGGCGATATGTCGATGCTCTGATTCAGGAGCCTTATGAAGAAAATGAATCCTCTGCCATGATTGAAATGATTAAAAAGCTGACTGCAAATCAGAAGACTATCATTATGGCAGATCGTGGATACGAAACTTATAACATTTTTGCAAATATTCAGGAACGTGGTCTCTTTTATCTAATCCGGATTAAAGATACCTCGAAAAAAGGCAGCATTTCTGGAAGCCTTTCCTTGCCGGTATCCTGTGAATTTGACGAAGAAATCGAACTGATTATGACCCGTAAACAAAAGTTTTATAAAACGAAAGGTTATAAATATCTCTCAAATTCATCGCCATTTGACTTTCTTGATTCTGAGAATTTGTTTTATACACTTCATCTCAGACTCACACAGTTTCAGCTGGAAAATGGAGTTTATGAATGTATAGCCAGCAACCTGGATAAAGAAGAATTCCCACCTGAAAAGATCAAGGAACTTTATCATATGCGATGGGGAATCGAAACTTCTTTCCGTGAGCTGAAATATACGATTGGCCTGACAAATCTTCACTCTAAAAATGTGGAATATATCTGTCAGGAAATTTACGCAAAACTGATCCTGTATAATTTTTGTGAAATTATTTCAGCAAATATCATACTGGAAGAAAGAAACCGTAAGTACACATACCAATTAAATTACACAATGGCAATTCAAATATGCAGGCATTATCTGCGCCAGACATTTGTAACGATAGATGTTGAAGGCCTGATTAAGAAAGAACTATCACCCCAAAGACCACACCGACAATATCAGCGTCGAGTAATAAAGAAACGATGGGTTAGTTTCGCATACCGTATAGGATAAAAAATTATTCAAATGAATATAGCTGGCAAAAAGCAGACTTTTGGTTTGTTTATTTGTTATGCATAAATCTTGTGATTTTTCAAGAAAGCTAATCTGAACACTTATTACAATAATCGAAATTTTCTTAAGTTAATGACATTAACTGAATCAGGGCCCCCTTTGGAGAGATAGATATTCGATGAGAACATCAGCAGTCGGGGATACATCCTTTCCCGTGAGAACCGATTGCTTTCAATAGATCATACAGTTGCCGGTCAGCCAGAAATAGAAGCTATCCCACAGCGGATATTTCTGCGGAATCTGCATGAAGAGATGTTAGGACAGTGACAGACTGTGAATGGAACAAACAATACAATGATTGGTCTGGCTGCGGAAGCGGTCGGGAAGGAGGACAATTATGCAGAGAATACAGGATATGTTTATCAATATGGAAGAAGTGGCAGAGGATGCTTATAAGAATACGGAATTATTGCTGAGTCAGTATACCAAGGTAATGTTCCGTATTGAGAAGAACCTTGTGGATATAGATTATGAAATGTATGCAGAAGAAGGGAAGCATCTGAAGGAAATGTTATATGATCTGGTAGATTTTGATGCGACTGCAGAGAAACGCAGAATCCAGGAAAAGCTTCTGAATAATGATATGAATCTCTGTTTGCTGGAAATTATGAGAGATTCCCTGATAGCTTTGAGGGATTATCCAAAGAATGGACAGCTGTATTATCGGCTTTTAAAATATAGATATTTTGAAGCAGGAAATACCAATGAAGATGTGATGATGATGCTGGATGATATGCCAAGCACCACTTATTATCGAAACCGTAAGAAAGCAATCCGGTTGTATGCAACAATGCTCTGGGCATTTACGCGACCGGAAAAGATACAGAATAAGATGGAGGAAATAAACTGGAAGAAAAGTGGAAGTAAAGTGGCAGTGAACTGACAGTAAACTGGCATGTGAATGGTATTACAATGAAAATACGTGCATGTTAGAATTGATATGCTGAGAGAAATAGACCTTCGCAGACGTAATGTTTGCGGAGGTTTTTTTTCTCAAATTATAAGGCGTCAGGCTGTGCCCGGAAGGGCATGGCCTTTTTTTATACCTAAAAACAGGTTGCTGATTTGAAAAAGCTTCCTTTTTAACAGGTAGACGCCGGAAAGGAAGAGCATATCAAGATGCAGGGAAGAGGCAGGCATTATGCCAGATATCCATGATTTTTGATTTGTCATAAATCAAACCAACAAAAACGACAAATTGGAGGAACAATCATGGAAGAAAGAAAATACACATTTTACGACAGATATCAGAAGGTGAAATACGCTAATATTACAGCAGAGGAGCTGGAAGTTCTTAATATTTCTTATAATAAGGAACATTATATGTTTGATCAGTAGCATCAGAGAAATAATACAGTATTATTTTGTGGTTTAGAGTCAGAAAACGGTTGTGCGACAGACTTTATCGCAGATAGCGGACGTGACATTGCATCGGATATCACAACCGAGATCTTCTTCAAAGAACTCTTTAGTGATCTGACAGAGAAAGAAAAGAAAATCGTGAGCGATTATTTTATTATCAATGTTAACAACCTAACTCAAGCAACTACAACATATTGTGTTTTTACTTTTAATTGGCACGGGGTTCCCTGTGCCTTTCTTCATTCAAGACCACTATCTCAATTAAAATATTGCACAAATTTTTCGTCGAAAAATCAGCAGATTTACTATTGACAAAA
>CAJTAL010000078.1 GCA_910574285.1 Lachnospiraceae bacterium | reverse complement strand
ACGATAATGGCTGTTATATAGCGCATTGATATTTGCCTCACTAAAAAACCCCTTATCCATGACCAGATGAACAGAACGTGATCCCAAAAGCTTTAAGTTGGCTAGACTTTCATCTATTGTAGATACATCTTTGATACTTCCTGAAAGTATCCTATAGTATATAGGCAGATGGGATTCTTCACTGGTCAACATCAGGAGGTTGACATGGGGAAGATCCTCACCATCCCGATTATATCCCCAGCGAATATAGTCAATAAACTCACTGTAGGACGAAATACTTGTTATATCAAGGGCAAAATACCCTTTATTGTGTTTGGTCGCAATCCATTTCCCGAAAAAATCCTGTTGCAGTGAAGAGGTGATACGACTTAGTAGTTCGCTGACACGCTGGTCTGCAAGTTTAGACTGGTATGGATGTTGGTTATAGGCAGACCATTGTTCTACATGGCAAAGCGCATTTCCTTCACTGGCAAGATAATAAGCACAGGTAAGGATACGCTCCCAATCTTCTGGAAAAGAGGAGCATAAGATTTTGACAAGCCCTGTTTCGCGAGCAGCTTTATCAAGAAGCAACGCCGGCCCGATTGTAGACACGCGGCAATGTTCTGTTTGTGGATCCGCTTTGTTAGTGGCAACAGATTTTTTTCTGGTTGGAATGATTACATTTGTTTCAGGATGCAGCTTGCCAACACATTTACGATGGTGCTTTGTTTTTTGCTCCGTTTTATCCCAATAAGATTCATTCTCGTATACATAAGTGGTTCCGTTGGGGTTTTTAACATAAACATATGATGCCATACTACAATCCTCTTTCCTGTGTATAATATATAATTATATTATATAATTTATACACAGATTTGTAAATAGAAAAAAGTAAAAACATCAGTATTTATGCGGGTTCTCAACACTTTTATACTAGATTATGTGTATAATTTATCGGGAGTTTAGGTTGTATTTTTGATTACTGACTCGCTTCCTGTATCAGCACTTTCATCAGTGGACGTTATCTGTTACATTCTGCTTTGTTCAGTGACTGTCCAGATGACAGCCTCCTCATAGTTACTTGTGTTGCTTATGATACCTGAAAATAAGCCGCTGGTCTCTTGATGTCACTGATCATCTTTTGGGGGTCATAGTCCACCCCTTTTGTCAGCATGGCATAAAAGACACGAAGCAGTTTTGCCGCAATCGCCATTAGCGACTGCATCTTCTTCAATGGATTTAGCTTTCTGGTCGTATAGTATCCATGAAGTTCTCTAAACTCTGGGTTCTTCGCTACAAGCGACATTGCAACCTCGAAGAGCAGATATCTGAGCCTCTTTCGACCTCGTCTGCTTATGGTTGTCTCTCCCTTGTGCTTTCCGGAACTATTCTCAACCAGTGCCAATCCTGCAAGCTTCTGCAGTTCTTTCGGATTGTTGAAGCGGCTGATATCCCCTACTTCTGCAAGAAATCCAGACACGGTCTTGATTCCCACTCCCTTGATCTCCAACAATTTTTCTGCCATTGGAATCTGGTTTACCAGCTCTTCGATCAGATCCATTACTTCCTGAAGATGTGCATTTCTGGTTCCGTAATCCTCCAGCAGCATTCGGATCTCCATTCTTGCAGACACTGCACCCTCTTTGCTTCCGACACTGTGCCCAGCAGCTTCTATCAGGGTCTTAGCCCTCGCTTTTCCAACTGCTCTCAGCTTTGCATCTCGCCAGATCTGGTTCACTCCATCAATACCCAACGTCAGGATATCTTCCGGGAGTGGTGCTGCCTTAAGGATCAGCATTCCGCTTTTCGCATTTGGTTTTCCGTATACCGTCTTATATTCAGGAAAATATATATTGAACCAACGACTGATCCTGTTTTGAATTCTTGTAAGCTCCGCTTGTAACTGAAATCTTATGTTTGATGCTGTTCTAAGGTCAGCGTAAACACCGTCAGGCAGGTATGGGATCATGTATCGTCCCTCTCTGACTAATCCTGCAATGACTTTCGGATCCTTACGATCATTCTTAGTTGGGTTATTGTCGTCGAGTTCTTTTGACTTCTTCACATGATGAGGATTCACAAGAACCGGTTTCATTTCATGATCCTGAAGAAACTTCCCCAAATTGAACCAGTAATGCCCGGTCGGTTCCATACCCGGAACCACCTTATCCTTCCCATGCTTTTCTTCGAGATCCAGAATCCATGCCTTAAATGTCACAAATCCGGCCTCTGTGTTACTAAACTTAAATGGTTTCTTTGAATATTCAATTCCTCTGTAATCAAAAGCTCTCGCATAGTGCGTTTCACTTCCGACATCGATTCCGAGTACCAAAGTAATTTCTGTAATAGCTTCAATTTTTGCGTTTTGTGTGTTAGAATTCATTGTAGATACCTCTCTGTTCAATAAGATTTTTACTAACCTGCCAGTCAGTAGTCTTATTGTACTCTGAGGTATTTTCAATTTTCAACATCCACATTTTTTATTATACAGGAAGCTCCCTACTACAATATTGCAAATACCGATTTGTTTATTCGTCCCATGTATTATCTGTTTAGAAGTTTTGTCAAATCCTCAATAGAAGCGTCCATTTTCACAGAAACTTCTTCCATAGTCATGCCGGAAGCAAGAAAACGCTTTATCACCATTTTCATATCCTCGCCAACCTCAATGATGTGTCCGTCCAAATCGTAAAACCGAATCACCCGCTGGCCCCAACTATGCTCGATCACTTCTCCCAGATATTCAATATCCGGGTATTCTTTCAACTTGTTCAGAAAACCGTCAAAATCCTCTTCTTCAAAACACAGTTCCATATTATTGGGTTTTGTCAATACACTTTCTTTTGATAAATGAACAAGCCAATCAAAATCCTGCTGTAAAGCTAAACCACAGGTAAAAGCTATATTTCTTCCATAATCCTGAAATACTTCCAATCCGAATAAATCATCATAAAACTTTCTTGCAGCGTTGATGTCTGCTACCGATATAACCGTACAATTGTATTTCATGTAAGTTTTCCTTTCTTAGAGATTATTTTTTCTTCCGGAGCTTTAGTTCAATATTCTTTGGCTTTGCTGCGTTTTGAAACACCCCCGCAGCATAAGAACTTTTTTCTTTGAGTGTCAATCTTTCCAGTTCCGAATTACCCTTGATTTGCAAAAGTATCCCATTTATTTCCTGCAATTCCAAAAGATTGACCGCCACACAAAAAAGAGTCTTTTTCCTGCCATCGTTATAGTTGGCTAACAGTAAATTCAATAATTCTGTCTTTTCTGTCTGCTCCGCATTGTATGCTTCGATTCCTATCTCTCTTGCTTTTTTCAAATCAGCTTTTCGGTTACTGTGTGTAATGAATGAATCAAATTCATCTATATGCTCATACTTCTCACAGGGGTACTCTCTGCACCGAAAACAATATTCCACACCATCATGTTCTAAACTATACTTTGCAATTTTGCAGGATTGATTCCCCTCTCCGCCACCGCAGCCGGGACAATATTTATTTAAGTGCATAGGACATAATCCGCAGTTCAAACCACAAAGAGAAAATAGCTGATTGTCCCTATGGAAACCTTTCATACGCTGTACCTCAAATCTCAAATTTTAATCTGGCAGACTAAAAATCTACACAAATTGTTTTATTAAGTTCAACCATTCCTTATTCATATTCAATTCCCTCTCAAATTCGAAGTTAGCAAATAATTTCCTGACGTTCTCCCTGAATCCATACAATTTGCCCATCAGACAATTTTATCGAATCGTTATTAGTTATTTCCCCGCAAGGATTTCCTATTTCAACGTGTGGTATCAGCGGATTTGTTAAATAGCCTAATCCATCAGCAAAGTTTCCTGCGGCAATCATACTTCCTGCACTAATCCCCAGATATACCAACCCATTCTCTATTGCCTGTTTTAAAGGTTTTGAAAACCCTGTTCTGTTTACTTCGTTCAGAAGCACTGAGGCATTGCCACCGCAAAAAACAATTGTGTCATATTGAGAAAGTTCTTCAACATTCATTAATCGAATCTGTGTGGGTATATCATCAACATAACTTGAATATGTCCTTTTGTATCCGTCGGAGAGCAGAAGTGCTAAATCATATAAAAAGATATTACTTATAGGTATACCCATACTCATAAGTCGCTCCAAGCATATTACAATACCTTCTCTTGCGGCATCATTTTCAATTGCAGCAGATGGAACAAAAATCACTTTTGTATTTTGAGGTTCTTTGCCGATGCATTCCCAAAATAACTTAGTAGTACTTTCATTCAAACCACTTGAACTTAAAAAAAGTGTTCTCATTAACTTTCTCACCTCTGATTACATAAATTCCGATTTGTTTCTTTATTTTTAGCATCCAGTATACCTCTCTGCTATATTTCGCATTCAATAAAAGTATACTATCCATACCTTACTGCAATATTACTGTTAGGCTACAATTTTGTAGGAATAGAAAAATCCAAGATAAACGGGATACCATTTTTCACCCCTAAAAGCGTATTATCCCCATGCTCTTCTTCCAGGCAGCTTCGTAGATTGCGAATTATGAAAGAATCCCGGATGGATTCAAACACTATTAATTTTCTCTTTCGCTCTCCTCTCCGCTTCCTCCAGCAGTTTCAATGCTATTGCCTGCTTCAAAACCTCATCCACATAACACTTCACATTTCCATCCGGCTCCCGCTCCTTCACTGTGGCGAGTTCATCCATATAGAAATCGTAATGTTTAAGAATCCGCTCCATTGCCCACTTCTCCCCGGCGACAGCTCCCTTGATCGTTTCATAATCCAGTAAAATCCGCTGATCGTCCATAACTCCGTACCTCCGGCTAATTGATTTCTTACAGCATACCATAACTTCATGAAAAAAGCACCCGCCATTCCTCACACTAACAGATGCTCTCATCCTTAATACACCTTATCAAAATATCCAATGAATATGGTCATCCGCAATAGCCCGTCCTTAATCGAAAAAGTCACATTCTCCAAGCAGGTATCCGTAATCCTCTTTTTCCTTTGGAACCACACGCTTTGGGATTTTATCCATTTCTTCTTTGTATGCCTGGAAGAATCCGATATCCTTCAATGTGTCTAAAAAGCCCTGTCCTTTCGCCTTATCACTTCTCTCCCGGAATTCCTCTCCGTAATCTTTCTCGTATACTACATTTTCCATGCTTCGCACCCTTTCCTGTAGAACAATTTATCACTACGGGTAGGATGTTATGATGTCTTGTTCTTTTCCTTCTCTGCATCTTTGATTCTGTAATAATCCTCCATATCCAGACTCAATTTTATATAAGTATCAGGTTTTAATTTTCGGTTGCTCAAGAGACACACAGTTTCCACATGCGCGGAGTCAACAGGATTGATGCCAGGGTAATCCTCGTGTGCAAAACTGTAATCAGAAACAAATCTCGACCTTTTACGTTTGCGAAAACTGGTCAACACAGTATCTTATACTTCCAGAGCCGCCTTAAGATCGTCCATATTGGTATAGCCTTTTACGCTGCTGTCGGCAGCAATGCGCCTTCCTTCTTCGATCGCTGCGGCAGTCGTTTCATTCGGCACATCCAACTTAAGCGCAAAGGGAATCCCGTTTTCCCTGATTGTCGTCCTGAGGAACATATTGATAGCCGTAGTCATATTCAGTCCCAGCTCGGAAAAAATCCTGTCAGCCTGATCCTTGATATCCTTATCCATTCTGATATTCAAATTCGTAGTAGCCATAATAACCCTTGTTTATTATTTGTTATGTTCCATAATCCAAAGCACAATATCATCATCCTTATACTGACCTGCAGCAATTTCCAATCCTAAATCAACCAGCTCTTCATCACTACATTCTATCTCCATCCCATTCAGTTCTAAAAATACCAACATTGCGTAAATCCCAATTCTCTTATTCCCGTCGAGAAAAACGTGGTTTTTAATTAATCCATAACACAACCTGGCTGCCTTCCGTGGAATGGTTGGGTATAATTCCTCTCCACCAAAAGATTGAAAGGGTACAGATAACGCAGACTCCAATAAACCTTCATCCCGTATTCCATCAATACCACCCGTTTCCTGTATCAGCTTACCATGAAGATGCTTTATCTGTTCTTTGTTTAATAAAATCATTTTGCCAATTCCTCAAATGCTTTCCTATGCTTCTGTAATAATCGAGTTGCCACATCCTCCAGTATTTCATTATCCGCTTCTACATCTGCCTGCAATCTACCATAATCAATCAACACATACCGTGGCGCATTATTCTTTAATATTACAGCTGCACCATTTTCATCCACCATTCTTGCAACTTTTGAGAAATTCTGATTTGCCTCTGATATTGATACAAGATTTTTCAAATTAACATTCATAAATTGCGTTTCCTTTCTTTTTTTATATTATACACCATTTGTTAGGATAAATTCAACCTAATTCTATTTTTCGCTGATACGACAAAAATCCCAGCCTTCGTAAGCTGGGATTTTTGCCGGGAATAAAATACCGATGTATTATGCGTCCACTTCAATCTGAAGCCCTGACCTGAACTCGACAACCATCTTCTCATCGTAAATAATAACTTTCTCAATCAGCCTTCTCGTAAGCGTCTCCGAATATTCCGTGACCTCGCAGATCTGATTGTCCAGGAAGCTCATCATGTTCTCTATCCTGTCCCGTGTATCCTTTTTTAATGCTGCTTCCGTAAGAATTTCCTGCCGGGACTCACGAAGGTAGGTTATGGCGTCACCGATTTTTTCGATCTGCTTATCGCTGTTCCCTGGCCTGAGAAGTTCGGCCTGTCTATGTTTTATCTCTTTGTCAATCTCCTCGACTTTTCCGGTTATATCCTCTCCAAAAACCGCCCTAATATTTTCTTTCAGTATCGGAAGAAAGCTGTCCTTTCTGTTCAGGACATCATTCACCGCCGTGAGCACCGCCCTGTGAAGTTCATCCTCGCGGACAGTTCGCGCCGTACAATCCGGTCCGCCCTTCTCCACCCGGCTTACGCACCGCCAGACGATTGACCGATAGCCTCTGTTGTTCCATTTAATCCTGCGGTAAATATCTCCGCAATGAGCGCAGTAAACAATGCTGGACAAAGCATATTTCCCACTGTAGACTCTCTTTTTCCCGACCGCTGACAGGTTTGCCCTGCGTCTCATTTCTGACTGCACCTGCAGGAATATATCCCTTGAAATTATGGCTTCGTGACAGCCTTCTACATAATATTTCGGAAGAGCGCCGTCATTCTTTACTCTTTTCTTTTCCAAAATGCTTACTGTGCAGGTTTTCTGCAGGAGCGCATCCCCAATATACTTCTCATTGGTAAGGATTTGCTTTATATTTGACTCGTACCACTTCTCATGACCGGCACCGTTTAAAACTCCGTCCGCTTCAAGCCCTCGCTTTATCTGCAGAAGGCTTTTGCCATCAAGATATTCCGCATAAATCCTGCGCACCACTTCTGCCTGATCGGGATCAATGATAAGTTTTCCTTCCTCATCTTTGGTGTATCCCAAAAACCAATTATGATTCACCCGTACCTTTCCTTCCTGATTTCTGAACTGAATCCCCAGCCTTACATTTGCCGACAAGGACTCTGATTCCTGCTGGGCCAGCGCCGCCATAATCGTCATGAGCACTTCACCCTTGGCATCGAGTGTATTTATGTTTTCCTTTTCAAAAAATACAGCTATATTCAGCGTCTTCAGTTCTCTTGTGTATTTCAGACAGTCTACCGTGTTCCGCGAAAATCTGCTGATCGATTTGGTAAGGATCATATCAATCTTTCCGGCGCGGCAATCCTCGATCATACGATTAAATGCATCCCGCTTTGCCGTGTTCGTTGCACTGATTCCATCGTCAGCATATACCCCGGCCAGTTCCCATTCCGGATTAGAATGAATGTAGTTCGTGTAATGCTCCACCTGAACCTCGTAGCTCGACTCCTGCTCTTCATATTCTGTCGAAACCCTGCAGTAGGCAGCAACTCTGATTTTCTGAACCTTTGTGTCCGGTCTTTGTGTGCCTATCATTCTTTTTGCCGGGATTACTGTTATATTCTGTGCTAATGCCATCAGACTCCAACCTCCTTTATCTGGCTGTAAATATACTCGGCCTGTTTATATGGATCGGAGTATTTCTTTGTGATATCTCCAAATGAAAATCTGGTATATACAATCGCATCTGATATTCCTTTTAAGGGAAGGTTACTCCGGCCAAGCAATTTTTCGCGTCTCTTCCTCTCCAGATTCACTGCCTCAAAAGTCTCAGCGTCCATAATCTGCGGATAGTATTCATCCCCTAAGTATTTCCTGTTCTGCAATATCCTCTTTATCTGGCTGTGCGTGGTCTTTATCCCCGCCATTGCGCCTGCTGCCTTGAGCGACAGCCCCAGCAGATATCCTGCAAACAGTGTCTGCAGCTGTTCTGCCTCAGCCTCATTCACTACCGCCATGCCATCTACAATGTCGTATCCAAAAGGTGTATGTTTCATTCCTGTATCCTTTCCCGGAGTACAAGCCCGCATTTCAGCTGGAACTCCGCTTCTGTTCTGCTGATGATCACCACCCGGTCTATATGCTCTGAGAAGATCTCCTCTGAAAACTCTGTAAGCATCATACCTTTTCCGGCATATGCGATGAGTTTTGCAATTGCGACCGCCTTATCGTGATAATTTGTGACACCCTTTGTAAGGCTGTCCTTTTCTGTAATGATCCGACGCTCCTCCTCCGTAACCGCATCCAGTTCTTCCTGAAATACTGCCGGATCAAGAAGCCCTTTGGCAAAAAAAATCTGTATGGATTCTCTTCTTGCAATCACACTTTCAAACTCATCCTGAAGCCGGTTTATCCTGTCATAAACTGCCGCAGAATTTTCTCCGCCATGCTTGCCGATCAGATAAAGAATTTCCTTTTTCGCAAATGTCAGCTTATTCATCATGGTCATAAATGCCGCCTGAATGAAGTCTTCTCTTACAGCCTTTTGTCCGCAGGAGTAAGAATCCCTGATATGCCTGTCGCACACATAACAGGGAATGCCGTTTCTCATCTGGCGCTTCCATTTACTTCCACACTCTCCGCAGAATACATTTCCCGAAAGCGCATATCTTTTGAGACACTTTCCGCTCCCGGTCTCTATATTCTTTTCCTTGCAATTAAACTCAAGAAGCTTATTGGCACTTTCAAAATCCTCTTTGCTCACGATAGCCGGATGATGGTTTTCAATATAATACATATCCCTCTCTCCGTGATTGATATGCCTGTTAAATTGTGAATCCGTATAAGTCTTTCCAAGCAGGACATCCCCGATGTATTTCTCGTTTTTGATCATTCCACCTACTACATGGGCACTCCATGTATTACCGCGTTTTGGAGAAATGCCACGTTCATTTAGTTTCCTGGCAATGGTCTGCGTGGACTTGCCTGAGATGTAATCAGCAAAAATCTGCCTGACAATCTTAGCCTCATCCTCATCGACTACCATGTCTCCATCGACCTTTTTATAACCATACGGCATATACCCCAGCTTATAGGTTCCATTGGCAAACCTCTTTTGAACGCTCCATTTACTGTTTTCTGCAATAGACCGCGACTCGCTTTCCGCAAGGCTTGAGAGAATAGAAAGTAAAAGTTCGCTCTCCATTTTCCCGGTGTCGATATTCTCTTTCTCGAAGAAAATATAAATCCCTTTCTCGGACAGTCTGCGTATAGTTTCTATGCTCTCTACGGTATTTCGGGAAAACCGGCTTATCGATTTCACAATAATGTAATCAATCAGCCCTCTCTCACAATCCCCCAGCATCTGCAGCAGGCCCTCACGCTTGGCCATCTTCGTTCCTGTCACACCTTCGTCAAAATATAATCCGGCATAATCCCAATCCGGTCTTGCCTTGATATACTGCTCGTAATGGCGCTTCTGTGTATCGAGACTTGCCAGCTGCTTATCGCTTCCCGTAGATACCCTGGCATATGCTGCCACCCGAATCTTTTTCTTTGGCTGCTTTTTTACAGCTTCAATCTTTGTTATCCGACTCATTGTCTCGCCTCCTCTCTGATCGGGGTATTGTATCTATCACTCTAACTGCATGAAATAGCAAGTTATTTCTGCATGATCCTCAATATAAGCGGAGAAAAAGAATCGCGGTTTCTGTCCATGATCCGTCCGTACTCATCCTCTGTAATAAGTCCCTTGCAAAGGAGATTTTTCGTCATCTGTTCCGCAAGGATATAATCATATTCATTTTGCATTTCCTGATTTGTGGGCTTTGGAAGCTCCATCGCAATCATCCCGTTCTCGCTAATCTGTGTCACATTCATAATAAAAAAAACACCTCCTACCGGGTAGCCTTGGCAGGAGGTAAAATCTGACGTCTCAATCTGATTTTTTATAAAAATCGCAAACATATCCATCTGCCCGTAACAGCAGCCCTTTCGCCCAGGGTGGCGTCCTCGCCATCTGTTCACAAAGGACATCAAGGCTCATACTCGGATCAGCTTCGATGATGATTTCATCATGTAAGTGGGCTACGATGCTGCAACAGCGGAGTGTCTTAATTGCATTCATCAGCAGGTCACGTGATGTGGCCTGCACGATGTTCTCCACGAATTTCGGACCGTAGCTTTCAAGCCGCTCCCACTTCTTTGTGCCGCCGATACCTTCGTAGGTGACTGACTCACCGCCAAAACGGTTCTCACCAATACGAGGCTTTACATAGGAAAGGTTCCTGCCCGAAGGAAGCGTAATGAAAAGCATACCGCTTTGGCAGAATATCTTAATGCCATAAACCGTCTGCGGCATCCGCTCCTTTATGGCTTTCTTCACCGCCCTGTCGATGTCCCACCAGAAGCTGACGATGTGCGGATTACTCTGCCTCCACGCATCCACCAGCGGCTGCAGTTCATCCTCCGTAAGACCATTATCAAGAGCACCCATAGACTTGAGTGCGCCTACAGAACCGCCGTAGCCGAGCGCAAGTTCCGCAATCTTACCCTTCTGGCGCAGGTGTCCGTTCACCCCATGCTTCTCAACAGGAACCTTGAACATCTGGCTTGCGGATGCACAGTAAATATCGCCGCCTTCCTCAAAGACCTTTGTGCGCCACTGCTCCCCGGCAAACCATGCGATAACTCTCGCCTCGATAGCAGAAAAGTCTGCCACATAGAACTTCGTCCCAGGCTTCGGGATAAAAGCCGTGCGGATAAGCTGTGACAAGGTATCAGGAATGGCGTTCCCTGCGCCGTCATAGGTGTGGGTAAAGGAAATTTTGCCGATGTCGCCCGCTGCAAACGCTGTCGTGGCAGGGACGGCGGACAGTGCCGTGACCGCAGCCAGTGCAAACGCCGCAGCCCTTTGAAATAATTTACGAATCTTCATTCATTACCTCCTGTTCGTTCTCATGTTGATAGTTATTTTTTGGCAGAAAAAAAAGCCGCCCGTGTGGACAGCTTTAATTGTTCTTTTCTCGGATAGTTACTGGCAGTATCTAGGGGGAGAGGTGTGGAGAGGGGGAAGTTTAAAAAAATTTGCTATCCCCAAAGGGCAGACTTTCCCCTCGGCGTCCATCTCCAAAATCCCTATTTTTCCTGCCTTACCTCTCGTGAGCCTTGCTCCGCTGCAAATGGCGGTTGTAGAACTCCAACGCCTTTACGACAAAATCTGTTTCCTGCCCTCTGGGGATGGATTTCGGTATGAGCTTGGTTATCCGCTCGTCCTTAAAGGCGGGCTTCTCTTTCTGGTTTGGCTTATCCTCCTGCATGATGCTCTGGATAACTTCATCCGTGAGCTTTCCCTCCTGCATGAACTTTTTCATTTTGATAGCCTGTGCAAGAGAGGGCGTGGCATCGTTGTAGCCCATCGCTTCTAAAAGCGTGTACTGTTGTTCCTCGGAAAGATAAGAGATTTCCACCGCTGGGCGGAAAGCAATCTGGCGTTCATCTACCATTTGCAGAATTTCGGGTACAAGCTCTGTCAGACGGATATAGCGATAAATTTGCGGTTGACTGTCACCGCTTTTTTGGCTTACTTGTTGCGCTGAAGTTGTCCCCTTTAACTTATTATCCAGTGGAGAAGAAGTTAAATCATTCCTTTGTCCCTGTCTGTTCATAGCTTCAAGCCGCATCTTATACGCAAAGGCTTTCTCACTCGGCAAGATAGTAGTCCTTTGGAGATTACTCTCAACCATGACAATAATCGCTTCGTCACGGGTCAGCTCCTTAACCTCGCATTTGAGCGTTTCAAGCCCCGCAAGCTCGCAAGCCTTTTTCCTCCTGTGACCGCTGATAAGCTCATACCGCCCGTCCTCCTTTTGGCGAACAGTAGCAGGGGTCATCACGCCGCTCCGCCTTACGCTGTCCACAAGCTGCTCCATGTCCTCGTCCATTAAAACCTTGAACGGGTGGTCTGGGAACTCATCAATCTCTGTAATCGGGATTTCCCTTATTTTGCTTAGATTCGCTTCCGCACGGCTCTCGTCCGTTTCAAAGAGGTCATCGTATGCGGTCAGCTCGATTTTGCTTCCTCTGCTTCTCGCCAAGCTCTGCCACCTCCTTTCCGAACTGTTCGTAAGCGGCGGCTACCTTGCCGCCTTTGTCGTAGGCAAAAATACTCTTGCCCTCTGCGGTAGCTTCCACGGCACGGATGGAGTGGGGTATCTGTGTGTCGAATACTTTAATCCTCTGCCCGTAGGCACTTTTTACCGTTGCCGTGATTTCCTTAGAGATGTTCGTGCGTGGCATTACCATCGTCATAAGGATGCCGTCAATCCGCAGGTGCGGGTTGATTTGCCGTTTGACCTTAGACACGGAGCGAAGCAACAGCTCTAAGCCTTTGGCGGAAAGATAATGGGGCTGTGTCGGGATAACCACGCTGTCAGCAGCCGCAAGCGCATTGATTGTCAGCATACCCAAGCTCGGCATACAGTCTAATGCGGAGTTAAATATTATGCAGAGTAACTATCTGCAATCATTAATAAAACCTATGATTTTCTTTCTGTTTACTCAGCATAATATTCCATATAGAATACCTC
>CAJTAL010000077.1 GCA_910574285.1 Lachnospiraceae bacterium | reverse complement strand
ACCTGTTTTTATTATATCAGGGGAGGTTTTTTACACAACGCTAAAGCTATTTTAACCACCCGCAGAGCAGGTGGTTTATTTGTTCTCCAAAGTTCCGTTTTTCGGATCAGCGAAAAACTCCTCAATGGAGAACAGGGCCATGCCCTAACAAGAAAAAACCGAATCGCCAGGAGGCAATCCGGTAAAATCCCTTATTATTCTTTGTTAGACAGGCGTTTTAAGAGAGGAATGATCGTCATCATGTCATCTTCATCTAGTTGCTTTAGAAGGTCACAGGCTTTCTGGTATAGAGGAAGATTGTGTAAGCCCTCGTCAAAGAACTGGTATGGCGTGATATTGAAGTACTGACAGATCTCGTAAAACTGGCCCATGGACGGCAGGGAACGTCTGGAACTGATATTCTGGATGTAGCTTTTGTTCTTGCCGAGATCCAGGCTCATCTGGTATTCTGATACATTTTTCTTAATCCGTAACTCCGTAATACGGTCTGCTACATACTTTTTATCCATTTTTCTACACCTCTCAAATTTATTTTATCCTATTTGATTATGTAGAATTGCGGAATATAATAGTTGTAAATACCGCATATATCAATATATGATTGATTATATCCGTACATTAGGGATATAATACAATATAAGAAAGAATTTCACAAAATAAATGTGATAAACCGTGCCTTTTGGGATATGATGATTGTTGGAAGGAGTAGATGCGAGTGAAAGTGATCGGAACTGCCAAAGAAATTGAATGGCTGAAAGATGCTATACAGAACAACTGCGACCAGTGCCCTTATATGGAGTCCTGCAGTGAGTCTGCAAAACAGGATGACCGACTGTATGGAAAGGTTCAGCATACATGTAAGGATTTTCTGGGAGAAGCTGTAGAGTTTATCACAGAAAGCGATGCGTAATACTGTATATTGTATATGCGCAAAAGAATAATCTATATATAGTATAAATAAAATTGACATCAACTATATCTTGTGTTACTATACTGGTATAGTTGATTTTATGCATGTCCCTTGTGGGGAAGCTTTCGGATTGTTAGGAATCCAGGAAGCAGAGGACAGAAGAAAAAGGAATCTGTCTGGCATAAGCTGTTTATGTTTGTAAGGAGTGTCACCATACGCCGTTTCCGGCTTACAGTGGCACTTTTTGTTTTTTAGGCTGGATTTGTTCATTAACATATCAGCCAGTCAGTGTGGAATGAATGGAGAAAATCTCTGTTTCATTCCTTTTTTATTGCAGTCATCCCTAAAAATGTCATAGACAAATTCTACGGATGAAGTTGCCAAAACTGGCCAGCGTGCCGTTTATGGATAAAAAATTTATTTAAGAAAGGTGGAAGAACACATGAATGAAACAAGAATCTACGCGGACGCATTTGAAACGACGTTTGCAAACCCAAAGGAAATGCTGGATTTTCTGGCAGAAAGAGCAAAGACTGCCACATGGATCCGGAAGCCTACCAGGTCTCTCAGGCTGATTCCAATCAGTCAGGAGGCAGAGCATATGGAGGCTTCTTCTACGGCAGACTGGGAGGAGATCCTTAAGGATACGGAAAAGAATACCCAGTTGGCATTAAAGGTCAGAGGGGAAACCTACCCGGTACGGGATTGTGCCATTAAGACCATCCTGGACCGTGCAGGGATCTCCGGCGCTGGATTACGCAAGTTGGAGAAATCCAACTATGCTAAGGTGGTGAACTACTGCCTGAAGGTGACCAAGGGAGATGCGCTGATCAAGATTGCGGATGGAAAGGTTTCTGCCGTACACGGTGGGGACAGCCATGATTACAGCATCCTTGATATGCGCGCAGTCTTTGAGACGACCATGCAGTATCTTGACACGAACTTCAAAGGAAGCAGTTATATGGAAGGCTCCGGTGCATTTGACCATTCTATCGTATCGGCGATGTGGGAGCTTGGAGGAAATCAGGAACTTCTGGATACTTACCGGACTGCCCTTGCCGACCATGGTATGACCGACAAGGTGATTGCGCCTGCAGTAAGGCTTACCACGTCGGACGTGGCGGCCAGCGGTGCGAACCTGTACCCAATGCTGTTATGTGACAGCGGGAACCGGACCATCAGCCTTGGAAGCCTGATCAAGCTGGCCCATACGGGAGGCGCGGATCTGGTACAGTTTATGAACAACCTCCGTATGCTTTGTTCCAGATATCAGGATGCGGTTGCGGATATGACGAAGCTCATGGATATTGAGATCCGGAACCCTTTAAACTGCCTGAAGCTTGTGATGAAGCGTATCGGAATCCGAAAGAAGCTGATTAACGAAGTGGCGGAAATGTTTGAATCCCAGAACGGGACAGATCCCTGTACTGCCCATGACCTTTATTTTGCAATCAACGAAGCTTGCTTTTTCGCAGCCTGTGAAGGGATGCAGGGGCATGGGATTATCAGTCTGGAGGAACAGGTTACACGTGCATTGGCGCTGAACTGGAAAGAATATGATGTCAGTGGCGCGATCAAATGGTAGTGCAGGCTCAAATAGCAGATTTCTTAAGTAGTTAGCTGATAAATAAGCCGTGGTTCTTGATAGACGCTACAGAAGGCAGACATAACAGACACAGTGAAAAATATTTATAGTTTTGAGGAGGAGCAAGATGAACGAAACAAGTTTAAATATGAATTATGAACCGGAGGTTATTGTTGATACGGATACACTCTCCCGTGAGGACTGGCTGTCTTATCGGAAGCTTGGGATTGGAGGAAGCGATGTTGCTGCCATTATGGGGATTTCACCCTTTGCAACCATCCGCGACCTTTATAATGACAAGTTCGGAATTGAACCATTGACCAACGAGGAAGAAAGCAACTGGGTGGCAAAGGAAGTCGGTCACCGGCTGGAGGACCTGGTGGCGGAGATCTTCGCAAAGAAGACCGGGCTTACCGTATTCCCGGTGCGGAAGATGTTCCGGCATCCACTGTATCCGTTTATGCTGGCAGATGTGGATTTCTTTATTATTTTCCCGGATGGCTCGTATGGCATTTTAGAGTGCAAGACCTGCAACTATAATGCCAGGACCAAGTGGGAGGACGGAGGGATTCCCGATAATTATATCCTTCAGGTAAGGCATTACCTGTCCGTAATGAACATGGACAAAGCCTATATTGCCTGCCTTTATGGAAACAATGAGAATGAATTTGTCATCCGTCCGATTGAGCGGGATATGATGGAGGAGGAAGAAATCATTGCACAGGAGGAATATTTTTGGAAGGAATATGTGAAAAAACAGGCAGAGCCGCCATACAACGGCAAACCGGACCTAATCCTTGCAAGTATCCGGAAATATGGAGGCTATGCTGACAAGGAGCTTCCGGAAATTGAAATTTCGACGCTAAATTCTGTTGATCTTGAAAAGTATCTTACATTATCAGAAGAAAAATCCCAACTGGAAAAACGGAAAAAGGAAATCGAAGCCATGCAGAGGGAGCTTAGCGTGCCGTTTGTAGAGCAGCTTGGCGCTTCCTGCAAAGCGGTTTTATCCGATGGGGTCAGCCGATACCGGATCACCT
Organism: Lachnospiraceae bacterium; assembly: GCA_910574285.1. Taxonomy (GTDB): domain Bacteria; phylum Bacillota; class Clostridia; order Lachnospirales; family Lachnospiraceae; genus Sporofaciens. Next base: position 9,547 of record CAJTAL010000077.1, on the reverse strand, counting down.
ATAACCCGACCAGGCGTACCCAGGTTGGGAAAGATGCTATGGAGAAGCTGAAAATCCAGCATCCGGATATTTTTGAGGAATACACAAAGACCACAGAGAGCCGGACATTCCGGGTAAAGGAGGCGGCATGATGTTAAGCGGGAAAAAAGCATATATCTGTTCTCCGCTTTCCGCCCCTGACACAAAGGGAGTCAGCCACAACATGGATATGGCAAGGTTCTACATGGAGAGGATGCGTGTTCTCTACCATTGCAGAACCTTTGCTTCCCATGCGTATCTGCCCCTGATGCTAGATGATTCCATTCCGGAGGAACGGGAAACCGCACTCCGGATCGGAATGGAGCTGATGGATCTGTGTAATGTTCTTATCATTTGTGGCAGACGTATCAGCACCGGCATGGCAGGGGAAATCAAGGAGGCGTTTTTAAAGGGCATGGAAGTTTACTGGTACGACAGTAACGAGAAACCTTTTGAACTCAGAGCCGTAGAAAGCTGGAGGGAGGAATGGGATGCGCTGCAGATTTGTAAATAAAATCTTCTTAAGTGAGGAGAACGGATTTACAGTTGCCGTCTATTCCACCTCCGATGAGTCAGTGCCTCTTTCCGCCAGAAATAAATACCTGGAAAGCAGAAATATCATTGGTTTTACGGCGGTAGGTTACAACCTGCCGCTGACCGATACGATTGAGCTGGAAATGGAAGGTGACTGGGAGAACGGAAGCCATGGGCTGCAGCTGAAGGTAGACTCCTTTATGGAGATCGTACCGCGGACAAAAGCAGGGATTATCGGCTATCTCTCTTCTGGAGCCATCAAAGGCGTAAAGCAGAGGACAGCGGAAGCAATCTACCAGCAGTTTGGGTTGCAGACATTAGATGTAATAGAAAAATCTCCGGAAAAACTCTTGTCTATCCGGGGGATTTCCGAACGGAAGTTAAGGGAGATTGTGGAATGTTACGGACAGAACCAGGTATTCCGGGAGTTGATGACATTTCTGGCTCCCTATAAGGTAACGCCGAAGAAGGTGAACATGATCTTGAAAACCTTCCATGAGGAATCCGTCCGTATTATCCAGAACCGTCCCTATATGCTGTGTGCCGTAAAAGGTTTCGGCTTTCTGACGGTGGATGCGATTGGCAGGCAGCTATGCCAGGCGCTGAATGATCCTATGCGTATTTCAGGGTGTATCAGTTATATCCTGCATGAAGCCATGAAGGAAGGACATCTGTATCTTACACAGGAGACGCTTCTGGATAAAACGCTGGCGTTGCTGAATCAGGATTTGACGGTTCCAGCCGTAACAGAACAGGACATCAGCCGTGTGCTCTATCAGCTGGTCATGCAGCAGAGCATTGTGATTGATCATGAGAAGGTATATATCTTCCAGCAGTATGAGGAGGAACGGCTAACTGCGGTAATGATTGCGAAGAAGCTTAAGATGCCAAGACAGCCGTTCCCGATTGAAAATGAACTGGAGCAGGCACAGCAGGTCTTAGGCATTACACTGTCCGAACGGCAGAAACAGGCGGTAAGGATGGTGTTTGAAAGCCCTTTAAGTATCATCACAGGCGGTCCCGGAACGGGCAAGACGACCGTGTTAAAAGTCATCCTTTATATCCATGGTCTGAAATGCAAGACTTCGGTACAGCTGATGGCGCCTACTGGACGCGCGGCAAGGAGAATGGCGGAAAGCACTGGCAAGGAAGACGCATCCACGATGCATATGGCATTAGGTCTGCTCGGAGGAAGCGACTATAATCTGGGATTCCAGTATTTGGAAGCAGAGTTCCTGAATGTAGATGAAGGGTCCATGGTAGACATGCACCTTGCCTATGAATTTTTCAGCAGAGTAAAGGATAGCGCCAGAGTACTGCTGTTGGGAGATGTAGATCAGCTTCCATCCGTAGGAGCCGGGGACGTGTTCCGGCAGTTGATTGACTGCGGCCTGATCCCGGTGACCGTATTGGATATGGTCTATCGCCAGGGGGCATCAAGCAATATCCCAGTCAATGCAAACCTGATCCAGCAGAACCGGACGAACCTGTTTATGGGGGAAGATTTTATATTTGTCCCTTGCAATGGAACAGAGCCGACTGCAGAGATGGTAAAGAAGCTGTATCTGGAGGAAGTACAGAAATACGGGCTGGAGCAGGTACAGATCCTGACCTCTTACCGTGTAAAGACTGCCGTTGGCGTGGTGGAATTGAACCGGGCGCTGGAGGACTTGATTAACCCATCGGCCGCTGGAAAGAATGAACTGGCGATAGGAAAAGATGTATTCCGGGTGGGTGATAAGATCCTGCAGAATAAGAATACAGATCTGGTCAGCAACGGGGACATGGGGATCATCCAGGATATTTATGAGGATTCGGACGAAAGCCAGAAGGTGCAGATCCTATTCTCGGAAAACCGGGTGTCCGGTATGAAAGGGAACAAATGGAAATGGTGGAACATGCTAATGCAATCACCATCCATAAGTCTCAGGGTTCCGAATATCCGGTCGTGATTATTCCGTGTGTAAAAGCATTTTACACTATGCTGAAACGTAACATCCTCTATACAGCGATTACCAGGGCGAAATGCAAGGTTTATCTGGTTGGAGACTGGAACGCAGTGTGCCAGTGTATCCATACGGATGACAGCGGAAAGCGCAATACAGTCTTAGGGCAGAGAATCCAAGGATATTATGATGCAGAACAAAGGCAAAAAACAAAAGAAATGGAACAGTTGAAGCTGGCAGTTTAGAACCAAAATTTGCAAAGTGCCGTAAGAAAGGAAAAACGGATGATAGAAAAAATACCAATTGATGATACGAGAGAAGGCAACTGCTGTCCGGTATGTAACAGCACAAGGATTACAAGGCATGAACAGAGGAATCTGCAGGTATCAGTGAATCTGTCTACGGAAAAGCCTTTTTATATGAAAAACGGACGAATGAAGCATTTGTCAAAGCGTGAGAAAGCATTTGCGTTTGATCATGCCGACCTCGCTAACGGAGGCGGCTGCTGGTCCTATGAATGTCGTAAATGCGGCTGGAAAAGTGGCCTTTTTACAGAGTAAAGTAAACGAGGTGAAAGAAAATGGATCAGAAAGATATAGAATTTACAAAAGAAATGTTAGAACGTAATGATGTTTTGGACAATGCAGTATATAAGATGTGTCTGACATTTTTGCAAATTGAAGATGATGAAAATTTAGATGTGAAATTCCCATGGGATATATCCATACTGGGAGAGATACGGGATTTGACCGTCGAGCTGTTGCGGGAAAAAGGGTATCCTGTGTGTGATCCCTGTATAGTATGTGATGGACTGAATCAGTATTGCAGCCTTAAGGAATGTTACATGAAAAGCTGTAATTTACATCCATAGGAGGTACGAATGAAATTAGCGGTTTCTATTATTTTAGGGATATACCTTATGAGGAAACATGGGATTGCGGAAATGATTTTGGCATCCTTGGGCATATTCCTGATCTTAGGTGTGATATTATAGGAAAATATTAAAAAAGTATAAAAAACAGAAGAATTTTCCAATCTCAGAGAAATGCAGACTATTACTCTTATGAAAGGGTATTGTCTGCATTTCGTTTTGATGAAAGAAATGAAAGGAGCGTAAGCGAATGAAAGAAAAGTTATACGACCGGTCAGAGGCGGTTGCAGCATTGAACCGTGTGGAAGGATTTAACCCGATGGAGCTTGCAAGGATACTCACAAAGGATGGGCAGGAAGACCAGCTCTATCTGGATGTGAAATACCGGAAACTGTGGTTCCGTCTGGTGTATCCGTTAGGTAAGATCGTCAGCAGTATCCGCAGTTTTACGGAGAATATGGCAATCGTTGAGGCACGGATCTATCTGGATAAATGTGATGAGCAGGAGAATTATATTGCGAATGCGTTTTCCCAGAAGTTCCGGACCAATGACCCGAATTTCGGGGATAAGTTCCTGGAGATGGCGGAGACGGCAGCCGTAGGGCGCGCGCTCTCTGATGCCGGATTCGGGCATCAGAGAGCCGATGTAGGGGAAGCCAATGATCCTATGCAGGTCGATGCGGGAATCCAGATTCCGGGTATGACGGCACAATCTCAGACGCAGGGAAATGGGAACCATCAGTCTGCCATGACGGAACATGCGGACACACAGCCTGTAACGCAGGGAGGACAAGGTTTACAGTCACCGCAAAACCAGGGATTTCAACCTGTTACCCAGAGAAATCAAGGCACACAGCCAATCGGGCAGAATCAGGGTGCACAGCCGCAGGCTATAATACAAGGAAATGCCAATCCACAGTCTTCTATGCCGGGGCAATCAAATATGATGAACCAGTTTTATCAGCAGGCACAGGAAAAGGGAGCGACAATCGGCCAGAATCCTGCAGGGGCACCGCAGATGCAAAATGGCTTTGGAAACCAGCAGGCAGACCAGATGCCGCAGACGCAGGGCAGCCATCAGTCTTCCGGCCAGTACTCTCCCGCTGCTTCTCTGGATGAATCGCTTCCGGTTGAAGAGCTGGTGCAGCGCATGACTTATGAGCAGGCAACGCAGATAGTGATTACCGGGAACGGGAAGTTCGGCGGTAAGACTATGGGACAGGTTGCGGTGGAAAGTCCGAAGAACCTGAACTGGTTCGCACAGAGTTATTCTGGGAAGAACCATCTGATACCGGCTGCAGCCAGAGTCCTTTTGAACGCGGCCATGCCAATGGCTGGTTAGACGGAGACAAGATACCTTTCTAAGTTTACAAACCAGTTATCAGAGCAATTCCGGAAGTTCTACTTAAAGCCGTTTATTCTATGCGGAGAACTTTATCCATTGAAGTAAGATTTAGAACTTCTGGAATGCTTTGCCGATGAGAGGAGGCGTGTATATGGATGTATGATATATCAGGATTTGGCTATGACATCCGGGATGTGGTACGGGTGCTGAATCTTACTATCCGACGAAAAAATGCCCGGTCTTATGATGTGGACTGTCCATTTTGCAACCACAAGACGGGGAAACTCAACATCAATGTGGAGAAAAATGTATTCCGCTGTAATTATTGCGATGCACACGGAGGGATGCTGGATCTGTATTCCAAGCTGTATAATGTGACGAAGGCAGAGGCAAATCAGCAGATCCGGGAGGCACTAAATCTCGGACAGTACCGGGATGATTACCAAAGACCGATAAGACAGGAAAGAGACTTAGAACCGCCAGCGCCGGTAAACAGTGAACGTGCTTCGGATGAGGAAATCGACCAGACTTATTCAAGGATGCTTTCCATGCTTACATTATCGCGGAAGCATCAGAAAGATCTGCAAAAGCGCGGATTAACACCGGAGCAGATTGCTGCACAGAGATATCGGAGTGTTCCTTTGTTTGGAATTAGAAAGCTGGTGGAAAGGCTGGCTGACAAAGGATGTGCTTTGAAAGGAGTGCCTGGTTTCTACCAGACTGAGGATGGAACATGGAATATTCATTTTACTGCAAAGAATTCCGGCATATTGATTCCGATACTGTCTATAGAGCAACGGATACAGGGATTTCAGATCCGGCTTGATTTTGTGACAGACTCCAGAAAATACATCTGGCTGTCCAGTTCCAACTATCAGATGGGCGTCTCTTCCGGCAGCCCCGTGCATGTGATCGGCAATTTGGATGCGGAAACGGTATATGTGACGGAAGGGGCGTTAAAAGGAACGATTGCCCATTATCTGTCAAAGGACACGTTCCTATGTGCGCCGGGAGTCAATCAATACCGGAGCCTTTATCCTTTGCTGGAAAACCTTTCAAAAAGAAACCTAAAGTTGGTTTATGAGGCTTACGATATGGACAAGAAGATGCGGGTAAACTGCGATGGACATCATAAAAAATGTGGGGAATGTCTGGAAGCCGGGATGCATGACTACTGCCCTTTTAAAATGAAAAAGAGGGAGATTATACAGAACGGCTGTAAGAAGCTCTATGAAGGCTGCCGGAGTCTTTCCCTGCCAGTACAGCGGATGATCTGGGACATGGATGAGAGGGGTGAATGGCGCGGCAGGATAAAAGGAATTGATGATTTTTACTATGCCGCCAGAAAAAATACGGTGAAACAATAAAACGGGCGTATTTGAATAGAATGACACAGGCCAGGGGATACAACACTCTGGCTTTTCTGCAGAAGACATATGAAAACTGCTAGGGAAGCTGAATGGACGTCTCTACCTAATCCAGGGGAACCATGACCGGTTCCTGAAGAATAAGGATTATAATGCCAGCCGTTTTGTGTGGATCAAACCTTATGAGGAACTGCAGGATAACAAACGGAAGGTCATTCTCTGCCACTATCCTATCATATGTTATAACGGGCAGTATCGTCTGGACGGAAATGGGAATCCTAAAGTATATATGCTTTATGGCCATGTGCATGATACCTATGACCAGCGGCTGATTGAACAATTCCAGGAAATAACAAGGGGCAGTATCCGTAAAAATCTGGACGGGGAGAAACGGGCAATTCCGTCGAATATGATTAATTGTTTCTGCATGTATTCGGACTATACCCCACTCACGCTGGATGAATGGATACTCTGCGACAGGAAAAGGAGAGAAAAATTATGTGCGGACGGTTCTATGTAGATGAGGGGACAGCCAAAGAGATTGAACGGGTGATCCGCGGCGTAGATCTGCGGATACAGAAAATGCGTACAGGGGATATTTACCCCTCCCAGCCTGCCGGTATTCTGACTTGCCACAGCCGGCAGAAAAATCCGTTATCGGCAGGTTCTGCAGCGGAAAATTCAACGGCATTGGAACTGAATGAAATGCACTGGGGATTCCTGCAGTATCAGAAAAAAGGACTGCTGATCAATGCCAGAGCAGAGACGGCACTGGAACGGAGGACATTTCGTGAAAGCGTATTGCACAGGCGCTGCGTGATTCCGGCCAGGCATTTTTATGAGTGGGATTCAGATAAGAATAAGGTGATATTTTTCAGAGAAGACAGGCCGGTTTTATTTATGGCAGGATTCTATAACCGGTTTCAGGATGGGGCGCGTTTTATTATTCTTACGACAGAGGCGAACGCTTCTGTAGGTCCTGTTCATAATCGTATGCCGCTGGTTTTGGATGAGGGTGAATTGGAGGACTGGGTTTATGATGACAAATTTACGGAGTATGCGCTTCATAAGACTCCGCCAGAGCTTTGGCGGGAACAGGAATATGAGCAGCAGAGCTTGTTCCTGACATGAAAAAACCATCTGGTGGTTATGGTAATCTTATCACCAGATGGCACAAAAATTCAGTCTATTTTATTTCCCTGCTGTTTATATTGTCTGAAGATTCGCAAGCTGTTCTACCTCTGCCACACTAAGGGCAGAGTATTCCGCAATCTCCTCGACTGTCAGCTTTCCCATTTTCAGCATCCTAAGTGCCGTTTCTTTTTTTGTTTCACTAATGCCCTGGCTAATGCCCCGGTTTAAAATGGTTCTTGCTTCTGTTTGAATCAATGGTCCTCTCATCATAGCACCTATGCCTTTCTGCACGTTTTCATACTTTCGTGCGATTTCATTGATCACATCACTGGAAAGATCAATGATCGTTCGTTTGTCAAATGCGCCAATAATACCTTGCTTTTCCAAATCATCAAGTCTTTCTAAAATTATCTGATATTCTGCTTTCAACTCTTCCAGTTTATCTTCATTATTATTATATTCCGAAAAACTTTTCTCATGTGAGAAAATATAAAATGGAATAAGCATTAATAAGCGTTTCTCAAAGATTTCATCCAGTGAATATGACTGCACCTTCATAATCGGGACATCATATTGCACCGTCCCGCCAGGTGTTATTATCACATATTTCATTTTATCCGGAGTCTTTTTATATGCCCGCAGATACATCACCGCCGTATTGGGAAATGTTACCGTCAGAGTTTCTTCTGTAACTTCGCCCTCATCAAGCGCTATCTGGGCATCGTATTCGAAAAGCCGGATTGTGATTCTGCCATCCGGTAAGCTGCTTTCACATTCAAGATGATATTTTTTGGCTGTGATGCCAATAATCTGAAAATTAGTATCTGTAATCCGTTCCTTGTCAGCCACATCCTGCTGGTCTAAAAAGTGTTCATTAGGGAAAAAGCGAATCTCTTCTTCTCCCGTGTAATGTTCACTAAAAATTTCATTGATTACAGGTATAATCAATTTCCGGCAGTCATTCAGGATTGTCCGGAATGCTCCATCATATATATTTCCCATATGTTTCTACGCTTCGCTTCGGTCCGCGCATTACAGAGGTCCACTGGACCTCTTGCGCCCTTTCTGTTTGGTGATTTTATCATATCATTTTTTACCTTTAAATTCAAGTATAGACGCCTTTGCCGGTATAGCCGGCAGCGTTCCCTATGTTGTTTTTGTGCCTGCTATCATCTGTAATCCTCGCAGCAGTTTTTCAGCATTTTCCCGAAACTGTGGCAGGAATTCCTTTTCCAGATCATAACAGAGATAGAGGATGCCAAAAATCGGACTCCATATTTGCCGCATAGCTGATTCGCCCAAGAGTCTTTCTGTTTCTCTTATGAGCATTACAAAATTCTTCTGGAATGTCGCCCACTCAATAAAGAAGTCATCATCAAGCGGAATACCAAAAGAATCAAACCATTCACGTATAGTCTGCGTCCTGGTATTGTTCCCACATCCTGGATTCATATAAAACCTAAAATCCCGTTGAATTATACACAGGTCATACGGTGACCTGGTATAACTCAATAATCTCCCGTTGACGTTTGGTCGGTGTTGTTACAAGCTTTTTACGTTTACCTTCAATGGATACTTGTTTTAGAGATTTCATTTCACTAAAGATTTCTTGAAGGTTATGATTGCGTGTCCATCCGTGTTCTTCCATAACATTTTTCAGATAGGTAGTCAGGATAAGCGCAATAAACTGGATAAATATACGTCCCTCCATGGTTGCGTTTGAGTGAATCCTCAAACGTTTCATATCCAGATCGTTTTTGAGATCGTCAAAACCTTTTTCGACAGCATCCTTTTGGCGATATGCCCGCAATGCCTCGGCAGCATCTTTGGTTTTATTGCTTATCATTACAAACCAGCCAATACTATTCTGCTTATGTTTGCTGATTGCCCCTTCATTATACTCTACCTTCCGTCCACGTTTCGGAAGGTCTTTGACAATGAAATAGTTGTTATAAAATGCCTGGTTTTCAGATTTCTCCTTACAGTTTACCAACTCGTCATAGCACTGGAGCAGCTTATGCGTAAATTTTTTGTGTTCCAATTCCGCCTTCAGACTATCATAATACGTATGGATATAACATCTGTGCCCATTCCACTTCGTACATTTTGTTACTGCGTAAAGGTCATCCTCACCAATACTGATAAAATTTTTATGGGAATCCATTCCTGTCCGGTTTTCCTCTACTGCGTTTGTAGCGATAGAAGCAGTAAACGGAATGCCAACGCTAAAACGATAATGGCTGTTATATAGCGCATTGATATTTGCCTCACTAAAAAACCCCTTATCCATGACCAGATGAACAGAACGTGATCCCAAAAGCTTTAAGTTGGC
>CAJTAL010000076.1 GCA_910574285.1 Lachnospiraceae bacterium | reverse complement strand
AGGGCGCATTATCCGAGATAATCAATTATCCGAGGAAACTCTCAAAACCTCCAGCATAAAAGGCTTTCAGAGAAGTTGCCTCGGATAATGTAAGAACTATTTCAGGAAGTCAGGGAGCTGATGCTCTTTCTTTTGTGTAACAGGATTTTCTTTTTGATGGGAAAACCACTTTTCGTTCCAATCCCGGATATGCCTGTTTACGGTTCCCTGTGAAAGTTCAGCATACCGTTCTGTTGTGGAGATCGAGGAATGTCCGAGAAAATTTTTGATTGCCATAATTGGTACCCCGGCTTCCAACATATGTGTGGCGGTCGTATGCCTCATGGTGTGCGGGGTGTAGCGTTTTTCAAGGAACATTTCCGGATGCCCGGTTCTTGCGAGCATGATATATTTTTTATAAATCTCCTCAATACAGGAAATGCTCATCTGCGGATGGGTCTGGCTGGAAAAGATGTAGGCCTCCAACCGACCGGCCTTTCCCGTTTCCTCCAGATATCGTTCCAGGAGAGTTCCGCTAGGCCTTGCAATCACGATCCTCCGGGTTTTGTTTCCCTTTCCAGTAATTGTAAGCTTATAGAGGTTTTTCTCGGCCAGGAAGTCCCTGACTTTGAGATCGCAGATTTCCTGTGCCCTGGCTCCGCTGGCATACATCAGGTTCAAAAGGACCTGGTCACGGAAGCCCATCCGTTTCCCGGGATCAGGAAGCCGGAGCAGGATTGAAACTTCATCAAGCGTAAAGGTGATCCTCGGCTGGACGGCCTCTTTTTTTACAGGCACTCTTTTCACCGCATTTGCAAACACAGTCGCTGCTTCAAAATTCCTGTTCTGTGCGTAACCGGCAAAAGAGGCCAATGCTGAAAGCCTGAGATTCCTTGTGGATACTGAGCATCCCCGTTCTGCTTCGATCCATTTCAGGAAGCCGTCAATAGTCTCGAAATTCAAATCCCGGAAGAGGATTTCGCCAGCATTTTTCTTCTTTTCCTGATAAACATACTGGAACAAAAGGCGGAAGGCATGTTTATAGGATCTCGTGGTATTAGGGGAAAGCCCTGACGAGAGCGGCATATATTCCGTAAAAAACTGTTCCAGGAGGAGCATGAATTCAGGAAGTTTATTTTTCCTCATACGCCACCTCCGTGAATACGCCAGCGGCATAATCTTCAAACAGCTCCGTATATTCAGGGAACATATCACCACTGAATTTCAGATATTTCTCCGTTTCGTCCATGTCATGGTGCCCAAGATAGACTGACAGGAAAGGAACAGAGTCATCTGTCGGGCGTCCGTTTTTCTCTGCCTGTGCAAATGAATGGATGGCAAAATAGTGACGGAAGCAATGAAGGCACTGCCCTCTGGAATGGGATTTTTCCTGTACATACAGGCCGGTTTCCCGCAAGAGGTTCCTAAACCGAAAATCAAAGGTTCCTTTACTGACGGAAAACTCTTGGCCCCTGGCTGCCGGGAACAGACAGCTTTCCGGTTCTGTTTTGATCCCCATAGCAATGCAGTATCTTTCCAGCATCTCTGTCAATGTCCTGTCCATTGGAACAACACGCTGTTTGTTGTTCTTGGCATGGCGGATCAGGATGGTCCCATTGCGGAAATTTATATCTTTTACCCTGGCGGCAAGCGGTTCTCCCAGGCGGAACCCGCACCCAAGGAGCATCCGGAGCAGCATACAGAACTCCATGTCCGTCCGGCGGGTTTTCGGGTCTGTATGCCTGTTGGCCCAGCTGTCGGCGCAGGACAGAAGCGTTTGGATTTCCCTGTCCGAAAAAATATATGGGACATAGCTGTCTGATGTTTTGGGGCAGGCGGGCATGAAAACACTGTACCCCTTGTATTGAAGGTACCGCAAAAATTTGCGGAGATAGCTTACCTTATCGCTGACCGTTTTGGGCGCGTTTATCTGCTGGAGTTCCCTGATCCAGTGATTGATGGCTGTTTCCGTAACCCTGTCGGCGTTTTCTGCCACCAGCAGTGAATCGAACGAAAAAAGGGTTCTGCGTGTACTCCGCAAAGTATCATCGCTGACAGTCCCCTGGCTGATTTCCAGATATTCTGCAAGCTCATGTTTGAAAACCGACTGGAACTGTGTCATGACAGGCTCCACCTCCCCTCCAGAAAAGCGGCAAATGTACCTGTCGCCTCCATGACCGGGAGGGCGTAGTTCCGCAGCTGCTCCACATCCAGACTGGCATAGGATTGGATGGCGTTCTGGTCTGTATGCCCAAGGGCTTTCCTTACCGCCTCATAAGGGATGTTGTCATTGACCATGGAACTTGCCAGGGACGACCGGAAAGCATGTGCGCCCTGTTTGCGTCCCGCCGGATCAATTCCAGCTGCCATAATGGCAGTCCTGACGATCTTGGTGATTGCCTGCACAGAGATATGGCTGTAAGGGGGAACGATGCGGAGAAATACATACGGGCTGTCATAGCAGGCCCGTTCTTCCTCTAAATACTGTTTCAGGGCGGCCTTTACATCCGGGACCATGGGAAGTTCAATGTCAACGCCGGTTTTGTGCTGTGTAAGCAGAATCAGGTTCCTGCCAAAATCCAGTTCCCGGAATGTCATGGATGAGATGTCCCCGCTCCTGATCCCCAGCCGTGTCGCAAGAAGCAGCACTGCGTAATCACGCTTTCCATGTGGGGAGTCCCGGTCTACGCTGTTTTCAATTTTCAGGATTTCTTCTATTGTATAAACAGAAGGGTACGGCTGCGGCCTCTTGAAAAGAGGAACGATGCCGCTGTAATCCCTGTCGGTATGTCTGGCCTGATATGCATATCTGAGGAATGTCCGGATGTGTGAAAGGTACCATTTGCTGCTGACCATTAAACACGCGGCTCCTACATTTTGGGCGTTCATTGCCTGCGGCGCTGCGCAGCCTGTATCAGCCAGGGCGGATAAAAAGTAGTGCCCAATCTTATCGTGAAGATGGATGCTGCTTTCCTGAAGCCCCTTGCGTTTCCCGTCTTCAAGGTACTCCGCTAAAAGAGCCTCCATTTCCGGATTCAATTCGTGGTATCCGCATGGCACTGTGTTGGTTTCCCTTGTATGGTAACCCATAGTTAAAACCTCCTGTTTGATAGCTTTAACTGTACTATGCCCATGTGGATAAATTTTATCCGAGATTTTTTGCATGAACCCCCGCATACAAAAGGTTTTTAAGAATTTCCTCGGATAATTAAAAATCTCGGATAATGCGCCCTTAGTAAACTAAGGGGTTTACGGCTTCTCTCGTTCCAGAAGTTTTTTCAATAGTTCCTGCGTGTCCTGCCTGTGAAAAATGAGTTTCAACAACAGCATGACATCATCATCGGTCAGGCGTTCCGGCTCTTGCAGATAACTTTCCAGCATGCCGCCACGAGTACAGAGCCGGTGTGTCCGTTCCTTTCGGGTAAGCTGCTTTAACTGGTGCTGCAATGCCTTTTCATCATTGATGGCTTTCCGCAGTTTCTTTTCGCTTTTTTCCAGCTCCCGGTTGAGCTTTTCCAGCTTTGAGGTATCAGGCAAGGGCAGCGTCCTCCTTTCCCGGTATCAGCACATAAATCCGGTTTGGTTCTCCCACGCCCTGACGCACCCGCATGATAAGTCCGGCGGTTTCCAGTTCATTCAGAGAACGCTTGACCGTCATGGGGCTGCGGGACAGGACAGTGGCAATGGCTGTGACAGGGAAGCAGACAAACAGGATTCCGTTCTCGTCCTCCTGACCTTTAGAGAGCATAGCATCCAGCATCCGGCAGTACATGACCTTTGCGGTGCTGCTGACTGGAAATCCTGTCAACGCTCTTGGAAATGGCATACAGGGTGGCAATGGTGTGTCTATCGTCATAAATTCAAAATTCATTCGGTGTGTTCCTCCTTTTTCTTTGCTCGTTTGGATAAATAACGGGGGCAGTCAATCACAACCGCCCGGAAGCTCTGCTTGCACCCATGCTGGCATTTCCGGCATAATTCGTTGTAAGTGACACGCCCCCGGTCATTGAGGTAAAAGGAAAGCTCATACTTCCTCTTTTTGCTCATTCTCGGCATATTGCGCTTCCTCCCGTTTTAGTGTATGGTTTCGGGGCGATTTTCGGCAAAATTACGGTCATAGAGCCGCTTAAAATCTCCCGAAGTATCAGCGATAGGGTAGACTATCCCACTATCAGATTGTCGTGTTTCGGTATCATTTCGGTGTCAGTTCGCCAGTTCTCCCCGGTGTCGTTCCTCCCCTGAATCTCACAGCGGCGTATCGCTCCCTTTGGTATGCTCGTTTCGGTCAGGGTTCCTCCACATCCCTGCCAAAAGTCATGGCACTACATCGCCGGGGAAGCATATCCCACACAGGCTGGTCATTCGATTGGAATAATCCATCGATGAACTACCTGTATCATAGAACATTTTTGTGCCCTGTGCCGTATGTCCACAAAGTAGGAATTAGGGGTAAAAATCAGAAATTTCCACGATTGCGGAAAGTATGATATAATCCAGTTAAACGGCAGTAATGAAACCGCCGGAAAGGAGCGTGTGCCCATGAAAGGAGCAACAAGCATACAGGAACGCCTTTGGGAACTCCGCAAGGACAAAGGCTTAAATCTGGAAGAACTATCAAGGCTGACGGGCATTTCCAAATCAGCTCTTGGAAGTTATGAAAAAGAGGATTATAAGGAAATCAATCATGGCAACCTTATCACGCTGGCAGACTTCTATGAGGTTTCCGTCGATTATCTGCTATGCCGGACAGAGAACAAGGAGCAGATCAACACGCCATTGACGGAACTGCATTTAAACGATGAAATGGTTGCACTTCTGAAAAGCGGTCGGATTAACAACCGTCTGCTCTGCGAACTTGCCACACATAAAGATTTTATCAAGTTTCTTGCAGACATTGAGATTTATGTGGACGGGATTGCCACCATGCAGATTCAAAATCTCAACGCTCTTGTCGATACCGTCCGGCATGAAATCATTGAACGGTATCGCCCCGGCGAAGATGACCCGCATTTGAAAGTGCTGCAAGCCGCCCATATCAGCGATGATGAATATTTCAGTCACATGGTTCTGGATGACCTCAACCTCATTATCCGGGATATTCGGGAAGCTCACAAAAAAGACAGCGAAAGTGCTCCCCAGACCACCGTTGCCGATGAACTGAAAGAAAATCTGGAAGCGGTCGAAAATTTCAAGGGCAGCCGGGATGAAAAGCTGGTTGTTCTTTACTGCAAGCAGCTCGGTATCAACTATAAAAATCTGTCAGACGAAGAATTTCGCTGGCTGATTCGGATTCTCAAAAAATCAAAGAAAATGGGAACGCCTATCAGCCAGAGGAAAAAACGGTAAAGAAAAAACCGCTGTTGCATGGTTTGTTGGCTCCCATGTAGCAGCGGTTTATGCTGTGGTTATTCAATTAAAATTTCAAAGTGACAAACTTAAACTTCTTCAACATCAATAACATTATATCCTCTTTGCTTTAATGCCTTCGCAAAAAATCCCATTCCAGAAATTAGTTTTCCAGTAAAGCTACCATCGTATATTTGATTTACACCACAAGTAGGACTTCTGGATTGTAATATAACCAAATCAATATCTTCATTTTGAATTTTTGATAATGCCATTGACACTGCTTTATTATATTCAGAATTAACATCATTTCCATTTTCATCTACTACAATCCCATTCACAATTTCTGCACAAGGTCTAGGAATTTTCATGCCAGCTAATATTTCTGGGCAAATAGAAATAACTTCTTTATCCTTTAAGAAATTGATAACTGCTAAATTTTTATTGTTTTTTCCGTTATATTTACAGTTTGTTCCCATAATACAGGCACTAACTAATACCTTCATATTTATCACCCCAAATCAAATTTATTTACATAATCATTCTACCACACCGTTATGAATAAATCATCTCATGCAAAACAATTTCTTCTGCCCGGTTATGGATGTTATTACATCGTTGTACCCATTCCATTTGACAGGTACGCTTTAATTCCTCTGTCACGCCCTCGGTAGCTTTCAGCTGTTCCATGATAGTGTCTAACCGTTCCTGTGCCTGTTCGTTCAGGTCTGCAAGATATGTCCACAATTCTCCGGTCAGTATCAATGTGTTCAATCTGGCTGGGTGGGCTTCTCTTAAATATTCCCGGTGTATCCGTCCGTACTTTCCGATAGGGCGGTGTTCCTCCGGCAGCTTCAAATCCGGGATATAGTAATCTCCAACAAGGATATAATCAATTCCGTTTTCCGTTATTCTTGGTTTCAATTCGCTCATGTTCCTTATCTCCTGTGGAAGCAGGCTCGTCTGGTACTAACTCAATCACATCGGTAATCTCACAATTCAGCGTTTCGCAGATACGGGCTAATGTATCCATACTGATGTGCTTTCCCTCTTTACTCATGTTGGCAATCATATTTGTTGTCATACCAGCGGCAAGCCTTAAATCCTCTTTTCTCATATTACGCTCTAACAGTGTGTGCCAGAGTGGTTTATAGCTGATGTGCATATTGTTTTCCTGCCTTTCTACCCATACCACCGGGGCGGCTGCCCCGGCAGGAACTTTTCTCTTATTATAACACCAATCTTGTGTAATCACAATTTATTCTTGTATCTTGCCGCTGATACCGTCTGGATTGTGCTTTTCCTTTCTTTTTGTTCCCTTTAATTAGCCATGAACTGCTTGATCCCTTGCGATTTCGCGCCAGGGTTATCATTACCATAACCTTCCAGGAGGTTAATCACGCCCCACACTGCAAGCCCGGCTCCGATCGCCACGACCAATGTTTTTAAGATTCCGATTGCTGATGTAAAAAATGCCATATTATACCTGAAACCAAAATCAGAATTTCACGGATTTTACCGTTTTGCACAAACAAAAAAACCGCCAGTATCTCCTGACGGTTCGCCCTTTCCAATTTGGTTTATCCTTTCTTTTTTATTGTTGTATTATTTTCTTTGTGCAATGGGCTGTTTTCCCCAATCATAGGCTCTGCCCGGATTGGCTGCAGGATATATTCCTGACCTACTGCCTTAATAGTAAAAACCATTATCTCCCCTTTCTGACTTTGCGACACGATGTCGCAAACTTTCTCTTCTGGATATGCTTCATACCTGCGCCTTACAAAATCCACTTTACGACACCGTGTCGTAAACTTTTTTGTATGCTTCAAAATCTACCTTGCGACATCGTGTCGTAAAGTTTTCTTCTGCCAAGTTTCAAACGAATATTTCTGCATGGAACCCACTTTGCGACATCGTGTCGCAAAGTTCAAGCCTAACATACAGCAAAAAGAATAGCTTCCCTGTCTATGCCCCCTGCCGATCCCCGTCTGCTGGCTCCGTTGTTCCCTCTGCAGTTTCCTCACTTCCGTCTACTTCATATAGATCAAATTCCTCCTTCATCCTGATTTTAACTGGTGTTTCATATACGCCTCCACATCAAAGGCATTCTTCTTGTCATAATCCGATAACTGCTTGTACCGCTTATGCCTGGTAATATCGAACTTGTCACTCAGGAACGGGCGAACCCCACGCAGCTGTAGGATGCACTTATTCCCGTCCATAACGGCAAGCTCATCTCTGCTCATCAATTCTTTTCCTGTTTTTTGATAATTTAATCCATAAGAACGGCTCTGCCCACGGGTATCTGACGTGTTGTAAAGATCTATCGTCTCCTTCCCTAAATTTTCAGAAATCTCCTTTAACGTGGAGCCTTCCTTGCCCCCAAGGAATAACATGGCGTCGCAATTACCTAAAATTGTCTCGGCTGCATCTTTATAGATGGTTTTCAACTGGCTCTGCGACTGTAAAATAATAGACGCTGATATTTCCCTGCTCCTTATCGTTGCGATCAGCTTGTCAAACTTTGGGATCTGCCCGATATTACTGAACTCATCCAACAACAGCCTTACATGGTAAGGAAGCCTGCCACCATGCACATCGTCTGCCCTGTCACACAATAAATTGAATAGCTGGGTATACATGATTGCCACAAGGAAATTGAAGGTATCGTCCGTGTCGGAGATGATAATAAACATTGCCGTTCGCTGATCCCCGATCATATCCAGCTCCATTTCATCGTAAAAAGTCAGCTCCCGCAGTTCCGCAATGTCAAATGGCGCTAATCTGGCTCCGCACGAAATAAGTATGCTTTTTGAGGTTTTGCCAGTGACGTTTTGTAAAGGACTTTTTAATCAAATTCACAGAAAATTTACATTTCAGGGCAAAAAAATAAGGCCGGGAACCTGTTTTTAGATTCCCGGCCTACGGCTTTGTTTTATGCTGTCCGCTCTGCTTTCAATTTTTTTACTTCGTCAAGAGGAAGTCCTGCATATTCCGCAATTTTTTCAAGTGTCAATATTCCATCTGTCAACATTCTTTTAGCAGTATTTATTGCCCCTTCTTTTATGCCCTCTTGTAAAGATTCTTTTCTCATATCCTCCATGACTTTGCACATGATTAAAATACCCTCCTTACTTTCCTTGAAAAAACGAACTCTGTCTGCCAGTGTCGTATAATACATATCTGCCGCATTAGTACACGAAAAATCATGCATGAGTTTTCCGATTGGAGTATCTCCACGGTAAGCGCCATTTACATACAGTATGTGCGAACCGTCCTCAAATCTTTCCCCGGTTCCTAAAAAGCACCGCTCAATCGGATAGAGCGGCAGCCCTTTTCCCATTACGTCATTCTCTGTGATAAAGATTACCCACGTTTCCGGCAACTTGTCGAAGTCCTCGCCTTTCTTCAAAAGGTTTGCGTCCATCATGCTGCTGTTGTATCTGGCTCTTTTTCTCCCGGCTCCTTTGTCGGAGCGCTGTACCTCCACGTTCAGTTTTGCCCCTGTGCTGTCTGTAGCCAGAATATCCAACCTCACTGAACGGTTCAGCAGGTTCTCCACAAATACCTGGGTGCGGACGTCCAGCACCTTTAAATCCGGTTTTTCCAGAACAATCTGCAATACCAGTTCTATGCTTGCCGTATCTCCCTCAAAACACTTTGTGAGGAAATCATCATCAAGCAGGCGAAAGCCTCTTAGCCTCTGTAAATCTTCCTGATGTTTCTGGTCTATCTGTTCCGTCACTGTCAATCTTCCCACCTGCTTTCCTTCTGTTTTCGTATCTCCATACTACCATAAACCTCCTGATTTTACAAGCCGGGAGCCAGCGCATTTCTGATTCCCGGCCTGTTTCTATTATCGTTTTTACATCTGCTGTATCTCATTTTTCAGCATACGCTTGATTTTGTCGCTCATGGTTTCCCTGCTGGTCTTACTGAAATGAACCCTCACAATGTAGGTAGTCCGGCCAATCTTCTTCACCAGTGCGGGAGCGTCCTTAGCCGGTGTCGTGGTGGTAATGTCCTCTGTGATTTTCTCGCTGCCCATAAATTCTCCTTTACATACAATCAGGTTTTGTTATCCCTTACTCACAATCTCTTTCGCCGCCGCTTTGGTCACCCTGGCTCCTTCCTCCCGGAAATTTTTACCGGAAAAAAGAATCGGAGCACACCGTTCCAGTATGCGGTCATAAATCCTTGCGTGGGCAAGGTCTGGCGGGTTCTTGATTTCTTCCAGTTTCAGGTTTGTTGTGACAATCAACGGCTTCTTACTCCGATATCGGCTGTCAATGACGGTGAACATTTGCTCCATGGCATACTCGGTACTGCGCTCCACTCCTAAATCATCAATGACAAGCAGGCTGTAATCGTCCAGGCTGGCGATAAAGGCCGCCCTGTCCTCGGCAAACACGCCGGTCAGCCGGTTCAGGATAGACGGGAAATTTGTCATCAGAACCGGCACGTCTCGGTCAAGCAGGGCATTGGCGATACAGCCGGCAAAAAAGGATTTCCCGGTTCCCACGTCACCAAAAAGCAGAAGGCCGGCATTGTCCCGGTATGCCTCCTTCCAATGCTCCACATAGGCGTGGGCTTTCTCCATGACGGGATTCTGGCCGTTATCATTGGCAAAAGTGTAATCATAAAGGTATCTGTCCTGAAGCCCCTGCGCCTTCCGGCGTTTGACACGCTCCATGTGTTCCTTCTGTTCCTCCATGGCTTTCCGTTCCTCCTGCGCCTTCTGCTGGCAGGGACAGAGGCAGCGGGGCATGAAATAGCCGGAGCCTCCGAACCTAGGCACGACAGTCTGGCGGCTGCCATGGCATTTCTTACAGTGGATAAGCCCGTCAGCCGGTTCTATGTATTCGTCCCCGGCAAGTTCCATATCCCCGGCTGCCCGGTCAATGGCTGCCCGGACTTCTGCGGTAATCTCTATCATATGGTTTCTCCTTCCTCCACGCTGTAATCCCGGTTCCGGGCAGGCGGTTCCTCTTTCTTTTTGTCGGCGTTCGCCCAGCGCCGGATTGTGGCTGCATGGTTTTTATATCCCTTTCCACTGGATTCCATATACTCGGACAGCCGCTCAATGTACTGTTCCCAGAGAGAGGGCAGTTCCGCTTGGAGTTCTGCCAGTTCTGCAGAAGATAGAAATACATTCCGGTATCTCCCATAGGCGTGTGTCTTATCCCCCTCTCTATTCTCTATACTCTTATCTCTAATCTCTTTATCTCTATACTCTAATATAGGCGGACATTTGTCCACCCGGCCATTGGACGGACAAATGTCCGCTTCCCCGGCAGGGAGCAGGTTCTGGCGTTTCAGCCTCATGCGCTCCTTTTTCTTCCTCTCCCCCTCGCTGGACGACTGGCCGATCAGCAGCTGGATGTCGCTCATGTAATAGGCCCCGTCCGTCAGTATCTCCACAAGCCCAAACTCCTGGAATATCTTCAAAGCCCG
The DNA here is from genome assembly GCA_910574285.1 of Lachnospiraceae bacterium. Classification (GTDB taxonomy): domain Bacteria; phylum Bacillota; class Clostridia; order Lachnospirales; family Lachnospiraceae; genus Sporofaciens. The sequence goes on along the minus strand of CAJTAL010000076.1, from coordinate 2,461 downwards.
TTCCACCGTGCCTACCTGATGCCGGGTAAAAGTGGCTATGGTCTGCACCGTATGGGGCAGGCAGTCATTCAGCAGGAGTACGCCGCTGCTTTTCAGGGACATCAAATACATCTTGAGAAGGAGATTGGAGTACAGAAGGCCGTCCTGCATACTCTCCAGAATGACCATGGTTTCGCTGTTATAAAAATTCTCTTTCAGCTTGAGGTAATAAAATCGTCGGTTCTCTGTCATTTAGTTGCTCCTTTTGTTCTGAATAGCTTTTTTAAGCCTATGTACGCATTTTAATGGGGCTTTTGGGGTGTCAGTGATAAAAAGTATTGCCTCCCCTCCGACACGCTCCGAAAGCGCTTGATTTACAAGGCTTTTTCCACTCCTAAATGCGTAGAATCATGGTATCTTTTCCTTTGGCGTTCTGCCTCCTTCCTCCGGCGCACCCTGGCGGCACACTCCTTACAGTATTTCGCCCGGTTGGAGCCGGGAAGGAAAAGAGCGCCGCACTCGCTGCACCGCCTGCTTTCCAGCCGGTGGTAAAGAGCCGTTTCCAGCTGGTGGTCTAAAGGCAGCACCGCCACACGGAACCAGCGGCAGAGCAGGGAATGGGAAATGCTCTGGACGCAGACGCACCCGTCCCCCTCGTCAAGCATGATACACTGGCCGTTGTCGTAGTTGCAGCACTCACGCACCAGCCGCCTCGCCCTGCGGTACTGCCGGTAGTCCATGGCCGGGATTCGTTCATGCCGCCTATTTCCCATATCTCACCTTGCAGCGGCACAAAGGCGGCTGCCCTTCCCTGAAAAAGAAAACCGGCTCCGGCGCTTTCGCCCCCGCAGGCGCCGGCGGCGTGGGCGGCACGGGTATCTTTACGGTGATGGTGATTGTCATGGTGATAAACTGCTGTGTCATAATTCCTGTTCCTCCTTCTTTCTGGCCGGTTCATTTTCCGTCCTGGCCAACTGCTCCGCTGTCTTTTTCAGGTTCTCCACCGCTTTGATGTCCTCCCTCATGGATTTCATCTTCTGATACTGTACCGATTTCTCCGCTTTCAGGCGGTCGGCCTCGGCCTGCCATTTCTTCGGGGTGATTTCTTCGCCGGTGGCTTTCAGCTTTTCCAGATACCGGACAGCGGCCTCATATAACGCCAGTTCCGCACTGTGTTTCTGCTCAAACTGCTCCTTTTTCTTCCCCGGCTTCATCCTGTCGAACTGGCGGCGGGTTCCTTTGTTCCTCTCGTATTTCTCCCACATGGAGAGATGTTCGTCCAGCACTTTGATACGCCGCTCGGCGGTGACAATCTTCCCACGCAGAGAATAGTAATCTTTGTTCATGGCGGCCACTTTTTCATAAAGCTGCTCCATGGAAGTGATGTGGTTGCCGTTCAGGAAATTGAACAGGGCGGCGCTTTCTTTCAGATTCCTTATCTTCCCATACCGGGAGCCGGGTTTCCCTGTTGACAACTGCGCCTCGTAAAGCTGCGCCATGATGCTGTCTTTTCCTTCCGGTTTCCCCGCCTGCTCCTTTGTCCATTTGTAGAGCCGGGTAATCCGTGCTTTAATCTCCTTCAGCAGCTTATTGTCGGCGGCAATCTGGCGGTTGATATTTCCCTTCTCCGTGGCAATGCCTTTCCGCTCCATCTGGCTGGCGGCAACTCCCAGATGGATGGAGGGTATCTTGTCAATGCCCTGACGCTCGTAGGAGCGATGGTCAATCCGTTCCGGCCTGCCAGCAGCCTCCAACGCTCTGTTGGCGTAAGCAGCCCAGACAGCCCTCCACTTCTCTACATTTCCCTTGTCGTTCCAGTCGGTGGTGTCCTCCCGGTGGCTCTTCCAGCCGCCTTTGCCGTTGGGGATTCTCTGGCCGCTTTCGTCCAGTTCGTAGACCTTCCGGCATTTCGCTCCCCACTGCCCGTTCTCCTTTAGCGGTCGGATAGTGAGCATGACATGGAAGTGGGGATTTCCGTCTTTCTTGTCATGGATAGAGAAATCCGCACACATACCAGCGGCGACAAAGGTATCGCTGATGAAGGAGCGGGCAAGCCGCAGCTGTTCCTCCCGGTTCAGTTCCACCGGAAGGGAAATCTCTATCTCACGGGCAAGCTGTGCGTCACGGGTCTTTTCAACCATCTCCACACTGTTCCAGAGAGTGTTTCGGTCTTGAAATTCCGGCGGGGCATGGGACGGCAGGATAATCTCGGAATAGACAACGCCCCTCTTTCTGGTGTAATCATGGGTAAGCCCGTCCCATTCATTGGTCATTTTGGTTCCGCTCCGGTAAGCGGCAGCGCCCACGGCAGATTTGGCCTTGCTGCGCTTGATAATCTGGACGGGCATATGGAATATGGCTATGGCGGTTCGCCTCCTAGTATAATAATGGTGTAGTCAAGAATGACTACTGGTTAATAGTTACAAAGTCCAATCTAATAAATCTATATAGATATAACAGAAGGAGGAGTTCCCCCTCCATC
>CAJTAL010000075.1 GCA_910574285.1 Lachnospiraceae bacterium | reverse complement strand
CAGAAGCGTTTCCGGATAATGTGGCTGGAGAACTACATCAATTTTATATGGTGCTAAAATAATCTGAAGATTGGCTGCTCTTTTAATCTGGAAAACAACATTCTGCGTCACCGCCAAACTCCGCATCGCAGTATGCGTCAATGCAGCCTTTCGCCTGTTCCAATAGTTCTTCCTCGGCAGGTTCTTTCCTCCTGTGAAACCAGTCCTCCTCGGTAGCCATTATATCGCCAAGCCGCTTTTCATCCTCTGTGGTCAGCTCGGTGTTCCGCTCCAAGAACGGGATTAACACGTCACGCCCCAGACGCAGGGATTCCATTTTCTCTCGGTAGTAATCTTCCCCCTGCCGTTTCCATTCTGGGATAAACGGGCAGTTGGGGGAGAGGGAATATTCATAGAAATTTCGGATATGGGCGATTAAATCCCCCTCGCCGTCGCCGATGTCAAACCGCCCCTCATAGTTAAATTCCTCGCCACCGATGACGGCATGGATTTCAAAATCTGTCTTGTGATACCAGCCGACATGGTTCTCCTCATTCTCCCTTTCCCGATGCTGCTTTTCGTCCAGAACGCCGAGCAGCTTATTTCCCAGGGCGAAACCCAAATCCGTAAATCGGTCGTTCAGCTCCTTATCATAAAAGACGGGATGCTCGGAGAAGCCGATTGAGAGGGTGATGCTGTCAGGCTTTTCCTCGGCAAGTGTTTCTGTTTTCTGGCTCTCGGTAATGACCGTTTTCAGATGGTCGTTGGCAGGGTTCTCCTTTAGCTTTTCTTCAAAGTCGGCTCGGCTGAACTCCTTTCCAAACAACGGGAACTCCGCATTTCGTATAGAAACGGCGTTCTCATCAAAGGCGATGACCTCATATTTGTCCGCCCCGATATACACCACGTCGCCCTCGTGATAAACGTAACGGAGAGGGTACAGCTCCGTAAGCTCCTGCGAGAAACGCCACGCATTGCTGCGGCTGTAAACGCTGGCTGTCTTTTTCTGCACAAGGGAGAGGAAGTCTAACATCTCCTGCACGTTGTCGGGATGCTGCAATGTCTGTTCCATAAGGTCGGCGGGCATATCCGCAAAATCCCTGCATCCAATTACGCCCAACAAATCTTTCTCATAGCCGTCCAAGTCACGGATAAAGTCGGAGAGCCGCAGGGCGAGCGTGTCCCGCTTGTCCGCAGGGGGCAGCTCCCTTTTTTCCTCAATAAAACGCTGCCTTGCAAGTTTCCTCTGGGTGTCGATTTCATACTGTGGGGCAGACACGCTTTCCAGATAGTCGGCATAGTGGTCTTTCTCTTTGGGATTGAGGTAGCGGTTATCCTTAACCAGCTCACGCAGCCGTTTTTCCGCTTTCGACCAGCTCAAAACAAGGTCGTGTTCGGTGGAGATGCCGTCACGGTCAATGGAGATGCCTTTGCCGCTGTACCACACATACCCCTCCGTGCCGTCTGAAAAATCAACAAAAAAGCCGCCCGTGCCGTATTCCCTTTTCAGAAAATCAATGTTCTTCTTTTTATCTTCCTGCTTCTGGAACTGATGATAAATACGGTATTTCCCGTTGGCAACGCTGTTCCCTTTTACAAGGACGGCATCAATGTCCTCCTGTGAAACGGCAAAAGCAGAGGCTTTTTCGTCCTCTGCTTCAGCAATCATTTCAATCTGTTCGTCTACGGTCGGGAGATTGGCGGCAACTTCTTCCTCATTGGCAACGCTGCCCTTTTCATCTTCCGTCTGTTTCTCTGGCTCTATTGTCTGTGCCTTATCTGTTTTTTCTTCCTGCCTGCCGCCGTCCGACTGCGGCTCTGGTTCTGAATTTCCTAATTGAAAATCAGCTCGTCCAGTATCACTTCCTCCGCTTGGCTGCGGATGCTGTTCATCATGCCGAGCCACTGCATCGGGGCTTTCTCTTTCAGCTCCTCCGTCACTCCCTGCTCTTTGGCTAACTGCTTCGTCAGAAGCTCTAACCTCTGCAACGCCGTCTGCTCGGTCTGGTGTAAGTGTTCGTTCAGCCTGCCTGCTGTCAGCAGATTGAGATACGTCACCCTCCTGTGGTTTTCCAGATAATCCCTGTGCATCAAAGCGTACCTGCCAAGCGGAAGCTCTGGCTCTGTCGGTAATGTCAGGTCGGGTATAAGGTAGTCCGCCTGTTTCGTGTAGGTGATTTCGCCCATTATCTTCACTCCTTTCGGGTTGTTTCCTGCCTTTATCATACTGGCTTGCGATGTTCCTTGCAAATGTGCGGTTCTGACCTCTAGTTTCGATTTGCACATTTCGGACTGCCGCAGAGATTTCCCGCAACGCCATCTCGGAAATGTCGCTCGTGGCGATGCCGATGGCATTCAGCGTCTGGGGCGTGTTGAAATTTATAATCTCCGCAAAATCCTCACGCTCAAAATATCCGCCCGCATCCAGACCGCAGCGGGAGAGAAGCATATAAGCGACGCTGTTTGCGGCAAGCCGCCTGTAAATCACTTCTATATTATAGTCGTCCAGTTCCTCCAAAAAGCTGTCTTTCGTGCAGCCCTTTAGCTGTGAGAGGTAATCGGGTAAATTGTCCTCCACGGCGTTCTCCGCCGTCCCTATTAAAAATGTGGCAAAATCGCCGCCCTCCGTGCCGCCGAACCTGTCCGCAAGCCGCTCCATGACGGGCTGCTCATACCGCTTATCCATCTGCCATATCGGGACGGCTCGGCTGCCGTAGTAGCCCTCATGGGTGTCGGAAACGTCAAAATAATATTTCAGCGTGTTCCTGCGCCCTTTCGGGTCAAAGACCGCTATGCCTTTGCTGTCTTTATTTACCCACCTTTTAAAGAGCCTGTTCCATGTGCCAATCTCGGCGACTGCCGTGGCATCGGGGCGTTGGGCGTAGATTAAGAGCTGCTCGTCAAAGCGGCACTTGTAATTGTGGCAGGCAGAGGATAAAAAGCCCTGCCAAGCCTGCGGGTTCTTTGCGACCGCCATCCCCGTGCGGCGGTACAGCTCTGTAATAAGCTGGTACTTTGCAGCCATAGGCTCACACCTCCTTATCGTTCCAAATCTCTGTTTTTCTGCTTCCTGTCGTATTCCCCGCACCGCTCGGCGATTTCGGAATACATCTTATCCCGCATGTCCCGCTCATAGGCTCGGTATTCCTTTGCCTTTTCCGTGGGCTTGTACCAGACGCTGTTCTGGTCGGCTTCGTCCATCTGCCCGTAGCGGTCGTCTATCTTATCCATATACTTCTTGTAGATGGCATGGGCGGCGGGGGCATCCTTTGCATAGCGGTAACGGACAAGGCTCTTATGCGTCCCACGAAGCTCGGCATACTCGTAGAGCATACGGATGACCTCACGGTCAAGCCCTTTCTGCCCCTCGGCATCGTAGATTTCCGACAATCCCTTACATCTCCATGAATGGTACGGAGAAGTGTCGTTGGAGCTGTGGGAAGATACATACACGCCGTCTTTCTTTACCGTGATGCGGTTGATTAGCTCCGTACTCATTCCTTATCACCACCCGACAAAACAATCTGTTCCATAAAAATATCAATCCTCCTGTTGTCCATGCCCGCCTTTAGGCAGGGGCATAGCTGATTTTGTTTTGTTCCATCCTCCGTGCAAACTCCCAAACGGCATACCTTACGCCGTCAATCTCTGCATGGGTTTCATCCAGATAGCGGCAGACGGCAAAATAATCCTCCCCGTTCCCGTAAAGCATACGGATGATTCCGCCATCGGGGACAGAAAAAAGCGTCCTGCCTTTGCTGTCCGTCATGCAGACCTGCCTTGCTGCTCTCACTCCGTGCCACCTCCCAGAAAAGAAATGACCTTGTTCCCCTTGATACTTTTTTGCAGCTCGTTGATGAGCGTGATGTCCGCTACCGTGATGCCCTGCATGGAGAGAATGTCGTCCATTGTCATGGCGGCGATGGCTTTTTCTTCGGTAAAGCCCGCTTCAAATATCTTATTTAAAACCTTAACGGCTTTCTGGTTGACTGCCATGTCCCATACCTCCTATCGCTCATGGTCTTTGTGCTTCGGAGCTTTCTGCGCCGCCTGCGGCTCTTGCGGCTTCGGCTCGCAGCTATGCCCGTTCCTTTCCATACGCTCGGCAAACTCGCAGATGTGGTAAAGATTACTGCCCACTTCGGTATGGCATTCGTCAATGAAACGGCAGCTCTTTTCCGCCTTTTCTCCCCAATCATAAGTGATAATGATTTTCCCGCCGTCTGGGATGCGGAACTTCTCTTTATAATGTGGGTCGATAAAGCGGATTCCCTGCTCTGCTTTTGCCATATGCTTATCAAGCCATTCTTTCACATAGCAGTAGCAGTAAAAGTTATAGTCGACTTTTGTCGGGTTGCAGCGGAGCAGGAAAGCGTGCCTGTCGGTGTCCACACGGAAGCCGTACTCGGTACAGTAATTACCCTTAAAGGCACTTTCGGGATTCTCCCTCGCAAATGCCGCCATGTCATAGCGGTTGTGCAGAAGTCCCTTATCTTCACGCAGGGTATTGATAACTTCGTCCAGCCCTGCCTTAAATTCATCGGTTTTCCATTGCCCCCTCGTATCCGTCCAAGAAGTATAAAAGCCATATCCAGAGGGGGCAAAATCACCTCGGAGATGTCCAATACATCCCGTCTGCCCCTCAAGCTGCATACTCTGGGCATAAGTGTATTTCTGTTCTGGCTGCGTCAAAGCCCGTATCTCCATCAGCGTTCCTCCCTGCTCTTTGATTTTTTCGCCTTTTCCTGCGACTGGATTTTTGCAAGTGCTTCCTTTGCCCAGACGGGCATCTTCTCTGGCTTGATTTCCCCAAGCACGTCGCACCTTTCCCATCGGGCGTGCTTTCCGTCCGCAAGGGAAGTGCCGAACACCGCCTGCCCCCTGCCACCCATTGCACCGTGACCGCCGTCCGCAAGTACAAGCTGATAGGCAGAATGCCGATATTCATGGCGGTTGACCTCGGCATTGATGACAACGACCTTTCCCACAATGCTGCCGCATTTGTCGTCTGGGATGCAGTCGTCTATGGTAAACGGGGTCATGTCAAACTTGAACTGTTCCTGCTCGGCTCTTACACTTTCTATCTGTTCCTGCACCCTGTCGGTAAACATCTGCATGGCTTCCAGATAGTCGTCAGAGCCGACCGCATCCGTCACCCATTCTGCGGACAGCGGGTTGTCGTAAGTGCAGTAACAGACAAGAAATGGGTATTCCTCTTTCTCATCTATGCCGAACACGACTTCCTTTTTGCCGATGTGGATGCTCTGCATGACCTCGTAGGAGCTAATCATCCGCTTTTCTTCATTCTCCATCTGGCTTCTCCTTTCTTTGCTTTTTTTCTCTCTGCCAGTCTAAAATCTTTCGGATGCAGACGTCGCAGAAGATAACACGGCTGTCCTTATATCGGGGGTAAGGACAGTCCGTGCAGTCATATTTCTTGTTATTTTCATTGTTTCCCGTGCTACCGCTCACGCCCATCGTGCTGCTTCGCCTTTTTATCGTGCTGTTGATTGTACGGCATCTGGCACTCCGACTGGTAGCGTTCGTTCAGCTTTTCCCTTGCCGCTTCAAGGGTATTGCAGTAGCAGCCCCAATAATAGTTGTCGCCGCCCTTGCAGTACCAGCATACATAAGGGTTCGGGGCTTTCGGGTGATGCCCGATGACAAGCTCCGTGTTCCCGATAGTGCAGCTCTCTATGATTTCATAGCCCTGATTGGAGCGTGTTCCACCGTCCATAGGCGTTCCTCCTCTCTTTAAATTTTTTATTCACTTCAAGATTCTTTGGCATATCTGCGGTATGCCTTTTCCCCTTTAGCTCTGATTTTCTGCATCCGCACGTTCCCTAAAAGCTCTGGGCATTTCTCCTGCAATTTGCGGCGTGTCCTGCCCACGCTCTCAAAGCTCGGCAAGCCAAGCTCCTTATGGTTCAAAAGTATCTGGGCAAGCGGCATAGCCCCCGCATCTTTCAGATAAAGGTTACAGAGGGCAAGGTACAGCACCATGTCGTCATTTCTGGCGTCCTTATTCTCTTGCAGGACAGACTTCACTTTCCCCTCTATGGTTTTCAGATTTTCCATATCTACCTCCATACATGGAAAGAGGGCGGTATCTTTCAACCGCCCCAATCCACATCAGTAAAATATTTCTCAACTTATTTCCTGCGGATATGCAGCCACGCAGCCGCACCGCCGATAAACGCCACAAGCACAATAGCGATGATGGTTTTTCCTCTCATCCTGCTTAGTCCTCCTTTTTCTTTCTCCCGCACTGGTATCCTGCAAATCCGAAGATTCCCGCACCGACTGTAAATGCCGCCGCAAGGCTCACCCACAAGCCGAGGTTAAAATCGTCGCCCGTTTTCGGGGTGTCACGCAGCTCGTTGTGCATGGTTACGGTTGCCGTTTCATCCGTCTTGATGGTCACTTTCTGGTCGGCGGGCAGGATATAGCCAGAGGATGCCTTGTCGCTGACCTCGGACACGGTGTACTCGCCGATACGCAAGCCGTGAATGGCGATTTCACCGTTTTTATCGGTCTTGAATGTCTGGTCGTAATCTTTGCCAATCACTCGGAAAGAGAAGCCCTCCACTTTTCCGTCAGAGGAAGTCTTGACGATTTTAAGGCTTCCTTTCTGTGCTTCATTTAAAAATCCTTTGCCTGCTTCATTTTCCACGTTGTAGGTCTTGCCGTTTTCCTCGATGGATACGGGATAGACGTTCTCATCAAGCACAAAGCCTGTCGGGGCGGCTTTCTCACGGACAATATACTTGCCGTATCTGAGGTCGTTCATCTGATAAACGCCTTTCTCCACCTCGCCCATCTCGCCGAGAAGTTCATCTTTTTTATCCAGTTTTCCATCTTCGTTTGTATCCGAGTAAATTTCAAATACCGCACCTGTGAGCTTGTTGTCGGGATAGTCCTTGTCTACCTTAGTCAGAGCAATATTTCCCGTAATGAAGTAATTGACAAGCTCAATCTCCACAACTTCGTCAACCCCGCTGATTGTCACACTGATTTTTTCCTCGGAGAGTACATATCCTTTCGGGCTTTCGATTTCACGGATTGTCCATGTGCCATACGGAACTTCCCCAAAAGAAAAACTGCCGTCATCTTCAGATGTGGCAGTTGCGATTGCATTTTCCTTTGTATATTCTGTTGTGCCTGTCTTAAAGATGCCGATTAACGCACCGCCTAAATCTTCGCCGTCCTCGTTGGATTTCCTGCCGCTGACAGAGCCGTAAATCAGTTCGTTTTCAATGGCTTCACCCTCATTTGCCATGATATTCACAACGGCTGTTTCCTGCCCTGCATACTCGAAGTCAACAGGGTATTTCTCGTTGCTGACAAGGTAGGCGGCGTTTGTGCTGATTTCCTGCACATAATAGCTGCCCATCGGCAGGTCGCTGATTGCCTTTCCGTGACCGTTCTCGTCAAGGAAGATGACTTCAATCAATCCGTCAGCAGGGATAACAGAACCGTCGGCTGCGGTCAGTTCCTCGGCGGCATACAGACCGAACGTAACGTCTTTGATTTCGCCGTTATTGCCCACGCCGTATGCCTCGTCTATCTCAAGGGTTTTATTGAGGTCGATTTCCACACGCTGACGCTCATTGTAAAATTCCGTGCCTGTTTCCGTCACTTCGATTTCCTGCCCCGCATACACAAGCTCCACGGCATGGGCTTCATCATTCAGCACCATTCCATACGGGGCGGTCACTTCCCTTACCTCATACTTTCCGAGATAAAGCTCTTTTGATTCCGCCGTTCCATCTTCCCCTGTGGTAAGCGTGTCCACGACCTCGCCTTTCTCGGCTCTGACCGTGCCGTCTGTCGTGATGATGTCCTCGGCTGCGGTAATCTCGTAAACTGCACCCTCTAAATTATCCACGGCAAAAATCGGCTGGTACAGCCCCTTGTTTCCCGATACCCTGCTGAATACCTCGCCAGATTTTCCTACCGTGATTTTCCCTTTCTGCGCCACGTTGGAGCGTTCCACCTTTATAATAGTGATGCCGCTTTCCTCCTCGGAGTTTTCCTGCTCCACGTCAAAATAGACTGGCTCGGAGTCGAGGACATAGCCGTATGGGGCTTGCACTTCAACGAGGGAATATCCCTTGCCGTATTCCAAAGTCTGCGGCGTGATAAGCCCGCCGTCCGCTGTCGTGTAGAACGTGTCAATCTCCGTCACTTCGGGATAAGTGAATTTCATTGTTACAAGGTTTCCCTCTGGGTCGTAAATCTGGAAGCCTGCGCCCGCATACGGGATAGCCTTGCCCGTTTCTATATCCTTTTTCACAATCTTGATATAGCTCTCAAAATTGGCGTTGTTGATAAGGTAGCGGTAAGTCTGGCTGTCCTTGCAGATGAATACGTCAAAATCTTTCATCAGCTCCCGACCGTCCCATCCAGAAGTCTGGTGTACGGTATAGATGCCATACGGCATATCCTTTGTCTGGGCAAAGCCGTTCTCATCGCAGATAAGCGTGTCACGCTCGGCTTCCTCTGCCGCATCAAAGCTGCCTGCGGATTTTAAATATACTTCAAAGACAGCCCCCTCCTCTGGCGTTTCAATCTGGGTTTCGCCGTTGTCGGTGTGCTTGATGATGGCAATATTGCCTTTGATAACCTGCTCGTTTACGTCGTTCTTGATAGAATTATATTCCACGGTGTAAAGCTCTGGCTCTGCGCCTACATGGTGTACGGTCGTGTCTAAGAGATAGCCCTCGGACGGGGTAATCTCACGGACGCTCCAATCATTCCCGCAGATATAATATTTCGTTGTGAACTGCCCGTTTTCATCGGTGGTGTAAGTGTCAACCAGTTCCTCGCCCTTATAGATGCCGTAAACCGCACCTGCAAGGGTGGCGTCGCCCTGCGGCTTCTTTCCCGTTTCCACATCGGTCTTTAATACCGTGACATTGAATTTCTTCAAGATGTTGGTAAAGCTGCGTTTCGTGACCTTTTTCCACTCAATCGGGGCAGTCTGGGATGCAGGTACGACATAACGGATTGCCGTGTCCACTTCCTCAAGGGTGTACGGCGTGCTGCCACTGATAAGCACATTTTCAAACTTCGCAACGCCCTTTGCATTGGTAACGGCATATTCATCTACTGCAAGCCCGCTTAAAGACGTACCGTAAAGGTGGAACTTCACGCCCTCCACAAGATTGTCCTCGGATGTTTTCACAACCTCAAGGCTTCCACGCTTCAAGGTATTGCTGAACGTGACCGTAGAGGTTTTCCCGCCGATAATCGTCAAGGTCTGGGTTTTCTGCGGCTCATAACGGTCAATCGACTGCTCCGTGACGGTGTAAGTGCCAGGGAATAAGCCCTCCACCGTGATATTGCCATCTTTATCTGTTTTTACGGTTTTGTTGAAGCCGTCGCCCTTGATGGTAAAGGAAATCCCACCGACAACGCCGTCCTCGGAAGTCTTTTTCAGTGCAACCGTTCCTGTCGGCGTTTCCACGTTGATATACGCCGTCATGGTGTCCACGTTTTCCACGCCCGTGATAACATCCTGCAAGTTGGGGTCGCCGTAGGCAATCATCTTCGCACCACTGCTGACGGTCGGCGTGTTATTCCTTGTAGCGGTAATCCTCGCCTTGCCGTCAATCGCCTTTTTTGACGTGATGGTGAGCTTGTTCCCAGACTTGGACACTTTCACGCTGCTGTCGGAGCTGGTAAAGGAATACTCAGAGAGGGAATTATTTTTATCAGTCAGCGTCAAGCTGTACTTCCCATCCTTATAGGCAAGCTCCTTTGTAATATCCTTTTTGCCCGCCGACATAAAACTCGGAATCGTGCTGTGCCTTGTCATGAATGACACAATCTGGTCATAAGCCGTCCTTGCCCCGCTGTTTGCATAATTCGAGCCAAAGTGCAGGCTGTAAACGGTCGTGCTTGTCTGGCTGTAAGGGCTTGCTGCCTGTCTGCATCCCACGACGAACTCCCATACAAGTGTCTGCGTGGCAAGCCATTTCTCATCGTCGCTCCCAGACAGATTCCCGCTGTTGCCCTGATAGCCGTAGAGCAGGGCAAGCCCCACCGCCTTTTTCTGGTCTGCGGAGAGGGCGTTCCATGTGTTGGAAGATGCCTTTGCCAGCGTGTTGCCCGTTTTTAAGGGTACGCCCGGCTGAAGGCAGAACGCCGTTTCCCCGTCCACATACATGCGGTACTTATATTCACCCGTGCCGCCTGCGGTATGACCGCCGATGTTCGCACTGGAATTATATCTGATTGCGTTCCCTGCGCCGTCGTAGGTGTGGGTAAAGCTAATCGTGCCGATGTCGCCTGCTGCAAACGCTGTCGTGGCAGGGACGGCGGATAATGCCGTGACCGCAGCAAGGGCAAACGCCGCAGCCCTTTGAAATAATTTACGAATCTTCATTCATTACCTCCTGTTCGTTCTCATGTTGATAGTTGACTTTCTGGCAGAAAAAAAGCCGCCCATGTGGACAGCTTTTAATATTTCTTTTCTCGGATAGTTACTGGCAGTATCTAGGGGGAGAGGTGTGGAGAGGGGGAGGTTCAAAAAAATTTGCTATCCCCCAAAGGGCGGACTTCTCCCTCGGCGTTCCATGCCCAAATCCCTATTTTGCCCGTTTTACCTCTCGTGAGCCTTGTTCCGCTGCAAGTGGCGGTTGTAAAACTCCAACGCCTTTACGACAAAATCCGTTTCCTGCCCTCTGGGAATGGATTTCGGTATGAGCTTGGTTATCCGCTCGTCCTTAAAAGCGGGCTTCTCTTTCTGGTTCGGTTTTTCCTCCTGCATGATGCTCTGGATAACCTCATCCGTGAGTTTTCCCTCCTGCATGAACTTTTTCATCTTGATAGCCTGTGCAAGAGAGGGCGTGGCATCGTTGTAGCCCATCGCTTCAAGCAGGGTGTATTGCTGTTCCTCGGAAAGATAGGAAATTTCCACCGCAGGGCGGAAAGCAATCTGGTGTTCATCTACCATTTGCAGGATTTCGGGTACAAGCTCCGTTAGACGGATAAAGCGGCGTACCTGCTCGTGACTATCATCAGTTTTTGCCGCTATCTTTTCTCGGCTCGTCAACTTCTGCACCAGTGGTGCAGAAGTTAAATCTGTACGTTCACCCTGCCGTTTCATCGCTTCAAGTCGCATCTTATACGCAAAGGCTTTTTCACTCGGCAAGATGGTCGTTCTTTGGAGATTACTCTCAACCATGACAATAATCGCTTCGTCACGGGTCAGCTCCTTAACCTCGCATTTGAGCGTTTCAAGCCCCGCAAGCTCACAAGCCTTTTTCCGTCTGTGACCGCTGATAAGCTCATACCGCCCGTCCTCTTTTTGGCGGACTGTGGCAGGGGTCATCACGCCACTCCGCCTTACGCTGTCTACAAGCTGCTCCATATCCTCGTCCATCAAGACCTTGAACGGGTGGTCTGGAAACTCGTCAATCTCCGCAATCGGGATTTCCCTTATCTTGCTTAGATTCGCTTCCGCACGGCTCTCGTCCGTTTCAAAAAGGTCATCGTATGCGGTCAGTTCGATTTTGCTTCCTCTGCTTTTCGCCAAGCTCCGCCACCTCCTTTCCGAACTGCTCGTATGCGGCGGCTACCTTGCCGCCTTTGTCGTAGGCAAAAATGCTCTTTCCCTCTGCTGTGGCTTCCACGGCACGGATGGAGTGGGGTATCTGCGTGTCAAATACCTTGATTCTCTGCCCATAGGCACTCTTAACCGTTGCCGTAATTTCCTTAGAGATGTTCGTGCGTGGCATTACCATCGTCATAAGGATGCCGTCAATCCGCAGGTGCGGGTTGATTTGCCGTTTGACCTTAGACACGGAGCGAAGCAACAGCTCTAAGCCTTTGGCGGAAAGATAATGGGGCTGTGTCGGGATAACTACGCTGTCAGCAGCCGCAAGAGCGTTGATTGTCAGCATCCCCAAGCTCGGCATACAATCCACGAGGACTGTATCATAATTCTTTTTCACTTCATTGATGCAGGTTTTCAGTACGCTTTCACGGCTTATGGCGTTAATCAGCCTTACTTCCAGTCCCGACAGTTCAATGTTGGACGGGAGCAGGTCAACGCCCTCGTCATGGTGCAGGATGCTTCTGGAAACATCGACGGGGTTATCGTCAATGATATCCTGCATGATAGTGGAGAGCGTGTCGGGCAGGTCGTCTGGTCTGCTGTAACCGAGCGACATGGTTAAATTTGCCTGTGCATCGGCATCAATAAGCAGGACTTTTTTGCCCTGCTGTGCCAGAGCCACGCCCAGATTGACCGCCGTGGTGGTCTTGCCAACGCCGCCTTTCTGGTTGGTTAAAGCGATTACTTTGCAATTTGACATAGGGTGCGTCCTCCTTTCGCATAGATTTAGCCACTTTGTCAAGGTGGCTATGTAAAGGATTTATGGCAATAAAAAAAGCCGACTGGCTGTTTCGTAAAACTACACCAATCGGCTATGTAAAAATCTATTCTGTTTTATTCTCTGCCTTATCTGCTCTTACATGATATGGCTTCCCTTATTCTCTCTGTATCCCATTTTTCTGGGAACAATACCGCCATAATATGAAACGCATCCATCAGCCCTGCAATATACGCATGAGTTCCGTATTCAAAATCCTGCTTTTCCCTGCAATCTATAAGATGTTGACAAACTTCCCTCTGTTCCTCCGTCAAATCAAGCTGGTTAAAAGCATCCTCCGCATATCCCTCGTCCTTACTATCTTTTTGATAACTGGCATCAGTCTGTAACAGTTTCAATACAGATTCGTCTTTTAATTTCTCTACTGCTATCTTCACCAGTTCTTTAAAATCCTTATCGTACATCACTTCCCCCTGCCAGTTCTACTCTTAATTTTTTAATAGGTGCATGGATAACCTTAAAAATAAGTTCGTCAACGCAATCTGTATATCTGCCCTGCTGTATGAGCTGATTCTTCAATTCCACAAGGCTATGTAACAAAATACTCCGTTCCTCACTATCCACATATAAATGATTTTTCTTTTCTCTCATAATCAACACCAACCTTTTTTGATTTCATTATATAGACGGATAGCAGAATGTTCAAAGCTGCAAATTGGGTCAAAAAAATAAGCGTACCACTATTTCTAATGATACGCTTATGATTATTTAGATATAAACATCAACGGTCAAATCTTCCCATTGATTTTTTCTAAGATAGCCACCATTCGCCCTGCGGAAAGCCTGTGCTTCTTCAAAACTTATGGTAAAAGTCCAGAATGGTTTTCGCCTATCTTTGTGATATAGCCGCCTGAACAGTACCGGATACTCATTTGACATGCGTCTGACATCTGCGTTTCCCTTCCTTGGTGTATAATGGTCAATCTCCACAAACAGTTCTGCAATCTCAT
>CAJTAL010000074.1 GCA_910574285.1 Lachnospiraceae bacterium | reverse complement strand
GTTATAGGTGTTAGGGGCTTTGCCAGGCGGGTCTGAGGAAGGGGGCTGGCTAGAATTTATACTATTATTGTTCAGAGTTCTCTTCATACGTTCGTTATCGTCTCTAAGAAGCTGGTTCTCTTTACGCAAAGAGTCATTTTCTTCGCGAAGTGCTGTGTTCTCAGCTTTCACCGTGTCTAATTCTGTTTTCAGGCGAGAGTTTTCTTTTTGAAGACTTTTTACTTCTGCATTCAGACTTGCGATTTCTTTGCGGTCACTTTTATGCTCCGCTTCCATAACATCTAAGCGAGCCATAACATCCACGAGCTGATTGTAGACGCTTTTCCCGTAGTTACCACCCATTCGAAAACCCCCTTTCCAAAACTTTGATAAAAAGATTATACCAAAGTTTTGAAAAAAATACGAATATCACAAAGAAAAGGCTTCGTCATTTTGACTGTGGAAAGTAACTGCTGAATTTTGAGAAATAAAGGGAGTAATGTGGAAAACATACTTTTGTATTTTAGAAATCCGAACGATAATACATCAAAAAAAACGCTGTAGATAGGTGATCCCTCTACAGCAAAAAAATCTGTAACACATTTTTTTGAATTATCCACATTTAGGAATTATAGTTCATTGGAAAAATTCAGCACTTTTAAGAAAAGTAATTAAAGGGGTATCTGAACTGTTACCGTTTTTATTACTTTTCACACTTTGACAGTTTCCGGCATATTTTACTGTACACACAATTTTTTCTTTTGTATAATAATAAATGGAATTTACTTGCAAACGGTTATTATGTATATGCAGGTATTAGAATCTTATGAAAGCAGAGGGATATACACGTTATGATCTATAAAAATGTATTAGAAGCAATGGGACGGACCCCAATCATACAGCTCAATCGTATGGTTTCCGAAGACTCCGCCCGGGTTCTGGTCAAATTCGAAGGACTGAATGTCGGCGGCTCGGTAAAAACCAGAACCGCATACAATATGATTACCAAAGCCGAAGAAGCCGGTATCTTGAAGAAAGATTCCGTTATCGTGGAACCCACAAGCGGCAACCAGGGAATCGGTCTTGCACTGGTCGGAGCCGTAAAGGGTTATGAGACCGTCATCATCATGCCGGACTCCGTAAGCCAGGAGAGACGCCTTCTTGTAGAACATTACGGCGCTAAAGTAATCCTGATCCACGACGCAGGAAATATAGGCGACTGCATCAAAGAATGTGTCCGCACGGCAAACCGCATGGCTGAAGAGAACCCCAAAGTATTCGTACCGCAGCAGTTTGAAAACGAGGCAAACCCCATGGTACACCGCTACCATACCGGTCTTGAAATCTTAGAACAAGTAGCCGGCCCGATCCATGGATTCTGTTCCGGCATCGGAACCGGCGGAACTATCACCGGGATCGGCGAGACCCTGAAAGCCCTGAATCCTGACATCACAATCTGGGCTGTCGAACCGGAGAATGCCGCGATCCTTGCAGGCGGCACGGTGGGAACCCATATCCAGATGGGAATCGGCGACGGCGTCGTTCCAAAGGTACTGAACCAGCATATCTATGAAGACATCGCGATCATTACCGATGAAGAAGCTCTAAGGACATCCAAAGACCTGGCCAGACTGGAAGGCCTGATGTGCGGCATCTCAAGCGGAACAAACGTTGCAGCCGCCATTAAGATGGCAAAGGAACTTGGGAAAGGGAAGACTGTCGTAACCATCCTTCCGGACACGGCGGAAAGATACTTCTCCACGCCGTTATTTGGATAAATACAGAATTATAAAAGGCAGGAAAAACCGCAGACAACATTTCTGATGTCACGATTTTTCCTGCCCTAAGCATCCAGCTTTTCAGTACTTGCTGATTCCTGCTCTATGCATCCAGCAGCTTGTCAATACTAACCAGCTTCACGCTGAGTACAAAGATCTTTGCAGCCAGCTCCAATTCCTCCACGGTCGGGAATGACGGGGCAATACGGATATTACAATCCCGCGGATCCTTTCCATACGGATAGGTCGCGCCCGCGTCTGTCATCACAAGACCGGCTTCCTTCGCCTTTGCAACAATCGCTTTCGCGCATCCTTCCATCGAATCAAAAGATATAAAATACCCGCCAAGCGGCTTCGTCCAGGTTCCGATTCCCAGACCTCCCAGCTCTTTCTCCAGAACCTCGTCTACCTTCTCAAACTTCGGTCTCAGAATAGCAGCATGTTTCCTCATATGCTCATAGACGCCCAGCATATCCCCGAAGAAACGCACATGACGAAGCTGGTTCAATTTATCATGACCGATGGTCTGATATTTCATATAGCGTCTCGCGTCCTCCAGATTCCCTCTGGAAGCAGCCAACGCTGCGATTCCTGAGCCCGGGAAGGACACTTTGGAAGTGGAGATGAATTTCAGCACGATATCCGGATTCCCCACTTTGATACATTCATTCAGAAGTTCCAGAACAACCACCCGCTTATCATCGTACAGATGATGGATGGAGTATGCGTTGTCCCAGAAAATACGGAAATCTTTGGCAGCCGGCTGAAGCCTTGCAAATCTTCTGACCGTCTCGTCCGAATAAGAGATACCTGTCGGGTTCGAATACTTCGGCACGCACCAGATACCCTTGATCAACGGGTCCTTCGCCACCAGTTCCTCCACCATATCCATATCCGGCCCTGTCTCCAGAAGCGGCACATTGATCATCTCGATCCCGAAGAACTCCGTAATCGCGAAATGACGGTCATATCCCGGCACCGGACATAAAAACTTTACTTTATCAAGTTTCGCCCACGGCGTACTCCCCATAAATCCATGCGTCATAGCACGGGACACCGTGTCGAACATTACATTCAGGCTGGAATTCCCGTATATGATAACGCTGCGCTCCGGCACCTCTGACATATCGGCCAGCAGTTTTCTTGCATCGCTGATCCCGTCAAGGACGCCATAATTCCGGCAGTCGATGCCGTCAGAACTTACCAGGTCAGAATCACTGGCCAGGACGTCCATCATCCCAAGCCCGAGATCCAACTGAGCCTTGGACGGTTTCCCCCGGGACATATCAAGTTTTAATCCTTTTTTCTTAATCTCTTCGAACTGCTTCTCAAGATCACTTTTCAGATTCTTCAACTTCTCTTTGCTCAACTTATTATACGGCGCCATATCAAGAACTCCCTCCCAAAATTATTTTAATTCTTCAAAAAATCTCCGGCGTTTTCGGGGAATATATCAGGCGTCAAAAAAGACGCCTCTCCCCTGGCCGCTATATGTTATAGTACGATGATACGCCGAAATTGTCAAGACATTTTTGCATATTTATTTTTTATATCCTTCATTTTAAATAGACTTCAAATAGAATTCCGTTTTATAGAACGTCCATCAATTTTTCATTATTTCCATTTGTTCTTCAAACATTTGGCTATAGAGCATAAAGTTATCATCGGAATCAATATGCAAGTCTCAGACAAGAAACTTGCATATTATACTTATTTTACGGTTATCCTCATTCATTACTGCTTATTTGCCAGCCATCTGCTTTCCCGCCGCTCATTCATCTTCTTATGATTCAATTATATTACTCCTGCAGCAATTCAAACTTAAGCAGAACAGGATTATGGTCGCTGTAACCGAAATCCGTATCTATATTCTCTGCCGTTGCTTTCACATTATCTGACACCAGGAATCCATCCACCACCGTAGTGAAATTCACTCCCTTCTTATAAGGGATATCCGCTCCCCGGCAGGTCGGCACATCCAGCTCATTTTCCGCACGCATGATCGTTATACCATCGGCTATATCCTCCTGCGTCAGAACTGCCACCCATGCCGGAAACTTCTGTTCTGAAGGAAATCCTTCCGCCGCCTCTTCTCCCAGCGCGTGGTTAAAATCTCCGCCGACAATCACATAATTTCCCGCCTGGTACTCCTCTTCCATCACCGAATTCAGCAATTCCAACTGCTTCGCCCTGATCAGCCCGCCTTCGTCATATGCGGACATGTGGCTGTTGATCAGCACCAGCTCTCTCCCGCCTTCTACCGGCAGACGCATCACGGCAAAACACCTGTCCAGATCTGTGAATTTCGTAATAAAGCTGTTGTCCACCGGATAACTCCTGCGCTCCGCCGTCTCGATATGATATCTGCTAAAACTTAAAAGCCCCGCGTCCACTGCACCATGAGGATCCGAGAACGGATAGAGCAGATACGCCGAATGAAAATTATTCGCAAAGACATTTCCGTAATCCGGGAACTCTTCTTTGAGTTGTTCCAATTGGTTCATATGATAGCTTCTGTCGGCGTCCACGTCAACTTCCTGGAGAAGCATAAAATCCACCTCCAAAACTTTAAGTTCCTCTGCCGCCCCTTTTACATTCGTCTCTGCCGACTCCCTGCTGACCGCCTTACCATACTTCCCCGCTGTCAAAGTACCGTCCTCCATCTCGCCCGTGTCCATGAAGAAACTGTAATCCGGTCCATATGCCCCGAATCCTATATTATATGTCACCGCAGTATACGGCGTATCGGTCTTTAGGCGCTGCTTTGCGTTATTCTCAGTCTCAAGCGCCGTATGATCTTCAATCCGGTAATAATTGGCCTGCATATAGATCACATATCCTGCCGCACACAAGATGACAAGAAGAAATGCTCCCGCCAGGATTTTCACCGCTATGGGGATGCGTTTGTCCTTATGATCTCGATTATTCTTATCTGTCCGTTTCTCCGCCATGTTATGTACCTCCATCTTCCAGGGTATTCCCTATCCCATATTTTTGATCTTATCTTAGTCTAACACAGATCCGCCGTAAAAACATGAAAAAATATCCCGATTAGTAATACTTATTATTACATTCATTTTCGGCCATGTCTGTGTCATATCCTATAAATTGTCCTTGACCGATACCAGATAAGAATAAAATTTTGCGAAAAAGAAATGTATCTTGCAATTAAAATCTGCATATGCTATAATGCCGTTAGGCAAAGAAATGTGGAGAAATCCATGCAGGCAAAGAACGAATCCCCCGACCGTAATGGCGTGCAGTCGAGGGATTCTTCTTTTCTTTTTATAGTGGCAAAGCACCCACTAGACTACTTGTTGCCTTTGTCGTGCCTGTCTATCCATTTGCTGATGAGGTGGCAAACCACACCTGCCGCAAGAAAAGGAATCCCCTGCCCCCCCCCCTAATCTTGAATTCATAGTAAAAAAATGATATGATGAAGCCATTAATTAAGAGTACACGTCAGTCAAAGTCCCCGCTGCAGCCGCCAAATGTGCGGAATAAAGAAGAGGTGTTAATATGGCAAGAACAGTCGGTCTTGGTTATCAAAATTTTGAACAAGTAATAGAGAATAATAATTTTTATATAGATAAAACCCTATTCATAAAAGAATGGTGGGAAAATAAAGATGCGGTAACATTAATTACCCGTCCAAGACGTTTTGGGAAAACACTAAATCTGAGCATGACGGAACAGTTTTTTTCTCTAAAATATGCCGACAAAAGCAATTTATTCAGCGGATTTCTTATATGGAAATATGCAGAATACCAACGGTTACAGGGAACCTATCCGGTTATCAGCCTTTCCTTCGCAAATATTAAAGAAGCAAATTATATAACAGCCCGCAGAAAAATATGTCAGATTTTATCAAACTTATATTCCGAACATAATTTTTTGTTAAAGCAAGATTTTTTAGATAAAAAAGAACGAAAATTTTTTGAAGACGTTACTGTAGATATGGATGATGTAACCGCAACTCTTTCCATTCATCAGTTAACATCATATCTGGCAAAATATTATAACAAAAAAGTAATTATCCTTTTAGATGAATATGATACCCCAATGCAAGAAGCCTATGTAAATGGATACTGGAATGAACTTGCCGATTTTATCCGCAGTTTATTTAATTCTACATTTAAAGAAAATCCTTATCTGGAAAGGGCTTTGATGACAGGAATCACCAGAGTCAGTAAGGAATCTGTTTTTTCTGATCTGAACAATATAACGGTAGTGACAACTACCTCGGATCTTTACACAAACAGTTTTGGTTTCACTCAGCAGGAAGTATGGAATGCTCTGGATGAATATGGTTTGACGGCAAAAAAGAAAGCAGTAAAGGAATGGTATGACGGATTTACATTTGGTCAAAAAACAGATATCTATAATCCGTGGTCAATATTAAATTACCTAAAGTTTAAAAAATTTTCCTGTTATTGGTCCAACACAAGCAGCAACGGTCTGGTAGGTAAACTAATCCAGGAAGGGATTGCAGACGTGAAAATACTGTTTGAAGACTTATTATCCGGCAAAACTATCTGTACAGCAATTGACGAACAAATTATATTCAACCAGCTTGGCGACAGAGAGAGCGCTATATGGAGCTTGCTTTTAGCAAGCGGTTATCTGAAAGTAGCAAATTATACATTTAACGAAACACAAGGAGAAGAAGCATATGAACTCACATTAACAAATAAGGAAATCTTTCTTACATTCAAGAATATGATCAAAGGCTGGTTTACCGAATTCACACCAGCTTATAATAGATTTATCAAAGCTTTAATAGCAGGAGACATCAAAGCCATGAACCAGTATATGAATCAGGTTGCACTTAAAACTTTCAGCTATTTTGACACCGGAAAACATCCGTCAGAAGAAACTGAACCAGAGCGCTTTTATCATGGATTTGTTCTTGGATTGATTGTTGATCTTGCAGACAACTATTCTATTACCTCTAATAGAGAGAGCGGATTTGGAAGATATGATGTAATTTTAGAGCCATTAAATGTTAAAACTGAAGCAATTATTCTGGAATTCAAAGTACATGATAAGAATAGCGAAAATACTTTGGAAGAAACCGTTGATGAAGCATTAAAACAGATTGAAAAGAAACAATATGCTGCATCTTTAGAAACGAAAGGAATAAAAGCAGAACGTATCAAAAAGTATGGATTTGCATTTGAGGGAAAACGTGTTTTAATAGGATGAAAATGTGAATCCAGAATAGCTACGAATATTTCCATTAACAATATAGAATAAAAAGAACCCGCCAATGGCAGGTTCTTTTTATATGAAAATTCAATTCATCATTGATTACTGGAGTAACTGAAGAACTCCCTGTGGTACCTGATTTGCCTGAGCAAGCATAGCCTGAGCGGACTGTACAAGAATGTTGTTCTTCGTGTAAGCCATCATCTCTTTCGCCATGTCTACGTCACGGATACGGGACTCAGCCGCTGTGATGTTCTCTTCCTGAACACTTAAGTTGTTGATCGTGTGATCCAGACGGTTCTGCATAGCACCGAAGTCAGATCTCATGGAAGATACCATATCAATCGCTGCCTGTGCTACGGAAATCGCGTGTCTTGCGCTGTCAGCCTTTGTCAAGTCGATCTCGTTGATCGTAACAGCCTTATCACCTGTATTACCTGTTGGTGAAACTGTGAAAGTTCCTGTACCTAATGCCTTTACAAAAGTTGTCGGATCTGTCGTATGAAGACCAAGTGTCTTGCTGCTCATTGCCTGGAACGTTACCTTCAACTGGTTAGCCGTCTCATGCGAATCACCTACATGAAGCGTAATCTGTGTAGTAGCTACTCCTGACATACCATTGGTATTCTTAGTAGCATCTAGTCCGGTTGAATTTCCTGATACAGTAAACAGTTTTGTTCCATTGAAGTTCGCTGTCTTACTGATTCTGTCGATCTCTTCATTCAGACGCAGGATTTCCTTCTGCATCTCCTGACGGTTCGTTGTGGAGTATGTTCCGTTGGCGGACTGTGTAGCCAGCTCAACCATACGGTTCAGCTAAATACCGATTAGTAATACTTATTATTACATTCATTTTCGGCCATGTCTGTGCCATGTCTGTGCCGCAACCCTATGCTTGAATTCATAGTAAAAAAATGATATGATGAAGCCATTGATTAATAGAAGAAAAATATTTAAGAAAAGCTTACAGAAATTATATATCATTTAAGAAAGAAGGCGTTTTTGCATGAGTAACAGAGAAAGAATAATTGAATTGTTGGACATTATACCTGATTATAAAATTGGATATGTATTGGCATATATCCAGGGTATAGTAGCAGATGAAGAAGCAGATGACATTTTTTGTCAGAGAATGTTAGAAAATTATGAAAATGCACCAGATGAAGACAAGGAAGGAATACCGCTTGAGGAGTGCTTAAAAGAATGGAGGCTTGAATGATGTATCAAATTATCATCAAAAAGAGAGCCAAAAAATTTATTGACAGATTGCCCTTAAACGAAAGAAAACGTGTTGTATCTGCAATAGAGCAACTGCCAAACGGTGAGGATATAAAGAAATTAAAGGGACATGACGATTTGTTAAGGTTGCGTGTTGGCAATTATCGTATTATTTATACCGTGGATAACGGGAAATTAATTGTTTATGTTATTGATATAGATAATCGTGGTGAGATATATAAAAGATATTAATATAGAAGATAACAAAAAATAGCTATGAATATTTTCATTAACAATATAGAATAAAAAGAACCCGCCAATGGCAGGTTCTTTTTATATGAAAATTCAATTCATCATTGATTACTGGAGTAACTGAAGAACTCCCTGTGGTACCTGATTTGCCTGAGCAAGCATAGCCTGAGCGGACTGTACAAGAATGTTGTTCTTCGTGTAAGCCATCATCTCTTTCGCCATGTCTACGTCACGGATACGGGACTCAGCCGCTGTGATGTTCTCTTCCTGAACACTCAGGTTGTTGATCGTGTGATCCAGACGATTCTGCATAGCACCGAAGTCAGATCTCATGGAAGATACCATGTCGATAGCTGCCTGTGCTACAGAGATCGCATGTCTTGCGCTGTCAGCCTTTGTCAGGTCGATCTCGTTGATCGTAACAGCCTTATCACCTGTATTACCTGTTGCACTTGTTGAAACTGTGAAAGTTCCGGTACCTAATGTCTTAACAAAAGTGGTGGGATTTGTCGTATGAAGACCAAGCGTCTTGCTGCTCATTGCCTGGAACGTCACCTTTAACTGGTTAGCCGTCTCGTGTGAATCGCCTACATGAAGCGTAATCTGTGTAGTAGCCACTCCTGACGTAGTACCAGAATTCTTAGTAGGATCTAGTCCGGTTGAATTTCCTGATACAGTAAACAGTTTTGTTCCATTGAAGTTTGCTGTCTTACTGATTCTGTCGATTTCTTCATTCAGACGCTTAATTTCTTTCTGCATCTCCTGACGGTTTGTTGTGGAGTATGTTCCGTTGGCGGACTGTGTAGCCAGCTCAACCATACGGTTCAGCATGGAGTGAACTTCTGTCAAAGCACCTTCTGCTGTCTGTACAAGAGAGATACCGTCGTTTGCATTCTTCTGAGCCGTTGCAAGACCTGTGATCTGTGCACGCATCTTTTCAGAAATCGCTAATCCTGCAGCGTCATCGCCTGCACGGTTGATTCTGTAACCAGATGATAACTTCTCAAGACTCTTTCCTACGGAAGAGTTATTGTTTGTTAAATTTCTGTGTGCATTCAATGCAGTAATATTATGTTGGATTCTCATAATCTTTCCTCCTTGAAAATAGTCAGGGAATTCCTTTTCCCCGCTTAATGGTTAACTCTTTAATTAATGATAGAAATATTCGGAAGTTAGACAGATATACCAATTCAAACCTGCCGGCGAACTGTTTGAAATAGTATATCCATCTAACCTGCTCCAAAAAAACCTGACATTTATATTATCGTATGTTTTTTTATAACTTAAGTATTTTCAGCGAACTTTTATTATTCTTACGTATCTTTCAAATAAAAAGACCCGTCGTAGACGGGTCTTTTTATTTGTTTATGAATAATTCAATTCATTACTGAAGTAACTGAAGAACTCCCTGCGGTACCTGATTTGCCTGAGCAA
Source organism: Lachnospiraceae bacterium (assembly GCA_910574285.1). GTDB lineage: Bacteria > Bacillota > Clostridia > Lachnospirales > Lachnospiraceae > Sporofaciens. The sequence continues at coordinate 3,805 of CAJTAL010000074.1, read as the reverse complement.
GCATAGCCTGAGCGGACTGTACAAGAATGTTATTCTTCGTGTAAGCCATCATCTCTTTCGCCATGTCTACGTCACGGATACGGGACTCAGCCGCTGTGATGTTCTCTTCCTGAACACTTAAGTTGTTGATCGTGTGATCCAGACGGTTCTGCATAGCACCGAAATCAGATCTCATGGAAGATACCATATCGATCGCTGCCTGTGCTACAGAAATCGCGTGTCTTGCGCTGTCCGCACTTGTCAGATCAATTTTGTCAATCGTTACAGCGTCCTTACCTGTCTTAGTTACATCGAAGAAGCCTGTCGTACCGATCTGCTTTACATAAGTTGACGAATTCGTTGTATGAAGACCAAGCGTTTTACTGCTCATTGCCTGGAACGTTACCTTCAACTGGTTGGCCGTCTCATGTGAATCACCTACATGAAGCGTGATCTTTGTAGTAGCTACAGAGCTTACACCATTAGTACCGGCAGTACCGCCGCTGGTATATGCTGCAGACGCTGTAAACAGCTTCGTTCCGTTGAAGTTTGCTGTCTTACTGATTCTGTCAATCTCTTCATTCAGACGCTTAATTTCCTTCTGCATCTCCTGACGGTTCGTTGTGGAATAGGTTCCGTTAGCAGACTGTGTAGCCAGCTCAACCATACGATTCAGCATGGAGTGAACTTCTGTCAAAGCACCTTCTGCTGTCTGTACAAGAGAGATACCGTCGTTCGCGTTCTTCTGAGCCGTTGCAAGACCTGTGATCTGTGCACGCATCTTTTCAGAAATCGCTAATCCTGCTGCGTCATCGCCTGCACGGTTGATTCTGTAACCAGATGACAACTTCTCAAGACTCTTTCCTACGGAAGAGTTGTTGTTTGTTAAATTTCTGTGCGCATTTAATGCAGTAATATTATGTTGAATTCTCATAATCTTTCCTCCTTGAAAATAGTCAGGGAATTCCTTTTCCCTACATTATTGTTGATTTTTCATCTTTAACAGACTAAAAAACATTCGGAAATCAAACAAACACACTTATTCAAACCTGCCGGCGAACTGTTTGAAACTGTATATCCGTCTGACTTACTCCGAAAAACTTTACATTTATATTATCGTATGTTTTTTCTATATCTTAAGTACTTTCAGCAAACTTTTTATTGCTTTCAACCCCAATTTTCATATCAAAAAGACCTGTCATAGACAGGTCTTTTTGATATGAAAATTCAATTTAATTCATTACTGATTACTGAAGTAACTGAAGAACTCCCTGCGGTACCTGATTTGCCTGAGCAAGCATAGCCTGAGCGGACTGTACAAGAATATTATTCTTCGTGTAAGCCATCATCTCTTTCGCCATGTCTACGTCACGGATACGGGACTCAGCCGCTGTAATGTTCTCTTCCTGAACACTCAGGTTGTTGATCGTGTGATCCAGACGGTTCTGCATAGCACCGAAATCAGATCTCATGGAAGATACCATATCAATCGCTGCCTGTGCTACAGAGATCGCATGTCTTGCAGTGTCAGCCTTTGTCAGATCGATCATATCGATCGTTACGGCTTTCGCACCCTTTGCATTAGCGGTATACGCAAAATTCGTTGTTCCTAATGTCTTTACATAAGTTTGCGAATTTGTTGTATGAAGTCCAAGCGTCTTGCTGCTCATTGCCTGGAACGTTACTCTCAACTGGTTAGCCGTTTCATGAGAGTCTCCTACATGAAGCGTAATCTTTGTCGTAGCTACGCCACCTGATACACCACCTGCTCCAACAGGATTTGTTCCGGCTGCTACTGTAAATAACTTCGTTCCGTTGAAGTTAGCCGTCTTACTGATTCTGTCGATCTCTTCATTCAGACGCATGATTTCCTTCTGCATCTCCTGACGGTTCGTTGTGGAGTATGTTCCGTTGGCGGACTGTGTAGCCAGCTCAACCATACGATTCAGCATGGAGTGAACTTCTGTCAGAGCGCCCTCAGCCGTCTGTACAAGAGAGATACCGTCGTTCGCGTTCTTCTGAGCCGTTGCAAGACCTGTGATCTGCGCGCGCATCTTTTCAGAAATGGCTAATCCTGCCGCATCGTCTCCGGCACGATTAATTCTGTAACCGGATGATAACTTCTCAAGGCTCTTTCCTACAGAAGAATTGTTGTTGGTTAAGTTCCTGTGTGCATTCAATGCAGTAATATTGTGTTGGATTCTCATAATCTTTCCTCCTTGAAAATAGTCAGGGAATTCCTTTTCCCCGCGTTTGTTATCTTTTTGACATCTATATTATCGAACTTTTTTCAAAAATCTTAAGTAATTTTGAAAATTATTTTATTGTTTTTGGATATTTTCATCAACGTAACTCCATGCGCCGCTTATACTGATTTCTCTATTTCCCGAATCCGTTCTTTTGCAGGCTGATACCCCTCGTCCGCCGACATTTTATAGTATTGCAAAGCTTCCCGTGCTTTCCCGTTGACTTCGAACCAGACTCCCAGATTATACGCCGCTTTAAAGGAACCATTCCCCAACACTCCTTCATGTTCCGGTATCTCTCCGATCTCCAGGCATCTGCGGTAAGAAAGCTCGATCTTTGGAAGGTAGTTGATATAACGCTGCACATCAGCGAAAATTGCCTGTGTACAAAAGGTCCCGCATGCGAAATGATAGTCTGCATAACCACCCAAGCGATGCCTCTCAGCTTCAATAATCCGAAAGCCTTTTTCATATTTTTTCAATTCCAGCAGATTATAGATATAAGAGATAACTCCGCTGACCCGGTAACCCGTACCGGATTCTGGCACAAATCTGTAGAACTTCTCAAAATATTGATCCGCCCGGGCAAATTCCTTCATAATCCATAGAGTACGTGCAACCTGATACAGCACATATGAATCTTCAGGCTTTTCCTCCAGTTCATCTAAAAGAATCTTAAGGTTTCTCTGCCCTTTCCCTTCCTGGAGATACCCGTCATGTTCAAAGACCAACGGAAGCGGCGCAATCGGCAGCTCACTTATGATCTGTTCATGAACTTTTCCCTCGTAATATGTGCCTCGCGGGACTAACCGGGTCACATATATGCAGCTCTGACTGACCTCTCCATTTGCTTCTCTGTAGCTGTCGTGTCTCTCTATAGCCCCAACGCGATCCCCTGATTCTATAAAATCCAAAATATCCTTCTTCGTCCCGCGGATCAGATATTCATCCGCGTCCAGAATCAAGTTCCAGTCACAATCCGACTGCTCCAGGGCGTAATTTCTTGCCGCCGCGAAATCACCGCTCCACTCAAACTCTGAGATATGCGCATGATGACTCTGTGCAATCTCTATCGTAGTGTCTGTGGATCCGGTATCCGTGATATATATATCATCCACAAGCCCTTCCGCCGAAGATAAACATTTCTCAAGACTACGCCCTTCATTTCTTACAATCATAACCAACCCTATCTTTTTCATCTGTCTCCCCCCTGTCTGCAGCTTTCTTTATATTTTGTCCTTGAATGCACCCACAAAATAACATTATCCTACTTATCAATAAACGATTGCTTTAACAATTTGCCGTACTTCTGGATACCTCTTCTTCGTCCTCATTATAAAGAATTATACGAATACTGGCAAGTTAAATGGATTTAAAATATTTTCTAAATTATACAAAAAGCTCTTCTTTGTCCTTTCTTTATATTTTGACGTTGATTGACACCAGATAAGGATAAATTTAGATAAAATTAGATTGAATAGGGTTGTTTCATGAAGAAAAATAAATAAGCGGCAGAACATAGGACTTATCGAGGGTAAAAGCTGTTATACAGAATAGCTTCTTACCCTCGACTTTTTGCT
>CAJTAL010000073.1 GCA_910574285.1 Lachnospiraceae bacterium | reverse complement strand
CAAAAGGAATGATAACATAAAAGATACAGAGATAAAATAATCTGACGGAAAATGCGTCAGATTGAGGCATCCTGTATCTTATTTAATTTGAAGAAAAAGAAGGGATTTTGGTTCAGATAAACTAACGAATAACATATAGAACAGACGCTCTGTTTGTTTTATAGGCTCAAGACTAGATAAGGGTAATTTGCTTTTTGCGTACCCTATATGTTCGTGAGTCTCTAACAGACAGCAAGAAATTGCAAATGTTATTCCAGTTTTGTCCTTTGAGTTGCTTGTTGGGTAAATATTTTGTGCTTGCTTTAAAAGGTCTGTAGAAATACGGAAAGATTGTGTACTTTCTTTCTTATTATATATTTTATTTACCCTATCCATTATGTTTTTTGTAAAGGCAGTGTATTTTGGCGTGATGTTACATACTTCATGATGAAAGATACTAAAGTTAACTGCTAGTCGAATTGCTTCACTGCTAGTTTTGATATTATAGTAATTTGATATCTCTTTAATTATAAGGTCAATTTTTTCATCTGTAGATATTTTTTTGGTTTCTGTTTTCATTTCGATTCTCCTTTCAATAAATCAAGACAAGTAACGTTTTTCTGCCTCAGTAACGTTTTTTCTGCCTCAGTTTCGTTTTCTTACCTCAGTTTCGCTTTTCTGCCTTAGAGGTAGAGTTTTGAAATATTAGCCCATCTAAGGCGTGCCTTTTGGGGGAAATCACTACCTCAGGCTGGGGGGGATTTGCCGTTGGGCATAGTACGCCCCAAGCTCTTCCACCCCAGAGCGAGATGCACACTCGCACATGAGTAAGTTTTTATTTTTAGTAGGAGTACCTTTTCAATTTGGAAAAGAATCTCAGGAAAGGATTTGAGGTTTTTATGAATTGACAAGTAAGTCTTGAAACCTAAGAAATTTCAATAAATGTGCAAAAAGAGGAACTTCTGTAGAGTGTGAAATAAGACTATAAAAGAGCAGATAGAGTGAGAGATGAATAGAGGAGTGAAGAACAAAATAAATTTATAATTAATAATCTGGAGAAGAATAAGATTTTGACATAACAGAATGTCAAAAATTTTAAGATATTCTGAAAACTATTGATGTGGATTGTTTCTTTGACAGATAGTGATTGGCAAAAATAATAAGGACAAATAAATATATAAGATATGGGACATATCATCTGTCGAAAATATCGTGGTTGAATGGAAAGGTAAATTATTCAAAGATTTACAAAAAACGTGGGTGTTGTAGAAGTAGTGGAATGTCTTGGATTTGCTTCAAATATGTGGAATAAATTATGTACACAATTCAGGGTGTATCATGCATATAAGGAGAAGATTAATGAGATTATCACATAATAGTCAGATGATATGGTGCGGAAAGAATTGAAAAATGTACTTGACAGACCAATTATATTAAGCTACTATACAAGCACATCTGGAAAGGTCTCTTCCTATGGAAGATGGTAGTATGAGATGAGGATTATCTGGAAAGATTTTTTAAAGACTTGGCAAAGACATTAAGCCAGTGGGAATCTTGGCGGAGAATTTGGAAATGAGAGAAGTTTATAAAGCGTTTCCTGTGGCGTAACTGTAAGTTAGATGTGTTTGATTATAAGACCTTGATTTTTTAAAAGATTAAGTGAAAAGTATGAGAATGGATATAAGGCTTATTACTAGAAGAGATATGGAAAGCTGATATAAAGTTCTTATTCAGTTATATGAAAGACAGTTATGTGATGACGCTGTAAGACGTATGGATATCTGAGAGAGCTTATGGGTATGTAAAGAGAGGCTGTGGTACTTCAGGCAGAGTTCTATCTTTCTGCCTGAGAGTATATGCAAGCATTGTCTAAAGATAACGAGTAGTAACGAGTTTTGCTATCCAGGTATGGGGGTATTAGCTGAGTATTCCAGTAGATATACACTCTAACCTTTAAGATTTGCAGATGCGACGCATATGTTAGCTCAGACCAACAGTACCGACAGGGGAGACAGCCAGATGCATACAAGGGAGTTCATAATTATAATAGATAAGTTAAGGAGAGTGACGCATATGTTAGCTCAGTCCAACAGTACCAACAGGGGAGACAGTCAGATGTATATAAGGACGTTTAAAGTTATATTTGATATGCTGAAGATAGTGATGTATCTATTGGTTCAGACCAAGAGTACCGGCAGGGGAGACAGCCAGAAGCATACAAGGGAGTTTATAATTATAATAGATAAGTTAAGGAGAGTGACGCATATGTTAGCTCAGACCAACAGTACCTGCAAGAGAACGATTAGAAGTATCCTGTCAGTATTAACCGCAGAGACAGCGGTTTACACCGCTGTCATTCCTGAGAGCCTGTCATACGAGTATGCTTTGAAGAGAAGGAAGAAACTGCTTAATCAGATTGTATGTGCTGAGAAGGGAAAATATCAGGTATGTATTGCGAGAGATACTTGAAGCAGATTTGGAGATTCTATTGAGGCGAAACAGGTATTGAGGCGGAATAAAAACAGTGGGGGTATCAGGTTTTTGCAAACCCTTAGATTACCCGCCACACACGCTCTGATTGGCTTAGATGCTTATGGACATTCTGTAACTACCTAAGCAAATACATTCATCACGTCCCCTGCTGTATGCACTGGCGCATACGGTGAAATATATAGCAGAAATGCGCTTGACTCTTTCTGTCGGCAGAGCTACAATGGACAGCAATTTAACCACGTAGGAAGGGGGAACTGGTATGAAGCTGAATGATATTTTTAAGAGTAATGATGGTTATGTAATTGCACAGATAACGATGCGTGATTCAGATGGAACTCCAAGAGACATTGAACCTAAGTCATGTTGTATGACCTTTGAAGAAGCAGTCAGGGAACGGGAGGCATTATCAGGTATGGATGTAATTATCTGTCCGCCGTTTGGGTATGGAGATATATCTCCTGCTGAGACAGCAGATTATTTTCGCTCGTATTTTGGGGCAAATGTTGATGTTCTTAATCAACGTCTGTGTTAGTATGTAACCTTATGAGAAAGTGGATTGTTTAAACAGTATTCGTCACTGGTATTTTACACTGATATGTTATGTAAAATGCCAATCTGGGGGTATCTGGTATGGAGTTTTAGGGATATCCACTGGCAATGATTCAGAAAAACAGGAGATAAAATGCATGTGTTCAACTATTAACCTATCAATCAGTAATAACAGTATATTTTATGCGATATTAAAGAGATATTTCTGTATGGCGGGGGTATCACATTCCAACGGATTAGAGGTAACTGTTGCGCATAAAAGAAGCCAGTTCTGGATGCATTGCAACAACTATGGACAAGAGATTTCGTTATTTCTTAAGTCAGTATTAAATTGCACATGAGTATGAGAGAGTCTTTTATCAATCTGATAAGAGGCTCTTTTGTTTTGTAATAATGGTGATATCAGTTCAAAGATTCACACTTGCCGTAATGGTGTGGGGGTATCAGTTCCGGCAACGCCGTCTTGTATCCATAACAGCCTTCTTAAGGAGAGCAAGGGAATGTGGTATATGAATGTTTTATGATGTCTTTCAATGAAATGTAAGATATCCATACTCTTTCAAATTAAATAATGAACTTTCTGCTTCGGCAGATGTAAATTTGAAAGGAGAGGTAGATATGAGATGTAAACAGTGTTACAAAGATTATTTGGAGGTTTCTGTAGATGATGTTGAGAGGGCAGGATTTACGGAGAGGTATCCTAAGCGTAAAAGTGGGGCTACATACTATGTGAGGGATACTTGTGAGTATGCGTTAGCAAGAACAAAAAATGGCATTTTTGTAATTCTGGATAAGGAGACCTACGAGTCTGTTAAGGATATCAGTATTTATACAAATAACAAGGGACGTAATTATAAGTTTGTTGAAGGTCTTCTTGTTTATATTGAAGATAATGAACATATACCACGTATTAGGTTAGACGGTAAAGATAAAATGTTACATAGAGTTGTAATGGGTGAGCCGAAAGGTGTTCAGATAGACCATATTAATCATAATCAGAGTTGCTGTATTAAAGAGAATCTAAGACCTTGCAATAACAAGCAGAATACAATAAATCGTCAGGATAGGTGTGGAGTATGGGAATACGGTGATGAAGAAGAAATATATTATTATGCTTATGATTTGGTAATGGATGGGTGTATTAAAAAGCGTTATGATTCCAAAGTGGATTGCTTTCTGGGATACAGAGATACTGCCAGAGTCATATATAAAGGAACGGAGTTAGAAAAGTTTGTATATGACATTGAGAATGATTTCAGTGAGACATTAGGCTTACTGATTCACTACTACATACTTGGTGACATTACGAAAAAGGAAATGTATCAGATGAATCTTGATTTCTGGGAAGATAAATTCAACAAAAAGTCTATAGCAATAGCAGTATAAGTATATCTGAGGGCAGAGCAAGTATGGGGGTATCAGCCAATGCTCTGCCCTGACAGCGGGGGTATCGGTTGAGGAAGTTTCCCTCATATGCAAAACACCGCATACCGCCCCAAAGATATACAAAAAACATCAGATTTTAGATGAGGCGTACAATCTATAGAAAACGAAAGGTGGAAATGTTTATGTTAGGCATGATTAAGATTGGCGATGCAGCAAGGAGATTAGGTATCACGACTATGGAGTTAAGGGACAGCGCACACAGAGGTGAGATAAAGTCTGCCAGAACCCCCGGCGGAGTACATTATTTCCGCGAACAGGACTTGGAGGAATATGCACAGAAACGAAGTCAGACCAAGGATACGAAAGAAAGTTTGAAGATAGGCGAAGTGGCAGGACTGTTTGATGTGCCGGTTACAACGATAGCAAGCTGGGCGGACAGAGGGTATCTAAGCTATACCAAGACGGCAGGAGGGACAAGGCTGTTTTCGGTAGATGAAGTAGAGGCACTGTTAAATAAAATGCGAGGTGAGTTAGATGAGAACGAAGAGAATGTATAATGCGTCAAGATTCCAGAGATATTCCTTTGTATTAAGAGTAGGGAGACGCAGGTTTGGATGTATCACGATTAGGTAGCGGGGGTATCAAGAAAGGAGCAGTTGTTATGCGAGGAACAGTAAATGACACGTATGCGCTGAAGCGTTTACAGAGGGAAAATGAAGAGTTGAAAAAGTTACTGGAAGCAGAAAAGGAGAGATGTGGGCTTGTACGAGGGCTTCTGGCTTCAGTTGACTGGAGAAAGAGCGAAGGGGTAATTGATGTAGTAGAAGACGTCTATAAAGTGATGGATGAACTTCGTCAGGAAGTGAAAGGGATTTCAGGCGAAGTGGAGAGGATACAGGAAGAAAATAAGGCTCTAAAAGAAGCAAACAAGACTCTAAAAGAAGCAAACAAGAGCCTGAAAGAGCAATTACATGAGAAGAACCGGCTAGAAGCTGTTTTAAGAGATTACGAGGAGAAGCTGTTTCTTCTGACGAAAGGACAGGCTTGGGAGAAAGGTATTTCTCAGGATGTATTGAACAGATACATGGTATCAGCGGAGATTCTATGTTATGCCATAGAAGGCAATTCTGTAAAGGATATTATCAGAAAGCTGTCTCAAGGTGGGGGTATCAGCGTCACGACGAGACGTGTAAATAGTGTGCTTTCTGTAAAAGAGGATAAAGACCTGTTGCGTGTGAAGGCAGTCTTTCATCAATTTCCAGATGCGTTCAGAAAGCATGGTATTTCAGAGGAAGATATGTTGGAATGGTTTTCAAAGGAACGCATTAAGAAGTTACAGCTTGTCAGCAAGAGTGAAATGGAGAAACGTATTGGAAGAGAAGCATTGGAGAGTATGAAGCCAGATCCATATGTTACAGGAGAATTTTATGATGTAAGAGAGTTGGCTGATTCAGAAGAAAAAATGTAAGAAATGATTAATGGGGGTATCAAGACAGGAAAATATCTGACAGAACAGCTTGTCAAAAATCTTGAGAATGTATGCAGACTATAAATGCAGGTTCTTATTTTGACAGGCTATAGGTGTCAACGATAAAAGGGGAAGATAACTATGGGAGAAAAGATATATACAGATTCAGATAAAATGGAAAAACTTGTTAAGGAAAATGAAGAGTTAAGGAAGAAATGTAATTTAGAAGAGAGTAAAAATCAATCTCTTATTAATGTGATACTGAAGCAGGCTGATGGACAGGAAGAGATAATTTTTGTTGCAGAAAATCAGGAATTGAGAGATAGAATCGTTGACTTAGAGAATCAGTTGTCAGCTATAAGCAGGAAGGAACAAGAGATAGAAAGATTAAAGGCAGTCATAAAAGATTTGGAAGAAAAGCTGTCAACACTGTCGAAAGGTCGTAACTGGAAGAAGGCAGTCAATCAGAATGTATTAAAAAGCATGGGGGTATCAGCACAGACTCTGTGTTATGCGGTGAAAGGTTATTCTGTAAAAGAGATTGTTCAAGAACTGAATGACGAGGTAACAGAGAGGACTGTTTACCGCGCCCTTTCCGTAAAAGAGGATACTGACCTACAGCGTATCACTACAATTCTCCATCAGTTCAAAGAGGTATTTGACAGTCATGATGTAATGAAAGATGATGTGCTAAAATGGTTCACTGAATTACGTGTCAAAAAACTGCGTCTTGTTACCAGAGATGAGTTAATCAAGTATTTTGGGAAAGAGACGTTGAATGTTGCCAGAAGAGATGCATATGTACAAGGGGAATATTACAATGTGAAAAATATAGAGTTATAGGAATTGTGCTGTATTTTAGGGAGCGGGGGTATCAGGCTTCTGAAAGGAAAAGTCAAGGAAACAGCGTTTATGGTATGGGAAAGCGGGGCAGAAAAAGGAGGAAAATTTAGTGTGAATTTATTGTAAATAAGAGGTCTTTTCTGTATAATTAAGATGGCAAGAGTAATCTGTATTATATTTTCAGATACAGACATTAAGAAATTGAGGTGATAAGGTGCAAGACAATACAAAGAAGGTACACGAGGTCAAGGCGAAGCGTACTGCTAAAAATAGTGTGTTCATTGACCTTTTTCGAGATAAAAAGAATTTGTTAGAACTGTATAAGACGCTCCATCCGGAAGATAATACAGCAACAGAGGATTCATTGACTGATGTAACAATAGAAAATGTGCTGACTGACAATCTTTATAATGATTTAGGATTCATTGTTGGTGACAGGCTGATGATACTCGTAGAAGCGCAGTCTACATGGACAATGAATATTTTAGTAAGAGTATTGCTATATTTGGCACAAAGTTATCACGAATATTTTCAGCGTACAAACCAAAACTGCTATAAAAGCAAGAAAGTGAAAATGCCCAGACCTGAGATTTATGTGATATTTACAGGAAACAGAGGAAGAAAGCCTGATAAAATATGTTTGTCAGAAGAATTTTTTGGAGGTGCAGATGTTGATATTGAAGTAAAGGCAAGGGTTATCTATGAAAGTAATACGGACGATATCATTAATCAGTACATTGTATTCTGTAAAGTTTTTAATGAGCAGACAAGAAAGTGTGGAATGACGAAAAAGGCAGTTACGGAAACTATCAGAATATGCAAGGACAGCGATGTATTAAGAGAATATTTGAGTAACAAGGAAAAGGAGGTTGTGACGATTATGATGCGTTTATTTGATGAAGAAGAAATATTGAAGTCGTATATTAGAAGTGAAAGGTATGAGGCGGCTCAGGAAGCAGCGCAGGAAGCGACTCGGAGAGCAACTCAAGAAACAACTCAGAGAGTAGCTAAGAAAACTGCAATAACAATGATAAAAAAAGGAAGACTATCAGTAGATGAAATACCAACATTTTTCCCTGAATTAACACCAGATGATATAGAAGATATTAAAAAAGAAGTCGTGCAGTTGGTATAAGATGAAGAAATAGTAAAAGACACATGGAGTACAATAATGTATATCATTTTAGGAGAATATCTGAGTAACAGGGAAGGGTGGTGCTTATGATGAATTTTTTTGATAAGGAAGAAATATTGAAGTCGTATATTAGGAGTGAAAGGTATGAGGCGGCTCAAAAAGCGACCCAGGAAGCGACTCGGAGAGCAACTCAAGAAACAACTCTGAGAGCAACTCAAAAAACGAAGAAAACTGCGATAACATTGATAAGAAATGGAAAACTATCGGTAGATGAAATACTAACATATTACCCTGATTTATCACCAGTAGATATAGAAGATATTAAAAAAGAAGTCATGCAGTTGGCATAGGATGAAGAAATAGTAAAATACACATGGAGTACAATAAAGTATATCATGTGCAAGAAATAGTGATGTTTTAAGGGAATATCTGAGTAACAGGGAAGGGTGGGCTTATGATGAATTTTTTTTGATAGGGAAGAAATATTAGAGTCGTATATTAGAAGTGAGAGGTATGAAGCAGTTCAGGAAGCGACTCAGGAAGTGATTCAGAGTGTAACTAAGAAAAATGTTATACCATTGATAAAACATGGAAGGCTATCAGTAGATGAAATACCAACATTTTTCCCTGAATTAACACCAGATGATATAGAAGATATAAAAAAAGAAGTTCAGTCGATATAAGATGAAGAAATAGTAAAAGACACATGGAGTACAATAATGTATATCATGTGTCTTTTTGTATTTATAGTGAGATGAAAGCCATTTTTTGAGTTGGCATATGTATGGAAGAATGATAAAGACATTCTGGCAGTTACGCTTTGTGGGGGTATCAGCTCAGGAAAGCATTTCTGCAACTCTGCCTTACATACCAAGCTCCCTGTAATAAAGCACAAATACGGGCAGGAATTTTTGTGTAATAAGCACAATCATTCCTGCTCTTTGTTATTTCCTTCCAGAACTGCTTGACTTTTCCCCCATTTGGAGTGATGGATATAAGACTGAAAAACCTATCAAATACAAGGAGGAAAAAACATGAACAAAGCGACATTGCCACAGGGTATCCGCCAACTGGCAAAATGGTATGAAAAGGGTATGTTGAAATTTGACCTTCCTATCCAGAGGGCTTCTGGTCAGTGGAGTCTCCTGCAGAAATCCCTGTTAGTCCATTCCATTCTGGCAGATTATCCAATTCCTGCCCTTTATCTGGTCAAGTACAAAGACAATGAGACTACTTATCAGGCTCTGGACGGAAAACAGCGTTGCACATCTATCTTTGAATTTATTCATGGAGAGTATGCGCTCCACGCCAGTACGCCGAACGTGACCATTGAGGGAACAGAATATGAACTGGCAAACAAATTGTTTGAGGAGTTGTCGGAAGACTTAAAAGACCTGATTAATGGTTTCCGTTTTACGATTTATGCCCTTGAGAATGCAACGGACGAAGAGATTGAAGAAGCCTTTGCACGTCTGAACGCCAGTGTTCCGCTGACATTGATTCAGAAAGCAAGAACCGAGATGGGGACGAATCTGGCGAGGTGGACGAGAGAAATGACACAGTTACCGTTCTTCCAACATGCAATACCGCTTACACTTGCTCAGGCTCGTCGTGAAAGCGAACTGGAGATTCTGTTGCAGTCCATGCTTTTAATGGATGCGAAGGATGAGGGGTATGAATACAAGGCTATCTCTATGCGTGAAGTTATGAAATATTGCAGGGACATTCGGGGCGTTTATACGGATGAACGGCAAAGAACCATTCTGAGTGTTATTGATTATCTGTCAGACGCTTTTACTGAGAAGCATAAGTTTCTGAAGAAAACAAATGTCCCAATGGTATTTATCATGGCGGATTTGGCAATGCAAAATGATATTGCTCCGTCTGATTTCAAGACCTTCATTGATAACTTTGGAGGTTCTATCTGCGTTGATTACGATGTGAATATGGGCAGTGGAAATATCAAAAGGGCAAAGACGGAGGGAAGGCTCCTTGCCATGTTCCATGAATTTGTAAGATATTTCAAAATACCGGAGGACAGCGGATGTTCGCCCATAGGCGGAAGGGATAGTGATAGAAGCGAAGATATGGTGAGAGAGACATTAAAAGAAGAAAAAGAAAATGGGGGTATCAAGGCATGAACGCATTAGAATTTTTTGCAAAAATGACAAGTTATAGTGGTTATGAGGATAATGGGGAGGAGATAACAATTTTATTCCCCAGAGGGGAGGATAACGAACATACATATTATCATATGACGGCAGAAGGAAACAGGTATTTTTATGAGTATCTTATTGTTGAGCCAAGAGAGAGAAAATATGAATGGTTTTATGACTATCTCATAGCGACTTTGGAAGAACTGCCTGATGAGATGCAGTATGAAATCATAAAGCGCATGAAAACCATGGAGATAGAATTTGAACCGGAGATAACATATGATGAATTAAACGGTTGGTATCATGTTCGTTCTGCAACCTGTCAAAAGTATCCGCTGTATTCTGTAAGAGGCACCTGTAAGAGGGAGCATAGCTGTGAACATGCTTACTGCAAATTAAATACTGAGCCTTGCTGTAAGGATAAGAAGGTTGGGATTTCCAGGACAAGTGGAATAAAATATCCGGAGTATTATGAATTTCTGCCGGAATTAGTCGTATGGTCTGCGCTTTGTCCAGATTTAGACGCTGTGTATGTGATGCATGATTTCATACCAGTTTATAATGAGGATGCAGAGTTAAGTTTTACTTTTGCTTTTCTGCTCAAGGATAACAAGATTACATGTATTAAAGATGAGGGAGAAGTAAAAAGGCTGTATGAGGAATACCATGCAAAGTATCCCTGTGATACAAGTGAAGTAGAGGATGATATAAATAGTTGGTATGGTGTTGTATCAGAGTTTCATTTCTAAGAGTGGAGGATGCATGGTTATGAGGGCTGTAGATTTTTATGCAGATTGTATGAAGTGGGAAGGTACTGTATGGTACAGGAAAGAAGAGACGCTTCGTCTGCCGACCTTATGGGACAAACTATTCTATTGCAGGATTTGTTCTGGAAGTAAGAGGGATGAATACACTTACGAGTATTATCTCCTGAAGGAAAAGAAGGATTATGATATGCATAGGTTTTTCCTTGCGCTCGTTGGGGTACTGGATGGTTATACTGCTGAAAAGCAGTATAAGATTCTAAAAAGGATGGAAACCATAAAATTAGATTTTGATTTGTCTGAAGATGAGATGAGAAGTGCTTCTTGGAATCCCAATCCGCTGTTCTCTGTACGAGGTACTTGCGGACAGGAGAAAACATGTAAAAGAGATTGTGCCTGCCGGACGATTTACTTTGAGTCCTGTTGTCATGACGGGAAGGTTGGGTTCTCGGAGCTTGCGTCTATAACGAATCCACAATATTATGCGTTCCTTACGGACTTGGTAGTCTGGAAGGCATTGTGTCCAGACCTTGATGCGCTGTTTGTCATGCATGATTGTCCGCCGAGCCACTATAATTGCGGCAGGCTGAATTACAGGTATGCTTTTGTGATAAAGGACAATAGAATCACTTATGTTAAGGGTACAAAGAAAGTAGAGAGGCTATATCATATTTATAACAAGAAATATCCTTGCGATACAAGTGAAACGGAGAACAGGATACAGGAATGGTGTACTGAGCCTGTAGAGTTCCATTTCTAGTGTGGGGGTATCCATATCAGGCAGGGATTTCCCTGCCTTTTGTGGAAAATTGTTTGAGTATACTTTGGAGGCATGGTACAATATAGAAAAGGACGTGATAAAGATGAAAATGACAGAGACAAATTGGGAGAGTCTGGATATCTCGAATGATTTTCTATTTGGAAAGGTTATGCAGAATCCCGACTTATGCAAGGAGTTATTACAAAGGATACTGCCAGATTTGAATATAGAACGTATAGAATATCCAGAATTGCAGAAGAGTATCAAAGAAGGGGCGGAGTCAAGGGGTATCAGGCTCGATGTGTACAGCAAGGATGATAAAAATATTGTTTATAATGTTGAGATGCAAGCCAATGGTTCAAAGGGAATTCCCAAAAGAAGCAGATATTATCAGGGCATGATAGACCTTCAGCTATTAGAAGCAGGCGATAAATCTTACATGAAGTTAAATAAGACATATATCATTTTTATATGCACATTTGATTTGTATGGGAAGGGAAGACATATCTATACATTCGAGAATATCTGTAAAGAAGATAATAGTTTATCTATGGGTGATGAGGCAACAAAAATCTTTTTGAACTCTGACAGTGATATGGATGATGTGGGTAAAGAACTGCGTGCATTTTTGGATTATGTAAAGGGCATTAAGGTTACTAATGATGATTTCATAGACAGACTGGAAGAGGCCGTCAAGAGGGCGAAAGCAAACAAGAAATGGAGGCGTGATTATATGACGATGGAAATGTTGGAACGTGTGAAATATGAAGAGGGCAGAGAAGAAGGAAGAGAAGAAGGTAGAAAAGAAGAGATGGAGAGAGGCATTACCGCTCTGGTATCTACACTGAAAGATATGAATGTACCTATCCAGACGATACTGGAAAAAGTACAGGAAAAATTCAACCTGAGTTTGGAAACTGCAAAGAAGTATATATAAGGAGTACAATCTGTTATGGGTGGAAAGGTATTAGAATATGAAGCAAAGACGATTAGGAATGAAGGCTTGGAGGAAGGTATCATGGCTATGGTTTCAGCTTTGAGGGATTTGAACATACCTGCTCAGATTATATTGGAAAAGGTACAGGAAAAATTCAACCTGAGTTTGGAAGCCGCTAAAAAGTATATTTAATAGTAACTCTCAGGCTATGGGGGTATCAGGCAGGGATTTTCCCTGCCCTTTTTATTTTTCTGCAAATCGTCTGGAAACGGATAGTATTAACTTCTTATCTTTCCTATCCAGTTCTCTGTATATATTGAGAAGTTCTTGTTCATCTTCCGTACAATGGGAAAATTCTGTGATTAAGGTATCTGAGAAGAAATCACTCATACTAATACCAAGTCCTTTACATATCTTCATCAGCGTAGGTATTGTGGGTTGGGTATTTTTTTCAAACATACTGTGGAGAGAGCTATACTGAATCTCCGCTTCTTTAGCTAATCTGTACAGTGACCATTTTCTCGTATCTAGATATTCTTCAATCTTTGTGAGAATGACGTTTTGTTTCAGTTCCATGACCATACCTCTCTTTATTTAATATATTTTACAGGTGATGTAACGTGAAAATCAGATTAAAATATACGTTGCAAATCATTGAAAATAGTGCTAATATATGATACAATGTGCGAAGTAAGGGAGTAAAATAGTTAAATACTAAAAATACGGAGGATAAGACCAATGAAGAACATGAAAAGATGGAAACGTCTGTTAGCAGTTGGAATGTGTTCTGCTATGATGTTTTCAATGTCTGTGGGGGTATCTGCCACTGAAAACCAAGATACGGAAGAGACAACGGTTGCAGAAACTCAGGAAGAGGAGGAAACAGCCCCAGAGGAAGAAGCTGTTTTGAAAGGAGATTCAGGTGTTAGTGTTAACGAAAATGACGAACTTCCTCAAGTAGATAAGGAGGCACTTGAAAAAGCCATAGAAAAAGCTGTTGAGCCTGAATCAACTGTAGAAGTAACAGAAACAGAGGAAGACAGTGATGAGTTACCGATAGTAGAATGGAATAATAATTTTACTGTAAGCCATTCAAAAGGTCAGCTAGTTGGATACGATATTGAGTTGGGAGATGAATGGAAATTAATTACTGAGGATTCTGGTAAAGAACCTTCAAACGTTAAAAAATATATTAATGGTGCATTAATGGATTCACAAGCAGCATGGAAGTATGTTTTTGTATTATCATTTGAACCAGAAGATTTGGCAGAACCACTTGAGATAACATATGAGATTGATAAATTAGAGCATTATAGCAATGGTAAAGTGGATGGTATTGCGAAAAATGTGCGTATTTCTTACAAAACAGAGGTTGAAGAAAATGGGGGGAAACCATATATTCTGCCTACTGTTCTTGACTATGATGGTACTCAGGATTTAGTATTCAGGTTTAAGAATGGAACTGGAGACCATGCCATTAAGGATATTCAAAAAGTTATTTTTTATCCTGATGACGGTTTATCTTTTTGGGGTGATTTCACATATGATGTGGATGCAGGTACAGTTACGGTGAAACACTCACTAGTGAATAACATGATGAATAGCCCGTACTTTATAAATTTGAGGGATAAGATTAAATCATTCCAAGTGTATATGGAATATACTGATAAAAGTGGTATACAGTATCAAGGATCTCCAGATACGGCATTGTGGAAGGTTAATTATGTTGCCAATAAGTGGACATCAAATGGAGAAAAACCAGAGATTATAGGTACTTCGTATGAATTCGATGGTACTCAGGATATGGTGTTTAACTTTAAGAATGGTACTGGTGATAATGCTATTGTATCTGTGGAACAGATTCTTTTTAACATTAAAGAGCAGAACAATGCTGATGAAAATGGCGGTTATTTAGCAAGTTTTTACATTGGTAATTATGGAGTAAGTTATAATTATGATATTGAAAAAGGACAGGTGACTTTGTTCAAACATGCAGTATCTGCACTTGTGCATAGTGACCGCAGTGACTGGGAGGCAGTAGAAAACGTATACGGTAATATTTGGATGACTGTTAAACTGGCAAACGGTGCAACAGGGACGGTATTTAGTAATGAAGGTACTGACTGGACGGTCAAGGTTCTTGAAAGGTCACCAGAAGCATCTTCACAGCATGTGGTTAATTTAACAGAGAGCTTAAATGAGTTTGATGCTGACCAGATGCAGAATTTGATAGATATCAATAAAAATGCTGATGTTGTACTCCGTACACCAGAAGGAGTCACATTTACATTCGCAAAAGGTACGATGCGTATGATAGATGACAAAGACGGCTATCCTTTTGGTGTGGAAATCATTGCTGATTTCAGCAAGAGCGGTATTAAGAATACGAATGTAGAATCAAGTGTATTTGCTTGCCGTATCAACTTTGAATACAGCGGAGAACTACCGGGAACTGCAAAGATTAGTATTCCTGTAGACAACAAATGGAATGGACAGACCTTATATTACTATCAGGTGATGGAAGACGGAACGTTGAAAGATACTGGAAAGAGCGGTAAAGTAGAAAATGGTATCTTCGATGTATTCCAGTCCCACTGCTCTGACTACGTCCTTCTTGCCAAGTCTCCAAAGGAACTCGGAGTTAGAGACTGTAAAATAAACTGTGTATTGTCGTAAATTGGTATGTAAAATCTTGTTTTTTCGACATTTCTAAAATCAATTCCCAGTGCCGATTTTTTTACAATTACCGTTATTTTTCGACGC
>CAJTAL010000072.1 GCA_910574285.1 Lachnospiraceae bacterium | reverse complement strand
GCAGCCTAACAGGTCTCATGAATTTTAGATAGTTCCACATGGGTGGGCTTATTAAAGTTACCCTTTTTTACATCAAATTCTTCTGAAAAACTTTTTTAATATTTTTCATTTTAGCTATTGACATTTCTTAGCTGGACTTTTCTAATCTTCAATGATTACAATGTCTTTTGCAGATAAATCCAATGCTTTACAAATTGCCGGAACAACTTTAACTTTCCCTATACGCTTTCCGTTTAAGGCATTCGATACAGCTTGCTGGCTCACTTCGCCCTGTTTGGCAATCTCTGTAATAGTAAGCCCTTTTTCTGCCATTGCCAGATAGATTTTCTTTGTGTCGAGTTTTATTTTCATACTGTTCTCCTTTCTAAATCTTCACAACCTTTTTGATGTTACACTCTGAGAATACCACATCTTTATTGATGTGTCAACGGAAAATATAAAACTTTTTTGTTGTATATTAATGTTTAATATGGTATTCTCTTTATGGGGTGATAAAAATGAGCATTGGCGAAGATATAAAACGAATGCGGATAGAAAAAAATATGACTCAACAAGAATTAGGTCAAAAACTAGGCGGAATATCCCAGCAACAAATAGGACGATGGGAGACAGGAAAAGCCAATCCCAAAAAAGAGACTATCGAAAAAATAGCAAAAGCCTTAGACGTTGATCCCTATTCATTGTATTCTTTCGATATGGCAAGTGAAGAATTAGAAAAAGTAATTAGCCAAAAAGAAGAGAAAGAAGCTATTCTACTTGATACCTACAGAAAACTAAACGATACTGGTAAATCTAGACTCATTGATTATGGTGAAGACTTAACCAAGATACCAGAATACCAAGGAAAAGACAAATAGAATTCGCCCCAAAAGGCGACTCCCCCCCACGGGGGAAGATTCCCCTCAGCCCGATCGGCAGCGTTGGTCTGGCCAGAACGGCCACACTCAGGTATCCCCAGATTAGAGAAGTTCGCCCCACCGGTCGTGGTCACTGAGGAACGCTTACTAAAGTTTTAGTAATTGCGCCGGCGCAATTCGTACCACAGAACGAAAACCGCCCAAGCCCAAATAGGCTTCGGCTCGTCCTGCAGGACGAATGGACATTGACAATAATATATTTACCCAGGGAGCTGTTGAGGTGCTATCCTGACCACCGGTCTATAGAAAGGGGGTTAGGTGCTATGGTTACATACTATGACTTGTTCACGTTTGTAATTATGCTTTGTTCTGTTATCACCCTTGTTATCATGATACTCAACAATAGAAAATAAGCGCCCCTGCTCTGGTAAAGTAAGGCGCTTATTTTTGTAACACTTATTTTGCCGGCGGTCAGGCTTCATCTGACTAACGGCTCCCTTGTTAAGTATATTATAGTCAACTAAGCCAATAAAATCAACCAAAAATTGCACATTGACAGTATAATACATTTACCCGGATAGCCGGGGGACGTGCTCTCACCCGTTCCGAGATCCTGCGGAAGGTGGTGATTATTATGAGTACATATGAAGAATTCATGATCCTGCTGACTTTTGCGTCGCTGGTAGTTGCGATTCTGAATCTGAAAAATAAGAAATAGCCGTCCTGCTCTCGTCAAAGTTTAGGAACGGCTATTCTTAATAGCAACTATTAAATTTCGCCGGGGCGGGTGAGTACCAGTCACCTTCCGGCTATCCTGTTAAGTATATTATAGTCAATCTTTTCAAATATGTCAATTACTATCCTTTCATTTCAAAACCGCCACCACACGCACAGATGAAAGGAAGATGATAGAATGGCAACCTATAAAGACGAGAAGCGCGGCACCTGGTATTGTAAATTTTATTACATGGACTGGACTGGCACACGCCGCCAGAAACTTAAACGGGGTTTTAAGCTTCAGCGCGAAGCAAAGGAATGGGAACGGCTATTCCTGGAACAATTTGCCAAGAATCCAGATATTACCTTTGAAGCGCTGTATGAGAAGTACAAGGAGTACATCAAGCCACGTATCCGGGAGAGCACAGCTCAATCACGGTTCTACATGTTAGACCGGCATGTACTGCCGTTCTTCCGTGCCCGGATTGTATCAGACATCACACCTGCAGACGTGGCAGCATGGCAGACGGACATATTAAGCAAAGGTCTAAGCAATGCCTATATACACTCTGCCAACACTTATTTAAAGGCTATTTTCACTTATGCGGTTGATTACTTGGGCTTGTCAAAGAACCCTTGCATGAAGCCGATCGGCTCAACCAAGAGCCGTAAGCTGAACTTCTGGACGCCAGAAGAGTATGCAAAGTTTTCCGAAGCTGCTGCCGACAATCCTGAATATTTTATAATATTTGAGATTCTTTACTACACCGGTATGCGTGTCGGTGAACTCCTGGCTCTGACATTGAATGATATTGACTTTAAGAACAACCAGATCGACATCAACAAGACCTTTTACCGGCTCACTGGCCAGGACGTGATTAACCCGCCGAAGACACCTAATAGCGAACGAATTGTAGATATTCCCGAATTCCTGACAGAGGAAATTAAGGACTACACCAAGAAGCTGTATAAACCGGATCCGGAATACAGGCTATTTCATAAGCAGATACAATACATTCGGTCCGCATTCAAGACCAGGATAAAGAGAGCCGGTGTGAAAGAAATTCGCGTGCATGATCTGAGGCATTCCCACGCAAGTCTACTGATCAACCTGGGTGCGAATCCTGTCTTAGTCGCTGAGCGGCTCGGCCATGAATCACCCAGTATTACCATGAACACTTACGCACATCTCTTTCCAAAAGCACAGCTCGATATTGTGAGAAAAATAGAGAAGGCAGAATATTAGTATCAAATCAGTATCATATAATACAATCAATGAGCCAGACCCCTTGTAAATTAAGAGGAAAGGCTCATTTTATTAATATCCTTGTCCAATACTTATGGTTAAAAAATAGACTTTTTCGACGCCTTTCTTCTTTAAAAGGCCGGCAACAGCATCTATTGTACTTCCTGTCGTATATATATCGTCAACAAGAAGTACAACAGGCACTGATGAGAACTCCTTTCTCAATGCAAATGCAAGACTCAGATTCTCTCTTCTCTCCCGCCTCCCCAGTTCTTTCTGCGGAGCCGTATAGATTCTGCGTACCAGACTCTTTTCATCCACAGGGATCCCCAAAACACTTCCTAATTTTCTGCTGATAAGCGCCGCCTGATTATATCCCCGCTCTTTCCTGCGCTTTTTATGAAGCGGAACGGGAAGTATAAGATCAGGATTCCATTTTTTTATTATATGGCTATACGCACGGATGATCTCTTCCGCATATATTTCTCCAAATCGTCTCTGATTATGATATTTAAATTGGTATATGGAATGATTGACAGGTTTCCTGTGAAGCCACAGACTTAACCCTCTGTCATAGAGATGTGCCGCATGCATACAATCATAGCAATACTCCTGTTCCGAACGACGGACAGGCTTGCCACATTGCATGCATCTTGGACTTTTGATTCTCAGAGTTTCCAGATTTTTTCTGCAATTCATACAGATTCCCTGATTACTGGCTTTACCGCAAAACGGACATATCTCAGGCCAGAGCCAGACACCGGCTTTTTTTACAACTAATTTTAAGAAAATTGAAATGAATTCTATCACTGTAATTCTCGGATTCGCTTTTCAAGGCTTGTATTACGCTTGTGTTCATTCGTATTCCGAATCATTTTCTGGAACACCTGATCACTTCCGACCAATGTCACACAGCGTCTCGCCCTCGTAACAGCCGTATATAACAAATTTCTGTGATATAGCTGCATTGGTCCCTGCAGTAATGGAATCACTACTGCAGGATATTCACTCCCCTGTGATTTATGTATGGTGATCGCATATGCAAGTTCTAACTCTTCTAGCAGGGAATACGGATATTTCACTTCCCTATGCTCATCGTATTCTACAGTCATGGTTTCTTCGTAATTATTAATCTTCTTAATGATACCCATATCTCCGTTAAAAATTCCCATGCCGTTATCAATTGTCATCCCGCGTCTGGTCTTGATTCTCCATTCCAACTGGTAATTATTCTTAATCTGCATCACCTTATCACCTTCCCTGAACAAGCGGTCTCCATATTCTTTCTCTGACTTTCCCGATTCCGGCGGGTTCAGATACTCCTGAAGAATACCGTTCAGACGTTCTACCCCCAGAAGCCCTTTGCGCATAGGTGTCAAGACCTGGATATCATATGGATCCGCCTCCACATATTTCGGCAATTTATTCCGAATAAGTGTAATTACCACACTGATAATCACATCTGCATCCTGACGCTTTAAGAAAAAGAAATCCCGGCTTTTATTATCCAGCGAAACTTCCTCTCCGCGATTAATCTTATGGGCATTGACAATAATATCACTTTCTTCCGCCTGTCGGAAGATTTTCGTCAGCATCACAACAGAAAAACATCGAGAATCAATAATATCTTTCAGCACACTCCCCGGTCCCACACTTGGAAGCTGATTACAGTCGCCGACCAGAATCAATCTAGTCCCCGGAATCACCGCTTTTAATAAAGCAGACATCAGCGGAAGATCTAACATCGATACTTCATCGATAATAATCACGTCAGTCTCTAACGGATTTTCTTCATTTCTTTGAAACCCATTTATACTGTCATCCTCCGGATTCCCACTGACTTCCAAGAGCCGATGGACAGTCTGGGCTTCATACCCAGTGGCTTCCGTCATCCTTTTAGCCGCTCTTCCGGTAGGCGCAGCTAACAAAATATCCAATCCCTCGCTTTCAAAGAAACGAATCATAGCATTGATCGTCGTCGTCTTTCCGGTTCCCGGACCTCCCGTCAATACCATAATCCCATATCTGACCGCCTTAAGAACAGCCGTTCTCTGCATTTCATCCAAACAAAGCCCGGTACTTTCTTCAATCGCTAAAAGTCTCTGCTTAACCTCTGTTTCTTCCACTTTATTTTCTATACTCAAATCATGCAGCATTCTTGCCACATTCATCTCCATATAGTAATAATGAGAGGAATAGACACGAATTCCCCCCTCTTCATTTTTCATCACAATCTTTTTCTCAATGGCAAGATCCATCAAATATTTCTCGATATCCTGTATCTCTACTCTCAGCAATTCTCCTGCTCGTCTGAGCAGTACTTCCTGCTCCAGATAGATATGGCCTTCTCCCACACTCTGCAAAATTGTATAGAATATACCGCTGCGGATACGGTAGTCGGAATCCTTATGAATCCCGACTCTTGACGCGATCTCATCTGCAATCTTAAATCCGACTCCTGAAATATGATCTGCCAACTGATATGGATTTTCTTCTATAACGTGATATACATTCTGCCCGTAATGCTGATAAATCTTTGCTGCCAACGTTGTAGAAATCCCGTATTTCTGCAGATAGAGCATTGCCTGGCGCATATCCTTTTTCTCTTCTATCTGAACAGAGATCTCCCGTGCCTTCCGCTCACTGATCCCTTTAATCTCAACCAATCTCTCGGGTTCTTCCTCTATAACCCTAAATGTATCTTCCTTAAACTTTTTCACAATCTTTCCGGCCAGAGCAGCGCCTATTCCTTTTATTGCCCCTGACCCAAGATATTTTTCGATCGAAATCAGATCCTCTGGTTCACACACTTCGCAACTCTCTACCTTGAACTGCATTCCATATAATTTGTGCGTCGTATATTCACCTGTAAGTTTCAGCAATTCGCCTTCATCAATATAATGAAAACTTCCTATACATGTCACTTCTCCATCTTCATTATTCAGATTAAATACTGTATATCCATTTTCTTCGTTCCTATATACAATATGTTCTACATATCCTTTTATGCTGTTCATTAGAATTCTTTTCGACCGCTCACTAATTCAACAAACTGCCCTGTCCCAATCGCAACAACCTTCATCGGATCTTCTGCAGTCATCGTATTGATCCCGGTCTTCTCCTCTATCAGTTCCTCCAAGCCCCGAAGCATAGAACCGCCCCCTGTAAGCATAATGCCTCGATCCAGAATATCCGCAGATAATTCCGGAGGCGTACGCTCTAATACATTAATCACTTCTTCCACAATCTGCCCTGTCGGTTCCCGCAATGCCTCTTCTGTTTCAAGAGATGTCACGGTCACTGTCTTCGGAAGTCCCGTGACAAGATTACGTCCTCTTACTTCTATTGCCTCATCTTCAATTAACGGATAGGTTGTACCAATTTTAATCTTGATATCTTCCGCCGTCCGCTCTCCGATCAGAAGATTATGCTTCTTGCGCATATAACGGACAATCGCCTCATCAAAATCATCCCCCGCAATCTTGATCGAAGAATTTACCACAGTTCCACCCAGGGAAATCACTGCAATATCGGCAGTTCCTCCTCCGATATCCACGATCATATTACCACACGGCTTCGAGATATCAATCCCTGCGCCGATTGCTGCAGCCACCGGCTCTTCAATCAGATTCACTTCTCTGGCTCCTGCCGCATACGTTGCTTCTTCCACCGCCTTGCGTTCCACTTCCGTTACACCGCTCGGCACACAGATACTGATCCTCGGCTTCTTAAATGTCCGCTTTCCCAACGCTTTCTGTACAAAGTACTTTATCATCTTCTCTGTCACCGTATAATCCGAAATGACTCCCTGCCTAAGAGGACGGACGGCTACAATATTTCCCGGTGTCCTTCCTAACATCAGACGTGCTTCTTCTCCAATGGCTTTTATCGCGTTCGTATCCCTGTCGTAAGCAACCACAGACGGTTCCTTTAAAATGACGCCTTTTCCTTTTACATAAACTAAGACACTGGCAGTTCCCAAGTCAATTCCGATATCTACTGACATCTTACTTCCCCTTTCCTATGCTATCTATATAATTATCATTTGTTGACTTGAATCTTGCGCATTTCTATGTGATTATCCTCTGTTGATCTCATAATTACGCACCTCTTCGTGCTCGTTCCATTATAATCAACTTTACAGAAAATGGAAACCCTTTTTTCCTTAAATCTTTGTGAATCATACCTTTTCATGAAATGTCACTCATCATTCGACAAAATGCGTGCAGCTAACCAAAGCCTAAAGTACGCGTGTTCTGTCCACATCATTTCCGCAGCATCGCTTCAATATATTTACCAGTGTAGGAGACTGGATTTCCCGCCACCTCCTCCGGTGTTCCTTTTGCGATTACCGTGCCGCCTTTGTCCCCGCCTTCCGGCCCGATATCTATGATATAATCCGCCGTCTTGATCACATCCAGATTATGCTCGATTACAATCACCGTATTTCCGTCTGATGACAGACGGCAGAGTATCTCCGTCAATTTATGAACATCTGCAAAATGCAGCCCCGTCGTCGGCTCGTCCAATATATAAATTGTCTTCCCCGTACTTCTCTTGCTCAGCTCCGTCGCAAGCTTAATCCGCTGCGCCTCCCCGCCTGATAATGTCGTGGACGGCTGTCCCAGGCGAATATAGGAAAGCCCAACATCATACAATGTCTCCATCTTTCTTCGGATACTCGGCACATTTTCAAAGAAATGCAACGCTTCTTCTACCGTCATATTAAGAACATCATAGATATTTTTACCTTTATATTTTACCTCTAATGTCTCACGATTATACCTCTTACCGCCACAAACCTCACAAGGAACATATACGTCAGGAAGGAAATGCATTTCAATTTTCAAAATTCCATCCCCGCTGCATGCCTCGCATCTGCCCCCCTTCACATTAAAACTAAATCTCCCTTTCTTATACCCCTTTGCTTTTGCATCTGCCGTCGCTGCAAACAAATCTCTGATCAGATCAAAAACCCCTGTATAAGTGGCCGGATTTGACCGAGGTGTCCGCCCGATTGGCGACTGATCAATGTTAATCACCTTATCAAGTCTGTCTATCCCCTCAATTGCATCATGTTTACCCGGAATCGTCCGCGCCCGGTTAAGTTCTCTGGCAAGCCGCTTATAAAGGATTTCATTAACCAGAGAACTTTTTCCGGATCCAGACACACCTGTCACGCAAGTCATAACTCCCAACGGAAATTCTACATCTATATTCTTCAGATTATTCTCCCGGGCGCCGATTACCTTAAGCCATCCGGAAGGCTTTGCACGCTCTTTTGGTACAGGAATGCGCAGCTTACCGCTTAAATATGCTCCGGTAATAGAATCCTTGTTCTTCATAATCTCCTTCGCATTTCCCTGCGCCACAACTTCTCCGCCATGCTCACCTGCTCCCGGCCCGATATCTACAATATAGTCCGCCTCCAGCATTGTATCTTCATCATGTTCCACAACGATGACTGAGTTACCCAGATCTCTCAGATGTTTCAGAGTTCCCAGGAGTTTATCATTATCCCTCTGGTGCAGACCGATACTCGGCTCATCCAGAATATAGGCAACTCCCACCAATCCGGAACCGATTTGTGTCGCCAGACGGATACGCTGGGCTTCCCCGCCAGACAAACTCCCCGTCGCCCGGGCAAGGGTGAGATAATCAAGCCCCACTTCCATCAGAAACCGAATCCGGGCTTTGATCTCTTTCAGAATCTGCCCGCCAATCATCATCTGCTGTCTGCTTAACTCTAACTGATTCAAAAATTCCTGTAAACGCTCTATGGATAACGCGGTCACCTCCGCAATATTCTTTTCACCGATCGTTACTGCAAGAGCTCCTGGCTTTAACCTCTGACCTTTACATTCATGACAGGGGGTAATACGCATAAACTCTTCATATTCTGCCTTGGAAGCTTCCGAAGCCGTCTCACGGTAACGCCGCTCCACATTACGCAGCAATCCTTCAAACGCCACGTCATACGTGCCTTCCCCCCGCTGTCCCTTATAATGGACTCTCACTTCTTTTCCATTCGTCCCGTGTATTAAGATATCGTGTATCTTTTTCGGATAATCCTGAAACGGCGTATCCAAAGAAAAATGATACTCCCTGCATAATGCCTCCAGGATCGCATAAGAAAAACTCTTCTTATCATTACAGGATTGCCATCCCATAACCGTGATCGCACCTTCCATAATACTTAAACTCTTATTGGGAATAATCAGGTTCTCATCAAATTCCATCTTATATCCCAGTCCGAAGCATTCCGGACAGGCTCCGAATGGATTGTTAAACGAAAAACTCCTTGGCTCAATCTCTTCAATGCTGATTCCGCAATCCGGGCAGGAAAAACTCTGGCTGAAATTAATTGGCTCCCCATCTATGACATCCACAATCAGCAGCCCTTCTGCCAGTCCAAGAACCGTCTCGATAGAATCTGTCAGCCGCTGCTCAATTCCCTCTCTAACCATCAAACGATCCACGATAATCTCAATATTGTGCTTAATATTCTTATCCAGTGTAATCTCTTCCGACAATTCATAGAGATTTCCATCCACACGAACACGGACATATCCGCTCTTCCTGGATCTTTCAAACAGCTTAGCATGCGTTCCCTTCCGTCCTCGCACCACCGGCGCCAGCAACTGAATCTTCGTCCTCTTCGGCAGCTCCATGATCTGATCCACCATCTGATCTACCGTCTGCTTCTTAATCTCCTTACCACATTTAGGGCAATGCGGTATCCCGATTCTGGCATAGAGAAGACGAAAATAATCGTATATCTCTGTTACCGTCCCCACCGTAGATCTCGGATTCCTATTCGTCGATTTCTGATCGATTGATATCGCCGGTGACAAGCCTTCAATACTCTCCACATCCGGTTTTTCCATCTGCCCCAGAAACTGCCTCGCATATGAGGATAAAGACTCCATATATCTTCTCTGACCCTCGGCGTAAATAGTATCAAATGCCAGAGAGGACTTTCCTGACCCGCTGAGCCCGGTCAGAACAACCAACTCATCTCTAGGTATGTCCAGATCTATATTCTTCAGATTATGCTCGTTGGCACCTCTTATCTTGATAAATTGTCTATCGCTCTTTTTCTTTGCCATGCTTAATCCTTTCTTGCTATCTTAAATGTATTCAGTCATCTGCTTTTCTTACTGCTTTCTCATTCATTACTGCTTATTTGCCAGCCTTCTGCTTGTCCCTCACAAAACTTCCGTCTCATCTTTGTTCATTACTGCTTATTCGCCAGTCTTCTGCTTGTCCTGCTGCTCAATCATCTTCTTAATCTTCTATAAATCATTCAGCATTTTCTTCATTTCAACAAGCTTGTCCCTCAATTCTGCCGCCGCTTCAAAGTTCAGTTCTGCCGCTGCTTTCTTCATCTGTTTTGTCATATCCTGAATCAGCTTCTTAAGCTCCTTCTCACTCATAGACTCCGGATCTTTCTCCATTCGAAGCTCTTCTGCCGCAACCTTCTTTGATACAGCAATCAGATCACGTACACTTTTCTTGATTGTCTGCGGCGTGATACCATGTTCCTCATTGTACTGCATCTGCACCTTACGCCGTCTCTCTGTCTCATCGATAGCCAGGCGCATGGAATCCGTAATCGTATCCGCATACATGATCACATGCCCTTCCGCATTACGCGCCGCACGTCCGATCGTCTGGATCAGAGATGTCTCCGAACGCAGAAATCCTTCCTTATCCGCATCCAGAATTGCCACCAGGGTAATCTCCGGAATATCCAGCCCTTCCCTAAGCAAATTGATACCCACAAGCACATCAAAAACATCCAGACGCATGTCCCGGACAATCTCTGTCCTTTCCAAAGTATCAATATCCGAGTGCAGATACCTCACTCGAATCCCTACCTCTCGCATATAATCCGTCAGATCTTCCGCCATACGCTTCGTAAGTGTGGTGATCAACACTTTATTCTTCCTGCTGACCTCCTTATTCACCTCACCCACCAGGTCATCGATCTGCCCCTCCACCGGACGAACCTCCACCTCCGGATCCAGAAGTCCGGTCGGCCGAATCACCTGCTCGGCTCTCAACAGCTCATGCTGCTCCTCATAAGGTCCCGGAGTCGCAGAAACAAACATCACCTGATCTATCTTACTTTCAAATTCCTCAAAATTCAAGGGGCGGTTATCCTTCGCAGACGGAAGCCGGAAACCATATTCCACCAAAGTAGATTTCCTGGATTGATCACCATGATACATGCCTCCGATCTGCGGTACCGTCTTATGAGACTCATCTATCATCATAATAAAATCATCCGGAAAATAATCGATCAGCGTATGAGGCGGCTGTCCTTGCGCCAATCCCGTCAGATGCCTGGAATAATTCTCGATTCCAGAGCAAAATCCTGTTTCCCGCATCATCTCTATATCAAAATTTGTCCGCTCAGAAATCCTCTGAGCCTCCAATAGTTTCCCTTCACTCTTGAAATACCTGATCTGTTCCTCCAGTTCGACTTCAATCTCCCTGATCGCACGCTCCATACTGTCCTTAGATACTACATAATGAGACGCCGGAAAAATCGCAACATGGTTCAACTCATTCTTGATCTCACCGGTCAGAATATCAATTTCCGTAATCCGGTCAACCTCATCCCCAAAAAATTCAATCCGGTATCCCAGGCTTTCGTATAGTGCAGGTATGATCTCCAATACATCACCCCGGACACGGAATGTACCGCGTTTAAAATCCATCTCGTTACGGTCATATTGGATTTCTATAAGCTTTTTAATTACTTCATCCCGATCCTTGATCATTCCCGGGCGCAGAGATATCACCATGTTCTGATAATCAATAGGCGAACCAAGACCATAGATACAGGATACACTGGCTACAATGATCACATCCCGCCGTTCCGATAATGCGGCGGTTGCCGAATGACGAAGCTTGTCTATCTCATCATTGATAGAAGAATCTTTAGCGATATAAGTGTCGGAAGAAGGAACATAGGCTTCGGGCTGGTAATAGTCGTAATAGGAGACAAAATACTCCACCGCATTCTCAGGAAACATCTCCTTGAATTCTCCGTAGAGCTGCGCCGCAAGCGTCTTGTTGTGGGCGATGACCAGCGTCGGCTTCTGCAATTCCTGAATGACATTCGCCATCGTAAATGTCTTGCCGGAACCCGTAACCCCTAGTAAAGTCTGGAATTGGTTGCCCTCTTTGAAGCCTTTGACCAGCTCGGCGATGGCCTGCGGCTGGTCGCCTGTGGGCTTGTAGGGGGCTTGTAATTTGAACTCTGGCATATGAAAACCTCCAATTTGTGACCGAAAAAAGTTTGCTTATTCGCCCGAAATTCGTGTAATTTGATTTTCGATTCGTGTAATTTGGGCTTGCAAAGCTGGCGAATAAGCGTTAAAATAGCAATTACACGAATGCAGGTCACAAAACCGTATTTTTAAAACGTAACAACACTGAATAACACCAGCCAGTACAGATAGTATTATCCAGTCATTTGGTTTTTCATTATAACACATAAGTCAAAAAAAGTACAGACCAAAATCGAACTTTTGTTCTGTACTTTTTTCATGCGATTTGATTATGCCAGTATCTTAGTTTCATGCAAGGAACTCACTGATTTGTTCTATATAATTATCTTCTGAAAAATCTGTACCGCCTTCGCTTTCTTCCTTCGGGATTACTTCATCAATAAACGGCTGGAGATCATCTAAACAGTCCTCAATGATTTCGGCGGTATCTCCGTAAACATCTATGGTGATGATTTCTTTCGCATGTCCCATTAACTGTGATACCGCTTTGGGATTGAAATTGTTCTTTAATAAAATGGTACAGAAGGTGCTTCGCAAATCATGCCACCTTATATCGGGCAGTCCATTGTCCTCCAGCAGTTTCTTATAATGCCTCCAGTGAAAATCCTTGCTTCTAGGACGCCCATAGGTGGAACAGCAGATATAATCCAAATCCTGAAATGTACCTGACCGCCTTCTGCGATTCTTCTCATACACTTTTCTTTCTTCCAGAATGGCTTCAAACACATAATCCGGTATGGGGATGGTTCGGTAACTGGACAGCGTTTTCAATCCGATTTCCTGCTTTGTAAACGTCTTAGCCGGGAAGTCCCCGGCAGTCGTGTTTGGTTTCTTGCCTAACTGCCGCTGTACCTTTAATGTCCGATTGATATAATCTATATCCGAATATTTCACCCCATTGATTTCACACCGCCTCAATCCCAACAGCACAGCAAATAATACCTGCATATGGATTGGCGTTTCCCTGCTCGCTTCAATGAGTGTTAAAACCTGCTCCATATTCAGCGTCTTTTGTGTATCAATGTTCCGGGTGTGATAGGCTTTCTTCTCTACCTGCTTTGGCAAAGCCACATCAATCGTCGGA
The DNA here is from genome assembly GCA_910574285.1 of Lachnospiraceae bacterium. Lineage (GTDB taxonomy): Bacteria > Bacillota > Clostridia > Lachnospirales > Lachnospiraceae > Sporofaciens. The sequence continues at coordinate 2,769 of CAJTAL010000072.1, read as the reverse complement.
TTTATGGAAATGATTTTCTTATTCACAGCATACTGCATGGACGTATTCATCACTGTTTTTACCAGCCTTGCAATAGAAGTCGAAACTGCCGCTTCTTCATAATAAAGGCTCTGGATATGGCTCCGTTTGATTTCTGTCATTCTGATGTTGCCCATCGCTGGAATCACATGGTTATTCACGATATTGGAATAGGTTTCATAGGAGCCGCTTGTAATGCGTGGGCGCATTTCTTTTTCAAGCCAGAACAGCATAAAGTCTTTCACTTTTACGCTGGTATATACCACATATGTGCCTGAATATAATTCGCCCAGCGTCTTGTCCCTGTCCGTGTTCGCCGCTTTCTTTGTCGCAAATCCGGATTTCTGCTGTGGTATTTTTGTCCCGTCCGCATAAATCAGCACCACACGATAACCAAACTTATTCTTGATCGGCGTGACGTTATAAACCTTCCAGTCCACAAACTGTTGTAATTTCAAATCAAATTCCATGTTATCCTGTCCCTTCCCTGCCTTCAGGAATAAAAGCGTCATTCATAAAGGCAATAATCTTTTCTTTCTCATCCATGACATCGCAATAATATTCAAAGGTTGTATTGACAGAACTATGTCCCAATAACCCTGATATTTTCGCAAGAGGAACACCCTGCTCCACCAAAATGGTGGCAAACATATGGCGGAGTCCATGCACGGTGACGGCAGGAAGCCCATTCCGCACACACAGCTTTGTCAAAGCGTTATTCATAGCGGACAGGCTATGTACCTTTCCATTTGCCTGACAACTGATATAATCGTTATCAATAAAAGCCTCCTGCATCTTTTCTTTATACATATCTATCTGACATTTTCTTTTCTCCAGCTCTGTAATAATGACCTCTGGCACACGCAGCACCCGGAAACTGTTGGGCGTTTTGGGAGCACGCTCGATTGAAATATTTTCTTCAATCCTGCTCCCCTCTTTTATAATAGGGTTTGCAACAATCTGCCTGCTGATTTTCACACTACGGTGTTCTAAATCAAAGTCGGAAAATTTCAGGCCATAGATTTCGCCTTTCCGCAGTCCGCAAAACAGTCCCAACAGAATTTCCAGATACCAGTTATCCTTTGAAGCCGCCTGAAGGAGTATTTTTATTTTCTCCCTGCTGAGAATCACGATATTGGGTTTCTTTCGCTTATACGGCTTTGTTTCCGGCGCGGGATTCACATTGATATAGCCCTCTATGACTGCCTCTTTCATGGCCAGATTCAGAATTTCCCGCCCCTTGTTTCCTGCCGAAACACATGCCTTTGACGTCCTCTCCAGAAGTCCGTCCAGGTATTCCACGCTGACAAACCTCATCTTTATATCATAATCAATGTTTGGGATAATCAAGTCATATAAGGCGTATGCCCCAACCATTCTTGTTGTCGTTTCAATTCTTTTTGAAAACACTTCCTCAAACCAGTAGATAAGATAATCTTTAAAGAGAACATCTTTATTGGATTTGCTGGAAAGCTGCTGTTTCCGTAACAGCGCATTAAATTCTTCCTCTCATTTCCGATAGCTGGCCTCCGCCTCTGCCTGACTGGAAAATCCGCCTTTCTTTCCATATTTAACAATGCCGTTGTCTTGCAGTGCCTTTGTCCGGTGATACCATGAATTTCGTTCAAAAAAAGCAACACTTTTTTCCTGTGTTTTCTTTCCCATTCCTATCACCTCCGCACGTTTAGCTTGCTCCATTTAACCATTGATCAAATCCCTCTTTGGGAACCCGGTACAGCTTTCCTATTTTTATCACCCTGAACGGTTTCTGACTCTCATAGGCTTCATCCAGAAATGCGTATGCCTTGCTTCTGCCAATACCCAATAGCTTCTGAATGTCATCAGCGTCATAAACCTGTTTTTGCAAATTCATGGTATCTATCTCAGTCACCTCCCGAAACACAGGAAGGGACTGCTTGCTATTATCATAGCTTCACAATCCCTTCCCGTCTAATGTGCGAATTTTCAAATCGCATCCTTGACTTTTCAATTATCATTGTTCTCACTGCAATACCTTTTCCTTATTAAATAATCGTATCCCTGCCTGCTGTTGCAGAACATGCAGGTATCCTTTAGATTTTGATTTTTATCTGCCCTCTGGATAAAATGCTCTTTGGATTCATAAAAGGGTTTTGCACATATGGGACATAGACACATCAAAATCGGTTTATCCCGTTTTCTCATCCCGGTGCTGGAGCATAACGCTTTATCAACCTTTAACATTTGCTGCCTGTCCAGCGTCCCGATATAATCCCCCAGTCTCTTTTTATCCAGTGTTCGGACTTGCTCTAACAGCACAACAGAATCTTTTTCCAGACCTTGCATATCTGCCGGAACCGGGACATGAGTGGGCATTTTTGATTTTGACCTGCTTGTAATTGCTGCCACAATTACGGTTGGGCTGTATTCATTCCCTCTGTTATTCTGAATCACTAATACCGGACGATATCCGCCCTGCTCACTTCCGAAAACGGGATTTAAGTCTGCATGGTAAATATCCCCTCGTCTGATTTTTCTTTTTTCCATAATAAAAATGTCCTCCATAATCTTTACTTCCTGAATCCAGTCTGATTTTTCTTTCATGGCAGAAAATATAAATTTGCAGAATACATCTTGCTGTTATTCGTTAGTTTATCTGAACCAAAATCCCTTCTTTTTCTTCAAATTAAATAAGATACAGGATGCCTCAATCTGACGCATTTTCCGTCAGATTATTTTATCTCTGTATCTTTTATGTTATCATTCCTTTTG
>CAJTAL010000071.1 GCA_910574285.1 Lachnospiraceae bacterium | reverse complement strand
CTGATAGCACCAAGGGGGAAGTCCGCCCTTTTTTAGTGTATTTTTATCATTCCTATCATCTATTATTGTTGGTTCAATGGCTTAATCCTGTTGTAATGTCATACCACTACTAAGTTGTTAACATTGTTTTTGGAATAGGATATGGTTTATCATATCATGATGTGTCATATCCAATAAGATTATAATATTTGATCATTATCAGAAGCGACATATTTACATATGTCTTCAATTTGACAATCAAGAATGCGGCAAAGATCATTTACAGTCTTCATAGAAATATCTTTGCCGTGTTTTAGTCTATGGAGTGTACTGGTGGACATATGATGTTTTGTAGTCAGCGTATACCAGTTTTCATCTGATTTTTCTAATGTATTCCAAAATGGAGTATAATCTATCATATTTTATCAGTTCCCCTTTACAATTAATAGAATAAGTGATATTCTTTTGATTGAATATATTTGTAATTACGAATATACAAGACGCATATATAGCATCCAGGTTAAAAGGAGAATGTGATATTTTGTATGAAAGAAATTATCAAGAGAAAAAATAACTTTGCACATAATTTAAAATATTACCGAAAAAAGAATTTAATGTCACAAGGAGAACTGGCAGACAAATTAAATGTAACACATCAAGCCGTATCTTATTATGAAAATGGTTTAAGAACCTGTTCGTTTGATATGCTGATTGAGATTGCAGAGTTGTTTGGGATTAGTACTTGAGCAGATCCTTGTATTGTTTCCTGAGTTCTTCTTATGTCTGTACATCTTTAAAGTATGTCTTCATATCTCAACCCTCCATAACCTGTAAATAAAAAAAGATGTAAAGTCCTTGGCAATTCAATAGACATTACACCCTTTAATGAAATAGGTTATGTGGTTGTTATGATGAAATTATGAAATCTTTCTGAGCTTTTCGCTATGGTCAGTAATAACTTTTTTCATGATTTCAATATCGGTTTACATGGCATTAATTTGAGCGGTAGCTTCTTGATATCTTTTGGCTGCTGGTACGTAGTTCTCAATAAGTATATTTATGTCATGCTGAATTTCATTCTCAATAATCAAGTTAATTCTCGTTTGTTCGTCTTTGATAGATTTGATGTCATTTTCCATCGGTTTTAATCTTGCGTCTAACTTAACATCCAGTAACTGAGAGATTGCTAATAAATCTTCACTTGTCAAACGTCATTATACAACTTCTATTGATAATGCATGTAGTTGTTATGCGATCTGACTAATTCGTTCTTTTACTTTTCTCAATTCGTTTTCAAGATGGTTGACTCTAAGGAGAAGCATTTCCTTTTCATTCTCTACTTTTAACGTCTCATCAAGTTTACGGACTAGATCAAGATGTCCCTTTGCAATAATCTGTATATTGCGGTTGGTTTCATTCTCTAATGTAAGTTCAATGCTTTTAATTTCATTTTTTATAGGTTCTAATCACAATTATTCATAAAATTACCGATATGTGTTATTGATATCGATAATTGCTAAAACACTTCGGAGTAATAAAAACAAGGGTTTTCACATATTTTATATTGATTGTTTACTCCATATATGGTAATATTTTCTTGGAGATATTACCGATATGTAAGGAGCGAAAATATGAAATCTAGCAGAATACCTGAGGATGTTAATAAATACCGTCCCGGTCCATGTACCGAGATAAAGTCGATTGGTGGACATTATTATGTATATATGTATAACGCTGTGCGACTCCCCAGTGGAAAGTGGGGAAAGAAAACCGGAAAAAGTATTGGAAAGATCATTCCTGGTACGGGATTCATTCCCAATAAGAATTATCATTTGTTTCTCAGTGAGGATTCACAAGATGACATCACGGTTCTTGAGTATGGCCAGTACGCTCTGATTGAGACAGTTGCAAAGGACATACTGGATTCCTTGAAACAATTCTTCCCGATTGATTATGCGTCTCAGATCTTTGTGTATGCAAACATATTGTTTGCAAATGATTTTGTTCATATTGATCAGGTGCAAAACTATTATGAGCAAAGTTGGCTGGCTCAGGAATATAAACCGTTCTCCTTTCATATGGGGAGAACCGCCCTGGGAACTCTCCTTGATCATCTTGGGAGGAGGACTCAAAGGACTTCTAATTATGAAATAGCGGCTGTAAAGAAATCTTCTTCAGCAATCGCTATTGATGGTCATGCAATTCGTTCCTGTTCAGAAGAAAATGACTTGGGAGAATCCGGATATAAATTTCATCTCCTAAAAGAAGATCAAGTTAATCTCCTTATGGGTTATGATGTCAATACAGGACTTCCGTTGTTTGCAAGAATGTATCGCGGTGCCTGCAATGATAAATCGACAATCGAGGATCTCTCTGACCTGATAAAATTTTCAGGAATACTGTTTGTTATAGACAGAGGTTTTTACAGTGCGAAGAACCTTGAAATCCTTGCCTCGAACGACAACACATATATCATTCCTGTTCCTGCCCATATTAATGTCTATAAAGAAGTGATGCGGTCGTTGAAATATACCGATAGTTTCTATTATAGATCCGGTAAGAAACATGCACGGATTGAATATATGTTAAAAAGGATCTCGGAAACGGATTATATTTATGTGTTTCGTGATATAGACGAAAATGAAAAAAGTCGGTTCAATTATCAGCATAGCATAGGGCTTGGCAAATCCGGATACACATCTGAAGGGTTTGAGAAATACAAGGAGTATTTCGGTGTATATGTCCTTCAAAGTAATAGTGCAATGACTCCCGAAGAAATATTTTCCGGATATAAAAAACGTTGGGGTATCGAAACCTTTTATCAGTATCTTAAGAATCGTGGTGATTACAATGACCTTATGTTTCAGGATTACTACAAGGAGCAAGGCTTTTCATTTATTATGCTCATAGCAGGTCAGATTCATCAAAAGATGATAGAAGCCATAAAATTACTGCATGATAATACGATATCGATACGAGATATCCTGCTTATGGCCAGGTGCATGAAAATGGAAAAGCGGGGCAATGTATGGAGTCTCAAAAATACTCGGAAGAAAGATCTTGAGATTTTTGCAAAGCTTGGTTTTGAACCCATGCAATCAGCACTTGACTAAACTAACTTGGAACATATCGGTAATTCTCTGAATGATTGTGTCTAATAATGAATTAATCGCCTGTAAATCTTCGTTTGTCAATGCCATGATATATCACTCCTTTTGTGATTCCGTGTTGTCTTGGTAGTTTGTATTATATCATGTCCAGGATATAATGTCTATTCAAGTGTCAAGGTAGGTAAACAATATGACAAGAGATCAATTTGAAAACAACACCAATTACAAAATGACATATGAAGAATTTCAGAAATGCGACTGTACACATTGCGGAAGAAAAGATTGCAAACACCGTGAAGCATATAGACGAGTCCCGCGCATTGACAGCGGTTTGGGTTTATGTCCCAACTTAAAATAAATAAATACCCTGAAGAGTCTTTGAAAATTAAGATGAAACTACCCAAAGGGGAGTCGGGATAATAAAACATCCTGTAACATAAGCGACTGAAAAGCCCGAAAAGCACTCATAAACAAAATCAATATACTGGTAAATGCCCGTGTGTAGATAATAGTTCAGAAGATTATTTAAGGGTTGCTATTAATCAAAATAATATGAGTAAAGGAGATCAAGAAAACAAGCGGATTAATGATGAAACATTAAAGTATCCGGAAGATTTGCACATATTAGCAGATTACCAGACTTGTAGAGGGAAAATATATATCATTACTAATTGAATTTCAGTGAATCCGGGAGATAACGCTACTATAGTTTGCTTTCCAGATGAAAGATAGGAGGTTATTCCAGTAGATAGGATTAAAAGCGGAAACCTATAAATGAGAATGATTCTCGGTAAAAACATGATGTTTATTAATATACGAAAAAAGAAGGACTTGATTTCTCGAGTCCTCCACTGTATAATCTACTTAGAAGGTATCGGACACGAGTGCCGATGTGCCCTCAGTAAAATACGATTAATAAAGAATAAGCATCTTACTTTGGACGGTAGGGATGCTTATTTCTTTTTATGATTATCTATGTAAGACAGAGCCGCAAAAATAACAAGTAATAACGTTAGAACTTCCATTATACTCATAGGGCACCACCCTCCTTTGTAAGACTAGAGGGCATCTATCGGAAAACCGCATCCTATTATCTTTTCAATTATACGTGATTATTATAGCATGAGAAAGAAACGTATACAATGGGTATAGACTAGATTAGAAAAAATAAATAAGGAACATCAATTGACAAAATAAGATTCTTTCTAAGACGTTTCTTGATTATTTTTTTCATATAGATTTCTTCAACGATTTTTTCAAGATATATTTGTCTCCATTACTGACGGATAATTTCTTGTTGCAGATCTTCGGAACGTTTATTGAGATAATTTTTACACCACGACATAATGGATGGTGGAATAAGTTTATCAGGAATCTTGCAGATCAAGAGAAATAATAAATCCTCGGCTTTACTATAGATATGAGAGAAAATAGAGAATAGTGAAAATGAGGGATAGAGCGGTGTCATCTATTAGTGCCAAAAGTAAGGAGGATTTACAATGATTTATGGATATGCAAGAGTTAGTACAAGAGGACAGGCGAAAGATGGAAATAGTTTGGAAGCAACTGTCATTTTGGAATTATATTTCCTTTCATTTTGGATATAATTTTTTAGAGATGATGAATATGGAAAGAATAAATCAACGAACTAATCATATAGTAGGGACGAATATCAGAAGATTAAGATTAGAAAAAAGACTGAAAAATAAGGAGATTATCACACAATTACAACTGCGAGGTGTTGAGATTTCTACAGGAATTTATAGCAAGATTGAGACAGGAAGAAATAATCCTAGCGTAGACTTGTTGATTGCATTGACCGACATACTCTCATGTAGCTATGATTCTTTTTTTCAGAAATAATGTTTTGCTAATCTATTTCATGATATAAAGTGTATTAATCTGCCATATTGGAATCACTTCTACTTCCGTTTTAGATATTGTTCCCGTAGAGGTGATAGAATGGAAAGGATTAACCAACGTACAAATCATTTAATAGGAGAAAATATCAAAAGGTTAAGAAAAGAGAACGGGTTAAGAAATAAAGATATTGTTGCACAATTGCAGGTAATGGGTGTTGAAATCTCTACAGGTACATACAGTAAAGTGGAAATGGGACTGAATAATCCAAGTGTAGATTTGCTTATAGCGTTGACTAAAATCTTTTCATGTGATTTCAATGCGTTTTTTCAAGGATATGATAGCTAAATATATTAAGATGTTGGAACGAGAATTGTATTGATGGTGATAGGGTGAAATTCCAGCGAATAGAAGATTTGAGAATAGATAATGATATTACTATATGAGAAAAGAGGATGCCGAAACATCCCCATTCCCTAAATTTTTCACTTGCATATGTGCAAGGAATCATTTATAATCAGTATAGAGGTAATCATAGGATATTTGCCGTGTCCGATGGTTGCCACCGGAAACTTAATTATATTACTTAATTAAGAGTGGGCTATCCCCTATTTGCCGTAGGAGATAGCTTTTTTCTGCCTATTTACGGTTGCCGTGATTATCTATGTATGTCAAGGCGGCGAATACCACCAAGAGCAGTGTCAATATTTCTAACGTATTCATAGCAATCTCCTTTCCGTCTCCGAAAAGGGCAACCAAGGAACTATCCCCATACTGTCTATACTGATTAAAGATATTTTATCATACCGTGTCAGATATTACCATAGAATTTAATTCTATATTTGAATCACAATTTTGGACTATTATTATTTGAAACGAGTATGAGGGTAGGAGAATTGTGTGTGCTTAAACCAGAGAATGTTACAAAAGAAGGAATTGTTATCAATTCTACGGAAATCTATTATAAAGATCCTGATACGAATAAAACGGTCTTCGAGATTAAGGATACACCGAGATGGGTGCTGATGAAAGAACCATTATCATTCCTGAACATACAAGAGCAATCATAAAGAGAGTTAGATTATTAAATCCATTTGGCGAGTATTTATTCATGACGGATGGAAAAAGAATCAATAGTACTCGTTTTAATTATCATCTTTATAAAGCGTGTAAAGAAGTTGGGATTCCAGAGAGGTCTACACATAAGATCGATCAGAAAGACGTACGCCAGCAAATTGATAGATGCGGATGTAGAAGAGGCTATTATTCGTTCACAGATGGGGCATACAGATATCAAGACTACGAAAGACTACTATTACTATGCTACACAAAACCAGAGGTACAAAGAAAGCCAGATTTCTAAGGCTTTATGTGTATGATTACATTTTTGATTACACTTTTTCAAACACCCTAAATCCGAAAAATAAAAATACCCGCAAGCCCTCTGAAATCAAGACTTCCGAGCATCTTTATGTACACTATAGAGCAGGGGATGAGAGAATCGAACTCCCGCCAAAGGTTTTGGAGACCCCTATCATACCACTTGACCAATCCCCTATGTAACTCAATGACACTAGATATTTATACCACATATATATGGGCTTGTCAAGTATCAAATTACATTGATACTTGACTTTTTCCTATTTTTTCTAATTATACTGTCAGATGGCATGTAATAGCCATGTTTCCTATTTTACAGGCTGGGCGCTGACCGTTCCTATATTCATCTTCTTGAAGATGCCAATCAATACTTTGCCGACGGCAAGTACGAGGATCGCGGCAGCGATTGCCTCCGGGATTCCGGACGCGGTTACGGTTCCCATGATCAGTCCCCAAACTGCGGATACACCTACTTCCCGTGCTTCTGCGTACTGCTGTGCAAACAGGAAATAGATACTTCCCATTACGGTAATGGTATTCACCATGGAGCCGGCAAAACCAACGATCGGAAGGGCTATGATGTGATTCATTTTCAACTTAGAGAACAGAATCCACAGCCATCCGGCGGTGACTCCAATCAGAATACGGCATCCTACAGAGATCCAGATTGCCTTGAATGCACCGGGTATTCCTGTCGTACTCATAAATGGAGAGAACGCAAAGGATAGAAGCGTCGGCGCCATGGTATTGCTGATCAATGAGCAAATACCGAATACTGCTCCGAGGATTGCCCCGGCAGAAGGCCCCAGCAGGATTGCTCCGATGATTACCGGAATGTGTACAGTTGTCGCCTTGATGATTGGCAGTTGGATCATACCGAGCGGCGTGTTTGCCAGCACGATGACGATTGCGGCCATAAGTGCAACACTGACCATCCATTGAGTGTCATGCTTTTGTCTTTTCATTATTCAATTCCTCCTTGTTATCATTCTCATATAAAATGAGATACAATACAATTACGGTGATATTATAGCACCTGTTATAATATAGGACAAGAGATATTTTTTAATCTAAATTTAATCTATATAAAAATCTATAATAAAAATTTAAATACGAAAATCTAAATACCCCATTGCCGGAAGCTTTGATTTTTGGTATATTAAAGGATACATGATGTATTGGGATTCAAAAGAAAGGGAGGATATTTTGGTGTTTTGGAAGAAGAGCAGTAAGACTGCGGACAAGAGTGCAGATAAGAAAAGAAAGATACAGGCTGTAAAAAAGCCGGCGGCTGACAGCGCTAGGAAGAAGGATGCAAGCGCCGGGAAGGAGGACGCAAGCGACAGGGTACTTGCCAAATTGGCGGCGATAGAGAAAGAGACGAGGCTGAAGCAGGTAAGAGACAATGTAGACCAGCTTGACGATGAGAAGATTGCGGAGCATTTGGAGAGTTTGCTGAAATCCTTGCGGAACGAATGAATTATGACAGGAGAGAAGGGATTGAGATTAAGTATAGAAAAGGGGATTTGATCCGTCGGTTTTTTGACGGTTCTAAGAGATATTTTTTGATTGCGTTGGCGGCGTCCCTGGTGACGACGGTGCTGAACGCCCTGACGCCGCAGATTTTCCGGTTCAGTATTGATTCGGTGCTCGGGGGCAGTAAGTATATGTATCTGGCAGATCATTTGTGGATTCTGGCCCTGCTGCTTGTAGGGGTGGCGGTATTGTCCGGAATATCACAGTATATATGTAGGGCAAATACGGCTCTTGCCGGTGAGAATTTTGCCAGGAATATGCGGGACGCATTGTTTGCGCACGTGCAGAGGCTGCCTATGGGCTGGCATGATAAGAACCAGACCGGTGACATCATTCAGCGTTGTACGTCGGATGTCGAGGTGATTCGTAACTTTGTCGTTACGCAATTGCTGGAAGTGTTCCGAACAGTATTTTTAATTATAACTTCTTTTGGGATGATGTTGTCGATGAATGTGGAGCTGTCGTTGGTTGTACTGTTGTTTGTACCGATAGTGGTGTTCTATTCGGCGGTATTCTACCGTCTGATCGCGAAGCGTTTTATCGTGGCGGATGAAGCGGAGGGAGAGTTGTCTACCGTAGTCCAGGAAAATGCTACCGGCGTCCGTGTGGTGCGTGCTTTTGGGCGGGAGCAGTTTGAGATGGACAGATTCCGGGAGAAGAATGATTATTTTGCGAAGCTTTGGATTCGGCTTGGCACTTTGTCCGGACTGTATTGGGGAGTAGGAGATCTTATTACGGGACTTCAGGTGGTTACGGTTATCGTACTCGGAGCGGCAAGAGCGGTGCGCGGCGATATCTCGGTGGGGGAATTTATCGCGTTTGCTTCGTATAATACGACGCTTGTATGGCCGATACGAGGGCTTGGACGTATCCTCTCGGATATGAGCAAGGCAGGAGTATCTTTCGAGCGTGTGGACTATATTATACGGGCGGAGGAAGAAGCATATGAGAATACGGACGGTTCCGTATGTTCAGAGGAAGATATACAGGCATATAAAGAAAGTAATGCCGGAACAGAAAATGTCTCTGATCATGTGAATATTGAATATGAAGACCATAAAGACGGAAGCGCCGGATTTGATATTGTCTTTGACCATGTGAGCTTTGGATATGAAGAGGGGCAGAGGGTTCTTATGGATATTACGTTCCAGGTTCCCCAGGGGCATACGTTCGGAATCCTTGGCGGTACCGGGAGCGGAAAGTCTACGATCATACAGCTTTTGACCCGTCTGTATGAACTGAAGGACGGGCAGGGAAGTATTACGGTTGGCGGAGAAGATATCCGCAGGATTCCTCTTGAGAAACTTCGCGGCAGCATCGGGATGGTGCTGCAGGAACCGTTCCTGTATTCCAGGACGATCCGGGAAAATATTGCCGCAGTGAGACCGGATGCCTCCCTGGAAGAGATCCGGCGCGTGGCGAAGATCGCCTGCATTGATGATGCTGTTATGAGTTTCCCGGACGGGTATGACACGCTGGTCGGGGAGCGCGGAGTCACGCTTTCAGGCGGGCAGAGGCAGAGGGTGGCGATTGCGAGGATGCTGCTTGAGGGGGCGCCTGTTATGGTATTTGACGATTCGCTGTCGGCCGTTGATTCTCAGACGGATTCGATGATCCGTAAGGCGTTGAAGGAGCATATGAAGGATGCGGCGGTAATTCTGATTTCACACAGGATCACGACGCTTATGGGCGCAGATCAGATCATGGTTCTGAATCATGGAAAGATAGAAGAGATGGGCAGTCATCAGGAACTGATCCAAAGAGACGGAATCTACCGGCAGATCTATGATATTCAGATGAGCCGGGACGACAGGCAGATGAGTCAGGAGAACAGCCGGCCGGTCCGGGATGACAGGCAGATGAGTCAGGAGAACAGCCGGCCGGTCCGGATTGATCGGCAGATGAGTCAGGAGAACAGCCGGCCGGTCCGGATTGATCGGCAGAGTATGAAAAAGGATGCGGAAGGATCTGTGCAGGGAGCAAGATGCAAGAAGGGAGGGGCAGAAGATGGCGGCGTATGAGGAACAGGAATATAACAAACCCTTCAGCTTCAGGACATGGGCGAAGATGCTGCCGTTTTTCAGGCCTTATCGGAGGTATTTTGCGATTACGATGGGATTGAATATCCTGCTTGCGGGAATTGATGTGATCGTGCCTCTCTTTCAGAGCTATGCTATCGATCGGTTTATTACGGCGGATACGTTAAGCGGACTGGGAGTATTTGCGGCGGTCTATGCGGCTGTGATACTGCTTCAGACATGCAGTGTCTACTGGTCTGTCCGGGCGGCGACGATAATCGAAATGAATGTGGGAAAGGATTTGAAGTGGGCGCAGTTCGAGCATCTGCAGACATTGTCATTTTCCTATTATAATACGACTCCGGTTGGATATATCCATGCCAGGGTAATGAGCGATACTCTGCGGATTGCATCGATGGTAGCATGGGGGCTGGTAGATATGTTCTGGGCATTCCTCTATGTTATCAGTGTTTTTGTGATCATGTTTATGCTGAATGCAAGACTCGCGCTGATCATACTGGTGATCGTGCCCTGTATCGCCGTTCTGACGGTCTATTTCCAGAATAAGATTCTGCACTGGAACCGGAAGGTAAGGAAGATTAATTCACAGATTACCAGCGCTTACAACGAAGGAATCACCGGAGTCAGGACTTCTAAGAGCATGGTGATCGAAAGAGATAATGAGGAAGCATTTTTTAAAAGGACGGATGAGATGCGGCGGGCGGCGAGCCGTTCGGCGAAATTAAATGCAGTCTATATACCGACGATCCTTCTGTTCAGTTCGGCTGCGGCCGCAATCGTCCTGGCGAAGGGCGGATACATGGTCAGGGATGAGATTATGCGTCTGGGGACATTGTCGGTGTTTATCTCCTACGCGGTGATCATCTTCGAGCCGATCCAGCAGTTGGCGAGACTCCTGGCGGAGCTGATCTCCTGTCAGGCGAATATCGAGCGGGTGATGGATCTGCTGGAGCGGGAACCTAATGTAGTGGATAAGGAAGAAGTGACGGAAAAGTACGGGGACGCGTTCCATCCGAAGAAGGAGAACTGGGAGAAGATAAAGGGAGATATCGTGTTTGAAGACGTTTCGTTCATGTATCCGGACGGAAAGGAATATGTTCTGGAGCATTTTAATCTCCATGTTCCGGCGGGCATGAATGTGGCGATTGTGGGTGAGACCGGCGCGGGCAAATCCACTTTGGTGAATCTGGCGGGGCGTTTCTTCGAGCCTACGAAGGGGCGGATATTAATAGACGGCGCAGACTACAGAGAGCGCTCCCAACTGTGGCTTCACAGCCAGATAGGGTATGTGCTTCAGAATCCGCACCTGTTCTCAGGGACAGTTCGGGAGAATATCCGTTATGGGCGGCTTGACGCCACCGATGAGGAGATTGAGGAGGCGGCGAGAAGCGTCTCGGCGGACGAGGTGGTCAGAAAGCTTGAACATGGATATGACAGCGATGTAGGAGAGAGCGGCGGCAGGCTGTCCACCGGAGAGAAGCAGTTGATTTCTTTTGCGCGGGCGATTCTGGCGGACCCGAGTATCTTCGTGCTTGATGAAGCGACTTCGTCTATCGATACGAAGACGGAACAATTGATTCAGCAGGCGACGAACAGGCTGCTTAAGGGGCATACTTCTTTTATCATTGCCCATAGGTTGTCTACGATACGTCAGGCCGACCTGATTCTGGTAGTAAAGGACGGAAAGATTATTGAGAGGGGAACACACGGAGAACTTCTGAAAGCCGGAGGATATTACCATGACCTGTATTCGAAGCAGTTCGAAGAAGAAGCTTCGATGCGGGTATTTTCCGGAAAGTAAGAAAACGTAAAGGTAACAGATTTATTTTTCTGCCATATAATGATGTCAGAGCCAGGTATCATAGAAAGATTATGAGGTGGAAAGATGAATGGAATCTTATGGGCTTTTCTGGGGACGCTGCTGACATTTTCCGTGACAGCGCTTGGGGCGGCAGGTGTGTTTTTCGTGAAAAAAGATGTGGGAGGAAAGATTCAGAGCGGGTTCCTTGGATTCGCCGGAGGCGTCATGATCGCGGCTTCCGTATGGTCTCTGCTGCTTCCGGGCATAGAATTTGCAGATGAAAACGGGCAGATAAGCTGGCTTGTGATTACGGGAGGTTTCTTACTGGGTGTGCTTCTTCTGCTGGCGGCGGATTATCTGATCAGCCGATGGGAACACATAAGAGTCAGGAAGAATACGGCTATGCTGGTGACGGCGATCACGGCTCATAATATACCGGAAGGGATGGCGATCGGTCTGGCCTTTGCCCTTGCCGCACAGAATATGAAGGAGCCGGCGCTGCTGTCCGGCGCAATCGCGCTCACCGTCGGTATTGCAATTCAGAATTTCCCGGAAGGGACGGCGGTTGCGCTTCCGTTAAGTCAAAACGGGTTCAGTAAGAGGAAGGCTTTCTTCATCGGAAGTATGTCGGCAATAGTAGAGCCTGTCTTCGGCGTTGTGGCCGCCGCGCTTGGCGGCGCGGTGCGGATCGGTATGCCGTGGTTCCTGGCCTTTGCGGCGGGCGCTATGATCTATGTAGTTGTCCAGGAGCTGATACCGGAAGCTTATACAGGCGAGAAAGAAAAATCAGGAACACTCGGATTTATAGTTGGTTTTTTGGTTATGATGATTCTGGATGTTGCGTTGGGATAATTACCTGAAGGAGCGGCTGCGGCTGCTCCTGTTTTTGCTTCACAGGAAGCATGTAAAATAATTTTGACGCGGTTTTTTTGCGTATGTAAAGTATATTTGATAGACAATCCGTTAAGAAAACGCAATAATGGTCACGAAAGGATGAATGTTATGGAGATAGGTGCTAAGTTAAAAGACGCAAGGATGCGGGCGGGAATGACGCAGGAGAAAGTGGCGGAAGAGATTCAGGTCACGCGGCAGACCATATCGAACTGGGAGAACGAGAAGTCTTTTCCCGATATTGTCAGCGTGATCCGGCTAAGCAGCCTGTACGGCATCAGCCTTGATCAATTATTGAAAGGGGATGAGGAGATGATGGAACACTTGGAGAAGACAACAAATATTGTAAAAAGTAATCAAAAACTTATCATTGCGATCATTGCAAATGTGTTGTTGGTTATCTTGTTTGTACTGTTTAATGGATTGATCATAAGGAACCCGTATTTGATTTTGGGAAGTTCTTCGGTCAGTATCGTGGGTACGAGTGTATTGTTTTATCAGATAATTAAAAAACTATAAGAAGAAGGAGAGAATAAAGATGACAGTAATAGCGGTAACTTTGGTATTTATGGTCCTGCTCGGTGCATTTACTTTGGGGTATCAGGTGTATCAGTTAGTGGTTCTTGATGCAAAAAGCCGAGGATTAAAACATCCGAAATTCTGGGGGATATTTTCGATAGGCGGGAACAACGGCGGGGGCGGCCTGGTCTTATATCTGCTGGGGAGGAACAGATACCCCTCGCATATGACAGATGATGTCCGGAAAATATGCTGCTCCCGCAAGAAGAAGTCTGCTCTGTCCCTGTGCTTCATCGTGGCAGGTACGATCGGACTGATATCTATAGCATTGTTCGGGAACCCGGGCAGCTTTTTCTGACGATGAAGGAGCTTCATCATCAGAATCAGGCGTCTATCATATATTTGATCATAGAAAGCAGTTTTTTTGAAAGTAACTCTGCCGGGATCTTCGGGTCCTGGCATTTCTGTTCTAAGAGATATTTCAGGTATCCGACAGTCACATCGTTGACCAGATCAAGATTTTCTTCTGTCAGACGGACGCCGGGTTCTTCTAAGAGCGGGTTTAGGATCATATGGCACCGCTCGTAGATATTACGCCCGAAATACATGCTTCTGATATCCTCGCGGTAGATTGTCTTCTCGTCGGGGAAGAGTTCGTAGTATCGTTCCAATACATCCGTCAGATTATCGCTGTGTTTTCCAAAAAAGAAATTATAGAAGATCTCCGGCTTTTCGAAAGCGGATTGTGCAAAGAATTCCCAGATAGCCAGAAAACTCTCATAAGGGGAATTCTTTTGTCGGCTCTGGTTGGCAAGAGCGACGCTGTAACCGTTAAAATGCTTGAGAGAAGCCAGAAGGATAAGTTCGTCTATGTCTTTAAAATACAGATAGATCGTAGAATTGTGGAATCCGGCCTGCTCCGCGATCTTCCGGATGGATACTTTTTTCAGTCCGATCTCATCGATTAGCAGCCGCGCGGCTTCGATAAAACGGATGGTATTCTGCTTTTTCTGTAATTCTTTGTTTGTTTCCATATACTCACCTGTGAAATTTTGCTGATATCTATAAATTGTTGTAATTATGAATCTATTATAGCATACTTGATTCCTGGGGGCAACGAGTGAGGCTTAACATTTGATTCAAGCCGGCAACGAGCCAGGCGGGCGTATTTACATGTATATTTGGCGTCTGCCGCGGGGGGTTTTGGCTACTGCCGTGGATTGTGGTATGGTATCATAAGTATGAAGATTTGCGTGAGGAGGTTTGAATCATGCGGATAGCAATCTGCGATGATGATGAGAGGGAGCTTGCCCATCTGCTGGGGCTGATTAAGGAATATCGTTTAAGCAGAAGAAAAGATATTGACTGCCGTTCTTTTCAAAACAGTACGGATTTTCTGTGCGGGCTGAAAGGCGGAGAATACGATCTTATCTTGCTGGGCACGCCGATGTCGGGCGCAGGCGGGGGGGGGGCAGGCGGCGCGGGAATTAAGGGAACTGGACAGAAATGTCGAGATTATTTTCGTGTCTTCATCACCGGAATTTGCCGTGGAGAGTTACAGTGTAGGGGCGTATTATTATCTGTTAAAGCCGGTAGACGCGGATTCCCTGTGCCCGCTGTTGGACAATATGGAGAGCAGATTATTCCTGAGAAAAGAGCAGGGATTAGTTCTGAAGAGCAGGAAGGGTGTTATCAGAGTATCTTTTACAAGGCTTGAGTTTGCAGAAGTGATCAATAAGACGGTGTTCTTCCATATGGCGGACAGCGAAGTCTGTGAGGTGACTGCGGCTTTGGCGGATTTTGAAGAGAAGCTTTTGGTCAGGCCGGAGTTTTTTAAGACCCATCGTTCTTACCTTGTCAACTTGAATTACGTTCAGGCGATTGGCGCAAATTGTGTCGTGACAAAGAATGGACATGACATTCCGGTATCAAGACACCGGCGTAATGAAGTGCAGGATGCTTATATGCGTTTTTTAAATAAGGCAGAGAGCGTGATCTTAAGGGAAGAGAAGCAGACGAAGGATGATTCAGAACGTTCGGAAGGTGAATGGAGGATCTTACTGGTGGATGATGATACGGCGGAGCGCGCTTACTGGGCGGAAATTCTACAGGCCCATGGATGTATCGTGCAGCTGGCGGAGAATGGCGGGGAGGCCCTTAAGCTGGCGGAGGAAGAATCCTGTAACTGTGTGCTGCTGGATGTGATGATTCCCGGCGAGGATGGGTTTGCGATCTGTGAAAGACTCAGGAAGATCATGGATGTTCCGATTATTTTCCTGAGCTGCGTTACCGAACCAGACAGACAGTTGGAAGGTTTTGCCGCCGGCGGGATAGATTATATCACCAAGGATACTCCGCCGGAATTTTTCTGGGCCAAGGTGAAGACGCGTATCAGGTTATCTGCTGCCGGCGGGATACGGACGAAAATCCATTACGGTCCGCTCCTTCTGGATCTGGAGGAGCGCCGGACAAAGATGGACGGGAAAGAATTGTTTCTTACACCGGATGAGTTTGACATTCTGTGGCGTCTGTCGGAACATGCCGGATGTGTCCTTACGCCGGAGGAGATCGCTGCCCTGGTCTATGGCAGCTGGCCCGGCGCCGGAGGAGAGAAGGTACAGGTGCACATGTCCCGGCTTCGGAGGAAACTGGATAAGGCGGGGGAAGGACATCGCTACATTGAGACGGTCTGGGGGCAGGGATATCGCTTTGTTCCTTAATCGTAAAAAAGTCCAGCTAAGAAATGTCAATAGCTAAAATGAAAAATATTAAAAAAGTTTTTCAGAAGAATTTGATGTAAAAAAGGGTAACTTTAATAAGCCCACCCATGTGGAACTATCTAAAATTCATGAGACCTGTTAGGCTGC
>CAJTAL010000070.1 GCA_910574285.1 Lachnospiraceae bacterium | reverse complement strand
CCCGCAGGCGTGGAAGCAATGATGCCATGGAGTGAATTCATAAAGGAGCGTTGTTCAGGGGTAATGAGTACAGAAACTGAGACGCCTGAAAATCGGGGGCAGATACCAGTCTGATAAGTCCTCTATTTTGGCGACGAATTTTTTATAGCGATGGATGACGGTGGGTTATTCATCGCTTACATCAAAGAGAAGATGGATCTTGACATCCAGGTGAGCAAGCTGAAACTTTTGAAGGCAAACCATACCAGCCAAAAGTACCGCCTGGAAACGGAGATCGCAAGGAATTACCCAGTGAAGATCACAGCGCTGAAAGAGCGGATTGCAGGCTTAAAAGCAGATGCGGAGGCAGTGAAGCCGCTTTTGGAGAAAGATAAGGAAAAAGATGATTTTTCTATGGTCATCGGCGGGAAAGCGTACACAGACCGGAAAGAAGCAGGAACGGCGCTGATTGCCGCCTGCGCCGGATTGAAAGCAGTGAAAACAGCCGGTCAGATTGGGGAGTTCCACGGCTTTACCCTTTCCGCTAATTTTGACAGCTTTAATCAGACCTACCAGCTTACCATCAAACGGCAGTGCAGCTACCAGATTGAAGTGGGGAAAGACCCGTTAGGGAACCTGCAGCGTATCAGCAATGCACTTTCCGGGATTGAGAAAAAACTGACGGAATCGGAAGTGAAACTGGAAACCGTGCAACAGCAGCTTGCCACGGCAAGGGAGGAAGTGGAGAAGCCGTTTGCAAAGGAGGACGAACTGGCAGAGAAGATTGAACGGCTGTCAGAATTAAATGCTTTGCTTAACATGGACGACAAAGGGCCGTCAGAGGCACTTGGCATGGAGGAAGATGTACAGGAAGTGGCAGACCGTCCGAGGAAAGCTGTCAGCTATGCAGGCCGGGTGTCGGATGCTTCCCGGATTGCAGATGGGGCAAGAAAGCCTTCCGTGCTTGGAAAGTTGAAAGAGGCAAAAGACAGGCTTGCCGGAAACCATAAGGGCAGTCAGAAATTAGCAAAGAAAAAAGAACAGGAATTATAAGCAGGAGGCCATACTGTCAGCAGATGATGGGATGGCGTTTTCTATTTATATCGTATCTGCCGGGATTCCACATAGGTGTCCCGGCAGGGAATGGAGGAAATTTATGACCGGAAAACGGGAAGAACAGTTAAAGGAGATTACGGAACGGCTGGAACAGGGCGTGAAGGATTTATTTACTTCGGAAAAATACACGGAATACCTGAAAACGATGTCGCAGTTCCATAATTACAGCTTTAACAACACGCTTTTGATAGCGATGCAGAAGCCGGAGTCAACCTTGGTGGCAGGCTACGGCACATGGAACAAAAAATTTCACCGTCAGGTGAAGCGTGGGGAGAAGGGGATCAAGATTATTGCCCCTGTGCCGATCAGGGAAAAGGAAGAAGTGGAGAAATTTGACCCGGAGACAAACGAGCCAGTGCTGCGCCCGGACGGACAGCCGGAAACGGAGGAAGTGGAGCATATCATCCCACGGTTCCGTGTATCTACGGTATTTGACATTTCGCAAACGCAAGGTGATCCGCTCCCGGAGCTGGATGCGCCGGAACTGATGGGGAGTGTGGAGAACTTTGACATTTTCATGGAGGCGATCCGGATGGTGTCCCCGGCCCCTATGCGCTATGCAAAGATTGAAGGGGATACTAAAGGGTATTACAGCAATGTGAATAAAGAAATCGTAATCCGGGATGGCATGAGCGAGAAGCAGACCATGAAAACAGCCATCCATGAAGTGACACATGCCATGTGCCATGACCGGGACGTGATGGAGGAACTTGGGGAGAAGAAAAACAAGATGACCATAGAAACGGAGGCCGAGAGCGTGGCTTTTACGGTCTGTAGTTTCTTCGGTTTAGATGATGTGTCAGACTACTCCTTTCCGTATCTGGCGGGATGGGCCAGCAGCATGGAGATGAAAGAGTTGCGCAGCTCTATGGATTTTATCCGGAAAACGGCAGGCTCTTTCATTGACAGCATGGTTGAGAATATCCAGAAGCTTCAGAAAGAAAAAGAGGCTGAGAGGGAGCTGGGGGAGGATGATCTGGTATTCCAGGTTGCCCTTTCCGGTGAGGACGCAAAGCGCTTTTACCTTGTAGACAATGTAGGCAGGGTGGATTTTCTAAGGCTGTTACAGACATTTGCAGAGCAAAAGGGAGAAAACGGAAGCCCGGAACAGTTCTTAAAAGAGCATGGCGTGCATCTGGATTTATGGAAGGATTCTGAAAATCCGGAAAGGAATGAAAATATGCCGGATTTCTATGATGTCCTGTATATAGATGCAGGGCATATCATAGATGCGTCAAAATCCCCCACACTGATACAAGTGGAGCTTATCATCAGCCGTGCGGAGTATGGGCGTGAGGCATTGGGAAGGGAGGGACATAACCTGGCTGTCCGCTATGCTTATAAACTGGATGATCTGAGGGAAACAAAAAGGTTGGTCGGGGAAATGATAGAAGCGGCAGAAAATCCGGGAAGCCGGGACATCGGGCGGATTATGGAGGAGGCACAGGCGGAGATTGACTTCCTGCCGGATAACCAGATCGGTCTTTTGCAGATGCATGACTTTGGCTATCGGAATGATTCAGTACTGCCGCTTACGGTAGAACGGGCGGCTGCCTTACACAATGCCGGGCTTCCTATATATAGTCTGCATGAAGATGGGAGTTCCACATTAATGAATACGGAACAGGACATTTTAGAGACTGGCGGGATATTCGGCGTTGACGCCAGGGCATGGGAAAGCCACCTGGTGATGGAATCTGTGCATAAGGAGAAGGAAGAAAGGGAAATGGACGAGGAATATCAGGAAGTAGAAGTATTTGAAGTACCGGCTTTGTTTTCTAACGGACGGATAGCGGAGGGGGACGTGCCGAAGGGATTTTACCGCTATGACTTGCGGGGGTCTGGCGATGATCCCGGAGATCCGGCCGTGCTGGAGAATCACGTAGTCGTGAACCATGCAGGAACCGTCCTTGCCATACAGCCAATCCCAATCCCGGAAAGGGGATTTTTAAATTTGGGAGAGGAGCTGAATTTTGTGGGAGGGATGTCTACGCCGGGGCAATTCCGGCAATCCCTCACAGGCTTAGATGTTTCTGTATTGGAAGGACAGATGCATGATGCGGTGATCCGTTCCAATGAAGAACTGCTCTATACGGATACCAATGACTGGTATGGCATTTTTCAGATTGATGAAAAGGGGAAAGGCAGGGAATACCTGTTTTTCAATATGGATTTTATAAAGAAAAGCGGGATGGAAGTGGAGGGAGGCGATTATGCGCTGCTCTATGGCGGAAGGCTGGGGCAACAGGACGACCTGGACACTATTTATGAGAAATTCAATCTCAATCATCCCAAAGGATATACAGGGCATTCCCTTTCGGTGAGTGATATTGTGGTCCTGAACCGTGGAGGGCATGTGTCGGCGCACTTTGTAGACAGCTTTGGATTTACGGAACTGCCGGATTTTGTAAGCCAGAGGGAACAGAGGATAAGGAAAGAGGCAGCGCAGTATTTTGAGGAAGAAGCCTACCCGCCGCTTTATACGCATACGCTTCCCTATGCAATGGAGCATGGCCGGGCGGATGATTACCTGGAATCAAGAAAACGGAACCTGGACTGCAAAAATGCCATTGAGGACGCGATCCGGAAGAACTTTGACGGGCTGCATCTGGCGTATGACGCCGCTAAGGAGATCATTGAAGAATACGGTGCGGAACGTGTGGTATTCATCCTTGCGAATACCGTACAACATTTGGAATATGACGGGCGGTTTTCTATTGGGAATAAGGCATGGGCAAAGGGATATGGGATACCGGAAAACATAAACCGGGGGATGGACATGAACGCTGACTATGTGGTAAACAGCCACCCGGCGGTACTGGACGGGTTTATCGGGCTGGCAAGGGATGCGATAAGGGAACAGGAATTAGTGATGGAAGAAAACGTGCAGATTAATGAGGAAACGAAAGGGTTTATTGCAACCGGGCATTTCGGCACATGGCATACGGTAGAAGCAAAGGAGATCAGCGGCGAGCTGTTTTACCGGATGGAGCATGAGGAATATGGGGATTCCGTTGCCTCTATTATCGTCAATCAGAATGGGGAGCTGGTGGCAGAGGACTTGGAGCATGGATTTGACCAGGGGGCAATGGAAGCCATTGGCGAGTATTTTTCGGAAAAAGGAATAGAGATGAAGCCGGAACCGCCATTCATTGCACAATACTATGTCATACAGAATGCCGAGGGCGGCAAAGCGGAAAGGGCATATCAGTATTTTTCAGATATGGATACGGCAGTTACTGCTTATCATGAGATTCCAAACCATGTGGACAAGCGGCTTGGCATGGAGAGCAGCGAGCAGCCGCCCTCCAGGATGTCCCTGATTGAGTGCAGGAATGGAATCGAAACACTCACAGACATAGAAAAATATTCCCTGAGTGGAAAATGGGTGCGTGAGGAAACGATGTCGGCATTACAGAAAGCAAAAGAATATCTCGACAATTATGATGCTGAAATTGCATACCAGACAGGAAAAGGCTATTTTTCCATCCAGACGGTTTCAGACGGCTATGATTATACGATTTATGGCAAAGATTTCCGGGAGATTGACGGAGGCGTGTATGATAACCCAGATATATCCATCGGTGAAGCGATGGAAGCAATCCTTTCTGATGAAGGAATCTCCATGACGGCATGTAAGGTTATGGATTATGAGGAATTGCAGGAGAAGGCAGAAGCAGCCGCACAGGAAGATCTGCAGAAGGCACAGGCGAAAGAAACGGAGAAGGGGAAGCTGCCGCTGGTTTCTGATATGACAGAGCCGAAGCCTGCATTAAACAGCCAGAGTCGGGCAGGGATAGAGGAAACCGTACTCTGTTATGCCCAGGCGCAGATTGATGAAATGGGGCTGTCGGAGGAAGTGGAGCTGCTTGGTGCAAGGGTATATGGGAGCCGAACCAGAGAAGGGCTGTACCATGAAGGCTCGGATATAGATGTTGTGGTGTCTTACAGCGGCAATCTGAAGGAGGATGCTTTTTTCAGTGCGCTTCATGAGGATGGATTAAAGATAGCAGGAATCCCGGTTGACATCAATCCAATCTCTACAGAACAGACCGGGAGCTTGGAAGAATATTTGGAAAGTGCGGAGAAATATCTGGATGAAAAGCAAAGCTATATGGAGATTCCTGAAAGTAATGGGCGGGCAGACCAGAAACAGTCTATAACATTTTATGTGGCAGAGTGTTCAGAATTTCATATATTGGGGGAATTTCATGAGCGTCTGGAGACATTGCAGGAAGCTATGGAATTATATGAGAAAATTCCGGCAGAGCGGATAAATGGCATAAAAAGTATCGGATTTTGTCTGGAGGATGACAGCATTTATGATGGCACGACTTATGACCTTATGGTAGCGGGTGAAATTCAGACAGAGTTTATCAATGAAATTCCTCATTATAGAGAAAGCCTGCTGGTGCAGAAAGCGATTGCGGATATGGAAGCAATGCTTTTGGAACAAAGGACGGGGCAGGAAGTATCAGCTCCGGAAGAGAAAGCAGCGCTTCCGCAACAGACAATGCCAGAGGTAAAGGAAGGAAAAGCTGTTCAGATGGAAGAAAACAGGAATCCAGCCACAGAAGTACGAAAATCTGTTGGAGATACAGAGGTATCGGAAAAGCAGCCTGCAGAACTGAAAAAAGCGGCTGAAAATGCCCCCAAAACAGACAGAGCCATATCCGGCGGCAGCAAAAAGCAGTCTGTCTTAAATGCCCTCCGGGAACGGCAGGCAAAAATGAAAGCGCAGGAGAAGGAAAAGCCGGGACAGGAAAAACAGGGGCAGAAAGCACAGGCAAAGAAGAAAGGAGAACCGGAATTATGATGGTGAGGTTTGAGGAAAATGAATATTTCCTGATGGCAATGTTCCAGAAGGAAAGCAGACAGGCAACCATAGAGGAAATACATAATGTGATCCCCTACATAGGCAGGGATGAAGAAATGCTCTCACTTATTAACAGCACACTGGAAAAGTTGTGGTTCCTTACGGATGAAGCATTTTTAAACATGGATTTGGAACCGTACAAAGAGGAACCGGTGGAGGACGAATGATGGATGTGAACCAATTTGCAGTTTATCAGCTTAAAAATATTCCTGAGAACAGGCCGCTACGGTTCCGTCCATACAGTATGCTGCAGGAGATAAAAATCCAGATACAGTATAGCAGTTATGAACAAGTTTATATGGGAAGGATGCAGCCGGGGGACGGGCCAGAACACATCTGCAGACGTTTTAATGAGAAGCTGCCAAGGACATTTCATGGACATTCGATCAGCGTCAGCGATGTGCTTGTGCTGAATAAGGATGGCGTTGTGATTTCCTATTATGTTGAGAAAGATGGTTTTACCGTCATAGCCGGGTTTATCCGTAAGGGTTCATCCGGCGCACTTGTGTCAATTGATACGTCAGATTTTCATATCGAAGGGAAAGAAGGGAACTGGCATGCTTTTGACAGCATTATCATAGACGGCAGGCAGTTCTTCCTGATGGAGCATGAAACCTATGGAAAAGAAGTGGCATGGGTTGTGTTGGATGAAGAAGGGAAGATAATTGTAGACCATACATATCAGGGTTTTGACCAGACGGCCTTACAGCAGATTAAGGATTACCTTAATCCGCCGCAGCTTACCGCAGAGCCGCAAAAACAGGAAATACTCGATGGGAATATCCAGACGCAATCCGGCAATGCTATGGATAAGCCGCCTCTTGAAAACTGGCAGAAATATATGGAGAATGGGGAGTATCTTCGAAGTTCCGAGATAGATGAAGAACAGAATTACAACATGATTGACGGCAGGCGGAATAATATGTCCCCAAAAGGGAAAAATGGCAGGGTATCCGTTCTGGCAAAGTTGCGTCGCAAACAGGCAGAGATTGCAAAGCGGAGTGGAAAACCTGCACAGCAGATGGCAATGGCAGAGGATATGGAGCGCAGACGGAAGTAAGAAAGGGAGAAGTGTCTGGCGAATGGTGCCGGATGCTTCTCCCTTTTTATGTCTTGAACAATCGGGAGTTTCTCTGTATAATAAAACCATAAGGCAGGGCATAGCCGATTTGCCGGACTGATTGGCAAAATCCGGAACCGAGGTGATATGATGCAGGGTGAAACATTACAGGAAGAACCAAAAGAGAAAACAGCGGAGAAAAAGGATGCGTTTGCAAAATATACGGTGAAAGACAGTGTATTCACAACGCTCTTTCAGGATAAGAAATATCTGATGCAGTTATACCGTGCGCTCCATCCGGAGGATACGGAGACGACGGAAGATGCGCTTATGGATATTACCATAAGGAACGTCCTCACGAATGGAATTTATAACGATCTGGCTTTCAGAGTTGGGGATAAAGTCATGTTTCTGGTCGAGCATCAATCTTCATGGACGATGAATATTATTATACGTGTGCTGATGTATTTAGTTCAGATTTACCATGACTATTTTGAAGAACAGGATGCAGATTTATATGGGAGCAAGAAGGTTCATGTTCCAGAACCGGAATTATACATGATTTTTACAGGAGAGCGTGCCGGCAGACCGGAAACAATCTCACTTTCCAAAGAATTTTTCGGCGGGAAAGAATGTGCCATTGAAGTAAAGGTGAAAGTGCTTTACGGCGATAAAGGGAATGACATTATCAGCCAGTATGTTGCGTTTACAAAAGTATATAATAAACAGGTGAAACAGTATGGAAGGAGCCGGGAGGCTGTCACGGAAACCATCCGTATCTGTAAAGACAGGGATGTGCTTCGGAAGTTTTTGGCAGGCAGAGAAAAGGAGGTTATATCTATTATGATGGCTTTGTTTGATGAAGAGAAGATCATGCGTACCCATATCGCAAGTGAGAGGCGTGAGGCTGCAAGGGAAGCAGTAAGGGGTGGAGTAGAAAATATGTTAAAGTTGGGGAAAATGTCGGTAGAAGAAATTGCAGACTGTTTTCCTGAATTGTCTGTGGAAGATATTCAGGAAATTGAAAAAGGGCTACTCCAAACGATATAATATCCGGCGACAGGCAGATACAAAAGAAAAATATATAGAATCCCCGGCTGTGAATGGATACAGCCGGGGTTATTCACATGGAGGATAAAGTGAAGGAATCAGAACTGATAGGAAAAGTACATTCTGCTGTCTATCACCAGTGCAAGCAAAGAGGATATGTCGCCCCTGCTGATGTGCTGGTTGATATAGGTGTCCTGCCTAAGCAGAAGTATGAGGACTGGAGATTCGGGAAAGTACGGTATCTGGAAGCGGTGTGTACGTGTAATTTAAAGAAGCTCTCCTTTATTATGAAACAGATTCGCTCTTATGCAAAGAAATCGAGTTTGAAACCATCTTTCTGCTATTATAAGCGGTGGGGCGTGAAGAAAAAGCATGGCCGTAAGTCGGTAATCCCCCTGCGGTTCAGCAAAAGCGGAAATCCGGAGATTGAAAAAGCATATGCGACACACTATGTGGATTTAGGACGGACAGAGCAGTTGAAGAAAGAAAAGATGGAGAAAGCGGCAGCTGCAAATCAGGCGGAAATATCGGACGGAATACAAGATATGCCGGTAAATATTTCTGACAGCAGAAGTGGGGCATAAAATGGGGAGAAAGATGGGAAAAGAACCGGACAAAAAATATGAAAACATGAAGAAAATCATGGATGCTTTAGAGGATATATTATGTTCCTACCAGGGCAGGGGGCATCTGTCCGTCTATGTTGACTTGGATTCTCTTGCGCTTTTCACAAGCCTGATTGCATACGGGCAGATACAGGTAGAAAATTACAGGTATGACTATGACGATAATATCCATGAGGACGAAGAAGCTGAACGGATTTACAGGGAGCTTGCCCCACAGACAAGATGGCGTGTGGGGCAAGGAACCCAGATAGAACCGATACGGATGAATGCTTTGAAGCAGCTTGCGGCTCAAGGTACGCCGACGTACCAGGGACAGGTTTATTATGTAGATACAGGCTCCATCCTGGTATGCGGGGAAATCCTGCCCTATGAGATTTTCCAGTTGTTCACGGATATGCCGGAAGTGAAGAAATTATATGTTTTCCCCTACCCGTTCCAAGCGGAATGGGAGAAGCCACTCTATTTTTCCTTTGAACCAACAGAAGCGGCACGGGAGGAAATGCAGAAATATGTGGAGAGAAAACTGGATGAAATGTGCCGTATCATGAGAGAGAAAAGCGAAGGCATTAGCGGAATAATCCCTAAAGTGGAAGATATTTTTTAAACATATCTGTTTCATTGGTATCATAACAGCCGCAAAGATTTGATAAAGGAATCCTGCGGCTGTTTTTTCTGTCAGTAAGATTAAGAAATATCGGTGCTTTTCTGTTTCTCCGGCTGTCGGGTGTGTGGCTGTCCTAAAATCTTATCGACATTAGAGCAGACTGTATTCAATTCTTTTTGATAATCCCGGTAGTAATGGTAAGTTTTCTGTGCCTCTTTTTTCTGTTGGAGCAGCTTTTCCTTTTCTGCTTTCAATAACTTCATGGAGGGGAGCTTCCCATCTGCGGACTGCTCTTTCAGAAATTTCCGTGCGGTTTCATAGAGTGCGATTTCCGTCGGATGCTCCTGCCGGAACTGCCCTTTATTCTTTGCTTTCACAAACTTTTGGTAGACAGATTTATTGGCAAGATACTGACCTGTATAGTGGATCTGCTCATTTACCTTCCGGAGATTATCTTCTACAGACTTCAATTCTTTTCTGGAAATGGAAGCATGGCTCTTAATCTCTGAAAAAGAATCTTCCAGGGAATCCCTTGTATTATATCCATGCTCTTGTATATAAGCAACTGTTTTAGCCATTTCTTTCAGGTTGGAAAGTTTCACTTTGTTAGCGTAAGCGGCATTTTGCTGTGCCTTTACGCAAGCCTGCAGATCGACCACCAGACGCAAATCTGACTTGATAAATCGGATTGATACAGCCTCCTCTTGCAGTAGATTGGATGGGCTGGTTGCAGATTTCTTCGATTCCATATTATATTTCCCCATATCAACTGTTTTCTTTTTGTTTTCCTTATGCTCTGCATTTTCCTTAAACAGCTCCAGAAGATAATCTTCTACATAATGTGTGCCGAGCATCCTTCCGGTGATATATTTGTTTTGTTCCGGGTGGAGGTAGCTGAACCTGCTCCGGCTGACCTTCAATTTGACATTATATTTTTCCAAAAGCAATTTCTGAAAATCTTCCTGGCTGCAGGAAACGGCTGCGGCATCTTCGATTGCAGACCGTAGAAATTCTTTCTGTGTCTGAAATTCTGTTTTACGTGGTGTAAGTCCGTCAGCATGGAGCTGTCTGTTACGTTCATCCAGTTTCTTCTGCCCTCTGCGCTTCGCATGGTATTCCCGATCTGTGATTTTCTTTTCCGCAGGAGCAAGGAGGTCTACCTGGTGCAGATGTTCCCGGCGGCATATATCCATAAGTGATTGCTTTAAGTGTATCAGATAATCTTTAGATACATGATGCTTATACCCGGCACGGGAATCGCAGGCTCGCTCCATAAATTCCTGACGTTCCACATCATATTTCCGTAAGCTGTTGATTACGATATGCACATGGATGTTGCCGCTTTCATTATGCCCATCCATGTGGGTACAGACAAGAGCCTGATGACCGGGAAAGTTCTTTTTTGTGTATTCCATTCCAATCTGCTGTGCCCATTCCCCGGTTAATCCGTTTTCTATTGCGTCCTTTGGATCGAAGCTGATGATGTAATGGTGGGATTTGATTTCATCATAGGATTCATTTTTGTGGTATAGGGCATTTAGTTCCCTGCACTCCATGTCGAACGTGAAAGGATCACAGTTTATGCCGTCCATGATATATTCCTTTCGTGGAATCAATTCACCATTTTCATCAAGTATCGGTTTGTTCGTACTTTCATCATACTGGAATATGAGATACCGTTGTGCTTCCCCATAGTCGGCATTTTTACTTGCTATGTGTTTCAGTATTGCCATCCAAACTACCTCCGGCGGCAGAGTGGAAATCTCCCGCCATCTTTAAGACTTCATACTTCATTTCATAAATTCTGGCCACGCTCTGGTCGATTGCCTTACGCATTTCTTGTGAGTGGATGCCGCCGCTGTTAAAATGCCTTGCAATTTGGTTTAAGTTGCTCCCGATTTTCCCAAACTCTGCAACCAGCTTTTTCAACTCTGGCAGGTCTGCCACAATCTCATATTTCGCTGTGATCTTCTGCTTCATAATCTGTTTCCGAACATATTCAGCCGTTGGAAGATGTGTAGCCTTTGCGTTTTCAGAAACGATTTCATATTCCGTATCAGTAAGGCGGAGCATAATTTGGTGTTTGTGTCGTAGTTCCCTGTCCTTCTTTGGTCTTGGCATTGTATAGTTCCTTTCTGTTAAAAGTGTAAAAATGATAGCACTTTCCTTATTATAAGGATTAAAAAAGAGTTCCTATAATAAAGCCGATTAGGGAACGCCAATGGGAAACGAAAGAGGGATTTTTATAGAAATATTTAGGTTTCTCCGTGATTGGGATAATCACGCTGCGACTATTTTTAATAGGAGCCAATCTGCATATAGGAAAAATATGCAGAAACCGAGGGTATGGGGAGCGGAATCCTCCATCAAGTTTGTCAGGTAAGCAAAATCCACGAAGTGGGTTTGGAGTTACTCTGGCGAAACTTGCCCTTTATGACAGAACTGAAATAAAGAGCATTATCTGCGAAGTTTCATTATCAAAGAAACATCTGAATGAAGTGCAATTTATCGGTGGTTTCCAAAAAACTTCTTGGATAATATTTTCATGGTAATACAGTTTAAGCTCAAACTTATCCTGACTACCTATCTGAAAAATGTTATGGAAGAACACGGATGGACACGCAATCATAACCTTCAAGAAATCTTTAGTGAAATGAAATCTCTAAAACAAGTATCCATTGAAGGTAAACGTAAAAAGCTTGTAACAACACCGACCAAACGTCAACGGGAGATTATTGAGTTATACCAGGTCACCGTATGACCTGTGTATAATTCAACGGGATTTTAGGGTGCATGTAACAATAAAGAAATGCATACGATTCAAGAAGCTGTAAAGAAAGTAGATTCATCAGCGTTTCTTGTTACAATGGAATCGAATGAAGTGCGTGGAAAAGGATTCAAGCCAATATAATATAAAAATTAAGAAGTTCTAGCATGGATCGGTATAAGATTGGATCCGGAACATTATCTTTGATTATGGAACGTTATCACGTGGGAGGAATTCCGATTGAAGAACTCCAGATGATGCCACCAAAAGAGGTGGAATTACTTTTTTATCCTCAGAAAAATATTAAAAAGAAGGATATTCCGCTTCCAGATTTCCAGTACTACTATGATAGGATTCATGCCCCAAACAGTCGAGTAAATATCTCTTACTGCTGGTTAGATTACAAAGAGCATATTGTCTCACAGGAAAATATTCCAGGTTATAAAGAAATCGCAGAGAATATTTATGAAAATTCAGAGGTTTATCCAGTTGCATATGTGACCAGTCAATATCTTTCGGAAGAGGATTATAATACCCTGGAATTTCCATATAATCAGACAGCATTTCTTGACTTTGCTGTTGTGAAAAACAGAAGTTCCTGTGCCGGATGGAAGGAACAGCTTCAATCAAAGATACAGGAAGTAGATATTGGATTTCAATATAAAGAGATAGATAGCAGGCAGTCAGTATAATGGCTCAGTTGTCTGGCAATGGGCAGCTATACCGTACAGAGCAAAGATTTTTCCTTTGAGGAAGTATGCCATGAAGCCGATTTGCGGATGTATGCAGATAAAAAAAGGTTAAAAGCTGGTGAAAATACAGAAATCACAGAATAACTGCATCGGTTTATGAAAAATCGGAATTTGAAGGGAGTAAAAAACTATGCGAAGGAAAGATAGAGAGATTACCGACATTGATAAAATCGAGACAATTATTGCGTCAGCAAGATATATGCATTTAGGAATGTTTGACGGTGAATTCCCTTATATTGTACCATTGCATTATGGCTACCAAATGGAAAAGGGAAAGCTGACATTTTATGTGCATTGTGCGAAAAAAGGACACAAGCTGGAGTGCCTCAAAGAAAACAGGAATGTATTTGTAGAAATTGATAGAGGTGAATCTCTTATTACAGCGGATATACCTTGCAAATATGGAGCAGAGTATTAGAGCGTTATGTGTCGAGGTAAAGCAATGATTATTGAAGACATAAAAGAAAAATGTAAACCGCTTGGTGTTCTTATGAAAGTACAGACTGGCGAAGAACATGAGATTGACGATAAGATGGCAAGTGCAGTAAATGTGGTTAAGATTAACGTTGAATCCTATACTGCCAAAGCTTGTATCAGATAATAGACAACTTCTAGTTTATAAAATTAAGAAAATGGAATTTAAGGAGGAGTATGTAAATGAAATTAGCAGATTTAGCAACAGGCTCTGATTGGATAGTGTGGATTGTCTTTGCGATATTTGCTGTACTTTCTATTATTTTACTTTCTGGACATGGAAGCTGGTTCATTTCTGGATATAATACAGCTTCAAATGAAGAAAAGGAAAAATATGATGAAAAGAAGTTATGCAGAACAATGGGAATTGGAATGTCTATTATAGCAATTCTTGCATTAACTATGGGCTTGTTTGAAAATATTTTGCCTGCATTTTTTGTATATATTGCATTGGGGATTATTTTGGTTGATGTCGTGGTAATTATCATTTTAGGAAACACACTATGCAGAAAGTAATAACTTCCAGTTTGCATATTTCATCAAAAGGTACATATTAAAATTAACACAAAGGGAGATGTTAGAATGAAAGCTCATGAATATTGGTCTGTCGGAGCATTGTTAACGATGCTAGGAACATTTTATACTGGATATAAAGGAACAAAATCAAGCCATAAATATTTTGCGGCAAGTTCTTTTGTATGATTATGGCGATTTATACAGGTCATAGGATAATATCTAAAAACAAGAAGACAGAGAAAGAATCAAACTCAATAGAAAATGAAGAATAATGAACCAACCTTGTGCCCACTGGGCACGAAGTTGGCACAGTCACTACGGTGTCAGGAGAAATCCTGGCATCTTTTTTTATGTCTTTTTACACTTCAAAAATAATTTTAAAAAATTTCTAAAATCATGTCCGATTTTGTCGCTCCCAATACAGAGTATATGGAAGGCAAATTGAAAATCCTCTGATTTCCAAAAATCACAAACGTAAAAGAGGTTCAGACAGTTCTTCCGATTGCACCTTGACAATTGAAGGAGCTGATACATCTTGAGGAACATGCTTACCGGAGATAATCCGGCTCGTGCAGGCGAAGACTCCTATGGGAAGAGCGAAGTAATAATGATACCACCGAAAGGTACAGGACCTCTGCTGAAACAGAGACTGTGACTGTATTTTTGCAGCCGGGTTATCTGGAATGATAACGATCAGATGTATATGTACAGACAAAGCCCAAATGCGAATACTTAGATTTTCTTATTTATATTACAGGAGAAATCCTGTAGCAAGTGGGGAATGGTTCGACTCCATTCCTCATTTTTTCGTGCAGAAAATGCACAGATTATTATCCTGTTTGAAATACCAGGGAAAGCTGTTGCAGGAAGAAAGGGAGGACAAGAAGAATGAACACGATTGTTTTAATAGGTAGACTTGCCAGAGATCCAGAAACTAAGCTGGCATCTACGCAAAAGGGACAAACCAAAGTATCCAGGTTTCCATTGGTAGTAAAAAGAAATCGCACCAGCAAAGCATTTGTAGTGATGATCACAGCTTATGGAAATAATGCAGAATTTGTGGAGAAATATCTTGAAAAAGGAATTAAGATTGCTCTTTCCGGAGAGTTAGTAATCTCTCAGATCAAAGATGAACAGACTGGAACTGCATCCTATTATCCCGAAGTCATTATGGATAATGTGGAGTTTGCAGAAGCCAAAACAAAAAAAGAAGAATCTGACGGATTTCAACCAGTAGAGAAGAGAAAGATCCCATTTGATATACCAGAAGAACTTGAACACGAAATGCCATTTCGATAGGAGGACAAGATTTATGAGAAAATACTTTTTAGAATTATTTGCAATAGGATTGATTGATTCAGAAGGAAGAATCAATACAGAACATATGACAAGCGATGCACTTATGACTGCCATGAAAACAATGGAATAGCTGACGCAAATGAAAATGGATCGTTTAGTTTTGGAAACAACAATGGAGATGATCTTGTGTATGTTTGAGTCATGTGACACAGAGGAATTTACAGAAATATTAGGCAAGCATTATACGTTTACTTGTCAGAATATCATTCTGGAAAACGAGTTTCTCATAAACGAGTTTTGGAACTTTCCTATGAGGACGTGAAATCTGCAAACAATGGATTGATTGTCATCACTCCGGATTTTGATAATTTTACTGCAAAGCTTATTGCAGCAGATGAATATTCAAAATATATGACAGAAACGCCAATCTTGGAAGGTGTTGCAAACAGAGAATATTATGGAAGATCTGCGACCTCTATAGAGAACAAAAGCACGATAGAGTACGGAACAGAGCAAGGATTGGCAGCACTGATCTATGGCGAACAAGGAGTGAGTTCGTTGCCGATACAGGACATTACAGGAGAATACATAGATACAGATAATGAGTATATGTATTATTATTCGGCTGAGTTTGTAAAATAAGAATAGCAAAAGTGAGAAGAGGATATTACAAATCATTGTTTTGATAATTCGGTGGTATCCTCTTTGTGGATTTCAGAATTTGTTTCTCAGCTTTCGGTATTCTCTTGGCGAATATCCTTTCAGCTTGTGAAAAAGCCGGCTGAAATAAAGCTGGTTATCATATCCGACAATCTTAGAAATCTCATTGATGGAATAAGTTGTTGTTTCAAGTAACGGGTGTGTAAAATAATCTGTGTAAATCATCACAGATTATTCGACACATCCATTTTTGTATAATGGATAATGAATTCGACAATACTGTGATTAGTTGGAAAAAATTGGT
>CAJTAL010000069.1 GCA_910574285.1 Lachnospiraceae bacterium | reverse complement strand
TTGCGGCTGGCGAACCATTCGATGGGTCTTTAGACTCCAGCGCCGGGAACGAGCCCTTATAGGGCGGATAACAAACCACCGGCTAAGCCGGTGGTGCTGATTATGCTTTTATACCCTTGCCGATACACAGCAGATTAAATTGGAAGGATATCTCTAAGCAGACAATTCAGGGGCGTTTTTTATGGAGGTGAAATCCACTGCTTATGGAATCTTAGGCGTGAAGCCTTTGCTGAACGTCTTAGATTCCGTTAGCAGTTAGTTCACCGGAATATTGCCCCGTCTGTGAGAGATATCCTTCCAATTTAATCTGCGTACATCGACTGTTCACTGTTCACAGATCAAATTCTTTATTGTTTTTTTGAGTGTTATGATATATAATAAAGAAAGTGAAAAATATAACATGCTAAAGAGATGTAGCAGCATCTTAGACGGCAGGAGGAATTGGAGGAATTAAAACATGTTAGTATCAGCAAAAGAGATGCTTGAAAAAGCAGTAGCGGGCCATTACGCAGTGGGACAGTTCAACATCAACAACCTTGAGTGGACAAAAGCTATCCTGACAGCAGCCGAGGAGACAAAGTCTCCTGTAATCTTAGGCGTATCCGAAGGCGCAGGAAAGTACATGACCGGATTTAAGACCGTACAGGATATGGTAGCGGCTATGGTAGACGAGATGGGAATTACTGTTCCGGTAGCTACACATCTTGACCACGGTTCCTACGATGGATGTAAGAAATGTATCGAAGCAGGATTTACATCTATCATGTTCGACGGTTCGAAGTATCCGATCGAAGAGAATGTTGCTAAGACGAAAGAGCTGATTGAGATCTGCAGAGAGAAGGGAATGTCTCTGGAAGCAGAAGTAGGCGCAATCGGCGGAGAAGAAGACGGAGTAGTTGGACAGGGCGAGTGTGCCGATCCGAATGAGTGTAAGATGATCGCTGATCTCGGTGTGGACATGCTGGCGGCAGGTATCGGTAACATCCATGGAAAATATCCGGAGAATTGGGCAGGACTTAGCTTCGAGACTTTGGACGCGATCCAGAAGCTGACAGGCGACATGCCGTTAGTTCTTCATGGCGGTACAGGTATTCCGGATGATATGATCAAGAAAGCGATTGATCTGGGCGTTGCTAAGATTAACGTTAATACAGAGTGTCAGTTGGTATTTGCGGAGGCTACACGTAAATATATCGAAGCCGGAAAGGATCTCGAAGGAAAAGGATTTGATCCTCGTAAATTACTGAAACCAGGATATGAAGCAATCATCGACAAAGTAAAAGAGAAGATGGAATTATTCGGCTCTGTAGGAAAAGCGTAAATTTTTGCTTGCTTTTTTCGATGGATTGAGGTATACTAGCAGACGTAGACAGAACAAAGGCGTTCCGACAAAGATCGGAATGCCTTTTTCAATGCGGCGTTAGAGCAGCAGGAAAAGCATATGGCTGGTAAATAAGCAGTAATGAATGAGAAATGTAATGCCGCATGGGTAAGAAAATCAGCTTAAAGAAAGGAAGCAGAGAAGATATGAGTGAATTAGTAAATGTAGCGGCCATTTTTGGGGAAGACGTGTTCAACGATACCGTGATGCAGGAACGTCTGCCCAAGAAGGTTTATAAGGAGCTGAAGAAAGCGATCGGGGAAGGCAAGGAACTGGATCCGTCGACGGCAGACGTCATCGCGCACGAGATGAAGGAATGGGCGATTGAGAAAGGAGCCACGCATTATACGCACTGGTTTCAGCCGCTTACGGGTGTTACGGCCGAAAAGCATGACTCATTTATCTCTGCGCCGCTGTCCAGCGGGAAAGTGCTGATGAGCTTTTCCGGGAAGGAATTGATCAAAGGAGAGCCGGATGCCTCCTCATTTCCGTCAGGAGGGCTTCGGGCAACTTTCGAGGCGAGGGGGTATACGGCCTGGGACTGCACGTCGCCGGCGTTCGTAAGGCATGACGCCGCTGGGGCGACGCTCTGTATTCCGACGGCGTTTTGTTCTTACACAGGAGAGGCGCTGGATCAGAAGACACCGCTGCTTCGTTCGATGGAAGCGGTCAATACACAGGCATTGAGACTGATCCGTTTATTCGGAAATACGACGTCGAAGAAGGTGACGCCGTCGGTAGGACCGGAGCAGGAATATTTTCTTGTGGACGCAGAGAAGTTCCAGCAGAGAAAAGACCTGATCTATACAGGACGTACATTATTCGGGGCTATGCCTCCGAAGGGACAGGAATTGGACGATCATTATTTCGGAACGATCCGCCAGAGAATCGCAGGGTTCATGAAGGATGTGAATGAGCAGTTGTGGAAGGTCGGCGTGACTGCCAAGACGCAGCACAATGAAGTGGCGCCTGCGCAGCATGAACTTGCGCCTATCTACGCGGAAGCGAACGTGGCTGTCGACCATAACCATATTGTCATGCAGACATTGAAAAGGGTGGCATGTCAGCATGGGATGAAGTGCCTGCTGCATGAAAAACCATTTGCGGGAGTGAATGGTTCCGGTAAGCATAACAACTGGTCGCTTACGACGGACGACGGTAAGAACCTGCTTGATCCGGGAAAGACGCCTCATGAGAATATTCAGTTCCTGCTTGTGCTCACGTGTATCCTGAAAGCGGTGGACGAACATGCGGACCTCCTTCGCGAATCGGCTGCGGATCCGGGCAATGACCACAGGCTTGGGGCGAATGAAGCGCCGCCGGCGATCATATCTATTTTCCTGGGAGAGCAGCTTGAGGATGTGTTAGAGCAGCTTGTCAACACGGGAGAGGCGACTCATAGCCTGAAAGGCGGCAAACTGGAGACGGGAGTCAGGACGCTGCCGGATCTTGCGAAAGACGCGACAGACCGTAACCGTACCTCTCCATTTGCATTCACGGGAAATAAATTTGAATTCCGTATGGTGGGTTCCAGGGATTCTATCGCCGGACCGAATGTGGTATTGAATACGATTGTTGCTGAGGCATTCGCCGAGGCGTGCGACGCCATCGAGGGAGCGGAAGATTTCCAGAAAGCGGTTCATGACCAGATCAAGAAATATGCGGTAGAGCATCAGAAAATCGTGTTTAACGGCAACGGTTATTCAGACGAGTGGATAGAGGAGGCGAAACGCCGCGGCCTTCCGAACATAAAGTCAATGGTGGAAGCGATTCCTGCCCTTACGACGGAGAAATCCGTGGAGATGTTCGAGAAGTTCAAAGTATTTACGAAGGCGGAGCTGGAATCCCGTGCGGAGATTAAGTTTGAGAATTACGCAAAAGCAATCAATATAGAGGCCCGTACGATGATCGATATGGCGAGCAAGCAGTTTATACCGGCGGTCATCAAGTACACGAAGGAGCTTGCAGATACGGTCGTAGCGGTCAAAGCTGCCGGGGCGGATACGGATGTACAGTCAGATCTGTTAAAAGAAGTATCGGCACTGCTTGGGAAGACGAAGCAGGCGCTTACGCAGCTTATCCAGGTGACGGATCAGGCGGCGTCAATGGAAGAGGGAGAAGCACAGGCAAGATATTATCATTTTGATGTAGTACCTGCGATGGAAGCCCTGCGCGCGCCGGTGGATGAGCTGGAGATGATCGTGGATAAGGAAGCATGGCCGATGCCGTCTTACGGAGATTTGATCTTTGAGGTATAACCTTTAGAATTCGGAACATGAAAAGTAGTTCTTTAGAAATGTATTAGGAAATTTTAAGAACCTTAGACTTGGAATAGCTGGAAGTATGTGCTATTCTAAGTCTAAGGTTTTGTTTTATATATGATGGAACGGGATTAAGGTACTGCCTGACAGACCGGATATACAGGAGGTTGTTTATGACAAAATACGAATTTTTAGAAAAGATGAGGCATGCCCTGTCGAATGACCTGAGCGGTCCCGTAGTGCAGGAGAATGTGAACTATTATGACGGCTATATCAGCGGCGAAGTAAGGAACGGCAGGAGCGAGTCTGCGGTGATCGAGGAACTCGGAGATCCGTGGGCGCTTGCCAGGACGATTATTGAGTCCTCAGGAAAGGGAGAAGATACAGGAAATGTACAGGAAGAATACACCTATGGATCCGGACAGCAGGCTTACAGACAGCGGCAGGGCGGGAGACAGATACGTGTATTCGGCCTGGGCTCCTGGTGGAAGAGGCTGCTGCTGGTGTTGGGAATCGTGGGAGTTATAATGGTGGTTGTGGCTGTAATCGGCGGAATCTTCTCGCTTCTGGCGCCGATTCTGGTTCCTTTCCTTATTATAGTATTTGTACTGCGCATTATTGACAGGAACCGATGGCGATGAAGATCCGCTGCTTCACGGCAGCCGCCCGATATGTGAGCATGTCCGCCCGGCTCGTTGCCAGCGGGAATAAAGTAAAAGACCGATGGGGGAGCCATCGGTCTTTTGAGGGGAGTATAAATAATTAATAAGGGGTTGTAGAAAGTAATCTTTCTACATGCATTAGTATAATATACTACGGATTAAATTGCAAGATAAAAATTACATTTTTAGAAAAAAATATCAGCATAGTATACCATATTTTGATGACAAACGTTAAAATGCGGCATATATGGTGACAAAGGCAAATAAAGTGTTGACAAATCCTGGATGATGGCATATATTGACGAATGGAAGAGAGGTATTCATATGTTTCATCGCAATCGGATTCTGATATAAAACTTTATGACCCGGCTGTACAGAAACCTGTCCTTCGCTGCAGCATCTGTACAGGAGAACAGGTGGCAGGATTCAAAGATCTGCACACAGGGAAGTTTTTGGATATTATGCTGATCCGAGGTGAGAAGGATCTGCAGGATTTTAAGGAGCAGTACGGCATTACAGAGGATATAGTGAAAGAATTTTAAAGAGGTTATTTTACGATGGAGACGGTGACAAAGAACAATTCATTTTACAGACAGATATTCAAATTAGTGCTGCCGATTGTGGTTCAGAATCTGCTGAGCGCAGCGGTCAGTTCTGCAGATGTGATCATGCTGAACTATGTCGGCCAGTCTTCCATATCTGCGGTGTCCCTTGCTTCCCAGTACGCGAATATCCTGTTTATGGTATTCTATGGCCTGGGAACCGGCGCTACGATGCTGAGCGCCCAGTATTATGGGAAAGGGGATATGAAAGCAATTCAGTTGATCGAAGGGATAGCCCTTCGGTTTTCGCTGGCGATTGCGATGGCTTTCGCCTGTTTTGCGATGCTTGCTCCGGATGTGATGATGCATTTGTTTACGAATGATACGGAGCTGATCACGATAGGAGCGTCTTATTTGAGATTTATGAGCGTCAGCTATCTGTGCTGGGGAATTACGGAGGTGTATCTCGCGGTCCTCCGCAGTATCGGCAGAGTCATGATCAGCACGGCGATGAATATGCTTGCTTTTTCACTGAATATATTCCTGAACGCAGTATTTATCTTTGGTTTATTCGGGGTGCCGAAGCTGGGAGCGACAGGCGTGGCGATCGCGACGTCCCTCTCAAGGCTGATAGAGCTGGCGGCTTGTTTTGTTGTGTCATATCTCAGCAAAGATATCAAGCTGGATTTTCGATATCTTTTTATGAGAAATAAGAAGCTGTTTTCTGACTTTGTCAGGCTTTCCCTTCCGGCGCTTGGAAATGATATCTCATGGAGCGTGGCGTTCTCCATGTATTCCGTGATTATCGGGCATCTTGGTACGGACGCCGTGGCGGCGAATTCTTTTGTTATCGTCGTGCGGAATTTCGGAACGATCCTGTGCTTCGGGACAGCGAGCGCGGGCGGTATCCTGCTGGGCAATATCATCGGTATGAATAAGCTTGAAGAGGCAAAAGAGGGGGCGAAGAAGGTAATGAAGCTTACGGTGATCACAGGCGCTGTCGGCGGGCTGATCGTCCTTGCGGCAATGCCTGTCGTGCTTCGTTACGCGTCTTTATCGGATCAGGCGATGCATTATCTGAAATACATGATGCTGATAAATACTTATTATGTTATGGGAGCGGCGGTGAATACCACGCTGATTGCGGGAGTTTTCCGGGCAGGAGGCGACAGCAGGTTCGGATTTGTCTGCGACACGATCGATATGTGGTGCTATGCGGTGCCTCTCGGTTTCATAGCTGCATTTGTCTTGAAGCTGCCGGTACTGTGGGTGTATTTCCTGCTCTGTACGGATGAATTTGCCAAATGGCCCTGGGTCCTGGGGCATTACCGCAGTATGAAGTGGCTGAATAATATTACCAGGGACGACCTTTTTGAGGAGACATAATATGTTTGGGAAATTATATTTGTTTGAAAAAGCGCCGGTGCCGAAAGCGGTCATGGCTATGTCTGTTCCGACGATTATCAGTTCCCTTGTCATGGTGATCTACAATCTGGCAGATACGTATTTCGTCGGTATGCTGAATGATCCCATACAGAATGCGGCTGTCACTCTGTCTGCTCCGATTCTGTTAGCTTTCAACGCGGTTAACAATCTGTTTGGCGTCGGTACGTCCAGTATGATGAGCCGGGCGCTTGGAAGAAAAGAATATGATACCGTGCGCTGCGCGTCTGCGGTCGGGTTCTATTGTACGGTTTTCTGCAGTTTCCTGTTCTCCGTGATCTATATAACGGTGAAGAACCCGCTGTTGGCGGTTCTTGGTACGGATGCGGATACATTGGCGGCAACGGCAGAATATATGAAGTGGACGGTTGCTTTTGGGGCGATGCCTGCGATTCTTAACGTGGTCATGGCGTATATGGTGCGTTCAGAGGGGAGTACGATGCATGCGAGTATCGGAACAATGAGCGGCTGTGTGCTGAATATTCTGCTGGATCCTGTATTTATCCTTCCGCAGGGATTTGATATGGGGGCGGCGGGAGCCGGATTTGCCACGTTTATTTCAAACTGTGCCGCGTGCCTTTACTTCTTCTGCCTGTTGTTTGTAAAGAGGAAGAAGACTTATGTATGCGTCGATCCCCGTAAATTCCTTCCAACCAGAGAGATCATGAGAGAGATCTGCGGGGTTGGGATACCTGCGTCGATCCAGAATCTTCTGAATGTGGTGGGAATGACTGTGCTGAATAATTTCACGTC
Organism: Lachnospiraceae bacterium; assembly: GCA_910574285.1. Taxonomy (GTDB): domain Bacteria; phylum Bacillota; class Clostridia; order Lachnospirales; family Lachnospiraceae; genus Sporofaciens. The sequence goes on along the minus strand of CAJTAL010000069.1, from coordinate 9,419 downwards.
TTCTTATGGTTCCTCGGCGGTGGCGGCTATGGGGATTGCCCAGAAGATTGACATGGTACCGATGAATATAGCGTTTGGATTCTCACAGGGGATTATGCCTTTGATCAGTTATAATTACGCGTCCGGCGACAGAGAGAGAATGAAGAAGACGGTCGTCTTTTCGGCGAAACTCACGATATCCGCCCTGACAGCGGTGGCGGCATGCTTTTTTATAGGATCGGGTTTCTGGATGGGGTTATTTATCCAAAACGAGGAAATCATCCGATATGGGGCAAGTTTTCTCCGGGGATTGTGCCTTGCACTCCCGTTTTTTAATATGGATTTTCTGGCAATCGGAGTATTCCAGGCAGTGGGGATGGGGAAAAAAGCGTTCTTCTTCGCGATCCTGCGGAAGATTATCATGGAGATACCGGCGATATATCTGCTGAATAAGCTCGTGCCGCTCTATGGAATGGCGTACGCCCAACTGGTGACGGAAGTGATCCTGGCGGCTGCCGCGATACTCGTATTGAAGAAGATGTTTGACAGCACGTGTGTAAAAGCTTCGGTGTTGGTTTCAGATAAATAAATCAGGAAGAAAAGGAGCGTATCAGATATGCTTGAAGTGAAGAATCTGACATTTAAGGTAAATGAGAATGGAGTAGAGAGAAGCATCGTTAAAAATATCAGTTTTCATGTGGATGACGGCGAGATGCTTGTAATCACCGGGCCGAACGGAGGCGGGAAATCTACGCTTGCCAAGGTGCTTATAGGAATAGAGGCGGCGGATGAGGGACAGATCATATTAGATGGAGAGGATATTACATCTTATGATATTAATCATCGGGCAAATGCAGGAATCGGTTTCGCGTTCCAACAGCCGCCGAGGTTCAAGGGAATGACGGTCAGCAGGCTGTTATCTCTGGCGGCGGGACGTCAGCTAAAAGAGTCAGAATGCTGCAGCCTGCTAAGCAGGGTAGGGCTGTGCGCACAGGAATATATTAAAAGAGAAGTGGATTCTACGCTCTCCGGCGGCGAGATGAAACGAATCGAGATCGCGACTGTCCTGGCAAAACGCCATAAACTTTGCATTTTTGATGAGCCGGAGGCGGGAATTGATCTCTGGAGCTTCTCTATGCTGATACAGCAGTTTGAGAAGATTCATAACAGGAAGGAAGAGAGCCTGATATTGATCTCGCATCAGGAACGGATCATCCGAATGGCGGACAGGATTATGGTAATAGAAGACGGGAAGATAGGGACGTTGGGCGAGAAGGAAGAGATTCTTCCGCAATTATTGGACAAAGGCGACAGTTGTACCTGTATGAACTGTGAGGAACGGGCGTAAGGAGGAGTGGTAAGAGATGTCAGAATTATTAGATAAGATTACGGAGAAGATATTGCGGCAGATAGACGGGGAAGGATTCCGGCAGAAGGGGGCATTCAACCTCCGGCACAACGGAATCTCGCTTTGCCACGGAGACAGTGAACATATTAAGATTAAGAAGAAGGAAGATAAGCAGGGGATCGATATTTTCATAGACGGAGAGACGAAGGGAGAGAAGGTGCATATCCCTGTTGTGGTGGACGCTTCCGGTATGAAGGATGAGGTCTACAATGATTTCTATATTGCCGGGGGCGCAGAGGTGACGATTATCGCGGGCTGCGGGATTCATAACAGCGGGTGCAATGAGAGCCGCCATGACGGGATACACTCGTTCCATGTAGGAAAAGGCGCGAATGTCTGTTATGAAGAGAAGCATTATGGCGAGGGAGAGGGCACCGGTGCGAAAGTGCTGAATCCGGTGACGAAGATTTATCTGGAGGAGGATGCGGTATTTACTCTGGATACGGCGCAGATCAAAGGCGTAGACTCCACCGTCCGTAAGACGGATGTGGAACTGGGGGAAAACGCGAAATTATACGTGATAGAGAAGCTGATGACGCATGACAGCCAGACCGCGCAGTCGGATATGGAAGTGCAGATGAACGGAGCGGGAAGTTCCGCCCAGATTGTCTCAAGATCAGTGGCAAAGGGAGAGTCTAAGCAGGTGTTCCATCCGAGGGCGGTGGGGAATGCCAGATGCCATGCCCATGTGCAGTGTGACTCGATTATTATGGATCATGCGGAGGTAAGTTCAATCCCGGAGATCAACGCAAGGCATCTGGATGCGGCAATCATCCATGAGGCCGCGATCGGGAGGATCAATGACGAGCAATTAGTGAAGCTTCGTACGTTGGGAATGACGGAAGAAGAGGCGGAAGGCATTATTATTGACAATTTTCTGAATTAACAAAAAACCGTTCCTGTAGGCACAGGGGCGGTTTTTACGCAGGATAGGGTTTATAATCCAATATTCACGGACACCGGGAAAAATAAAAAGCCTTGGAAATCTTTTGACTTCCAGGCTTTTTTTAGAGGCGCAGACCGGATTTGAACCGGTGAATCAGGGTGTTGCAGACCTGTAGAAAATCCCCGGAACCGACGAAAACTCTAGGGATTTGGAAAGGCTTCCACCTTATATCCACCCTATTTTTGAACCATTTTCAAACTACCATGCCAACTTCAGGTATCACTTTTCTTTGTTGTAATGACAGAATTGTGCCAAATCCGGCTCTTAACTGCGCCTTTCTGTTACCAATACTATTATAAAATACAGAATACCTTTCGTCTACCACTTTTATTTATAAATTTCTGATTCGTAACAGGGATTCCATGAAATCCCTGATTACAAGCCTAATCAAGCAAGGGCGTATCTACTATGACCAGGATAAAGACCTTATATGTGATACTCCAGAAGCCTCTGATTCTCCGGATTATGGCATGATTGCCGCCGTCTGGGTCCTTTTAGACTTCAAAGAGGCGGTTGTCTACCACACCAGCGGAGAATTTCCTGTCAAGCTTCATTTTTTCTCACAGGATGAAGTATATGAGGTAATCTACGTAAGTCTGGGACAGGAGGCGCTGATAAACCATGTACTGGCAAGCCTTCCTTCCAAAGATACAAACCGACTGGTCATACTGGAGTCCGAACAGCAGGCCGCCCAAATCACCATAGACGGGATAACGGCATTTTGTCTGGTAACCCCTGAAGGAACTGTCAATTACTACGCAAAACAAAAGAAACGAGGATGATTTTATGGACAAACAAGCAATTTATCAGCAAACCCGAAAAGCGGAAACTGAACTTACGAAACTGCAAAGCATTGTTTTTGCCTTACAGACAGTCGATTTCCAAAAGCACAGCGCAAATTATGAGGAATTAAGTACCGAGGCTGCATATAAGGCTGAACGGCTTGCCTGCCAGTTAAGAAAGCTGGTCTATATAACTGATTTCACTGGCGAATCCGACTATATGAAACACGCTGCTGAAGCCCAGGGAATCCATATATCCCTGGAGAACGGCATACTGTCTGTTACATTACCGGCTCTGTTCCCAAAGCGAAAGTTAAGATCCAATACAGCTTTTCTGCATGATCCGCTGAATTATGCTCTGCACGAGTTTGTAAAAGAGCAAAGCTTTCCGCTTTACCGGGACTGCATTGTATGCTTCATTCAGGTATATGACAAAGCCCTCTCCCGGAAAAGAATCCGGGACTATGATAACCTGGAATTTAAGCAGATTTTGGATGTTATTTCCACCCATGCCCTGATAGATGACAGCGGGCAGTTCTGTGACATCCATCATATGACGGAAATGGGAGCTGAAGATCATACGGTTATTCATATTATGGAAAAATCCGCTTTTCCCAAATGGTTAGCCGACCATGAAACTGCTGTAAAAAACACATCGGATAATTCCTGATTTTTTTCACTGAAAACCCGATTTGTGTAAAAATACGGTGTTCCTTTCTTATTTTCTGCTTATTCCTGGGATTTAAGAGAGGAACATCGTACCCAAGTGTAGGCTAACGTGCGTATCTAAAAGAACTGAGGTGATACTAATTTGCTAAGACCAAATACCCAGAAATATCAACTGTTGGAACTAATCGGAATCAGTGGGGAATTTCCGGCTGACCAGCTAAACAGACTATTTTCCAGCCCTTCTTATGCTGAGAAAGTGATCACAGAGCTAAAGACGGATAAACTGATCCGTACCCACTATAAAGATAAACTGCGGGGTTATCGTTTAACGAAACGGGGGAAGGAGATACTGCTCTCCAATCATCCCGCCCGCTTTCAGTGCTTCTTCACTGGCAGTACTGAGACCAATCATATCCGAAGCGAGGTGTCAAGAAGACTCCGGCTTCACCAGAAGGCACAAACCTATCTGACGTTTTCTCATGTAAGGATTCCATTTTATTATGACGAGAAACCGCAGATTTTTTCTCTTGAACGGGAAGATATTGGCCTGCAGTCTCTTCCCTGTTTTTATTCATCCAGGGAAATCAAGGAACTTGGCGAGGTTACCCTGAAGATTAAAAGCTCCCGCAGTCTTGGAATCCTGCTGGCGCAGCATTGCGTTTATGCCGTTTATAATACGGGAAGCAGCATTTTAAAATGGGAACACAAGACAGAAATAAAATTAAATGCGTTCCTGCAGCATTCTCTGTAGGGATTTCCTTACAGCGGACATCCCAGAATCCGTGCAATGATGTTTGGAGACACTATGGAAACGGCTCTCCGGCTCTTAACCAGCACCGGCGGATACAGGCGGAGTTTGTTTATGTTGGATGATTCCTTTGAACATTTTCATTTTCTTCCCAGTAACGGCCAGGGCGAAACCCTGTTAAAGTTGTTGGTAAAGCCAGAGATGATGGCTGCGTTGGATCGGCTTTTATTATCCAATCAGGAAAATCTTAAAGGTGATATCCCTTTTGAACATGACGCTGTTGCTTCTAATGAAACGCCGACACTGCTGGCATATGATTTCGACATGCAGAGAATCTGTCGGTTTAATAAGGGGCTGGATGTCTATGGCATGGCCGGGAACCTGATCTGCTTTGATTTCCAGATTCCGGTTTTGGAGAAGTTTATGAATAAAAATGTCCGTTTCTCCAGTATTGACCTGACCAAATTCAGAAAGGAGTTTTTACATGAACCGTAAATGGTGGAAGCTTATTTTTCTGCTTCCGATCTTACTCTGCATTTTATATGCCGGAGGCTATATTGCACAGTTTATCTGTAACTATAAGGTTTGGACCAGTGCCGGCAACTTTGCCGGTAACGGTTCCTACCCAAAATCACCCTCCCTGCATCCGATGGCATGCTTATCAGCACTGGCTCAGTTCCCATATAACCTGTATGGGATTTTTCTTTGCCTTCTTGCGCTCGGACTCTTAGTCTTTCTGCTAATGCGGATGGGCGTTGACCGGAACGGAGAGGTCTTTGATAAGGAGCGTAACCTGAATTACTCCCTGAAAGGAACTTATGGAACATCCGGATTTATGACGCCGGATGAGATGTATAAAGTACTGGAGCTGACGGATCATGTGAAGAAAACAAAGGGAACGATTCTTGGAAAGCTGAACGGCAAGGCGGTCTGTCTTCCTTATGAAACACGCATGAATCGCAATATTGCCGTTTATGGTGCCAGCGGTTCTATGAAGTCCAGGGCATTTGCCCGCAATATGATCTTCCAATGTGTCGCACGCGGAAAAAACGGCGGTGTCGGGGAAAGCTTAATTATCACCGATCCAAAAAGCGAATTGTACGAAAGCATGGCAGGTTATCTGGAGAATGAGGGTTACACCGTGAGATGCTTTAACCTTGTAAATCCGGAGAACTCCGATGCATGGAACTGCCTGATGGAGATTGACGGCCAGGAGACTATGGCGCAGGTCTTTTCCGACGTCATTATCCAGAATACCGGTTCTGCCAAAGGGGATCACTTCTGGGATAATGCGGAATTAAATCTGCTAAAGGCGCTGGTTCTCTATGTCGAGCAGGGGTTTCCTCCAGAATCCAAGAACATCGGGCAGGTATATAAGCTGCTGACCCTCAGCTCGGAAAAGGAACTGAACAGTCTCTTTGACCTGCTTCCGGTGAGCCACCCGGCAAAGGTTCCCTACTGCATCTACAAACAGGCAAGCGATACGGTGCGATCCGGGGTAATCATTGGGCTTGGAGCCAGGCTTCAAGTGTTTCAGAATAAGCTGATTCGGCAGATCACTTCCTATGATGAGATTGACCTGACACTGCCGGGAAAACAGAAATGCGCATACTTCTGCATTACTTCCGATAGGACAGCACCTTTGACTTCCTGTCATCCCTGTTTATGACCTTTGTGTTTATCAAGCTGGTGCGATTCGCAGATAAGCACGGAGTAGACGGGCATCTGCCGGTTCCAGTGCATATCCTTGCGAATGAGTTGGCGAACACTGGAGCTATCCTGGAATTAAATAAGAAGATCTCAGTCTGCCGATCCAGAGGCTTAAGCATTTCGTGCGTTTTCCAGAACCTGCCCCAGATGCAGAACCGCTATCCCTTTAACCAATGGCAGGAAATTATCGGGAATTGTGACACTCAGTTATTCTTGGGGTGCACGGATGAAGTAATGGCTGAATTTATCAGTTCGCGCTCCGGAGACGTAACAGTGGGTGTCAGTTCGGAAGCGAAGCAGCTCAATACCTGGCGGGTGTCAGATTATTCTCCGGAATACCGGAAAACCCAGTCCATCGGAAAACGAAAGCTCTTAACGTCGGATGAGATCCTGCGGCTCCCACTGGATACTGCCCTCATTATTCTCAGGGGGCAGAAAGTGCTGAAGGTACAGAAATACGACTACACACTGCATCCTGATGCCAAAAAGCTGGTTACGAAAAAGGCGGCAGAACATATTCCGAAATGGCGGGAAGAAGGAAAAACAGAGGAATATGACTGTCTCCCCAAGCCGCCCTCGAAACCACGCAGGCAAAGGATTGGCTCTTCTGCTTCATCATCAGCTCCCCGTAAGCCACCATCGGTATCTGCGCCTGCAATGCCGACACAGGTAACTCAGAAATACATTTATCAGGGACCGCCAGATCCGGATTCTTCAGACCTGTTATCAGATAGCTCAGATAACGTGTGGCCGGATGAACCTGAGATGGTTCCATTAGATAAAAATTCAATTATGTCATAGGAAAGGAGAACTTTATGCAAAACGAACAGAACACAATTACAAACGTACCTGTATTAACCCTGGATTCCGACGCTGTACTGGAAACGGCGCAGTCGAAGGCAGACCTTATCTGGCACGAGATCCAGAATGCCTACCGCACAAAGAAGATCCTCACCGGGATGCTGGGCGGAATTGAAAAGACGGAGAATGGCAGCCTGATTGCTATCGTCTACTATAAAGATTTCCGTACCGTTATCCCGATTACGGAAATGATGATCAATCTGGTACAAGATGAATCACACGATTATGGTGACCTTTCCATTCGCCAAAATAAAGTCCTTAACAATATGCTCGGCTGTGAAATCGACTTTATTGTGAAGGGGCTGGATACCCAATCGAGAAGTGTGGTTGCCAGCCGGAAAGAGGCTATGCTGAAGAAACGCCAGATCTTTTATCTGGACTGGGATGCGTCAGGCAGTTCTAAGATTTATGAAGACCGTATCGTGCAGGCAAGGGTTGTTGCTGTTGCAGAAAAGGTTGTCCGGGCAGAGATCTTCGGTGTGGAGACTTCCATCCTGGCACGCGACCTGTCCTTTGACTGGTTAGGGGATGCACGGGAACGCTTCCATGTTGGTGAGCATATCCTGGTGCGTATCCTGTCTGTGACTGCTGAAAGCCTGGATAAGATCACAGTCAAGGCAGATGTCAAGAGCGTGGAAGGCAATACCAGCAAGGAGAATATGAAAAAATGCAAGATTCAGGGGAAATATGCCGGAACTGTGGAGGATATCCACAAGGGGACGGTATTTGTCCGGCTTTCTATTGGAGTCAACGCCATTGCTCATTCCTGCTATGACAGCCGAACCGTGGGCAAGAAGGATGAAGTTTCCTTTGTCGTGACCCATATTGATGAAGAGCGGAATGTGGCAGTAGGACTGATTTCCCGGATTATCAGGCAAAGTATCTAAAAATTGAGGGGGCGAATATGTCCCCCTCTTTTTAATCGCCTCAATCAAATTAGTAAAAAAGATATTAACTTTCACACGGAAAAGTCGTTTTAACCGGATTGTGTATATCTTAACAATATTTTGTCAATAGTTCACCAGCTTGATAATAAAAATATAAATCTTTTTTCTTGATTTCCTTTTTCATTTGTGTAAAATCTGAATATGCTGAGGCTATTTTTTCAGCAACCATTGCACTTCCAGCAATTAACATAGACGTATCTGAAGCTATCACATCATTGAGTGAAGCAATTACACCTGATGCTGCAATACCAACTACCATTCCACCTGTAGATTTCAATATATTTTTATCGGAAAACATTTTGTTTCCTAAATTTTTAATAAAACTATTTTCTTCTGTTAGTTCTTTGATTTCTAATATAGCTGGAACAATTTCCTTATCATACAAAATATTGCATTCATTTTCAAAATCATTGTCCCAAGGCAAAGCCTGTAAAGAATCCGAATAACTTAACATTTTACTTCTAAAGCGGCATAATGGAACGGATAATTCCTTTTTTATATCAATTAGTTCATCCATTGTTGCAGTTTCCAATGCCGGCAATTTCTGAATAAAACTATGAGTCATATTCGCATGTGTAATTTTTCGTTGTTCTAATGCTGATAGATGAATTACTTTATCTTTAACGGCTAATTTCATCAAATTATTAGATTGTTCATCATATAAGGCATACGAATTTTTTAAAGCATCGTTAAGGTGTATAAAATATTCTTTGACAGCTTTATCCACATCGTCTATAGTATGCTCAAATTGAGCTATTTTTATCTGTTTATTTCTAATCATGACATCTAATTCATGACATTGTTCGTTCCCCATTAATTGATAAATGATATCACCTATTGAATATACATGGTCTTTTAAATGACGTTCAAATTTTAACCGTTCAACATAAGGAATTGATCTAAACTGGTTTTTTCTCAATATATTAACAAACTCATTAACAATCGGTGCAGATTCATTATACACTTCAGGATGAGACGGCTTAATCATTGCCAATATTTGTTGTATCAGTTTTACTGCCTGTCGAGAATTCTTTTTGTAGGTCTCGTCCGTTAATTGTTGAAATATGTAAGCGACAGGACTAATTAGTGTTACACTGTCTGCATATAGCAACGCAGCCTTAATATATTGTAATTCCCTATCTATATTTGCTTTTCGTGGCACAAGAGCTGCAGCAAAATCAAATCCCATAAATACAACCTCCTAAATGAACTTCCTCGCAGCAAACTGCGGGAAATTAAACCCTCTTTTTGAAATGCAGCAGCTTTGACGCTTAAATTTATGTTTACTTTCTTAGAGCACATTGGATTCCATTTTCTCACATCCTTTTATCGTAACATCCGATTTGAGCCATAAAATCCCTACGCCCTG
>CAJTAL010000068.1 GCA_910574285.1 Lachnospiraceae bacterium | reverse complement strand
CTCCGAAGATTCTGACTTAAGCGCTTCGCTCGACTTGCATGTGTTAGGCACGCCGCCAGCGTTCATCCTGAGCCAGGATCAAACTCTCGTAATAAAGACTTGGGTTCGGTTTTTCACGAACCTTAGTCGTATTACGCTTCGCAGTTCTTGGTGAGGTCCTTTCGAACCTAGAACTGTGAAGCTTCCTTATTTACACCTGTTCTCCAGGTATTATTTCAAGTTCAATCCGGGTCAAGAAAAATGCTCGCTTTTGCTTTGTTTTTCTTTTCCCGTTATTTACTGTCGGCACCGAACATTCAACAAGATATTTTCTTATCAAACATCCGATGTTACGTTCTGAAAATTTTCTCTTAGAAATTTTCAGGGATTGTTGTCTATTGTTTAATTTTCAAGGTTCTGTGTTGTTTTTGCGTCGTCTCATCGACTCAGCTCGATTATAATATCACTTGTAATTCCGGATGTCAATACCTTTTTTTAACTTTTTTTACTTTTTTTGACATCTTTTTTCGCCGCCACTACATACAGTGTCTTTTACAGCCGAACCACAAGATGATGTCTGAACCACAAGAGCCGCCTGAATTCATTTCAGACAGCTCCATGGTCAGCGGAGAAGGAGGGATTTGAACCCTCGCGCCGCTATCAACGACCTACTCCCTTTCCAGGGGAGCCCCTTCGGCCAGCTTGGGTACTTCTCCATAACTGCTCGTAATCACAAAATCAATTATTATGTTTACTGAACGGAGAGGGTGGGATTCGAACCCACGCGCCCTTGCGGACAAACGGTTTTCAAGACCGCCTCGTTATGACCACTTCGATACCTCTCCATATATCTGATTTTCCTTTCGCTTTCCGCGACCTTGATTATCTTACCACAGAACATTTCCATCGTCAACAACTATTTTCCATTTTGCCCATCTTTTTCAAAACTATCCGCAAAAACGCAGATTATTGAAAGAATAACTCTAAAAATACCTTTGCGATACTGAGGTCTTCCGGTGTCGTGATCTTAATATTCTCATAGGAACCCCTGAACATCTTTACCGGAACTCCCATCGTCCGCTCCACTGCCATAGCGTCGTCCGTCACATCCGAATGTTCTTCTCCCATCAATTTAGAATAGGCATCTACGATCAGATCTTTCTCAAAAATCTGAGGAGTCTGTATCGTCCATACGTATTTCCTCTCCGGCGTACTGACCGCAAAATCATTCTTATCCGCCAGCTTAACCGTATCCTTGCTGGGCATTCCTGCAACGCATGCCCGGAACCGTTCTGCACAGTCATATCCTCGTCTCAGGATCTCCTCATTCACAAACGGCCTTGCCCCGTCATGAATAAATATGTACGAAATCCCTCGCTCCTTATCAATAGCTTTCAATCCCTGCCATACCGAATCATAACGTTCCTCTCCGCCCTCTACGACGGCATTTACTTTTGAAAACTCATATTTACGGACAATCTCGTCTTTGGCATAAGATACCTGCCCCTTTCCGACGACAAGCAGTATCGTATCAATGATTTCTGACTTCTGGAACGTATTCAACGCATAATAAATCAAAGGTTTCCCTTCCAGCTCTATGTATTGCTTCTGAACAGACGCTCCCATGCGTTTGCCCTGTCCGGCCGCGAGTACGATTGCCGCGCATCTCTTCTTATCCTGTATTGCCATCTCTTATCTCTCCCCAAGCTTCAGGTTCGGAACCGCATTCAGATCCCATCCATGTCTCGTACCGTTGATATATTCATAATAAGCTGCCGCACCGATCATCGCCGCGTTATCTGTACAATAGATCGGAGACGGATAATAAAACTTCACGCCCCGTTCCTCACATGCCGATTTCATCGCCGCGCGCAGCGAACTGTTGGACGCAACTCCCCCTGCAATCGCAAAGGTATCGATATGGTATTCCTCTGCCGCACGCATCGCATTCTCCACAAGCACATCTATAACCGCCTTTTGAAAGGACGCGGCTACATCTGCCTGGCTGTACTCCTCCCCTTTCATACGGCATCCGTTAATATAGTTCAGAACTGCGGACTTCAGGCCGCTGAAACTGAAATCATAAGGAGCGTCCGCTACGTGCGCCCGGGGAAATGTGATCGCTTCAGGGTTCCCTTCCTTCGATATCCGGTCAATCTTCGGTCCTCCGGGATAACCAAGTCCGATTGCCCTCGCCACCTTGTCAAACGCCTCTCCTGCCGCATCATCTCTGGTTCTCCCGATAATATCGAATTTCCCGTAATCTTTCACCCGGACAAGATGCGTATGCCCGCCGGATACCACCAATGAAAAAAACGGCGGCTCAAGCTCGGGATGCTCGATGAAATTTGCCGCAATATGCCCTTCAATGTGATGCACTCCTACCAACGGCTTCTTAAGCGCATACGCGATTGCTTTCGCTTCCGCGACTCCTACCAGAAGCGCCCCCACCAGCCCCGGACCATAAGTAACGCCAATGGCATCTATTTCACACAGTGTAACTCCCGCTTCATCGAGCGCCGCCTCAATCACCTGATTGATCTTCTCAATATGCTTTCTGGAGGCTATCTCCGGAACGACGCCTCCATATAATGTATGGAGAGCGATCTGTGAAGATATCACATTCGACTTCACTTCACGTCCGTTCTTTACAACTGCCGCCGCCGTCTCGTCGCAGGAGCTTTCGACCGCCAGTATTAATAAGTCTTCTTTCTTGCACATATCCATACCTTTCTTTAATTTGTTATAAGATATTATAAGAAAAATTCTATACTGAGAAAAAATCCATCCTAAGAAAACACCAGCTCTGCCGACCGTCTGTCCTTCGCGGCGACCGCCCGGGGGAAGATAGCCCTCACCTCATCCATATACTCCTCCGGTTTCGTCAGGGACGGACTGTAATGTGTCAGCCACATCTCCTTTACCTCCGCTTCTTTCGCAAGCTGCGCCGCCTCATAAAATGTCATATGCTTGTATTCTTTCGCTTTCTTAAGCTTGTCCTTCTCGCCGTACATGCCCTCGCAGATAAAGAGATCCGCCCTCGCCGCATTCCTTTTGATAGACTCCGTCGGTCTCGTATCCGTGCAGTACGCGATCTTAAGTCCTTTCCTCGCAGGGCCAAGAACCATATCCGGCGTATAGACATTCCCCTCTAATTCCACAGACTCGCCTTTCTGCAGGACGCCCCAGAATTTCTGCGGAATTTTGGCGGCATTGGCGCGCTCAACATCGAATTTACCGGCACGGTCAATCTCCAGCGTATATCCATAACAAAGAACATTGTGATTGACGCGAAATGCCTTAAGCCGGTAGCCATTCATCTCGAATGTCTGCTCCGGCTCCATAATCTCCATATACTTTATCTGAAAAGGTAATTCAGGCGCTATTACCCGCAGCGCGTTCACAACACGTTCCAGCCCCTTGGGTCCTGCAAGGGTCAATGGTTCCGTCCGGTCTGCATTTCCCATCGTAAGAAGCAGCCCCGGAAGTCCGCTGATATGATCTCCATGATAATGAGTGAAACAGATCACATCTATATGCTTAAAACTCCATCCCTTTTCTTTAATCGCAATCTGCGTCCCTTCCCCGCAGTCGATCAGCACACTGCTGCCATTGTACCGTACCATAAGCGCAGTAAGCCAACGATACGGCAGCGGCATCATTCCTCCTGTCCCCAGCAAACATACATCTAACATCTCTTACCTCTCTTGCCCGTCTCAACCGCAGTGTACTGATTCATCCTGAACAGCAGACCTGTACGACACGGGTTCTTACTCTGTCATCTGATTTTCTATCTTAATGCGGAAACTTCCGATCAGCTCGTCATAACAATCTTCACAGAGGTCAAAGCAGTCCACCTGGTTGTCCTTTCTGGAATGATATCCCCATCGCTTCTCCACTTCCAACACGTCCTCCTGAAGAATACCCCCCTGTACCGGGATCTCTCTGCCGCATTTATTACAAATAATTTTCTCGATCTTCTGTGTTTTCTCTAATCCTGTTCTATACTGGCGCATACGATTCCTCCTAATGGTATTTGTCACGCCTATATTATATTCGTTTGACAGCTCACTTTCCAGTGGAAACTGCTGTCAAAAATATCTCTATATCTCCCGGCTCATGAGAATTGCATCTTCACAGGGATTAGTATAATAAGCCTTTCGTATTCCGTCTTCTGTGAACCCGTATCTTTTATAGAAAGAGATCGCCGCCGTGTTGCTCTGCCTTACCTCAAGCATCAGCCGCTTAATCCCCCTGTCCCCGCAGATATCCTTAAGACGCCCGAACAGACAACCGGCAGCCCCTTGACGGCGGCAGGACGATTCTACGGCAATCCGGGCGATCTCACCCTCGTCCAGTACATAATACAAGATCACATATCCCGTCAGGATACCATTCTTCCATGCGCCAAGCAGAACTGTATTCTTCCCCTGCAAGGTTTCTGTAATTCCTCTCTTTGTCCACGGATCAGGGAATATGTCCCGTTCCATAGCCGCAATATCCGCCGCATCCTTTTCCCTGATTTCCCTGATCTGCAAATCGCTTCGCATATCACAATGCCTCGATATCCTGTATCAGAGCCTCCACCGCAGATTCCTCCGTCGCCCAGCTTGTACAGAACCTGACCGCGCTGTGAGAATCATCGGTTTTTTCCCAGAATTCAAAAGAATATTTTTCCTTAAGCTTTTCAACATGGGCGTCCGGAAGAATCGGGAACTGCTGATTCGTATAAGAATCATACCGCAATCCGTATCCTTTTCTGACAAATGCTTCCTGCAGCTTCATTGCCAGCTCATCCGCATGTTTCGAAATCTCATAATACAATCCGTCCTCGAACAGCGTATCGAACTGGATCCCAAGAAGCCGCCCCTTCGCCAGCATGCCGCCCTTCTGTTTGATCAGATAGCGGAAATCCTTCTTCAACAGCGGATTGCAGATCACCACCGCCTCTCCGAATAAAGCGCCGACCTTCGTTCCGCCTATATAGAATACATCTGTCAATTCCGCAATATCTTTCAATGTAAGAGTATTTGGCCCGGCCATCAGACCATATCCCAGCCTTGCCCCGTCAAGAAAGAGCGGAAGTCCCAGCTCCTTACAGGTATCATACATAGCCTTCAGCTCTTCTTTCCCATAGAGCGTTCCGTTCTCCGTCGGCTGCGAGATATAGACCATACCCGGCTGTACGATATGTTCATGGCTTCCGTCGCTCCAATGCGCTTCATAGGCCTGCCTGACCTGAGCCGCAGTTATCTTTCCGTCTTCACTCGGAAGCGCCAGGACCTTGTGTCCGCATGCCTCTATCGCTCCTGTCTCATGCACATTCACATGCCCTGTCGCCGCCGCCAGCACTCCCTGATAAGGCCGCAGTATCGAGCTGATCACCGTAAGATTTGTCTGTGTTCCGCCGACAAGGAAATGCACCTTTACATCCGCGTTCCCGCACTGGCTCTTAATCCGCTCCTTCGCACTGTCGCAGAAAGGATCTGTTCCATAACCTGCCGTCTGTATGAAATTAGTCTCCTCCAACTTCTTTATGATCAAAGGGTGCGCCCCTTCCAGATAATCGCTTTCGAATCTAATCAAGTCCCATTCTCTCCTTCCTCTCACGCTCCGCCTGAGATACACGCAGATAATCCGGCTGATGCTCTCCGGCCGTCTCAAGCCTGCCTTCTTTATAATAACGGATTCCAAGCGCGCCCACCGCGGCCGCCCTCTGCCGGTTCAGATGTGCCGGCGCGAAAGATATCTTCTTTCCTGCCATAATATCTTCCTCCAATGACTTCCTGAATACCGGGACGCCATCTCCCAGGAACACAATTTCTCTGTCATAGACCGCCAGTTTTGCGCCCAGCTCTTCGATGGATACAGCCGTCTGATCCTCGAGAACGACCAATTCATTTCCGTCAAACTCGAAGATACCCGTATATACCTGTCCCCTTCTTGCATCCATGATGGGGCACACCACCTTGCCTGTACCGCACAGATTATAGGCAAGCCCATGAAGGGTCGGCACATGGATCAAAGGCTTCTTAAGCGCCAGTCCCAGCCCCTTCGCCGTCGCCGAACCGATGCGAAGTCCCGTAAAGGATCCGGGCCCTGCCGCCACCGCGATGGCATCTATGGTGTCAATATCAAGTTCTATCATTCCTGATACTTCATCCAGCATCGGCAGAAGCGTCTGTGAGTGGGTCTTCTTATAATTCACCGTAAATTCCGCAACTGTCACGCTTTCGGCCGGTCCGTCTTCTACAACTGCCACACTCGCGACAAGTCCGGAACTATCCATCGCTAATATTCGCATATACTGATCCTCCGATAATCAAATCCTTGTTCCAGGTCCTTCTCAATCCTGATTTCCGTATAATGCTCCGGCAGGATCTCTTCGATCAGATCAGCCCACTCTATCAGGCTGACTCCATCGCCGTAGATGTAATCCTCATAACCAATCTCATCCATCTCTTCTGCATCCCCGATCCTGTATACATCAAAATGATAGAAAGGCAGACGCCCTTCCTCGTAGCTCTGCACGATGGTAAATGTCGGACTGCTGACCGGTTCTTCTACTCCAAGCCCAAAAGCCAGACCTTTGGTAAACACTGTCTTGCCCACTCCCAGATCCCCGATCAACGCATAGACTTGTCCTGCCCGGGATTCTCTCCCCATTCTGACACCCATCTCATAGGTCTCTCGCTCCGTGTGCGTCTCTGTCTTCATAGAAATATCCCCTCTGTTATCTGTTTCTAATACATATTATACCGTTACAATCCACATGTCAATCTGCATCGGCGACTAAATTTGCAGCTAAATTTGCAGACTAAATTTACGTCCGTCATTATATCACATCTTTCTTTCTTACGCCACTCGTGATATACTTATTTCTACTTTCAATTAATGTAAATGCTTAAGGAGGATATTTTCATGAAATTTACTTTCTACCACAACAACATCAATGTACTGGATCTGGAAAAATCAATCGAATTCTACAAAAAAGCTCTGGGGCTTTCCGTCACGAAAGAAGTTGAAGCTGAGGATAAAAGTTTTAAAATAACTTTTCTCGGCGATGACACGACGCCCCATATGCTGGAACTCACCTGGCTGCGTGATATGGACAGGCCCTATGACCTGGGAGACAATGAATCCCATCTTGCAATGCGCGTGGACGACATAGACGCTGCCCTTGCGTTCCACAAAGAAATGAGCTGCGTATGCTTCGAGAATCCGGATATGGGTATCTACTTTATCAATGATCCTGACGGATACTGGATTGAGATCTGCCCTGCCAGATAATCTGACCATACAAAAATCAGAAAGAAAGGGACGATGAAAGATTATGTGGACCGCAGATAACTGGAACGATTATGAGGTCATAGACTGCAGCAAAGGCGAGAAATTAGAACGTTGGGGACAATACATTCTGATTCGTCCGGATCCCCAGGTCATATGGGATACCCCCAGAAAAGACAAGGGCTGGGAGCATTGGAACGGCCATTATCACCGCAGCAAGAAAGGCGGCGGCGACTGGGAATTCTCCCGACTGCCCGAGCAATGGCAGATCCACTATCAGGAGCTGACATTTAACTTAAAGCCTTTCAGCTTCAAGCATACCGGTCTGTTCCCTGAACAGGCCGCTAACTGGGACTGGTTCTCTGCTAAGATACGGCATGCCGGCCGGTCAGTCAAAGTATTGAATCTGTTCGCGTATACCGGCGGAGCCACACTGGCAGCCGCAGCCGCAGGCGCCAGCGTAACCCACGTGGATGCCTCCAAAGGCATGGTTGCCTGGGCCAAAGAAAATGCCGTCTCTTCCGGTCTTGACGGCAAACCGATCCGTTGGCTGGTAGACGATTGTGTGAAATTCGTAGAAAGAGAGATCCGCAGAGGCAATCACTACGACGCCGTTATTATGGATCCTCCTTCTTACGGAAGAGGCCCGAAGGGGGAGATCTGGAAGATAGAGGACGCTATCCATCCTCTGATCCGCTTATGCACACAGCTTCTGTCCGACCGGCCTTTGTTCTTCCTGGTCAATTCTTATACTACCGGACTCGCTCCTGCCGTACTCACTTATATGCTGGGGACTGAGCTAAGAAGCTTTTGCGGCACCGTAGATTCGCAGGAAATCGGTCTTCCGGTCTCCCGCTCCGGGCTGGTACTCCCCTGCGGCGCATCCGGCCGATGGGAAGCTGTCAATTCATAAAAAGAATGTAGGGAACGAAGTTTTCTATATCATAAAAATAGCTGCAATACCGGTTCCTTTTACCTTACCGATATTGCAGCCGCATTCCTGCCTGCAAGATATGTCCTACAGAATCATTTTTCATCAGAATTCAATCCCCCGCCCTAAGGCATCTTTCAGATAAGTCGCTACATCTTCTAATTTATGGACAATCTCCATCTTCTCTTCCCACTCGTCGCCTGTCATATCCTTATTGATCAGACACCTCTGAATATGCTTAACTTCTTTGATCAACTCTTCTGTCATAACATTTCCCCTCCTATCTGTCTTGTGAATCAAAAACCCCTGACCGCCGGCTTTTTCCGCCGAAACGCCTCCGGCCCATATATACTATATATAGTATAGCATATTCTTTCGTAAACCACATACTTAAAATTGCACAAACTTAAAAAACCTTAAAAACTCAAATATTCCTGCAATATTGCAGCAGCATATCCCGGTTCTCTTCCATCTGCTCTCTCGTCTGCGGGTCTGAATAGGGAATTCTCTGAATCAGCCGTTCCACATAATCATGTTCAAGGATCAACTCCATAGAAACCTTATAATTAATGTCATAAAAATACGCCAGGTAGGACAGCCAATAATCCATCTTCGTCTTTCTTGCGGAAGACAGTATGGATTCTTTTCTTTTGAACTGTTCCAGAACTTCTTCGCTGATCCTTGTCTTTCCTACTTCTTCGGCCGATACTCCGAGAATCGTCTCGATGGTATCTTCCAACTTCACGCGGCAATTATCCAGCTTGTCTGCATCCCGGATGATGCGTGCATGCAGAAGCTCCCTATCATCCTGGATTCCCTCCAGTTTAAAATCACTGTGTCTGGCAATCGAAGTCCGGATAATCGGATCCCATTGCCCGTCTTCTATAAATTCACGAATCAGTCCTTCTGTGAATAAAATCTGTACTCCAAAACCGGCATGATCCATCGTATCAGGTTCAAAACTGTCATATCGCTTCAACTGTTCAAATCTTCCGATGTCATGCAGCAGTCCGATCAATTGAGCCAGCTCCCGGTCTTCTTCGGAAAGTCTCAGTCTCTCTGCAATCTGACGGCTGTATTCCGTCACTCCGTATGTGTGGATGATCTTCAGCCGTACCTTATCATTTTCCCTGTCATAACCAGACAGATATTCTTCAAATTTTCTTTTTGCCCGTTCAAGTTCCATATCTTTCTCCTAAATATTCTAAAGTAACTATCAACCTTTGACTCTTCCTGCAAATTCTTATATAATAAATTAAAAGCTCATATACCGGCAGGTCTGTATCCCGCCGCCTGCCGAATCCTATGGAGGTAGATCACTTTGAATATGAATTTCAATCAACTTGCTATGATACAAAAGTTAAAAGAATGTATGCAGCGCTTCCGCCTGAACCATCCCAAATTCCCGCTGTTTTTGAACGCGGTGTCTCAGGAGGCGCTTGTAGAAGGAAGCGTTATCGAAATAACCGTTACCACGCCGGAAGGCAAAAATTATTGCTCCAACATCAAACTCAAACAAGACGATCTGGAGATGCTGGATTGCCTGAAATCTCTGGTATAACCCACACTTCAAGGCTTTTACACACGTGATATCGGGAAAGCAGGCCATCGAAACATGAGGTTATTTCGTGTGGGTTATACCAGGACTGCATTAAGGTTACTGCACCCCGTTTTTTGCGCAGATATCCTGCAGGCAGCACTGACCGCAATATGGCTTTGTTCTTGCCGTACAGACGTCTCTGCCGTGATAGACCAGCCGGTGGCAGAAATCACTTCCTTCTTCCGCCGGTATGATCTTCCACAATGCCATCTCCACTTTCTTCGGTTCTTTTATCCCGTCTACAAGCCCCATACGGTTTACGAGGCGAATACAATGAGTATCTGTCACGATGGCCGGCTCCCCGAACACATCGCCCATGATCAGATTCGCACTTTTACGTCCTACTCCCGGCAATTTCAGCAGTGCGTCAAAATCCTTCGGAATCTTGCCGCCGTATTTTTCTTTCAGTATCTTCATGCAGGCGCTGATGTCCCTCGCCTTACTCTTCCCGAGCCCGCAGGGCCTGACAATCCTCTCTATATCCTCAACATCTGCCTCTGCAAGCGCGTCTACATCCGGAAATTCGGCATACAAATCTTCCACAACCACATTTACCCTTGCGTCCGTACACTGTGCCGCCAACCGCACACTGACCAGCAGTTTCCATGCCTGGTCATAATCCAGGGTACATCCCGCATCCGGATACTCTTTCTTCAGGCGCTCTATAATCTCCAAAGCCAGTTTTTCTTTTGTCATATGCTTTATCATTCCTTTCCTTATCCAACCATAATCTGCTCAGCCGGAAGCCTCCGTACCTTGTCTCTCGGATGTGTCTTTCCCGCAAATATAAGAACCAGCGTCAGCGGCCCAAGCCTGCCGATATACATCATAACCATCAGGACAATCTGACTGATCCGGCTAAGATGCGGAGTCAGGTCTGCCGTAAGACCTACCGTCCCCACCGCCGATGCGGTTTCATAAATTACATTTACCATAGGTATGCTGTCCGGCTCTATTGCAAGTATCGTTATCGTTCCTGTAATAAATACTGTAAACGCCACCATCATGACGCAGAAGCCGGTACGGAAATTTGCCACCGAAATCCTTCTTCCCATACATTCCGTATCATTTCCTCCCCGTACGAATGTCAGGCAGGCCAGGAACAACATCGCAAATGTCGTCGTCTTCACGCCTCCTGCCGTGCCGCCGGGCGAACCGCCGATGAACATCAAAACAGCACAGAATAATTTTGACTCTTCATGCATAGCTCCCTGGGAGAACGTATAGAATCCCGCTGTCCTCGTAGTCACCGACTGAAAAAGGGCCGCCAGAAGCTTCTGCCCTATCCCCATATTGCCTATGGTATCCGGATTATGATACTCCGCCAGGAATATAAACACCGTACCTGCGGCAATCAAGATCAAAGTTGTAATAACCGCAAGCTTCGAATGAAGCTTAAGTCTTGTAAACCACCAGCGTCCCGGTACTTCTCTGTGAAACAGTCTCTTCGCATTCTCCATCACGTCAAACCAGACGGTAAACCCGATACCGCTTAAGATAATCAGCAATATCGTCGTTATGTTAACCATCGGACTCCCGGCATAATCTGCCAGGCTGTTCTCTCCCAGGATATCTATCCCCGCGTTGCAGAATGCCGACACCGCATGAAAAATCGAGTAACAGATCCCTCTTGCTACTCCATACTCCGGTACGAAGCAAAATGCGTACAGAAACGCCCCGCCTCCTTCTACCGCAAGCGTACCTGTGATTATTTTCTTTACCAGTCTCACGATACCACCAAGCTGCCGCGCTCCATATGCCTCCTGAATCATCACCCTTTCTCTGAGTCCGATCTTCCGGCGCAGCAGAAAGAAGAATAATACCGCACACGCAATCACCCCGAGTCCGCCGATCTGGATCAGTATGAGCAGTATAATCTTCCCAAATACCGTAAACTGAGAAGCCGGCGTAACCGTCACCAGCCCCGTCACGCATACGGACGTAACAGATGTAAACAACGCGTCTGTAAAAGCTATCGGCCGCGTATTGCTGACCGGAAGATACAAGAGCAGCCCGCCAAGGAAAATGATCCCCAGAAATCCCAGCGCCGTAATCTGCAGTGTATTCCATCTGATACTTTTCTTTCTCTTCACAATTTGCTCCCCACCTATCTGCTTATATCTATCTATTATCTATCTATCCATATATTATATATCTATCTATTTTATATCTATTATTCTCCTATATTCCTGCCGCCTTTATCTCGCCTGCATAACGTGTCACGATCTCAATAATCAGGAATCCGAACGCAACCGCCAGACAAGTCTGGGCCAGAAGAATCGCCTGATGCGACGCCATCCCGTAATCTGACTGTACAAACCCATGCATCATATAGAATAACGACGCTCCGGGGATGACCGGCATAATCGATGTCGTAAGAAAAATTGTCGCCGGCGCCCGATGTACTCTGGACATCCGATAGGCATAAGCCGCCACAAAAGCAGCGCCCGCCATAACTGCTGCAAAATCATTTCCTCCAAGATACTTTATCAGCAGATAACAGGCACAGTTGACTGCCCCTCCGATTCCCGCATAAAAAGACTGTTTCACCGCGGCCTTGAATACCAGCGCAAATCCCATACTCGCCACTCCGCAGGAGATAAGCTGCACCACTATACTTGGCGCTATATACATCTCATACATGTCGCCTTTAAACAGCAGCATCGCAAGACCTGTCCCGCAGGCGATCGCGATCGCACCAAGACACGAATTTGTTATATTTACAATTCCTGAGAGATAGGCCCTCTTCAGTACATCCCGGATTCCGTTCGCCACTCCCAATCCACTGATCAGAACCATATTAAGTCCCAACACGATACGGTCCGGATGATGCACCAGGCCTATTCTTGCCACCAGAAATACCGCTGCCGAAGACAGGAACGCAATAACCAGATTATAAACCACCAGGCTGCGTTCTCTCTTATCAAGGATCTGTCCAAAGTATACCTCTACAAGCCCGCAGATTATAATCCCCACGACCGAATCCAGCCAATCGCATCCGAAATATACGCCGAAACCAACGCCTCCCAATATGGCTGCCAGATACTGCAGATAAAGAGGCTGGGGTCTGCGATTCATCACTTCGTCATATTTCAGGCGGATTTCATCCACGGACGGGGTATTCTTGCAGATATATCTGGACAGGTTATTCAGATAATCCAACCGGTCATAATTGAATCCCGTAATGTGAATCCGCCTGATCTGCGTAATAAAATAACCGTCTTTCGGTTTGATCGTCGCCTGAATATCACTCTGGATTGCAAAGACACTGCACTGTTCCAGGTCATAGCTTTCCAGCATACGATACATACTATCCTCCGCGCGGTCTGTCTCCGCCCCGCTTTTAATCATCTCTTTCCCAATATTTATAATTTCATTCAATAACAATTCATAATCCATATCCACAACTCCACGTGTCCGTCTAGTACAGCATTTTTCCGTAATCCATGATACCATAAAATACATCTGTAAAAAATACTTTTATCGAAAAATAAAAAAAATTAAAAAAAGGGGTTGATTTTTGTAAAAAAGCTGTTATAATAAACATGTTCGCTGAAAGCAGTGCGGATTGGTGTAACGGCAGCACAGCAGACTCTGACTCTGTTAGTAGAGGTTCAAATCCTCTATCCGTAGTTCCTTGGCAGGGGCGCCGGATACTTTGGTAGACGAAGTGTCCGGACAAATTAAATAATTTCGGAGTGTGGCTCAGCTTGGTAGAGCGCTACGTTCGGGACGTAGAGGTCGCGTGTTCGAATCACGTCACTCCGATTAACTCCCAGAAAATGGGAGTTTTTTCAATTTTAGGAGTGAAAAAATCTGGTTGGCTTTGGTTGGGATTATTCCATCTGTATAAATGATTTAAATTTAGCGTTTCGTTCCTGGACAACCTTCTGTTTTTCATCAAGGTTGGATGTATCATAGGTATAATACTTTTGATTGACTTCTGTCGTGTGCCCCAACATGCTGGCAACAATCGTTTTGGGCGTCCCTTTCGCCTGTAAATCAGAACTGGCTGTTTTTCTAAGCTTCGTAATTCCACCGCCATTTAATTTATTTTCCCGGCATAATCTGGTCATGCAGTCCGTAATATTCCTTGCGTGGGTATAACTGCCCTCACCATCCGTAAAAATCCACTCACACAATATTCCATGCTCTTCTTGCACTCGCCTAATGCGCGCCAGTAAGCCGTTGATTTGATCGTCAATCGGATAAACTCTGGACTTTTTTGTTTTTGTCTTGCCAATCGTAAACTCATTTTTTAACCTGTTATGTTTTGCCGATTTGTTGATACTAATACAGGTATCATCTATATCAGACCATTTTAAGGTTGAGAGTTCGCTGACACGCATACCGGTATACATTGCTAATTCTATCGCATATGGGGGCATGTACAAGGGATTCTCCCTATAATATCCATGCAAGCCCTTAAGGATGACCGCAAGCTCCGAATCCGTATAATACCTATTACTATCTGACACCTCCTTTTCGCTGCAATGTCTTGTAAAATCCATTGGCGCAAGGAACTCTACCGGATTATCCGTAATTATTTTTTCTATCCTTGCATATCTGAACACATTTTTTATGTAGCTGAAAAATTTCCTCGTCGCTTCCTTGGGTAATTCCAACCGTTTGATAGACTCCAGCATGAACACTTTGATCGTATTTTCGTTCATCTGATTAATCGGCATGTCGGCAAAATCAGTTCCAACAAAGAAACGTTTACGATCCGTATTGTATTTGCAAACCGAGTTACCGCCTAGCTCTAAATCCTTGATCTTTCGCCACATATCATAGACTTCTAAGAAGGTAGGACAAACTTTTTCTTGTTTTTTCCGTGCCTCTTCCTCAACATAGTACTCTATGATCTTATTTTTTAGTTTCTCTTCGCTGACGCTTTCAATCTGTTTTCCCTTTGGTGGTTCTACCCCCTCTCTAGGCAAATAGCTGTACCATTTACCGTTTTTCCCTTGCCAGTAATTGTACTGTTTTTTGTGCAATTCAAGAATCTGCTTTTTATTCATATCGGCTTCTGTTTGTATATCCGCTGCACTAATAATACCACTTTCCGCTTCCCGGTACAAGTTTTTGATACGGTCTATCCGTATTCTCAGAGCGTGGTCGATTTGCTGGTATTGCATTCTATCCAATTTCAAAATCAATCACGCTCCTTTCTTCTATGCTCCCGATGCGGCAGCATTTATTTCAACAGATTCCGGACTATCTTCATATAATATTTAAGAGATTAAATTATGGCATCAAATGTAATTCTTCATAATACGTAGAAATACATACATAATCTTGTGTATCCATGTCCTCTATGATGTGGACCAATTCTTTATCAAAATACTTGTAAGGGCTTGTCCCTAAATACATAAGTTCAATTTTTTTATCATGGAATGCCAATAATGTGTCCCGGCATAAATCCATCATGATTTCCTGAATTTCATAAACAGAAGTGAGAAAATAGGGACAGAGATGGCATTCCTTTTTGGCTGCATATATGATATGGTTCAGCATATCTAAAAATTTTCGCCGTTCAGAATAAACCATTACAATTTCTTTCATTTTATCTAATAGTACAGAAATAGACTGGTCAGGCGTATTTGCTGTATCATGACCCGTAATCGCCTCCACCCAATCAGGGTTATTTTCCTGCATCCTATGGAAATTGGATGCGGCTGCAGAATAGCCCCCATACATCTTCTCTATTACAGAAGAGATTAAGTGTTCAAATTCAAAGCTGATATCCTTTTGGAGGCTGAATGCCGTCACAAGGGCATTCAGCAGAACTTCATACATATAGTAGTACTCATGGTATATTGCTGCAATAATTTTGATATCATTCATAAATATCATCTCCCTTCGGATTATTTAATGGAAATTATGGCTGTTTTTTTTACTTATGATTTCATGGTAGATATCAGAAGATTCCATATATAAAACATCCATTTCTTTTTGGAATTTACTAATGAGATTCCTAAATTCAAGACTAATCCCTTTTTCAAGTTCAGCCGTATTTGAAATGGCGTTCATCATATGCCAAAAGCGTTTACGTTCAGCGTATACGGCTACAATATTAGATTCGTCATACATGTTTATCACCTCGTTTTTTGAATGTTAATCAATGTCTATGAGACAGTGATATGCACTGTTCCATGCATATCACTGTTCTGTTTTTTACATATTCGAAGTATCACCCGGAACAGATGTTACTACATTTGAACCATTACGATAGAGACCACGGTACTGAGCCGCAAGGACAGGTACACACGCTCTCAATGAATCCTTATCGTTCTTATACATTGAATTCATCCAGCGTTCCAGATTATATTCATAGATTAAAGGTTCCGGTACATTCATACGATTTCCCGGACGACTCCCGTTATCACCTGTCACACTCCACTCGTCACTATAAGAATCTTTGATGAGCTGCTTCACGTCTTTAATGAAACGCTGCTTATTCACAATCCCGTTGTTAAATCCAGGATTATTCCTTTTATACCAGGCGTAATACAAATCGTATAAAAAGCCCCAAGGAAGCATATCCCAGACAAACTGCGGCATCATTTCCGTAAGAAATGCCCGGATGGGATCCACATATTCCTTGTATTCTTCCAAAGCCTTCTTGCAGCTTTCAGGTACATTTAATTCATAATAGTTCATGTTCAACACCTTATACAAAACATATTCCAGTACTTCTGATCTACCCAAATAGTCATCCTTGATGTACGTGCGCTCCTTACCGGTAAAGCACTTATCAAACGGAATAAAAATCTGGCGGCGGTAAAAAGATTCCGACTTGTCCCGAATCTTCGGCATCTCATTCAGGCACTGAATCATAAACCCACGAAACATAACTGTTATCGGACGCTTGAACTTCCGATTAACCATAATCACGTCATTTGTAATAATTGCTTTTAAATTTGCAGCACTGTCAATAAATGTCCCGACATCATTCTCATCTGTAATGATAGCGGTAGCGTGCAGTAACGGTTCCAGCATAAAATCCACTCCCATATCCTTAAGCGCGAGACTTACACATGTCCCTTTCCCGCAAAGCCCACGTGCCAATTCGCAAAATGTCCCTTTTCCGTTATTCCCTTTTTCAGAATAAAACCACGCCGCCTTATTCCAACGGACATTCTGGCGAATAAGTGCCCCTAAAATCTTCCATAAGAGTTCCACCACGTCAGGGTCATCATTTAAGTCTTTCATCCAGCTTTCTACGTCCCAATCCGTGTTATCCTCGTCATTATGTATCACAAAATTCTGCGCCTGTTCATTGTAATTTACAGAAGATTTTGCAAGGAAAACATACTTTGGATCAAATGGGAGCAGCTTTTTGTTCTTGTAATCAAAGATTCCGTTATTTACTGCAATCAAATCCTTATCCCGACATAACTGGCGGGTTTCCGCAAGTGTCCGCAACAATTTGAAAACCGAAGGAAAACGTTCTGGATTAAATTCAGGTTCAATATCGGTAATAATACGCTCGAAATCAATCTCAGAAAACTGGTAAGTACCTTCTTGCTCACCATCCGTCTGATACCTAAACAACATTACCCTATCCTGATCATTTGCTGTTTGACTTCCATCCAAAGGTATCATTGCGATTTCTTTACATTTTAATATTATTTTGGCAATCTGCATTGGCGAAAAATTAGGGTTGTTTCATGAAGAAAAATAAATAAGCGGCAGAACATAGGACTTATCGAGGGTAAAAGCTGTTATACAGAATAGCTTCTTACCCT
>CAJTAL010000067.1 GCA_910574285.1 Lachnospiraceae bacterium | reverse complement strand
GATGATGCGATCGGAAAGATACGGAAGGAACTGCCTTTTATATGCAGTGTTGCTTCCAGTTGCCAGATACGGATACCCAAAGAGATCGATGCAGATGGGAATGATATGACTCCGGATAAAGAGACCTTCTTAAAGCAGGGAAGCAGGAAGTGCCCCAAACCAACAGAGGGTGATGAACTTACAGATCAAATACAAAGAGTTGGTCTGGTATCGAATCATGTTTTGACGGCGGAAGAGTTTGCAAGATATAAAAGAGATCACTGGCGGATTGAGAACTGTCTGCATTATGTCCTGGATGAGGACTTTCTGGAAGATAAGAGTACAGCAAGAAAATCTAAGAATGTATTATCTGTATTACGGAAAACAGCATATAACATCATTCGGTTAATGCAGATAGATGCTCCAAAAGACAGAAAATTGGTAATAGATGTGATTGATGAGATAACAGATGATTTTTCTATTGTGCTAAAATGGATCTTTGATCCAATACCAAGTTTTTACTAAAATAGAACCTTGACTCTTCAAAAAAATGCAGATTAGACGATAGGGGAACTTTGCGCGCTTTTTTGGGGCTATAGCCGTTGAAAAGCTGCAAAGGCTATATTTTAAAATCACATTTTATCTTATAATTTGAAAAATAGATGATAAAGTCTTCATGAAACAACCCTGGAGAATGCAAAAGGGGACTTGAAAATTCCAAGCCCCCAGTGTATAATCAAATCAAGGAAGGCATTCAGATGCAAGATCTGATGCCCTCAGTAAGAGTATAAAGTCAATAAGACAATAGCATCTACTTTGGCGAGGGGATGCTATTTCTTATTATGCCGGTTATCTATGTAGGTCAATGCCGTAAATAGAACCAATAACAGCGTTAAAACTTCCATTAGTGTCATGGGCACCACCCTCTTTCCTAAACTAGAGGGCAAATCGAAATCGCATCCGCTTTCTTCCTTGCTCAATTATACAAAAATAGTATATCATGCACCTTGGTTATAGGCAATCAAATATTGCCTGACTCTCGGAGAATTACGAGATTATGAGATATCAAAGATTCTGCCGGATAATCCGGGAAATCAGCCCGACTGCTACATTCCGCTCTTCATCAATATGCGTTACAACAAAGGATACTTCATCTTTCTTTCCCACCGTCCGGCTGTCATAGCAGGAATGTGCAATGGCATTGACTCCGATGGAGAGTCGGACAAATACAGTTCCCTTGTGGATATCTTCCACGGTTCCGGCATATTTCCCCTGAATCTTGCATTTCTTCATATTCTCCTTGCTGGTATTACCTTCCACACTTTTGACATCTGCCTTGACTGTGATCTTATCCAGGCTTTCAGCAGTCACGGACAGGATACGCACCAGGATATGTTCGCCTACATGGAATCGCTCCCGTGCGTCCCCTAACCAGTCAAAAGACAGGTCGCGCGCCAGGATGGAATTCTCTACACCGAAGATCTCCACCCGTACAACCTTCTCCGCCACAGCGACGACTCTTGCCTGTACGATACGGTCTTCATAAATCTTAGCATTGCCTGACGCATCCCGGTCCAGATAAAAGATCTGGCGTTTCTTCAGCATAGCCTCTTTCCGGCTGGCAACCACGCTCCTTGACTGAGTATCTAGTCCCTTCACAATAAAGTCGATCTCACAGCCGAGCATGTTGTTAAGGACTTTATTCTGACGAAGGGAAATGTCTCCGTAATCATGTGATTCATCCTGTACCAGATTGATCATCATTTCCGTAATCGGAATGACGGTACGGAAGTCCTTATAGTAGACGATAGCAATCAAGCTGCCATTCTCTGTCTTTTCAATTCCGCCTAACATCCCAGTCAGGATCTTCTTTGTGCGGTAGGCATTCTGGATCTCGTGCCAGATGAGGTCTGCCTTCGACTGCGCCGTTTCCAGCACTGCGTCAGAATCAAGAGTTAGTACAGGTACGTTTGTGATTGTGTTCTGTTCGTTTTGCATAAATGATCTCCTTTTCTATGACATGATTGAATTTTTATCTAATGGAACCATCTCCGGTTCGTCCGTCCACGGGTTATCTAAGCTATCTGATAACAGGTCTGAAGAATCCGGATGTTGAGATTCCTGATAAATGTGTTTCTGAGTTGCCTGTGTCGGCATTGCAGGCGCAGATGCCGCTGGTGGTCTACGGGGAGCTGATGATGAAGCAGAAGAGCCATTCCTTTGCCTGCGTGGTTTCGGAGGCGGCTTTGGTAGATAGTCATATTCTTCGGTCTTCCCCTCTTCCCGCCATTTCGGGATATGTTCTGCCGCTTTTCTCGTAACCAGCTTTTTGGCATCCGGGTGCAGCGTGTAATCGTATTTCTGTACCTTCAGCACTTTCTGTCCCCTGAGAATAATAAGTGCAGTATCCAGCGGGAGCCGCAGAATTTCATCTGGCGTCAGGAGCTTCCGTTTGCCGATGGACTGGGTTTTCCGGTACTCCGGAGAGTAGTCAGACACCCGCCAGGTATTGAGCTGCTTTGCTTCTGAACTGACACCTACTGTTACGTCTCCAGAGCGCGAACTGATAAATTCAGCCGTTACTTCATCGGTACATCCAAGAAATAACTGGCTGTCACAATTCCCTATGATTTCCTGCCATTGATTAAAGGGATAGCGGTTCTGCATCTGAGGCAGGTTCTGGAAAATGCACGAAATGTTTAAGCCTCTGGAGCGGCAGACCGAGATTTTCTTATTTAACTCCAGGATGGCTCCGGTATTTGCCAGCTCATCCGCAAGGATATGCACCGGAACCGGCAGATGCCCGTCTACCCCATGCTTATCCGCGAAACGCACCAGTTTGATAAATACAAAGGTCATAAACAGGGATGACAGGAAGTCAAAGGTGCTGTCCTGATCGGAGGTGATGCAGAAGTACGCGCATTTCTGTTTTCCCGGTAGTGTCAGGTCAATCTCATCATAGGAAGTAATCTGCCGGATCAGCTTATTCTGGAACACCTGAAGCCTGGCTCCAAGCCCGATGATTACCCCGGACCGCACGGTATCGCTTGCCTGCTTGTAGATGCAGTAGGGAACCTTTGCCGGGTGGCTCACCGGAAGCAGATCAAAGAGGCTGTTTAGCTCCTTTTCCGAGCTGAGTGTCAGCAGCTTATATACCTGCCCGATATTCTTGGACTCTGACGGAAAGCCCTGCTCGACATAGAGAACCAACGCCTTTAGCAGGTTTAATTCCGCGTTATCCCAGAAATGATCCCCTTTGGCAGAACCCGTATTCTGGATGATAACATCGGAGAAAACCTGCGCCATAGTCTCCTGGCCGTCAATCTCCATCAGGCAGTTCCATGCATCGGAGTTCTCCGGGTTTACAAGATTAAAGCATCTCACGGTGTAGCCCTCATTTTCCAGATAACCGGCCATGCTTTCGTACAATTCTGACTTTGGATCAGTAATGATTAAGCTTTCCCCGACTCCGCCATTTTTCCCGCGTGCGACACACTGGAAGATCATATTGCGGGCAAATGCCCTGGACTTCATAGAGCCGCTTGCGCCATAGACAGCAATATTGCGGTTCATGCGTGTTTCATAGGGAAGGCAGACCGCCTTCCCGTTCAGCTTTCCAAGAATTGTCCCCTTTGTTTTCTTCACATGTTCTGTCAGTTCAAGCACTTTATACATCTCATCCGGCGTCATAAATCCAGATGTTCCATAGGTTCCTTTCAGGGAATAATTCAGGTTACGCTCTTTATCAAAGACCTCCCCGTTCCGGTCAACGCCCATCCGCATCAGCAGAAAGACTAAGAGTCCGAGCGCAAGAAGGCAAAGAAAAATCCCATACAGGTTATATGGGAACTGAGCCAGTGCTGATAAGCATGCTATTGGATGCAGGGAGGGAGCTTTCGGGTAGGAATCATTACCGGCAAAGTTGCCGGCATTGGTCCATACTTGATAGTTACAGATAAATTGTGCAATATAGCCTCCGGCATATAAAATGCAGAGAAAGATTGGAAGCAGGAATATGAGCTTCCACCATTTATGGTTCATTTAAAAACTCCTTTCTGAATTTAGCCAGATCAATACTGGAGAAATGTACATTGCTGTCTATATACTTCTCCAGAACCGGAATCTGGAAATCAAAACAGATCAGGTTCCCGGACATGTCAAATACATTCAGCCGTGTATTAAATCGGTTAATCCGCTGCATATCAAAATCGTAGGCGAGCAATGTAGGAATGCCATCCGGGGTTACAGCGTCGTATTCAAACCGAGTGTCACCCTGGCAGGCTTCCAGATCGGAAAGCAGCAGTTGGTTTAACCGTGCTGTCAGCTTTGGATTCATCAGCAGCTTTAATAACAGTTCCCCTTTTGCATTACTGGGGAGGAAATAGAAGTTGTGAAAAGATGTATCCAGCATGAACAGGCCGCGTTGCTTACCTCCAGTACTCTTCATAAGCTGGAATGCCATATCCATATCATTTCCAAACACAATAGCCCGGATATCAGGCTGGCCGTTATAAAGACGGAGCTTCAGATAATGCTGTAGAAAAGCATTTAACCGCACCTCTGCCTGGTATTCCCATTTCATGAGACTGGAGCCTGTATTATAGATACAGTAAACGCAATGCGGTGCCATCAGGATTCCTATGCTTCGCGAATTTCGGATTTTCGTTGTTTCATCTCCCAATTCCTTTGTCTCCCTTGATGAATAAAAACAAGGGATGTCCTGTAGGTTCATTTGCTCTTTCGGAAAGCTTTCACTGAAGAGTGGCGGCTTGTCATCCGCAAAGAATGGAATACCTGCATGGGAAAGGGTTACGTATGTCTGTGCTTTCTGATAAAGCCTAAGCCTTCTTTGCGGTTCGCTTCGGACTGCATTGGTCTCTGAATTTCCTGTTAAACAGCATTGGAATCGGAGCGGGTTGTGGGAGATGAGTAACTCTTTAGCCTGCTTTTTCAGACGGTAGCCGCGAAGCCGGTCTTTGTAGTGGAGCCTGATCAGCTTGTCGGCCCTTAACTCCGTAATTGGTTTTTCGGTGTATGCCGGGGTGTCAAATAACCTGGGGAGTTGGTCAGACGGGAACTCTCCGCTTATCCCGATCATCTCTAAAAGTTTATATTTCTGTGTATCTGGTCTTAGCATAAATGTATCACCTCAAAATAGATTTTTTAAAATAGTATTACCTTGGCAACATCTGCTTCGGTGAATTTCGTCCATTCTGAAAACAAAATGCGGGGAAATGAATGGATTCCCCCGCATTTCACCGGTATCGACGCGATTTTTTGAAAATTCACATATTTTCAGATATGGTAATTTTATGTTTTTCACGGTTCATAAGCCATTCGGGAAACCGTTTTTTCTCCATGATCGTTACAATCATCTGATCGGTCTCCCCCAACTCCGTTGTGTAATGGCTGTCGCAATAAAGGCCGCTGTCGTCAAGCAATACATATGTTGAAATGACATCCAGTATCGTTTTCAGCTCCAGATTATCATAGTCTTTTACCCGGCGTTTCGGCAGGCTCTGGTCATAAACAAAGCAGAAGCAGATGACACATTCTTTATAAGGTTCTATTTCATGGTCTTTGAGAAATTCCTTTAACGCAGGCACGGGATCAGGAAGGGAAAATCTGGAAATTTACTTATGACGGCAGTATTACTCCGGAGGTCAGGCGAAATAGGCGGTCTTGTCAGGCATCTTTGGAGTACAGTACCGAGATGGTGAGTCCCAAACTTGAATACAGCGAGATGGAAAAACTGCAGGAGGTGGTGCGGTGTCTTCGAAGGAACGGCGGGCGGGTGAATTCCTCCTGCGGGATGCACGTCCATGTAGATGCTTCCAACCATACGGCAAAGAGCATTAAGAATGCCCTGACGATCATGTACTCCAAGGAAGACATCCTGTTTCAGGCATTGAAGGTGCAGACATCAAGGGAATTTCACTATTGCCAGAAAGTGCGGCCGGCGGTGTTAGAAGAGATCCGCAGGATGCCGAACAGCAACATTTCCATGGAGAAGCTGAAGCGTGCGTGGTATGAAGGGCGCGACGGCAGCCAGCAGCATTATGACCGTACCAGATATTATGCTTTGAATGTACATGCCGTGTTTTCGAAGGGGACGCTGGAATGGAGATGCTTTGAGAGCACGCTCCATGCAGGAAAGGTGAGGGCGAATATCACACTCGCCCTTGCCATCTCCGCGCAGGCGATCAACCAGAAATGCACGCATATGAAGAAGACGGAGATTTCCGAGAATCCCTGTTTTACCTTCCGTACCTTCCTGCTTCGGTTGGGGTTGATAGGACCGGAGTATAAAAATGTCCGGAACCATCTTCTGGCGAATCTGGAGGGTGACCGGGCATGGAGATACGATAAGAGCAGTTATGAGTGTTTAAGAAGGGATAACGGACCGGAGAGAGAGCGGTGAGGATGTTAAATAAGCATTGAAGAATGCTGAAAAAGAAAACTGGAAGAAAGGAAGAAAAAGATGGCAGAACAATTATATTTTGCCTATGGCAGTAACATGAACCTGGATCAGATGGAGTTCCGGTGTCCGGCTGCCGCAGTGAAGGAAAATGTCCGGCTTGACGGATACCGGCTGGCATTCTGCGGGAGGCATCCGGGGTGCGGCGTGGCCACGATCCTGCCGGAGCAGGGGAGCCATGTGGACGGCGTATTATGGAAGATCACACCGGAATGTGAGCATAGTCTGGACAGATATGAGGGTTATCCATATTTATATGGCAAAGAAGCAGTCTGTGTCCAAAATGAAGCGGGAGAGAGTATGACGGTGATGGTTTATGTAATGAAGGAAAATCATGCAATCTGCCCGTCTGCACCTTCCCAGGTATATCTGAAAGGGATTCTGGAGGGCTGCAGGCAGAATGGTATTCCCATGAAGAATGTGAAGGATGCGGTGCAGCAGGCACGTGTCGAAGAAAGGGCAAAGTTTAAGAAGGAAGAAGTTATCAGGATGAGGGCTTCCTGTGACGGGGAGAAGACTGGAAGACAATGTGACAAAAATAGAAAAAATAGCAGAGAGAGATAAAGGAGAATGGAATGAAATTAAGTGAAATGAAAGCTAGGATTGCCGCATTTGGGCTTGCCATGCTGATGGCGGTAAGTCCTCTTGGAAGTGCGGCTAAAGTATCTGCGGCAGAGACGCCAAAGATACCGGTCGGAGCAGATGCAAAGGCGGATCTCACGATATCTGGTGTAGATGCATTGGATATCAAAAAAAGTGTAACAGACGACACCTTCCGGCCGGAAATCTGCATGGAAGGGATCCGGTATGATGCAAATAAGGAAGATATCACATTGGTATCTATCAAAGGTGAGGACGGCAGTAATTACCAGCCGAGGAAAGCAGGAACGTACCTTGCGGAATATATGGTCGTGCCAAAGGATGGGGGAGAAGTTATATGATCGCCCGGAAGATCACCCTGACAGAGACGGAAGAGGCATCCCGGACAGGAGACAACGGCGGACAGAAGCAGAAGAAGGATACGGAAGCAGAAGATGACGGGGATCAGCCGGAAGAGGAAACGAAGGACAATACAAAGTCTGCAGAGACATCATCAGATGAATCAAAAGAGCCGGAGGTCACCATTACAAGCCTGGATGAAACGGATACGGAGGAAGACCTTATGCAGTTGGAAGAGGATATCGAGGAAGGGAATATCATGATCCTTTCCGCAGCCCAGGTTTTTTCTGCCAGGTCTGCCGGTTCGGGCGTGAATCTGGAGAAGGGGGAGCAGTTGTGGTACCCGTCTTACCTTGGCTATTATAATACATGTAAATTCTATGTAAACGGTAAGCTTGCCTATTGTATCCAGGCACATAAAGCGTCTCCGCCCAGCGGGGCATATGTGGCGCAGGTGCTGGATTCCAACAAGAATCTGCAGAAAGCGCTTTACTATGGATATGGCGGGGCGGGCGATATATCTGCCTCCTACCTGTCCGGAAAGAGTGCGGATGAACGGTATATCTATACCCATATCGCTGCAAGCTATGCCTATGCAGGTGACAATGCATTTACCGGGTGCAGTTACGAGAATCTGGTGAATGCGGGCGTGATCTCTTATATCAATTACCTGTTTGGATTGGAAGAGCCGCCAAAAGGGGAACTGAGCCTGTCGAAAACAAGCGTAAAAGCTGTCCGTGACGGAAACAGGCAGAATACACCGGATATCAAGCTGAATGGCGACCACCGGAATTATGTGACGGTTACGGTTCCGGAACATGTGACTATCCGTAACCATACCAAAGGCACCTCTCAGACGAACGGAAGCCTGAAGGTATATGGCGGCGATACGTTCTATCTGGAAGCGGAGCTTCCTGTGACAGGGAGCTATTCCTCCGGCAGTCTGCGCGGTTCGGTGGGTGAGACCTGGAGGACGCTGGTGGTATCAACGGGAGCGGAGAATCAGGATATCGGGGTGTTTGAGTCGGACTCCGCATCCCCGGTCAGCTTCCAGGTGGAATGGCTGAAGCTGGCGCGCATAGAGTTGACGAAGAAGGATTCCGATACACAGAATGTCCTGCCGGGGGCGGTCTATGGGATTTATACGGATGCCCAGTGCAGAAATCTGCTGATGGAGATGCCGGCCACAGGAGCGAATGGGAAATCTGTCAGCGACTATTTTGACTCAGCATTAAAGAAGGTCTATGTCAAAGAGATCACAGCTCCGAGAGGGTATGTGAGAAATCCGGCGGTTTATCCGGTTGATGTAGAGGCAGGTAAGATCACGCAGGTATCGGCAGGAAATGATTGTGTGAAGGGCAGTATCCATCTCAATAAGAACGACCGGGAGACGACCAGATTCCTCTCCCAGGGAGACAGCGTGCTTGCCGGTGCGGTGTATGGATTGTATGCAAGAGAAGATATTGTGCATCCGGACGGCAGGACGGGAGTGCTCCACCGGAGGGGAAGCCTGATTGCCCAGGAGACGGTTAAAAAGGACGGAACCCTTGAGTTTACGGATCTCTATCTTGGAAAAATGTTTATAAAAGAGATCACAGCGCCGGAAGGCTATCTGTTGGATACCACGCAGTATGATGTGGAACTTGCCTACGAAGGGCAGGACCAGGCAGAGGTTAGCTGCAGCCTGACGGTCGCGGAGCAGGTGAAGAAACAGGCTTTTCAGATGATCAAGGTCAGTGAAGACGGAGAGCAGACGGAGACAGATCTGGTGGCAGGCGCAGGATTCAAAGTGTATCTTGTCAGCAACTTGTCCAGAGTAAAAAGCGGGGAACTGAAACCGGCAGACGGAAATGCATTTACAGCGGCAGATTTTAGGGATTATGATTTCAGCGGCGAGAATGTAGCAGTGACCTATGAAAATATATCGTGGCAGAAGAAGTGAAGTTTACGCTGGAAGATACGCTGGAAGTGCAGAAAGCGGAGATGAAGGACGATTATCTGTATGGAAAGATCATGCTCAGGAAGACAGACGGAGCGACCGGAAAGGCACTGGCAGGAGCAGAGTTTGAGATCCGCAATAAGACCACGGGTATGACCATGGAAACTCTGGTGACCGATGCCGAGGGAAAGGCAGAGAGCAGCAACCTGCTGATCGGTACTTACGGCACAGAAGGTCTCCGGGAATTATTTGAATATGAATGTGTGGAAACGAAAGCGCCGGAAGGATATGTATTGGATGATACGGTACATCCGGTCAGATTCGAACTGGAGAACCAGACGGATGATCATATCGTGGTGACACTGGAGGTGAAGAACCAGCCAGCCGAAGAAGCGCCGGGAAAGTCGGATGGCAGGCATGGATGTGGAAGATGCAGAAGAACCGGATGCGGAAAGGATGGAAGTATCCGTAGGATCAGACAATGCGGAAGATTGTGAATAAATATCGGTTTTGGCAGGCAGTCCTGGTGTTGATATTTTGTATCAGTACCGGACTCTTAGTTTATCAGATGGTGTATATGCCAATGAAGAACCGGGAAGCGGCAGAACGATTGAAGGGTGAGTTCCCGGAGGGCGATATCCCTCCGGGAGGCTCGGCCTCTTCCAAAGAACGCTCACCGGCTGGAAAAGAAAAAGGAATCCCGTCCGTGGATCTTGCCGCCCTTCGGGAGAAATATCCGGATGTCCAGGGATGGCTTACGATTCCCGGCACAAATATCGATTACCCTGTGCTTCAAAGCGGAGAAGACAGCCCGGAGTATTATCTGAAACGGAATTATAAAGGAGAACGGGATGCGAACGGCAGCCTGTTCCTGCAGTGGAATTGTAAAGTGCCGGAAAGCCGGAATCTCATCATCTACGGGCATAACATGAACAGCGGGGCGATGTTCGGGAATCTGGATGATTTTACGGATGTAAGGTACTGTAAGGAGCACGCCGGAATCTTCTTTCAGACAATGGAAGGGGTTGCGGAGTATCGGATTGCGTCAGTAATGAAGGCTGACGTCCGGATGTTTCCCTTCCAGCAGGCTGACTTTTCGGAGGCAGGAGGACTGCAGGATTATGTGATTCAGGCGAAAGGGCTTGGAATGTTTGAAATGGGAGAAGATGCGGAAGTGATGGAAGCGGATCAAGTGCTGACACTGGTGACCTGTTCTTATGAGTGGAAGGATGCCAGGAATATCATTGTGGCGGTGAAAACAGACATGACGGATTAGGAAGGAAACTTGGAGAGAAGGGTGTTCAGAAGTGTCAATGTAAGAAATATCAGGAAGTATCTGGGGAGAATAAAGTTCATGACGCACGGAGGAAGTGTTCGAAACCGAGGGAGTATGACGTGTGCTGGAACAGTCTGTCCGGCTTCTGTGTCAAAGGTGGAAGCCTGGGAAGCAGGAAGTGTTCGAAACGACCGCTTTGCGGAACAATCCGTGACACTCTGCGTCGATGGTGCCAGGAATGGTGCTGCATTCATGTGCTGTAATTCGGGGAAACTGAAGGATGTGTGATACCGGTGTGGACAGACTTAGAGCAGAAACAGGAAAAGTGTTCGAAACAGGCGGTTTGCGGAACATCCTTCGTCATACTTTGCGCATCGAATCAGAGAGAGAAAGGGGAGAAGTGTTCAAAACAGGCGGTTTGCGGAACATCTTTCGTCAATCCTCGCGCATCAAATCAGGGAAAGAAGGGAAAAAGTGTTCAAAACAGGCAATTTGCGGAACATATCGCAACGCTCTGTGGCATATCCCGGAAGTATTCGAAACCAAATGCTCCCAGAACATGATGTGGCACAGTGCGTCAGAAGGTAAGAGGCAGTGAACAAGAGGAGCGTTAAAATACGCTATGACATTGCGAGCATTATGCTTTAATGACAGGTCTGTTCTGATTATGGTAAACTCTCTTTGTACAGCTGGCATATTAAAAAATCAGCCAGCGGCAGGAGGAAAGCATATGTTATATACGGAGGAACAGAAAAAAGAATTGGAAGAAATGGTTACAGCATTTGGGGATTACTTAAGAGACAGTGAATACCTGGAATTAGTCTGGTCGGACAAGATTGGATATATCTTGTTGAAGATCAGTGTTTCCAGCAGAAGTATCCCATTAGCGCCGGTGATCATTGAGGATGGGGAAATGCTGTGCGAAGAGCTTTTTTGTGAGATCGCCAATGATGTGTTGGAGTATACCGGGAATGGCCATGACAGAAAGAATGCCGATCCGTTGGAGCGGGCAGAAATTAGGAGAAGATACCAGCCTTATATCGAGCAGTTCCCACAGTATCAGCAGATCGCGGAAGAGATTCTTGCGGGTGAATGATAACAGGCTGCCGGTCTGGTGTTTATCCCATAGATAGATAGACTGCCAAGGGCAGGTTAACAGGAAAACTGAATATAGAATAAAGCAGGCACAGGGTATATCCATCGTATGGATCTATCCTGTGTCTTTTTAAATTTGAAAGTTTGAAAGGAAGGTTAAGAGATGAGACGATTTTATACAGCAGAATCAGTAACAGAAGGACATCCGGATAAGTTGTGCGATCAGATTGCGGACGCTGTCTTGGATGAATGTCTGAAGGAGGACAGCGAATCCAGGGCAGCCTGCGAGGTGCTGGCAACGAGAGGACATCTGCTGGTGGCAGGAGAGATCACCAGTAAGCATGAGCCATATGTGCCGGAGATTGTGAAAAAGATTCTTGAGGACACAGGGTATCAGGCAGAAGATATCACGATTGACGTGCAGATCCATAAGCAGAGTCCGGACATTGCCAGGGCAGTGGATCATCCCCAGGGAAGACGAAAAGGACTGTCTGAGGAAGCGGAAGCCAGGGGAAATGGAGCCGGGGATCAGGGTGTGATGATCGGATATGCCTGCAATGAGACGGCACAGCTGATGCAAATGCCGGTCGTGTTGGCACATCGGATTGTGCGGGAGCTGTCTGCCTGCAGGCGCAGTGAATATATTAAGGGGCTTCTGCCGGACGGGAAAGCACAGGTGACGGTGGAATACGAGGATGGGAAGCCACTGCGGGTGGACAGTGTGATCGTGTCCTGCCAGCATGCCGGGGATAAGAACCTGAGAAAGTTGGAGCAGGAGATTCGGAATAAGGTGCTGCTTCCGGCATTGCGCCCGCTTCCGGCAGATGAGGATACCAAGATATATATCAATCCGTCCGGCAGATTTGTATGCCGCGGATTTGATGCGGATACCGGAGTCACCGGGAGGAAGCTGATGGTGGATTCCTACGGCAGTATGGTTCCTCACGGAGGCGGTGCATTTTCCGGAAAGGACTGCTCCAAGGTGGACCGATCCGGGGCATACATGGCGCGTTATATTGCAAAAAATCTGGTGGCTGCGAATCTTGCCGACAGATGCCAGGTCTCCCTTGCCTATGCCATTGGCATGGCAGAGCCGGTCATGGTGCAGGTAGATACATTTGGAACCGGAAGAGTGTGTGCTGATGACTGTCTGGCGGCGGCAATCCCGCTGGTGTTTGGGTTGTCACCAAAGCAGATTTGCGATACCTTCCGGCTGAAACGCCCTATCTTCCAGAGGACTGCCGTATACGGGCATTTTGGCAGGAAAGAGTTCCCGTGGGAAAGGACCGATAAGACCGAAGAACTGAGAAATGCGGTGATGTGATGCCCTGGTACAGCGGGGAACAGATAGAAGCGGCACGGCAGATGACTGCGATGGAGTATCTCCGGAGATACCAGCCATACCGTCTGAAGAAATCCTCGGCAAGAAATGAATGGGAACTGACGGATCATGACAGCTTCAAGATTAACGGCATTACTAGCCAGTGGCACTGGAAGTCCAGAGACATCGGTGGCATCTGTGCGTTGAATTTCCTGGTAAAGGTGGACGGCATGGACTTTAAGGAGGCGGTAGAACGGCTGCTTCGGGAGGATTCTGCTTATATTCCTCCGATGCCAAAAGAAAAAGAATCGAAACCATTTGCGCTTCCGGAAAGATACTGTAACTGCAGACGGGTGCAGGAGTATCTGAACCAGCGCGGAATCAGCGATGGAGTGATCCGGTACTGCAGGCAGTACGGGCTCTTGTATGAAAGTGTGCCTTACCACAACGCTGTTTTTGTTGGCAAAGATACAGAAGGGATTCCCAGATATGCATTTCTACGGGGAATCTATGACAGAAATGGGAAACCGTTTCGGATTGAGCAGGCGGGAAGCGACAAGAGATATGCATTCTGTGTCCCTCCAAACCGGGAGAGTATCCGGGTGGCTGTGTATGAAGCCTGTATTGACGCCCTTGCGCATATGACATTGGAGGGAGGAACGGCAGAAAAGTACCGGCTGGTGCTTGGCGGGATCAGTGCGCCCAAGGAGGGAGAGCTAAGGAAAGAAGGGAAGAAACCCCAGGCGCTGGAATATTTTCTGTCAGAGCATCCGGAAATTCGGGAGATAGAGATCTGCACAGACAATGATTTTGCCGGAAGGTGGGCATGCGGGCAGATGAAACAGGCCTATCAGGAACGGTATCATATCATAGAAAATCTGCCGCAGATAGAAGGGGCAGACTACGGAGATCTGGCGCGGCAGGAGGCAGAGAAGAAGAGAGAGGCAAGACAGAAATATGGACGAGGGAGATGAGCGGCAGGGGATAGAAATGAGTAGAAAGGCAGGTGGAAGGAAGATTGATAGAAATGGAACTTTTGTCTCCGCTGACCGGAGATTTTTTCTCAGATGAGCGAGAAGATGACATAGATTATTCCGACCTGGAGGAAGGGGAACCGTTTGACGGTAGGGATCTTTTGCAGTATGAAGCTTCTATCCGGGAACGGGCAGAGGAAGAAAACCGATTGGATTCTTCCGCAGGAGACCCGTGCAATCTGATGGTATATTATCACGAGGAAGACGAGGTAAAGCGGAAGGTGGAAAGTGCGGTGATATCCGTAAAAAGCAGGGGAGATACCTTGTATGGCTGTACGACACTGAAGCTTCGTGAACCTTTAGATGAAAAGGAATTATCTGAATTGAAAGATTACATCCGTGGGCAATACAGCGACGGATGGGGAGAAGGATTTGAGCAGAGGGAGATTTCCGTTGACGGCGGGAAATTGTATGTACATTTCTGGCAGCCTGACGGATTCCGGTTCTTGAGCGAAACGGAGCTTGGCAGGGATTCATCTGCAGAGGAACCCCATAAGCGGCCGCGGATGCAACTGCTTGGATATGATGGAAATATCTTTGCAATCATGGCAAGGGCAAAGCAGTTATTGGTTCGAGATGGACAACACCAAGAGGCAAAAGAGATGATTGACCGGGTAAGCGATGCAGGGGATTATTACCGGGCATTGGCAATTGTCAGTGAATATGTGGAGACAGAATTAAGTCCCCAGGTTCAAAAAGGAAGGAAAGAGACGAGAGAAGAGCAGGATCAGAAGATCCGGAAATCAGAACAAAGAGACCAGAAGAAAAGGAGTGGTGACAGCAGGTGAAATTATTTGGAAGCAGTCAGATGGTGTCGGTGGCGATGACGCAGCTTGGCAATGAGGGTGGGCAGAAGTTCTGGTCGTGGTATGGGTTTGGCAGCAGGGAAGAATGGTGCGCCTGCTTTGTCTCCTGGTGTGCGGATCGGTGCGGGTTGATTGAAAATGGAACGTTTCCAAGGTTTTCCTTATGCTCTGCCGGTATGAGCTGGTTTCAGGCGAACGGAAAATGGCAGGAGAATACTTACCAGCCGTCACCAGGGACGATTATTTTCTTTGACTGGAATGGAGATGGGAATCCGGATCATGTGGGGATTGTGGAGAAATGTGAGAATGGGAGAGTGCATACGGTGGAAGGGAATTCGGGGGATGCGGTGAGACAGAGAAATTATGTGGTAGATAATATAAAAATTTTAGGATATGGAATTATAGTACAAATATAAAATCTATTATTTTGTGGTAATATTCTTAATATTATTTTATAAAGATACATCTATAGATTGATAGAAATGAACTTAAGTTCATGGATTTTTGTTAGTGAATAAGTATAATAGTTATGTAATCTGTATTAAGATTATATTCCAGAGGTTAGGAGGTGAGAATATGGAGAAGAATATCATGGAAGAAGAAATCGTTTTTGCTGAAGAGGAAATGGAGATTGATGATAGAATGGTATATACTATTCCTAGAAGATCTTAATATTTTGACAAAGCGAGGGTAAAGTCATTTCTTTGAGGTAAAGTCAAGGAATGACTTTATTTTATTAAAAGAGAGAAAGAAGGAAAAAACAATGTATGATATTTTATTGATTAACCCTATAAATCATTACGGCTTATCATCCAATCCTTTAGGGATGCAAATTATACATAGTATATGTGAAAAGAATGGATATAAAGTAAAGCTATTGGATCTAGCCTTAGAGCATAAAAAAGAAGGATATTTTTTTACTAAGGAAATATTTACTTGGATAGAGAATAAAATAAAATTATATCCTTCGAAATATTACGGTATTTCAATTATGAATGGAACATTTATATGGGGACTTGAGATTGCTAAAATTATTAAGAAGTTAGACTATAAGAAAATTGTATTTGTAGGAGGGCCGCAAGCGACGGCATTGAAGGAGAAGATATTCGATATAACAACAAATATAGATTATTGTTTGTTGTATGAAGGTGAAACAACAGTCTTGAAGTTTTTGAATATGATAGAGGATGAAAAAGCACAATTGCCATATAATGTTATCAAAAGAGATGAAATGGATTACACCTGTCAATTAACTTCTGAAAATATAAATGAAATTCCCCCTCTTGATTATAAAGATTATTATAATGTTAGAATTGTAGATGTTGAAGTGGGACGTGGATGTCCATATAGTTGTTACTATTGCTCTGCAAAAAGTCTGGTGGGACACAATATACGATACAAAAAAATTGAAAAAATATTATCTGAAAGTCAAGAATTATATGATAATATGTGTGCTGAAACAAGAAAATACATTAATTTTAATCACGATAATTTTTTGTCGAGTCGCAAAGTATTTAAAGAATTTATCAATAAAAAGCTTGGTGGGAAATATGGTTTTCCATATGGGTGTGAAGGAAGAATAGATGCTATAGATGATGAAATTATTGATGATTTGTATAAATCGAATTGTGTCTATCTTTTTGTGGGATTAGAGACTGGATCAGAACGAATGCAAGAAATATCCAAAAAGCGTTTACACTTAAATGATATAAAAAGTAAAATAAAAAAAATTACAGATAAAGGAATTTTCTTTGAGTCGAATTTCATTATAGGATTTCCAGAAGAAACTCTAGAAGACTTGTATCAAACAATTAGACTTGTGGCAGAATTGTCTTGGATAAGTTTCAATGTTCGAATTTCTTATTCGTTTATGAGTCCAGAGCCTGGGTCAGAAGTGTTTCATAATGTAAATTTAGATGAGTGCGTGATGGTAAAAGATGATCATATTTATTCGGAATTAAAAAGTGTTGGGTTTGATGTTGATAATATGCCAGTTTTATATTTTAATCATTTATATACTATACAAAATCTCAATTATGATGTATTATATAAAATGTGCTTCTATATATTTTCCAATGTTATATAATTACCATATGTCAACATACTTACTATTCAAGATGAAAAATAAAGATATATGTGAAGTGTTTGAAAACTTGGGAAATTTCTGCTCTGCTGAAGAAGCCATTTCATATTTTTATGAAAGGGAGAAAAAATCTTTGTCGCCAGTAGAATGTGATATGATTCGTTATGAAATGGATTTAAATTATATTTTAAATAATGATGTTTCAGAATATAGTTTTGAATATAACTATCCAGTTCAAAAAATATATAAAAAATTCAAACAGAATAAAGATAATTATCTTGAATGG
This sequence comes from Lachnospiraceae bacterium, assembly GCA_910574285.1. GTDB lineage: Bacteria > Bacillota > Clostridia > Lachnospirales > Lachnospiraceae > Sporofaciens. The sequence goes on along the minus strand of CAJTAL010000067.1, from coordinate 1,709 downwards.
GAAAAAGAGAATGAAATTCCGACAAAGATTGTAAGTAAAAAGTAAAATGAAAAATAGTAACAAAAATAAGGTGTATTATGGGTTATATGCTTTTATCAGTTCATTTGTTTTAACAAGAGGAATTTTTTTGCTATATCTATCATATAGGGGATTGACGGCCAGCGAAATAGCAATATATTCGATAATTCTTAATGCTATGACTGCATTTTGTGAAGTTCCTACAGGTGTTTTGGGAGATAAAATAGGTACGAGAAATTCAGTGATATTAGGATGTGTATTGTTGACGCTACATGCTATTATAATGGTAAATACTCATAATCATATTATATTAATTGTAATGGGTGGTGTTGAGGGTGTTGCGTATACTTTTATATCAGGAAGTGACAGTGCGCTTTTATATGAAATATTAGAAGAAAAAGAAGAACAAAAAGAATATTTATCAGTCAATTCAAAATTACTTGCAATTCAATCAATGACAATGGGAATTATGATTTTTGCAGGTGGTGTTATTGCAAAATATTCATGGGAAATGGTTTATTATATCCAAGCGTTAGCAATGTTTATCTCTGTGTTAATGTTGGGGAAAATAACAACCCAAGGAAGAAAGAATTTATCATTAAATAAAGGTGATGAGCAGAAACATATTAATCGGTGGAAAAAACTTATTAAATATGATCCCCAAATAGTGTTTTTGATATTTATTTTAGGATTTAGCATTTGCGATGGAATCTTTTGTGGATATTATAACATGAATCAGTTAATATTTTTAAAAGTTGGAATTAGTGTTGCTATAATTGGAGCCTTTTTTTCTGCATCATACTTTATAAATTCTGTAGCATATATTTTGGTTAATTATATATTGAAGATAATTAATCGAAAGCAGATGTTCATTTATGGTTTGATACTGCAAAGCATTATATTATTTGCACTTGTTGTCGTGTCTAATAAAGGAGCTTTTTTAGTCATATCGATTATTGCTTGTTTTGTTCCTGAAATCATATTTACCGTTGCAGATAGCATTATTCAGGATTACATTATTTCCGAATATAGGGCCACTATGCTATCAATTGTTTCCATGGTACGCACAGGTATAACTGCAATATGTTACGGGGGGATGGGGATTATGTTTGATCAAGTATCAGTAAAACTGTTTTTACTTGGAATGAATATTATTATAATAGTACTATCAATTATTTCGTGGTGTTTTTATTTTAAGTTAAGAAAAGGAAAGAAGTTGATTAGAAAAATTGAAAAGAAATAAATTGGTTGTTGCAATGGACGAGTTACCATTGAGTAAAGAAAAAGGAGAATGTGAGGATTATGGAAGCATACTTTTTTGGAAATGGGTTGGTAAAAGTGCATTTAGTAAAGATGTCAATATTAAAGTTATAGATAATAAAATAGTTGTCAAAGGCGATTTTGATGATAGTTATAAGAAATTAGAGTTAATTTCTAAAAGACTTGATTATATTTCTGAAAAATGGAAAGGGATTCAGAGAGTATGGTTTATAGGAATTGATGAAAAGGATAATGGTTGTCTTTACAATGTTAACAACTTAGTAGTGGTATGACATTACAACAGGATTAAGCCATTGAACCAACAATAGTAGATGATAGGAATGATAAAAATACACTAAAAAAGGGCGGACTTCCCCCTTGGTGCTATCAGATGTTTTTTCATATAGTGGTTATATTGTAGAATGTAAAGA
>CAJTAL010000066.1 GCA_910574285.1 Lachnospiraceae bacterium | reverse complement strand
GAGGGGGAACTCCTCCTTCTGTTATATCTATATAGATTTATTAGATTGGACTTTGTAACTATTAACCAGTAGTCATTCTTGACTACACCATTATTATACTAGGAGGCGGCGTAATGTTAAGCGGAAAAAAGGCATATATCTGCTCTCCGCTTTCTGCTCCTGATGCGCAGGGAGTCAGCCACAACATGGATATGGCAAGGTTCTATATGGAGAGGATGCAGGTTCTCTACCACTGCAGGACGTTTGCTTCCCATGCGTATCTGCCCCTGATGTTAGATGATTCGATTCCGGAGGAACGGGAAACCGCACTCCGGATCGGGATGGAGTTGATGGAACTATGCGATACACTGATTATTTGTGGCAGGCGTGTCAGCTCCAGCATGGCAGGGGAAATAAAGGAAGCCTTTGTAAAGGGCATGGAAGTTTACTGGTATGACAGTGAGGAGAAGCCTTTTGAACTCAGGACCATAGAAAGCTGGAGGGAGGAATGGGATGCGCTGCAGGTATGTAAATAAAATCTTCTTAAGTGAGGAAAATGGATTTACGGTCGCTGTCTATTCCACTTCCGATGAGTCCGTACCCCTTTCTGCCAGAAATAAATACCTGGAAAGCAGAAATATCATTGGTTTTACGGCGGTAGGTTACAACTTGCCGCTGACCAATACGATTGAATTGGAAATGGAAGGCGACTGGGAGAACGGAAGCCACGGGCTGCAGCTGAAGGTTGACTCCTTTATGGAGATCGTACCGCGGACAAAGGCAGGGATCATCGGCTATCTCTCTTCCGGAGCCATCAAAGGTGTAAAGCAGAGGACAGCAGAGGCAATCTACCAGCAGTTCGGGCTGCAGACATTGGATGTGATAGAAAAGTCTCCAGAAAAATTATTGTCTATCCGGGGGATTTCCGAACGGAAGTTAAGGGAGATTGTGGAATGTTACGGGCAGAATCAGGTATTCCGGGAGCTGATGACATTCCTGGCGCCTTATAAGGTGACGCCGAAGAAGGTGAACATGATCCTAAAAACTTTCCATGAGGAATCTGTCCGTATCATCCAGAACCGGCCCTATATGTTATGTGCCGTAAAAGGCTTTGGCTTTCTGACGGTGGATGCGATTGGCAGGCAGTTATGCAGGGCATTGAATGATCCTATGCGTATTTCAGGGTGTATCAGCTATATCCTGCATGAAGCCATGAAGGAAGGACATCTGTATCTTACACAGGAAACGCTTCTGGATAAAACACTCACGTTGCTGAATCAGGATTTGACGGTTCCAGCCGTAACAGAACAGGATATTAGTCGTGTACTCTATCAGTTGGTCATGCAGCAGAGCATTGTTGTGGATCATGGGAAGGTATATATCTTCCAACAATATGAGGAAGAACGCCTGACCGCAGTGATGATTGCGAAGAAGCTTAAGATGCCAAGACAGCCGTTCCCGATTGAAAATGAGATCAATCAGGCACAGCAGGTCTTAGGCATTACATTGTCCGAACGACAGAAACAGGCAGTAAGGATGGTGTTTGAAAGCACTTTGAGTATCATCACAGGCGGTCCCGGCACGGGCAAGACGACGGTTCTGAAGGTCATCCTTTATATCCATGGCCTGAAATGCAAGACTTCGGTACAGCTAATGGCGCCTACCGGACGCGCGGCAAGGAGAATGGCGGAAAGCACCGGCAAGGAAGACGCATCCACGATGCATATGGCATTAGGTCTGCTCGGAGGAAGCGACTATAATCTGGGATTCCAGTATTTGGAAGCAGAGTTCCTGAATGTAGATGAAGTGTCCATGGTAGACATGCACCTTGCTTATGAGTTCTTCAGCAGGGTCAAAGACAGCGCAAGGGTATTGCTGTTAGGAGATGTGGATCAGCTGCCGTCTGTAGGAGCCGGGGATGTGTTCCGGCAGCTGATTGGCTGCGGTTTGATCCCGGTAACGATACTGGATATGGTCTACCGGCAGGGCGCGTCAAGCAATATCCCGGTCAATGCGAATCTGATCCAGCAGAACCGGACAAACCTGTTTATGGGGGAAGATTTTATATTTGTCCCATGCGATGGAACAGAGCCGACTGCAGAGATGGTAAAGAAACTGTATCTGGAGGAAGTACAGAAATACGGGTTGGAGCAGGTGCAGATTCTGACCTCTTACCGTGTAAAGACTGCCGCTGGCGTGGTGGAATTGAACCGGACATTAGAGGATCTGATTAACCCGCCTGCTATTGGAAAGAGTGAGATTGCGATAGGAAAAGATGTATTCCGGGTGGGCGATAAGATTCTGCAGAATAAGAATACGGATTTGGTCAGCAATGGGGACATGGGAATTATCCAGGATATTTACGAGGATTCAGACGAAAGCCAGAAGGTGCAGATTCTGTTCTCGGAAAACCGGGTAGTCCGGTACGAACGGGAACAGATGGAGATGGTGGAACATGCCAATGCTATCACCATCCATAAGTCCCAGGGTTCCGAATATCCGGTCGTGATTATCCCGTGTGTAAAAGCATTTTACACCATGCTGAAGCGCAATATCCTCTATACAGCGATTACCAGGGCGAAATGCAAGGTTTATCTGGTTGGAGACTGGAACGCAGTGTGCCAGTGTATCCATACGGATGACAGCGGAAAGCGCAATACCGTTTTAGGGCAGAGAATCCAAGGATATTATGATGCAGAACAAAGGCAGAAAACAAAAGAGATGGAACAGTTGAAGCTGGCAGTTTAAGGAGGAAGAAATGAAATTACTGATTTCTTTTATCTTAGGGATATGTATTATGAGGAACAGATCCAGTCCATGTACGGGCTGCCGAGATTTTGAACGGAACGAAGAAGAAGGCCCAGTTGATTGCTGCTGCTATTTTAAGCTATGTAGATGGTGTTGCTTCAGAAAGAATCCCTGATTTTCATGTGGAATCATTTCAGCCTCTTTTGGAAAAACTGATACAGAAAGAACTGGAAAAAGCCATGGGCGAGTGCCTGGCAATCTCTGCTGGTAAGGAAGATCAGCCTTCAGATTCAGTTTTGGATCTTTCACCTGAAGAAAAGGAAATGGATGAAAGCATAACCCAGAACATCATGGAGGCAATGGACACCTTCCGCAAGAACTAATTAGTATAACTATTAAACATAGCTGTTATAAAACGTAACAAAGAAAAAGCAGTCCCATCATAAGCGGGGTTGCTTTTTTCATATCCGGACATTTTTCTATTTTCCATCTAAACTCACAGATTTACTACAGATTACTCACAGATTCGTTTTTTATACTCAGAAACAATGGTTAAGTCAATATGGGATGCAAAAATAAAGACTATTGGTTCTGGGATACTGCGGATAAGAGACCGCGCAATGTCCCCAGTGCCAGGCGCTTTGTTTCATTGGAACACTGATTAAGTTCTGCGATAATCTGTTTCATGGTAGAATCCATGGGCTCGTTTTCACCATTAAAGACTGCATCTATGGATAAATTCAAATAAGATGCCAATAAGTACAGATTTTCAAACCGGGGATTACCATTGTAATTTTCAATATCAGAGATGGTGCGGAGAGATACATGCACCATTTCAGCAAGAGCATTCTGGGACAGATTTCTTCTTAATCGTTCTTCTTTTACCGCATCTCCTAATAATTTCTTAGCCATCATTTGTATCACCTCACTTAGTTCTTATATTTTACATGAGATATGCACTATATGAAATGCGTTAAGATACCTGTTTTCACATATTATATTGCGTGTTCGATGTGTAACAGGCAGGAAAACAAGGAATGTAGGTTTATATATGGCAGGAAAGGAAAATGTGCAGTAAGTAGTTTGTTAAAAAAATCGTAACCGCATGGTGGATGCATGAGACTTTTAGGCATGCAGTATATGATGTGCTGATATTTCATATAACACATGGAATTCGATTATCTTTTTATGCTGTCAGACTGGTAATATGCCGGTTTGGCAGTATTTTTTATGCAGAAATAGAGCCTGTTGCCAGGCATCATTGCCGCTCCCCGCCGCTTCAGGATTTCAAAACGGGTTAATTTTGAATATTCTGGAGGAAAATCATGAACAAAAATAATAAATTCACTGGTTCTGATGTAAAGAACAAATTTACTGCTTATCTTTTAAGTTCTATTCGTGGAAAAAGGAGTTATTATCTGAAGAAAAAAATTCGAACTGCTAATGCTGAAATATCTGTCGATGAGTTTATGCAGGCTGAAATGGGGATTCCCTTTGAGGAGTCCTTGGAGCAAAGACAGAAAGAAGAATTGTTATTTCAGGAAGCAGAAGGGGTTTACCCGGAATGGGATGAACTGACAGATCAGAAACTTGTAAGGTCACTGCTGAGGCTAAGTGAGGAAGAACGCAAGTTAATTTATCAGCATGTGTTCGAAGGTAGGACATTTCCTGAAATGGGACTGATGAATTGTCATCCAACTTATAGGATTAAAGGGATTTATTTCTATGCAATTCGAAAAGTACGTAAAATGATGGAAGGAAGGTAAGAATGAATTTTGAAGAGTTATTATTTCAGGCTAAAATGGGTGATGAAAAGGCGACAGAGCAAGTGCTGAAGATGTATCAACCATTGCTGGTAAAAAATGCGTTGGTGAATGGTGCGTTTGACGAAGATTTGTATCAGGAATTACTGTTGGAAACGCTAAAGTGCATCAATAATTTTAGAAAACTGGAGTAGATAAAAAGTGAAGGGGGCAGTCTCTATGGCTGTCCCTAATATATGGAGAGGCATAGATACATTTTCTTACTGGTATTTTTAACGATAGCCTGTCGTAAAGATATAAATACTATATTGTTGAGTGAATAAATCGAATATATTGCCGAAGGAGTTAATTGAACAAATTCAAAAATATGTAGACGGTAACGGAGGTGCATGGGCAGCTATTAATGCTGCTTTAGGACGACCGGATTTAATTTATGCAGTTATAGCAGATAGTTTTGACGGATGGACACTTAACGATAATTTTTCTGATAATTTACTTTCAGAAAGAACAAGGGCAAAAAACGATGTGCAGGCAAGACAGTTTTACGAATGGTGTTAAGGTAAAGACTGGGAAAAAATTGTTGACCTTGATACTGAAGCACTATTGCAGTGTGCCAGAGAAAAACGTCCTCTGTTCCATAAATCTCTGAAAGATTTAAGGAGTACCCGTATTATTGGTCGGAAGCAAGTAGGACGAAATGTGTAGATCTGATCTTGAAGATGAATATAAACAAATGTCAACGGTTATTCCTGATGCAAAAGCACATATATTCAATCAAGGAGGGCACCCGGCTATATTATACTCGTTAACGAAAATATCTGTGCCAACCTACATGTATAACGAGTGAGCGCTTCTGTAATGCAGGGCAGAAAAGCGGCAGTTGAATGCGCACACGAGTATAACAAATGCAGAAGAGTTTTCACAGTTAATTTAAAGATTTTTAAGTGCTAATCGTGCATAAATAATTTGAAATATTACCTTTTACGTAATAAGAGAAGCCTTTTGCGTAGCATTTATAAATGTTTCAGTGGATTTACCGATATATAAACACGATATTCTGTCTCACAACTTTCTTTATGAAATGTGCAGGCTTTTCTGTTTAAGATTATGGGGGAGAGATGCAAAATGATAATAGTCGCTATATGCGAGGATGAAAGATATATTTTGGAGGAACTGCGAAGAAAAGTAGAAAAATATATAAACAGAAAATCATTGGATGCAAGTATAAAAACTTTTATGTCAGGCGAGGAATTATTAAAAGCAAAAAAGAAATTTGATATCATCTTATTAGATTTGATGCTTCCTGGGATAGACGGACTTGAAGTAGCAAGACAGATTTCCTGCAGAAGCCGCATTATTTTTGTAACATCTTACAGGGAATATGCTGTGGAGGCTTTTGACGCCAATGCGGTACACTATTTGGTGAAGCCTGTTACGGAAGAACGTCTTTTTTTGGCACTGGACAGGGCGGTTAACCAAACAGAGCAGATGGATAATCAGTCATTGACACTTATGAAAAGTGGGAAAACACAAGTGATTTTTATCCGTGATATTTTATATTGCGAGGTGTTTAACCATCAGGTCCGAATTCATACCGTGCATGGTACGTATGATTATTTTGGTACTCTTGATATGTTGGAAACCAAGTTGGATGAACGCTTCTTCCGGTGTCACAGAAGTTTTGTAGTGAATATGAGTTGTGTTGCCGGGCAGGAAAAAGGAGTAGCAATTCTGACAAATGGAGAAAAGATATTTATATCAAGGCGGAAGCAGACAGATTTTATACAGAGACTACTGAATTTCTTGAAAAACGAGGTGATATGATGGAATTAGTAAACAATTTTCCCATTGGATTCTATTTATGGTGGCTGGGCATCAATGGATGCCTTTATTTTGCGGAATTCCACTTTATACAGAATTTTACGGGAATCCATGCTAAAAAGTTTTTGATGTGGTATGTGATGTTCAGTGATCTTCTTACATTTTTTGTGATGTTCTATCAAAGTCCTGGCATTTTGAGGCTGTTGCTGCATGCCGGAATTATAGTTGGCTTTCCTGTTTTCTGCTTAAAAATAAAATGGTCAGATGCGGTTGCTCCGGCGATGATTATTTTAACGCTATTCACTTTCATGGAGGGTTTTCAGACAGTTTTCATGCGTTTCCTTTCAGGACAGGAGACAGATTTCAGCATGGCGATGGTTATACAGATACTGGTGTCAGGCATATTGACTGTGTTGTTGGTTGTGACATTAAATTATATTTCTAAAACCTATTTTTTTACAGGACAGCAAAAGATCTCCCATTGTTTGTATGCACTGCTTTTTCCATGTATCTTTATTGTGTGGGCCATCCGCAGCGGCCTGAGTCTGGATATGTGGATGGATTCTGGCACAGGACATTTATTGCCGGGAAATCAGTCAAATCTGTGGGCATTGTTCTGGATTTTGGGCGCATGTGCTGTTTTTTTTATTATATTAAGATTAGCGGGCAGGATTGTGATATTGTCCATGCAGGAAACAGATCAGAAAAGGCTTGAAGACCAGATGAAAGAGCAGTCTATCTATTTAGAAGAAGCCAAGATGAGAAATGAAAAATACCGCAGGTTCCACCATGATATTGATAACCACTTTCTGGTTTTATCAGGTTTAATCCATGAAAAGAAATATGAGGAGGCAGAGATCTATTTTGAGAACCTGCATAAAGCTTCGGATCATCTGCTGATTGGGATTGAAACAGGAAATCCGGTTATAGATATTCTTTTGAATGAGAAAATCAATTATGCGCGTTCAAATGGCATTGAAGTGAAATATGATATCCGGTTTTCATCGGATTGTCCTGTGGAGGACTTAGATTTGTGTGTGATCTTTGCGAATGCAATGGACAATGCGATTACGGCATGTATGAAAGGAGACATAGAGCAGCCAGAGATTTCTGTTATGGTCTGTAAGCGGCACCATTTTCTTATCCTTGAAATTGCAAATCCTGTAAGTGCAGTATATCAGGCAACAGAATATGGAACCGGATTAAAAAATATCAGGCATACTGTTGAAAAGTATGAAGGAACAATGGAGATAGAAGAAAGCAAAAATTATTTTAAATTGACGGCATTGTTGTGTTTAAAACCGTTTACGAAGGAGGAACCGCCGTTCGCGAAAAGCCGCTTGCGTAAATAAAATTTTGTCCGATATATCTTGAAAGATTATAACAAATGGAGGTAGATGATATGATAAACAATGTAAAACCCGGTTATGTGAATCCATTGACTATGGTAGGGAGCAGTAAAAACAAGCAGGCAAAACCTCTTTACTTAGAGGGAATTGAGACAGCGGAAAAGAGAAAAAGATCCTTAGAAGCAGAAAAGCAATCTATTCAGAATTCCCTGTTGCTTATGAAAGGAACTTCTGGCGATGCAGGGAGTTCAGAAGAAAATATTGAGTTGTTAGAAAAGAAACTTGAGGAAATCACAAAAGAGCTTGAGACAAACCGACAAGAAACTGTGGAGACAGTGACAGCCAAAGAAGAACGAGTGGAAGAAAGTGGAGGACTTATCACGCATAATCATTTCGATACGTATGAGAAGTCAGAGCATAAAGAGTCGGCAGGATGCTATAAAGTAGTGAATGACGATAATAAAGGTTATAAAATAGAATACGATGTGGATTGATTGAAAATAGATGAAAGGTGTAATGGAATTATGAATATATCAGACGTATGTAATAACAAAATCGAAATTTGAAAACAGAACTGTCAATAGGAAAGGACGAATGTTAAATGAAGATATATGGGAATTATAATCATATCTTTTCAGAGTTAAACCAAAAATGTAATGGTCTTTTGCAGAAATCTGGAAATAATAAAAGTTCAAATATCATGGGAAAATTACAGGAGATAACGTTGTTTGCTAATCAGGTTTCAAAAGATAAGGTTCATATTTCGCAAGAGGGTCTTGAGTATATGAAGGAAAATTTACATAAGGAAGAAAACATACAAAATTATATGCCTATGCCGCAAGAAGAGCAGGAAATATATAATTATATTCAGTCTCATCTTAATGTCAATACATTGACGACATGCGACAGTACAGAGATTATATCTAAAGATTTGTGGAAGATGTATAAGGATTTACAATCAAAAGAAGAAGATTTTTTGAATATAAACAGTCATATCGGAAATTTGATGGAAGCATATACTTATATGTATAATAAGATTGTAGATGGATATAGTGACGGTACTAGGGAAGTATGGATAAAAGATAATAACACAGGTGATGACTTTAACGGGATCGAATTTATAAGTAATGGAAGAATGGAAAGTTATAGAAAACTCACCATGGAAGAAGAGCTTGCTACATTAGATCAGGCTTTTGAAAAGTATGCGCAAGATATTGAAGATCATGTAAATTATGCAATTATGATTGACAGAGTATCTCCAAGCGTATTAAAAACTATGGAAGAATTGAAGAAGATCGCCGAGGAACGGCATAATCGGAATATAATGCAGGAATTGGAGACAAAAGAAAATATAACACAGGGACGTGAACTGAAAGAACTTAAAGAGAAGTATGAACGTCCTAAGAATGTGCCGATATATAGGATGCTTATGGATGCAAGATTAAAGTGGATTGAACAAGGAAAAGTATATAGATAAATTTCTATGTAAGACATTGTAATAGCGTTTTTTCTATTCGGGGAGGTCGTGTAATGCAAATTAATACCAGTTCATTGTTTGTGAATTTAAACGGCAGATCGCCGGTACTTCAGAATGGATTTCTCAAACTGATTGATAAAAAAATGCATTCCTTTTATGGAGGCAATGAGGAGATTACGAAGGCTAATACACTTTTATATAAATATCGGAAGGCTAATCCGATAAAAATCTTTGAGAAGGATCAGAAATCTAAACCAGTAGAGAATGTTTCGGACATACCGCATGAGTTTTTGGTCAGTCTAAACAAAGAAGAATACTCGTGGGATGAATTCCGGTTTCAGAAAGCATTTGATATTGGAGGGAGCGGGAATTTAGATGAGATTTTAAGCAGGCTTGCGGCGTCTTATGTAACTGCGTCTGAGCACATGAATGCTCATTTTAGCGGTACGGAGTTTGAAGCTCACAGGGTTCAATTGGATGCGGCGGTTTCTAAGGTCATGGAGCAACGGGCAAATGTTTTTGTAGAGAATGTAGGGGGATTTCTGGAGAGTAATGGATTTGCTGGTGAGAAAAACAAAATATATGACATCATTACATCCGAATATAACAATAAAATTCAGCAGTACAATGAATTTATTAAGAATCACAGAGATTATGCAAATCTAAAAGGAACGGAGTACGAATGGCTGTCGGAGGATATTGCTTATATGGCTCAGGAGTTGAGGAGGGCCTGTGATACAGTACAGGAGCCAGGTAAATCTGAAAGATATAGCCTAGAAGAAATCTCTCTGGCCAATCGTTTGGTGCAGGAGTTGACGTTTGACGGATTATTTGACAGCCTTGGAAATGAAGAAAGCTTTGGATTAGATGCCGGAATGTTATTATTGAAGACACAGTTATTTTCTGGAAATAGTATGGTGTCAAGGCAGTTTGCAGATAAGATGACAAAAGCTGTAAATACCCGGATAGATGATGTGCTTAACAGGATCAATGACCGGATACGGAGACTGTATGACGATCCTTACTATGATAAGGAAAGAGCACCGATGTATGATAAGTCCGAGATCTATGATGTCAGCAAAATGATGTTGAAGATTTATAAAGAAAAAGGTACTTACTCGGAAACAATTTTGGCAGGTATAGAATATGCCCTAAATAGAAGCAGGAGTAAAGAAAACGCAAATGCAATTGTGGACAGATATAAGACGAATTATTATTGGAAAAGATTTTATGATAATTCCGAATGTTTCCGGCAGTTTTATTATTCAGAAGGGGTTGACCGGAGGACATCTTATCAGAAACTGATAGATTCATGGAATTCTTATGCTTACGATGTTTCAAAGCTTCAGGAATGCCAGGTGGCTATAAACCGTATGTCCGTATTAGCATAACGAATATTTGTTATAAGTTAAACACCGACGATAAAAGTTGGGTGTAAAAATTATGAATATATCAGGTATTTCTTATCATGGAAATATACAAAAGACAGGAGGCAAACTTACCTGCATAACGAGGCTGTTTGCCATGTCAATGGAGAATGCTTATAATGGAAGGGGGCAAGATATCCTGGGGAATACCGTGTATTCAGCAAAAACAGCGGTTCAAAAGGCACTTGGCAGATTAGGCATACCTGAGAATAATGATGAGAGGAAGGAAAAATTATTTTATGAAGCGTTTTTGGAGTTCTTAAAATAATGTAGATATTAATGTGGGTAAACAGTGGCTTTTCAAAGTGAAGTAATGGATTCGGTTAAGAAAAGGCTGGAAGGCGAAAAGAATGTATTGGAAGCTGTATTAAAATCTGGAAATTCAGAAAGGAAAAGGAAAAGAATAGCGGAAATTGATGAGAGAACGGCAGAATTGATAAAAGAAACCTTTACTGGAATCGGAAAGATTATAAGTGAACCTGAGGATAAAAAGATATTACTTAAAGAAAAAGGGAAAGCATCTGAATAGGAAAACGGTCTTGCAGAAGAGGAATTACAAGAGGAACTGATGAGAAAGGAAGATAACTATAAGACAGATCTAACTTTTTTTAACAGGAAGAAAAACAGATCTTATTTTTAGGAGATAATTATGCGTATTAATATTGGACAAACAACAAATTTATTTCATGTAGATGCATTAAATAAAAATATGAATGGTAATGCACAGGAAAAAAAGGAAACTAAGGGAATAAACATATTGCCGCGTAAAGATGTTGCAACGATATCGCCAATGGGTAAAGCTTCAAGCGCATTGCAGAACTTAGTGAATCAGATAGAAGTTAATCAGGAAGGAATCAAAGATCAGAATCCGAAGAAAGACAGCGGGCATGTGAACGATGAAAATAGTCCGGAAACAGTAAAATATAAGATTTCAAAAGAAGGACAGGAGCATTTTCAGAACCAAGTTGAAAATGGAACACAGGGAACATTCTCGGATCAAAAATTAGATTGGACAAAAGTACGGCAGGATTCTATATATGATGGAATAATAGAAAAATCCGATAATGGATTTAACAACCCTACAATAGAGATGGCGCTTTGTGGCACATATAATGTTTATCTGAATGAGGCATATGAGCAAGGAAAAGCCCCAGAAGTAGATATATATGATCATATTGTGAATATTCATAAAGATAGTCTTATGAAAGCCTATCAGGATGTTTACAATGACATTGTTACTGGATATGAAAATGGTACGCGGGAAGTATGGACACAGGATTTTGAAGAGGGAGCCGACTATATTGAATTTGAACTGGAGGGGAAAAACTACCGCTTTCATAAGCTTACAATGGAGGAAGAACTTGCCAGGCTTGACAAAGCATATGAGAAAGTGGCAAGGATTGCGGAAGATGGGACAAATCGTATGATTAATACTCAAAAATTGCTAGAAAAGGTCAGGCCTGAGTATCAAAAAAAGATGAGAGAAATTGAAGCGCAGCGTGCAGGCAGAAAGCTATCTGAAATGGGGGAAAGTCCGGAGATAATGGCAGAGAGAATAAAGGATAAGCTCTCAATGACAGAGCAAAGTACGGAAAGAATCAATTTGTTTGAAATGTTTATGGAAGCACGGAAAAATTGGTTGAATGCAGAAAAGATATGAAAGCAATGATAGTGTGAATTGGAGGGAGCGTATAATGAATATATCAGGTGTTTCTTGTCATGGAAATATGCAAAAGACAGAGCGGCAATCCATTCAACCATTACAGGATGAGGGAAGAAAGGGAGCGCTGACGGGAGTGAAGCTGTCAGAAGGAAAAAGATTGGACAGTTGGGAAATTACGCATGTGCAAAGTGAAAATTCCATTTCATTGGCAAATAAATACCAAACAGGATCTATTAAGGTGGTACATACCGAAGATAGGCATTATTTAAGAAATACGGAACAGTATTTCGGAGTGTTTGAACAATATGCAAAAGGACAGATTAGTGAGGATGAACTTACAGCATATTCTGCTGCATTTGAGAGTAACGTGCACTGCACTCTGAATACGGATCGGAATTCGGTATGGGGTATCAATGCCCTTGTAAAAGAAATGAAAGAGAATATTTCGAAAGGAATTGCCAATACGCCGGATAACCTCAAAACAAAGCTTTCTGTAGACGGAATGGAGGTGACGTGGAAAGAATTGATGAATATGCAAAAGAAGGGAGAATATATAGATAAATTTTTAGGCGCCGGAGGTGCAGGCACCTATATGACTTACGCAAACATAGGGATTGCAAGGGCGTATGTGCATAAATCGGGGTTGGGTCTGACGGAACAGCAGGAAAAATTTTTATGTGAAGCGGTAGAAAAAAAGATAGACAGGACGCTGGAAACTTCGAAGATTCTTTTAGAATTGGCAGTAGCGGATAAACAAAATCCCATGTGGGAAGGATACTATATCGGTGGAACCAGAACGCAGCCGGTTGCGTCGAATCCAAAGATGATTTCCGAGATTACAGATGTATTTTCTAAGATTGATCCGAATGATAAAAGTACTTATGATGCGGCAGTGGACAGATTTCAAGAGATAATGCGGCCATGGGAGACGACTTTTGCGAGTTATGTAGCAAGACAGGCACCAGGATACGCAAGTTCTTATGTGCAGGAGAAAGAATATCATTCCCGGGCAGGCTTTCAAGCTATTTGGAATGGAACATATTAAGAAATAAATGGAATTCCCATATTTGAAATGCTGAGGCAGTTATTAATCTTTATGGGATAAATCTCTTTTTTGGGATGTACAAATATCGGAAACCCTCTTACCCAATATAGAATCTAGGTTGAACAGTATGTTCGCTGAAATTCCTAATCGGTTTACAATCGAGTATAGAATTTCAAAAGAAAGAGTTCTTGATGTTTATGAGAATTTTTTAAAGAGGTGATAGTTATAGGTGAGATTATGATTTTAAGATTTTCGGACAAAGAAAGGAAAATCATGGAGCAAGTGCGGTCCATCATCAGGAATGAGAACAATGTAGAATATACTGAAATCATGCCAAAGTCGGTATTGTATTTTAAGGACTTAAAAATACAGTTAAAAGAACAGGAAGTCTATCGAAAAGATAAACGGATTCCATTGAGCCATCAGGAATTTCTTGCACTTCGGCTTCTGACAGAGCATCCGGGATGGATATGTACAAAGGAACAGATTTATGATGCGGTATACGATGGAAAATTTAAGGAGGAGATAGATAATATTATTTATTGTTTAATACGTAGCCTGCGTAAAAAACTGGAAACAGATTCACGATATCCTGAATATATTCAGACTGTCAGAGGCGCAGGATATAAATTTGCAATCCCAGAGGAGTAATCCTCTGGGATTATTCTCTGCCTGAAAAAAACTATGTTGTGCGTATAAAAAAACAGTTGCGCTTTTTTGTTTTAGAACGTACAGAGATAGTAAAGATATATTTCAAAAAGTAAACTTTTTGGCATAGCAGAAAACAGGCGGAAAACCTGTGCCAAAATGTATGCATGACGGCTTTTGGCATATACCGGAGAAAGTGTGGACATTTTGGTATAAATCATGGAGACGGTTACCATTTTATAAGAATAAAAGAAAAATGAAGAATCCTGGAGGAGTAATCTTCCGAGGATTTTTTTGACTTAGAAGGTTGCGTTTAGTGCTGCCAGACGTATAGAACAGGTAGAAATATATGAACAAGTATGGTTTGATATGGTGTTTTATACAGGGAGGCGGAAGAATGGCTACATACGGATATCATAGGACCAGTACACGGGATCAACATCTTGACAGAGGGATTCATGAGATTCAAATATTTTGCAAGGAGCACGATTTGGAACTGGATAATATCTTTACGGACCAGCAGACGGGTAAAAACTTTAATAGGCCGAGATACACGGTTCTTGTGGAAGATGTTCTCCGGGAGGGGGATATTCTTCTTGTGACAGAACTGGATCGGTTAGGCAGGAATAAACGAGACACTATGGAGCAGATTCGGAAATTACAGAGCAGGGATGTCCGGCTGATGGTACTGGAACTCCCGACAACACTGATGGATTTGTCTAAGATGGATAACTCCATGGCACGTCTGATGATGGAGACAATCAATAACATGATGCTGGAGCTTTACGCCTCCATCAGCGAATCCGAAATCCAGAAGAAGGAAAAACGCCAGCGTGAAGGTATCGCCATGAAGAAACTCCGGGGAGAATGGGATGATTATGGACGTCCGCCGGCAATCAAAGAAGAGGAATTTGCCAAGGCATACCAGAGAGTAACGGCTGGCGAGATTACACAGGCAGAGCTGAAGCGTGAGTTGGGCTTATCTCACACTACTTTTTACCGCTACCGGAAAAAATATTTTGAAAAAAATCCGGAAATTTTCCAATCTCAGAAAAAATGACACTATTACTTATATGAAAGCAAAATTTTTACAGGAGGTAATAGCGTTATGAGTGAAAAAAGAGAAGGAGCATTGTTCTATGACAAAAAAAGCGGACGATATGATATCCGGTTTGGTCTGGATTCGTTCTATGGCGGACTGCATTGTGGAGACTGCTTCGACCTGAAGGTGGATAATGCCTGGGTTCCGGCCAGGATTGATATGGGGGATGAATGGTATCTGGCAGGACTGCCCCGGATGAGCCTTGACGGACTGATTGTGCGGATGTAAGAGAGATGGCCAGGTATTTGTGAGATGGAGAGGTCAATGGAGCAGGTATTTATGAGGTTTGAGGCAGATTATGATGTTGTGCTGGAGTGTATTCAGGAAGTATATGGTCTGGAAAGCTATAATTTGCGGCTTGGAAAGGATTTCCGCAAGACTATGGTGCTTCCCTTTTTGAAAATGCTGGAGAGACACTGTGGCGGCATCCAGGTGGAGAACTTACATAAGGTATTGTGGGAAGTCTATCAGGAGAGTACGAGCGGAATAGATTTTCTGGAAAAGGCAGAAATCATTCTGAAGCCATATTGCAGGGAAATATCATCGTCAGAACAAAATGCATGCGTTTGATCGTGCTGCTTTCTATGGATGCAGATCTGCAAAAGAAAAATTCCGGCCAGGGTTGATTCTCTGCCGGAATTTTTACTTGCCATAGCATATGGAGGAAGCTGCCAGTGGCAGATTTTGTAGTTGTGATAATCTGTAGTTGATTTTCCCTGCCTGATTACATACAATATGATTATTAATTGTGAAAGATAACAGCAATCAAAGTAGAAATTGCCAAGATTACAGGATAAGCAGGTGAAATAAATTGAGATATTATATTGCCGACCCGCATTTCTTCCACGGGAACCTGAATACAAAGATGGACTGCCGGGGATTTGCGGATGCGGAGGAAATGAATGGATACATGCTGCGGAAATGGAACGAGAAAGTCCGAAAGAATGATGAGGTTGTGATTCTGGGAGACCTGTCATGGGGAAAGGCGGAAGAAACGAATGAACTGCTTGGGAAGCTGAATGGGAGGATCTATCTGATTAGGGGAACATGACCGGTTCCTGAAGAATAAGGATTATAATGCCAGCCGTTTTGTCTGGATCAAGCCTTACGAAGAATTGCAGGATAACAAGCGGAAGGTCATTGTCTGCCACTATCCTATCATGTGCTATAACGGGCAGTATCGTCTGGACGGAAATGGGAATCCTAAAGTATATATGCTTTATGGTCACGTGCATGATACCTATGACCAGCGGCTATTGGAGCAGTTCCAGAAGATAACAAGGAGCAGTATTCGTGAGAATCCCGATGGGGAGAGACGGGCGATTCCGTCGAATATGATTAATTGTTTCTGTATGTATTCTGATTATACCCCATTGACGCTGGATGAATGGATAATCTGCGACAGGAAAAGGAGAGAAAAATTATGTGTGGACGGTTCTATGTGGACGAGGGGACAGCTAGGGAAATCGAACGGGTAATCCGGGGCGTAGATCTGCGGATGCAGAAAATGCGTACAGGAGATATTTACCCGTCACAGTCTGCTGGTATTCTGACTTGCCACAACCAGCAGAAAAATCCGTTGTCAGCAGGTCCTGCAGCGGAAAATTCACCGGCATTGGAACTGAATGAAATGCGTTGGGGATTCCCGCAGTATCAGAAGAAAGGGCTTCTGATCAATGCCAGAGCAGAGACGGCGCTGGAACGGAAGACATTTCGTGAAAGCGTATTGCACAGGCGCTGCGTGATTCCGGCCAGACAATTTTACGAGTGGGATTCAGATAAGAATAAGGTAACATTTTTCAGAGAGGACAGACCGGTTTTATTTATGGCAGGATTCTATAACCGGTTTCAGGATGAGGTGCGTTTCATTATTCTTACGACGCAGGCGAATGCTGCTGTAAGCCCTGTTCATAATCGTATGCCGCTGGTTTTGGAGAATGGTGAATTGGAGGACTGGGTTTATGATGACAAATTTACGGAGTATGCGCTTCATAAGACTCCGCCAGAGCTTTGGCGGGAACAGGAATATGAGCAGCAGAGTTTGATCCTGACATGAAAAAGAGCCATCTGAGATATAGTATCTATCGTCAGATGGCTTGGAAATTCAGTCTGTTTTGTTACCTTGTTGCTTATACTGTCTGAAGATTCGCAAGCTGTTCTACCTCTGCCACACTAAGGGCAGAGTATTCTGCAATCTCCTCGACCGTCAGCTTTCCCACTTTCAGCATCCTAAGTGCTGTTTCTTTTTTGTTTTCACTGATACCGCGATTTAAAATAGTTCTTGCTTCTGTTTGAATCAATGGTCCTCTCATCATAGCACCTATGCCTTTCTGCACGTTTTCATACTTACGTGCGATTTCCCGGATCACATCACTTGAAAGCTCTATGATTGTCCGCTTGTCAAATGCGCCAATAATACCTTGCTTTTCCAGATCATCAAGTCTTTCTAAAATTATCCGATATTCTGCTTTCAGTTCTTCCAGTTTCTGCTCATTGTTATTATATTCCGAAAAACTTTTCTCATGTGAGAAAATATAAAATGGAATAAGCATTAATAAGCGTTTCTCAAAGATTTCATCCAGTGAATATGACTGCACCTTCATAATCGGGACATCATATTGTACCGTCCCGCCAGGTGTTACGATCACATATTTCATTTTATCCGGAGTCTTTTTATATGCCCGCAGATACATCACTGCCGTATTGGGAAATATTACCGTCAGAGTTTCTTCTGTAACTTCGCCCTCATCAAGCGCTATCTGGGCATCGTATTCGAAAAGACGGATTGTAATCTTCCCATCTGGTAAGCTGCTTTCACATTCAAGATGATACTTTTTAACTATTCTGCCAATAATCTGAAAATTAGTATCTGTTATCCGTTCCTTGTCAGCCGCATCCTGCTGGTCTAAAAAGTGTTCATTAGGGAAAAAACGAATCTCTTCTTCTCCCGTATAATGTTCGTCAAAAATTTCATTGATTACAGGTATAATCAATTCCGGCAGTCATTCAGGATTGTCCGGAACGCGCCATCATATATATTTCCCATATGTTATCCTTTCTGTTTGGTGACTTTATCATATCATTTTTTACCTTTAAATTCAAGTATAGCTGCCTTCGCTGGTAAAACCTGCAGCGTTCCTATGTTGTTTTTGTGTCTGCCATCATCTGTAATCCTCGCAACAGTTTTTTAGCATTTTCCCGGAACTGTGGCAGGAATTCCTTTTCTAGTGAAATATTAAAAAAAGCCATCAGCATTCTGGGAAACTGATACAGGCAATCTTCCAGGAAACCGAGCGGGAAGAAAGACGGTTAAGGGAAGAGGGGAAACGCCGCCTGAATGTCAGCGGGGTGCTGAGGATCTTAGGCGTTTCGAGGAGCGGCTATCACGCTTTCAGGAAGCACACGCCATCCGCCGGCCAGGTGAAAAAGGAACAGAGGATGGCACAGATCAGGACAATATACAAGGAATCACACGAAATCTATGGAGCGCCCAAAATAGCCGCAAAAATGCGCCAGAAAGGCGACAAAGTAAGTGGGAGGACCGTGGGGAAGTATATGCGGGAGATGGGGCTCCGGGCGTGTTACAGGAAACACTGGACAAGAACAACACGGGGCTCTGATTTCAGTATCGAATTAAAAAACATACTGAACCGGGATTTCCGGCCCCAAAGGCCGGATGCGGCATGGTGTACGGACATCACCTACATATGGACCTGCGGAGGCTTTGTATACCTGGCCAGCATCATGGATCTGTATTCGAGGAAGATCATTTCTTGGACACTTGGGGAGACGCTGGAGACGAAGTGGGTATTGGCGGCCCTGGAAAAGGCGAAAGAGCGGCGGCATATAGCACGGCCACTAATCATCCACAGTGACCGGGGAGTGCAGTATACCTGCGGGGACTATGAAAAAGCGGCTGAAGGGATGGAGCGCAGCTATTCGGCAAAAGCCTGTCCATGGGACAACGCCTGCATAGAAAGCTTCCACTCCCTGATCAAGAGGGAATGGCTCAGCCGGTTCCACATCATAGATTACAGCCATGCATACAGGCTTGTATTTGAATATATAGAAGCGTTTTATAATACGGTGAGGATTCACAGCCATTGTGGCTACCACTCCCCCAGCGAATATGAAAAACAATATCTGGACAGGATGGAAGCGAAAAGGAAGGAAGCTGAACAGGTATTGTTATAAGAAACGGGGCTAAGGTATTGGCAGGTGTGATATTTCCCGATATCCGAAGATTCAGGCATCTGCCATATCCAGCCTTGCCATTACGACAATCATCTCCTTGATTGCCGTAATGACAAGGATTCCAGGGGTATGGGGGGAGACTGTCCGAAAACTAATAAGTTGATGAATAAAACTAATAGGTAGATGCATTCGGATATTAAGCGAATGATTTACATAAAAATCATGTACCTTGA
>CAJTAL010000065.1 GCA_910574285.1 Lachnospiraceae bacterium | reverse complement strand
GTACGGAAACAGGGCGTAGGGATTTTATGGCTCAAATCGGATGTTACGATAAAAGGATGTGAGAAAATGGAATCCAATGTGCTCTAAGAAAGTAAACATAAATTTAAGCGTCAAAGCTGTTTCCTATCATAAGGAGCTTGACAAATATGAGAAGCGGGTACGGACGGTGCGCAATAAAGCTGTCCGGGACGAGGGAGAGAAGTACTTAGAAGCTTTGCGCCGTGCGTTAGCGCAGACGGACGGGCTGGATGAGATCTTTTGCAGGCATATGAAGGAACCTGCGGGAAAGTATATTGTATTCTGTGCCAATCATGAGCATATGAGGGAAATGACAGGGAAAGCAAAAGAGTGGTTTGCGAAGGTGGACGCATCGCCGCACATATATTCCATTTACTCAGAGGATCCTGAGGCTGGTCAGACATTTGCAGACTTTAAAGCAGATGAGAGCGGACATCTGAAATTATTGTACTGCATTGATATGCTCAATGAAGGAGTGCATGTGGAAGATATAGACGGAGTGCTTCTGCTTCGGCCCACCGTATCGCCGATCATTTACAAACAGCAGATCGGGCGTGCATTATCTGTGAGTAAGAAAAAGGATGCGGTCATATTCGATATTGTGCTGAATATAGAGAATCTCTACAGTATCGGGACTGTTGAGGAAGAAATGCAGATCGCCGTGTCCTACTATCATTTTATTCATCGGGACGAAGAGATCGTAAATGAACGCTTCGAAGTGACGGATGAGGTGAGGAATTGTATCGTGCTGTTTGAGAGTCTGGAGGAGACGTTGTCGGCTTCCTGGAATCTGATGTTTGAGTGTGCGAAGAAGTATTACCAACAGTATGGGAATCTGGAGATTCCGATGAAATATCAGACAGAAGAAGGCTATAACCTTGGCCGGTGGATTCACACGCAGCGAAGGGTCTATGCCGGCGATAAATATGGAGTACTTGGCGAGGAACGGATCCGCAGGCTAAATGAGATCGGGATGGTCTGGGAAAGCAGCCGGGATCTTGCCTGGGAACGGTATTTCAATGAGGCGAAGAAATATTATACCCGACATGGAAATTTAAATACCGCCGCCAATATGGTGACGGATTCAGGAGTCCGCCTGGGGGCTTGGATCTGTCAGCTTCGGACATGCCGAAAGAGCGGGATAAAGAAAGCATATTTGTCTGAGGAGAGAATCCGGATGCTTGATGAGATCGGGATGATCTGGGATGTGCCTGACTATCTATGGGAAGAAAATTTTGCAGAGTGTATGGAATTTTACCGGGAGCATGGAAATCTTGATATTCCGAATGCGTATTGTTCTCCGAAAGGACTGAAAATCGGCGGCTGGCTCAGGCGGCAGAGATTACTTCGGAAAGGGCAGAGCAGCGGGACGAAGCTTAGCCGGGAACAGATTACAAGGCTTGATTCTATCGGAATGGTCTGGAAGACGAAGCCAGAGCAGAGATGGGAACAAGGTTATGCGGAAGCGAAAGCTTATTATGAGACAAACGGCAATCTGAATGTGCCGGGGTCTTACGTAAGTATGAGCGGATATAAACTTGGAGGCTGGGTTGCGGATCAGCGGGAGAAAGGACGGGAGAAACATATACCAGAACGGCGGAAACGGCTGGATGCGATTGGAATGATCTGGGTGAAGCCGGACCCCTGGGAGGTACGTTATCAGCTTGCAAAGGTCTATTATGAGGAGCATGGGAACCTGAAAATTCCATATAAGTACCGTGCAGACGGAGTATGGCTTGCAAAGTGGATCAACGAGCAGAAGCATATTTATGCCGGAAACAGGGAGGGTAAGACGCTGCGGCAAGATCAGGTCCGAAGACTTGAGATGATCGGGATGAAATGGAATTGATAGATCTTATATCAGAAGAATCGTGGATGAATTACCATAACTATTGAATATACACCATGTTGGTATGCGGTGGATGAGTACGATGGAGAAGAATTAATATATAAGAGAGCAGAGGTGGTTTTAAATGGAGAAGAGGCAGATACCCTTTTCGCCGCCGGATATTACAGAACTGGAAATTGCGGAAGTGGTCAAAACGCTGAAGAGCGGGTGGATAACGACCGGACCCAGAACGAAGTTATTTGAACGGAAGATTGCTGAATATTGCGGAACAGCAAGAGCGGTTACATTGAATTCTGCTACGGCATGTCTGGAAGCAATCTTAAGATTTTTAAAAATAGGCGAAGGAGATGAGGTTATCACTTCTGCCTATACATATACGGCATCGGCAAGCCCAATCTGCCATGTCGGAGCGAAGCTCGTGTTTGTAGATGTGGCAAAAGACAGTTTTGAGATGGATTACGATGCTCTGGAAAAAGCCGTTACAGAGAGGACGAAAGCAATTATTCCGGTAGATGTGGGAGGAGTGTTGTGCGATTATTCCAGGATCTTTGATATCGTGGAGAGGAAAAGAGGATTGTTTCATCCGAAGAATGAGATTCAGGAAGCCATTGGAAGAGTGGCAGTAGTGGCAGACAGCGCGCATGCGTTTGGTGCAAAGAGAAGGGTAGAGGGAAATTGGAGAAAATGCGGTTCCATTGCGGATTTTACCAGTTTTTCTTTTCATGCGGTGAAGAATCTGACTACCGCAGAAGGCGGAGCGTTGACATGGAATCCGATCAAAGGGATTGATGATGACTGGATCTATCAGCAATTCATGCTGTATTCCCTCCATGGGCAGTCGAAGGACGCATTGGCAAAAAGTCAGCTTGGAGCATGGGAATATGATATTGTCTCACCGGCGTATAAGTGCAATATGACGGATATTATGGCGGCTATCGGGCTCGGACAGTTGAGCCGTTATTCAGAATTATTGGAGATAAGAAAAGAGATCATTGACAGATATGATTCGGCTTTTTTATCGATGGGAATGCAGGGATTGAAGCATTTTGGAGATGATCATGTGTCCAGCGGACATCTGTATTTATTAAGAATGGCGGGGATGACTGAGAAGGAGAGAAACTATTTTATATGCAGATTGGCGGAGGAAGGAGTTGCAGCAAACGTACATTATAAACCGCTGCCGATGATGACGGCGTATATGGAATTGGGATTTAATATTGTGGATTATCCGAATGCGTTCCGGCAGTATCAAAATGAGATTACATTGCCGTTACATACTTGTCTGAGTCAGGAGGATGTGGAATATGTTGTGACGAAAGTGCGGGAGCTTTTGGGAAAACAAGGGGCGCTTAAATATGCAGTTTAGGATGTGGGATGATATTTTCAAATTGTGATGTCATAAAACAGACAAAAGAGGTACAGACATTATGGGATTATATGAACAGATTGTAGCCAGAAAAGAAAAGATCGCCTTGGTTGGCTTAGGATATGTAGGGATGCCTATTGCAGTCGCTTTTGCAAGGAAAGCAGATGTAATTGGATTTGATTTGAATCAGGAGAAGATAAAATTATATAAAAGCGGCATTGACCCAACGAAAGAAGTGGGGGATGAAGCTATCCGAGATACATCAGTTCAGTTTACCAGTGATGAAGAAGTCCTGGATGAGGCAAAGTTTTTTATTGTTGCCGTCCCGACACCGGTCAATGAAGACCATACTCCGGACCTTACACCGGTAGAAGGAGCCAGTCATACAGTAGGCAGGCATCTGTCTCCGGGATGCGTTGTAGTGTTCGAGTCAACGGTATATCCCGGGGTGACAGAAGATATCTGTGTGCCGATTCTGGAACAAGAGTCAGGACTGGTCTGCGGGAGAGATTTTAAAATCGGATATTCACCTGAAAGAATTAATCCAGGCGATAAAGTCCACAGACTGGAGACGATTACGAAGATTGTCTCAGGGATGGATGAGGAAACGCTGGATACTGTGGCGAATGTCTATGAATTGGTGGTGGATGCGGGAGTACACCGCGCGGAAAGTATACGGGTGGCAGAAGCGGCCAAGGTTATAGAAAACAGTCAGAGAGATATCAATATCGCGTTCATGAACGAACTGTCGATTATCTTTAATAAGATGGGAATTGACACGAAAGCGGTATTAGAGGCAGCGGGAACGAAATGGAATTTCCTGAATTTTCGGCCGGGGTTAGTTGGCGGGCATTGTATAGGGGTTGACCCTTATTATCTGACTTATAAGGCGGAGGAATTGGGATATCATAGTCAGATTATACTCAGCGGACGCCGTATTAATGATGATATGGGAAGATATGTGGCTGAAAACCTGGTAAAGAGTCTGATCAAAGCAGATAAAAGAGTACGGGATGCAAAGGTCGCGCTATTAGGATTTACTTTCAAAGAAAATTGTCCGGATACACGGAATACAAGAGTGATAGACATTGTAAATGAGTTAAAAGAGTATGGGATTCAGCCGGTGATTGCGGATCCGATAGCAGATAAAGAAGAGGCTAAACGAGAATATAATATTGTCTTTACCGATTTTGGAGCAATACAGGACATGGATGCAGTTATTGTAGCGGTAGCTCATGAAGCCTTCTTAAATATGCCGGAAAGTAGTCTGGCAGAATTATATAAAAAGGGAGATAAGAAGGTATTATTGGATATCAAAGGACTCTTGAACCGACAAGAATTTGAAAAAGACGGCTATTTATATTGGAGATTATAGACTTTTATATAAGGAGATATAGGATATGAGTTATAGGAAGCTAAAGTTCCCGGAAAATTCTCTGTTTTTAGTTACAGGCGGAGCCGGATTCATAGGCTCCAATCTGTGTGAGGCTATACTTTCTATGGGATATAAAGTACGATGTCTGGATGACCTGTCTACAGGAAAGAAAGAACATATAGATATGTTCTTAGATCATCCGGATTATGAATTTATGAAAGGCGATATCAAAGATATTGGGACGTGTAAAAAGGCATGCGCCGGGGTGGATTATGTGCTGCATCAGGCGGCATGGGGAAGTGTTCCCAGAAGTATTGAGATGCCGCTGTTTTATGCGAATAATAATATCATAGGTACGGTAAATATGATGGAGGTTGCGAGGGTGTCCAAAGTGAAGAAATTCGTATACGCCTCCTCCAGTTCAGTGTATGGCGATGAGCCGAATCTTCCTAAGCAGGAAGGAAGAGAGGGGAGGCTTCTTTCACCATATGCTTTAACAAAGAGAGCGGACGAGGAATTTGCACGTATGTATACGAAATTCTACGGACTTGAGACCTATGGGATGCGGTATTTTAATGTATTTGGACGCCGCCAGGATCCGGACGGCGCTTATGCCGCTGTCATTCCAAAGTTTCTGAAATTGCTGCTTCAGGGCGAGACGCCGACAATCAATGGAGACGGCAGGCAATCACGGGATTTTACATATATTGATAATGTAATCGAGGCAAATCTAAAAGCTTGTCTTGCATCAGAGGAGGCCGCGGGGGAAGCTTTCAATATTGCGTATGGAGGAAGAGAATATCTGATAGATATTTACTACGGCCTGACAAAGGCGCTTGGAATAGAGGCAGAGCCGAATTTTGGACCGGAGAGAGCGGGAGATATACGGCATAGTAATGCGGATATCTCTAAAGCAAAGAAGCTTCTGGGATATGATCCGGAATATAGCTTTGAAGAAGGGATTAAGCTGGCTATTGACTGGTATCGGGAAAATCTATAGCGCAAGGAGAGGATTATGGAACAGAGTCAGACAAAACCTTTCGTAACGGCAATGATTGTGGCGCGGAATGAAGAATCGTACATTAAAAGGGCTGTCGCCTCTTTTTTGAATCAGCATTATCCCAAAGAGTCTTTGGAAATA
The DNA here is from genome assembly GCA_910574285.1 of Lachnospiraceae bacterium. Taxonomy (GTDB): domain Bacteria; phylum Bacillota; class Clostridia; order Lachnospirales; family Lachnospiraceae; genus Sporofaciens. The sequence goes on along the minus strand of CAJTAL010000065.1, from coordinate 13,825 downwards.
CTGATTATTGACGGTAATTCTGAAGACAGGACGGTTGAGATTGCGAAAGAAACGATAGACGCATATGAAAGGGTGCATGGAAAAGTACAGGTACGTTATTTTGAAAATCCGAAACGACTTCTCGCGGCAGGATGGAATATTGGGATAAAAGCCGCCAGAGGAGAGTATGTAGTGCGTATTGACGCCCATGCACAGGCAGATCCGAATCTGATCGGAAAATGTGTGCAGATTCTTCAGGAAAAACCGGATGTAGCATGTGCCGGCGGAAGGATAGAGACGGAATCCCTGACTAAAAAGGGAAGACTCATAGCGGATGTATTGTCATCACCTTTTGGGGTGGGGAACGCAAGATTCCGATATGCCAGTCAGTCTGGTTATGTAGATACTGTGGCATATGGAGTTTACAGGAAGTCTGTCTTTGAGAAAGCCGGGTATTTTAATGAAGAGTTCATGCGGAATCAAGACAACGATATGCATGGACGTATTAAAACATGCGGCGGAAAATTCTATCTGGATACTTCTATTAAAAGTATATACCATGCTCGTGAAAGCGTAAAAGGAATGATGAAACAGGCGTTGGGAAATGGGAAATGGGGGATCATCGGATGGAGGAAAAGTGAAAGCAAAGAAGGAATTTCTTTACGTCATATGATACCGCTTTTTTTCGTATCAGGCAATATGCTGCTTATCGTTGCAGGTATCTTTTATCGGGCGTTTCGATGGATGTTTTTAGCGATGTACCTGTTGTATTTTGGAGCGGCGGTTTACTTTGCGTTAAAGAAAACAAAGAAAATCGAAGAAATTGTGAAGATGTGCGGATGCTATTGGCTGCTGCATGTAAGTTACGGGACAGGGTCTTTATTAGAAGTTTTTAAATTTAAAGGGATACGATAAAATATGAGTATAATTCGAAGTATGGCAAAGGGACTAACCCGTTTTCCTAAGTTAAAGCGTGTTATGAAGAATGTATATGCTTATACAGGAAATATTTTAAGTGATAAAAAAACAGATATGCCTGGGATGATACAAATAAGTTCAGACGGTGCGGATCATAATTTTGGTTATTATGATAAATCACCCTGGAGCAAGGATCAGAAGTATATGATTTATCTTGCGCCGGAAAATGCGAAAAAGAATTATGTATCTCATAAGGCAATACCAATTATGCTATATGATTGTCTGTCTGGAAAAGAAAAGGTTCTGACAAAAACACATGTCTGGAATTCACAGCAGGGATGCATGCTCCAGTGGTTGGGACCGGATTTTTCTTCCCGGATTCTTTTTAATGATTTTCGGGAAGGAAGGTATTGCAGCGTTATTTTTAATTTGAAAGAAGGATCAGAAATAGTATTGGAGAAACCGGTTTATTCGGTTTCACTGGATGGGAAATCAGCGGTTACTTTAGATTTTTCCAGGCTGAATACATTTCGTCCGGGGTATGGATACAATAATATAGAAGACATAACTGCGGCAAATCGTTGTCCGGATTCTCCTTGTATGTGGAAATTGGATATAGATAGTAATACAGCGACAGAATTACCGATTACTTATAAGATGCTTTCTGAGTGGAAATGTCAGGAAACGATGAAAAAAGGATATCATAAAGTAAACCATATTATGTTGAATCCTTCAGCATCAAGATTCATGTTCATCCATCGGTGGATTGTGGATGGAGTAACTCATCACAGGTTGATTACGTGTAATATTGACGGAAGCGACATGTATCTTTTGCTTGATGACGGGATGGTATCTCATAATAACTGGAAAGATGACGGGACGATCATATCATACTGTTATTCTAAATTTGACGGAGACGCGTACCATGTGCTTTATGACAAGACGCAGAAAAGAGAAACAATAGGAAAGGGAATTCTTTCAGTTGACGGACATCCTTCTTACTCGCCTGATGGAAAGTATATCATTACAGATACATATCCAGACTGGAAACGGAAACAGGCCCTGTATCTGATCAGGGTGTCGGATGAAAGAATTATAAAGATTGGCAGTATATATTCAAATGTGAAATATATGAATGAAACACGATGTGATCTGCATCCGCGGTGGAATTACAATTCGAGAGAAATTTGTTTTGACGGGGCGGATGGAAATTATAGACAGGTATATGTATTGAATTTAGATAAAGAGGTAGAAGTTTAGCAAAGGGGTAATTCATATATGCAGGAAAAGGTTTCTGTTATAGTTCCAATATATAATGTTGAAAAATATCTAAGACGTTGTGTGGATTCACTGGTGAGACAAGTACATAAGAATATAGAAATATTGTTAATTGATGATTGTTCTACGGATGAAAGTTCGGTTATAGCGAGAGAATACGCTGCAAAATATCCTCAGCTTTGTCATTATATACAGCGTGATGAAAATGGGGGATTATCTGCCGCCAGAAATACAGGGATAGAAGCGTCAACGGGGAAATGGCTGGCGTTTGTTGACAGTGATGATTGGGTGACGGAAGATTATGTATCGGCTATGTATGAGACTGCGGTAAAAGACCAGGCGGATATAGTTTGCTGTAACTCTTATTATATGGCATATGACAGGGATAAGATAAAGGAAATACATTCGGTATCAGATATTACAACACAATCTTCGCATAAAGCGAAAGTTGCAAGACTGCGTTTTTTTGCATGGTCTAAATTAATTAAAAAGGAATTGTTTGTGAAAAATAATATAAAATTTCCCGAAGATATTTGGCGTTGTGAAGATATCTCTACTATTGTGCCTTTATATACAATGACGAAAAAAATTTCTATTATAAATAGACCTATCTATTTTTATTTTCAGAGAATAAATTCACTGTCCAATCAAAATCAAAGAAATGTTGATATTAGTTTTTACCCTATGACGGTTATGCGCATGATGAAATTAGCTGAAGAAGGGTACGAATTGGAATTAGAATTTCGGGCAATTTCTGAACTGTTATATGGAATGGTTATGTTAATGGTACGATCCGAAAGGAGTAATAAAGAGATTAGTCAGCATATAGACGGGTTTGAGCAAAAGTTTCTTAATTGGAGAGCAAATCCGTATTTTGTTTTTTTGCCAAAAGGAAAGAAAATTTTTATAAATGTAGCAGGGAAAAAGAAAGTAATGATATTGAAAATTCTTATTTGGGGATGGGATATAATAGGGAGGGCATAATATGCCGAAAAAGAATTTATTACAAATAAGCCGAGGAATTGTCTGGATTATAGCAGTGTTTTTATTTCTTTTTTGCTACTGGGAAAGAAATATTCAGGGAATGTTTATAGTGATATTGGTGATATTTTTCTTAAATCTTTGTTTTGCATTAGTAAAATTTGAAAATCGTATGGCATATACATTATTTCTCGCTTCGTTTTTTTGCTTTATGCTGGGACGAATGTCAATGGAATTTTTTACGAAAGGTTCTGTAAATTTTTACTTTGCAGATGATATAACGATACATACCCTCATAAGTATATTTATTTCATTGATATTTTTGCAGCTAGGAGTTGAATTGTGTGAAAATAGATGGAAAAATAGCAAACCGAATGGCATAAGTAAAGAGTATAAAAAAGAATTACAAAAATATGCCCAAATATTATTTTGTATAGCTGGGATTATTGCTATTGCAATGAATATAGAGCAAATCCTTTTTGTTCACAAATATTCTTACGTAGGCTTATTCAAAGAATTTGTAAGTAATATTCCACGGATATTTCAGGTGCTGGGAAATATGTATATAGCCTCTTTTATAGTATTTCTTTCAACATTTCCGTCTAAAAAGGACTGTGTATTTTCTATAGTTTTATTTTCCGTTGTCACTGTAACCATATTGCTGACAGGTGATAGAGGGACATTTGTATGTAATTTTGCGGTATTAGTAGTGTATATATTTTGGAGGCAGTATATAGATCACGAAATATGGATAAGTAAAAAGTTGACTATTATTGGAATTGCATGTATTCCTCTTTTACTGGCAGGAATGAGTTTTTTTGTATATATTCGTGAAGGAGTAGACGTAGGTGAAAGAACAGTTATAGCGCAAATTATTCGATTTTTTAAAGCCAGCGGAAACTCGGTAGATATTTTAAGCTACGGAAAAGAATATCAGGAGCATTTCCCAAAATCTTTTTACTCATTTGGAGAATTAATTGATTATGTGAAATATAATCCTATTTCCCAAGTATTATTTAATACGGTAAAGCCCAAACCTCATACAGTAGAATACGTTGAAATTATGCATTCTTATGCTCATTCGATTTCATATTTTATTTCGCCGGATGAGTATTTACTTGGACACGGTAGGGGATCTTCTTATATTGCGGAAGCTTACCATGATTTTGGATATATAGGTATTGGAGTATGTAATTTAATATACGGTATGTTTCTGGCCGGTATATATAAGTTGAATAAATACAATCCTTTTGTAATTGCATCGGCATTTATAGCTCTTCGTATTTTATTTTATGTTCCGAGAGGACCGATGATTTCGCCTATAAGTTACATACTTAATATTACAACTGTATCTGCCATGTTTTTTTTGTGGGCGATAACGAAATACCAATCTGGAGTATGGAAATACATTAATATTAAAAAGGGTGAATAACTTGAAAAGGATTTTATTTGTTATAGATTCTATTACTTGTGGAGGAGCGGAAAAGGGATTGATTTCCTTACTGAATAATATTGAGTATTCAAATTATGATGTTGATTTATTATATTTTTGTCACGAAAATGAGTACTATTTAAACGAAATTCCTAATCAGGTCCATATTATAGAGCCTGATCTTGTTACACAACTGGCTTTATCTTCAGGAGGATATGTGCTTTCACATGTATGGAATTTTCACTATTTATCACTTATTATTAAGCGGATTCTATTTGGGATTATGGGAAAAATAGATAGAGATAGTTATTTTAGACGACGTGCCAAAGATTGGAAAATATTGAGGAGATATATCCCTGAACTAGAAAAAAAGTATGATGCGGCAATTGCATACTTAGAAAATTATCCAGTATATTTTACGTTAGATAAAGTAAAAGCAAAAAAATACATTGTATGGCAACGTACAGATTATAAAAAGACCGGTTGTAAAGTAGAGTGGGATTTACCATATTTTCAGCGTGCAGATACCATATGTGTACTTTCAGAAGAGATGAAAAATAATTTTTTGTCAGAGTTTCCGGGAATGAAAGAAAAAGTGGTGATTTTCCCGAATATTGTAGATATTAAAAATATATTAGAAAAATCAAAAGAGAACATAAGTTTTGATGATGCATATTCAGGATTTCGCATTGTATCAGTAGGGACACTTAGGCATGTAAAGGGATATGATGTATCTATGCGTGCATGTAAAAGATTGTTAGAAAAAGGATATGATTTTAGATGGTATATTATAGGATCGGGAGAAGAATTGAAGCAAATGCAAAAAGAAATTATGCATTTGGGAATAGAGGAAAGATTTATTTTACTAGGAAACAAACGAAATCCTTATGCATTTGTCGCGCAAAGTGATATTTTTGTTCAGTGTTCTTACAGGGAAGGGTTTTCCACAACTGTTTTTGAGGCAAAATGTTTACAAAAACCAATTGTAATTACTGATGCTCCAGGAATGAAAAATCAAATAGAGCATGGAGTTAATGGGATTATTGTACCGACGGGGAATTCAGACGAAGTGGCAAACGCTGTTGAAAAATTAATGAATTCCAGTGATTTAAGAATGAAATTCTCTGGAAATTTAAAATGTCATTTGGAAAATTCCAATGTAGAGGTAAAGAGAAGATTAGAGCTGTTTGAAAAAATTACGGGATGAAATTGGAGAAAAATATGGAGATTTCCAGTGAGCTTACGGCTAAAGGATTTTTAAAAAAATTAGTAGGTTTTTCTATGGCGGCATGGATTAGCGCCGGAATAAGTTTTTTAGTTACTCCTGTTTTCACTAGATTGTATTTACCAGAAGAAGTAGGGCATATTAATCTATTTATTACATATATGACATTTTTCAAGACTGTATGTATATGTGCGTTAGATCAGGCATTGATGCGATTTTATAATGAAAAACTGGAAGGGTTAGAGAAAAGGACTTTTTTAAGACACTGCTTAAAAATAAATTTTACAATTTCTGTTATAGTAGTTATGGTAATTATTGTAAAATATGACTTTTTTTCTACACAAATTTCGGGTGAAAGCAATTGGTTAATTCCGGTTTGCCTGTCTGTAGATATAGTATGCAGTTCATTTTTAGGAATGAGCAGTATTTCTTCCAGAATGGAAAAGAATATTTTTCAATATACATTACAGGTTGTGTCAATTACTTTTGTTGAAAAAGTTATTTTTACATTAATAGCTTTTTATCGTGCAGAATATAAATTGGCTATTTTGGTAATGACATGCGGCTATACTATCCTGGGAGCAGTATTTTACTTTATAAAAAGAAAAGAAAAATTGCTGAATTCGGCAAGAATACCCTGGAAGACGACAAAAATTTTATTGAGATTTTCTATTCCTTATCTTCCGGTCTTACTTCTCTCCTGGTTGAATAGTTCAATTCCTTTATTCGTATTAAAAAAATATGTGGATTATTCTGCAGTTGGAATTTATACAAATGCTGTGACAATAGCTAACATACTTACAATAATCCAGACGGGTTTTACGGCGTATTGGGGGCCGTTTATATATGCGCATTATAAAGAAGAAAACAGTAGAGAAAAGATAAAAAAGATAGAGCGTATTGTGATATTAGTACTGATTTCTGCGGCGGTATGCATTGTGATATTCCAAGATGTCATTTATCTTTTGGTAGGAGAGAAATTTAGAGCCAGTAAGACATTTTTTCCTTTTTTGATGATGACTCCGATTTGTAATGCAATTGCGGATATGACAGGCATAGGAATTATGCTTTCTAAAAAAAGTTATTTAAATATTTACACATTTATTGGAAATACCTTTACAAATTTATCACTTTCTTATGTATTGGTACCGAAAATTGGCGTTATGGGAGCCGGAATAGCAGTAGGGATATCAGCTCTTGTTATGCTTATAATACGTAGTTATTTAGGCGGGAGATATTATAAGATCTGTGAGAGTAATTGGTTTATATTTGGCGCGGTTGGGATGTTTATCTTAGCTTGCGTGATTAACATAGTATTTATAGACAGAATAATTCTTAAAACGTTATTATTGGCTGCAGTATTTGGGGGCTTATGTATATTATTTTGGAAAGAAATTGTATACTTGGTGAAGTTTGCTTTTCAAGAAATAAAATGTGTAATTCAAAGATGATCTGTGAGAAGGAAGGAGTAGATTTTGCTATGAACATTGTATGGATCGGATGTCACGAGGAAGGATTACAGGCGTTTAAATCAGTGTTGGAAAGAGGAAAGAAAATTAAGGCATTTATTACACTGGACGAAGATGCTTATTTAAAAAGGAGCGCTGGCAGCCGATTGTATCAGAAATATTGTGAGGATTATAGTGTTGAGTATCACACGGTTGATACGATCAAGGGGGAGTATGCTCATGACCTGATCTCTGGAAATATGCCGGATCTCCTTGTGGTATTAGGATGGAGTGAGATTCTTCCGGAACGTCTGTTAGATATTCCTACAATCGGAACCGTCGGCACACATGCGTCGCTGCTGCCTCACAACCGGGGAAGTGCGCCGGTTAACTGGACGCTCATCCGGGGCGAACAGATAACGGGAAATACAATGATGTGGTTGAACAAAGATGTTGATAAAGGTGAAATTATTGACCAGATGGAAATTCCAATTACCATATACGATACATGCAAGACTCTTTATGACCAGGTAGCGGTAACGAATATGAAAATGCTGAATAAATTGATTGAGAAGTTAGAGAGAGGAGAAAAACCGTTATTTCCTGTAAAAAATGAATCTGAGGAAGCGATTCTGCCAAGACGCAGACCGAAAGACGGTCTGATTAAATGGAACCAGACCGGCAGAAAAATATATGATTTTATCCGAGCTTTGACAAAACCTTATCCCGGTGCATTTACATACTTAAGCGGGGAAAAGTGGACGGTCTGGGAAGCTGCATTGCTTCCGGTTTCAAGTAAAGATAACGGGTTAGGACCGGGAGAAATACTTGGAAATGTGTATGGATTTGCAAGATCGGTTAATGGGATTGTAGTTGGTACAGAGAGGGAGATGCTATTGGTAACGGAAGTCGAAGACGCTCAGGGAATTATATATTCAGGTATAGAGTTAAATGATCTGAATTTGAAAGGAATATTTAAAGATGAATAAAGTATTGGTCGTAGCGGCACATCCTGATGATGAAGTATTAGGGATCGGCGGAATTGTCTTAAAGCATACGAAAAGAGGGGACAGAGTAAGAAATGTAATTATGTGTGAAGGAGAATCTTTAAGATATTCAAAGGATGTCGGGCAGAGTACGGCGATAAAAGAGGCTGCAAAACTTTTAGGGGTCGAACATACATATCTTCCGTGTTTTCCGGATCAGAAACTGGACAACTATATTTTGACGGAGATCATTACGCCATTAGAAGTGATATCAAAAGAATTTAAACCGAATGTTATATATTGCCAATCCGCTTCCGATGCGAATAGAGATCATAAAATATTGTTTGAAGCGGCGAATATAGCGTTTCGTCCCATTGACGAATGGGTTAGAGAATTTTATTGTTTCTATACTTCCAGCAGTACAGAATGGGGTGTTCCCAGGAATTTTGTTCCGGATACCTGGGTAGATATTTCGGAAGAAATAGAGGGTAAGATTAAGGCTTTTGAGAGATATCATTCTGAAATCCGGGAATACCCTCATCCGAGATCTACCGATGCACTGAGATATCAAAGTTATTTTTGGGGAAATCAATGTTGTATGGACTCTGCAGAAGTGTTAATGACAATAAGAAAAATTATTCGAGGATAATAAATAAGGATGAGAAAAGTTAAAAGTATAATAGATAGATTTTTAGCAGGAATTTCATTAATTGTATTGAGTCCTGTGATGATAATTGCGGCGATTGGCATAAAGGTTTCAAGCAAAGGAACTGTATTTTACAAGGCGAAACGTATGGGAAGGGATCTAAAGCCGATTACAGTGTATAAGTTCCGTACAATGCATATGGGGGCTGATAAAAAGAATAAGATTACTGCAGTGAATGATAGTCGTATATTTGCGTGGGGAGAAATTCTTAGAAAGACTAAGATAGACGAGCTGCCGCAGCTTTTCAATGTCCTGGAAGGGAGTATGTCTATTATAGGTCCGCGTCCGGAAGATATCTCAATTGTGAATAACTATTTTACAGATGAAGAAAAAAAGACTTTATACGTCCTGCCTGGTTTAGCATGTCCTGGGAGTATTTTTAATTATACACACGGAGATCTGTATTTAAAAGGAAATAACGCAGATGAAATATATGTGAAAGAATTTTTACATATTAAATTATCATTGGACTTATATTATTTGAGCCATTGGAGTTTAGGATATGATGTAAAAATTATCATTCGGACATTGTATACAATTATTATGGCAACATTTACATCAAGGCAATTAGACTATCCAATGGAGTATAAGAAAGTATTTCAGTCTATATGAACGAATTTTTGATTATGTCTCAGGAGCAGATGGAGAAATATGCCAGATAAAGTTTTAATTTATATGACGAAAAGAGGAAAATATGCTTTATAATTCATACGTATTCATACTGGCTTTTTTACCAGTTACATTAATGGGCTATTATATGCTGAATCATCTTCGGTATTATAGAGGAGCAACGATTTGGCTATGCCTGGCATCGTTGTTTTTTTACGGTTTTTTTAATTGGTCGTACCTTCCGATTATTCTGTTAAGTATTGTTATAAATTATACCTTCAGTCGTCAAATCCGTCCTCAAAAAACGGCGGGGGGGGGGTATTTTTTATCCGATATTTACCGTAAATGCTTATTGATATTTGGCCTGTTTTGTAATTTTGGCGCATTATTTTATTTCAAGTACTTTGACTTTCTGATAAGCAATGTAAATGCTTTATTCGGCACAGATTTTACACTTTTACATTTGCTCCTTCCTTTAGGAATCAGCTTTTTTACTTTTCAGCAGGTTTCTTATCTTTTAGATTGCTATCGCGGAGAAGTACCAGAGTATTCTTTTCCGGATTATGCGTTGTTTGTGACTTTTTTCCCACAGTTGATTGCGGGTCCTATTGTGCTGCACAGTGAGATGGTTCCTCAGTTTGTGGATTTGAATAATCGTAAATTTCAGGCAGATAATTTTGCAAAAGGACTTATGGCTTTTTCTTTTGGTCTGGCTAAAAAAGTGCTTTTGGCAGATACTTTTGCCAAAGCAGTTGATGTGGGATTTTCAAATATAGAATATTTGGGGACGGTAAACGCTTTGATTGTAATGTTCTGTTACACATTTCAGATTTATTTTGACTTTTCAGGCTATTGCGACATGGCGACAGGAATTGGTAAATTCTTTAATATTGACATTCCGATGAACTTTAATTCGCCGTATCGTGCCAGTACGATTACAGAATTTTGGAGTCGCTGGCATATGACGTTAACACGATTTTTTACCACTTATGTCTATATTCCGCTTGGGGGAAATAGAAAGGGGAAATTAAGAACTTATATCAATGTAATGATTGTTTTCCTGGTAAGCGGGATCTGGCACGGAGCGAACTGGACATTTATCCTATGGGGAGTTATGCATGGAGCGGCGTCTGTTGTAACGAGAATCTTCAAGAAGCAGATTGAAAACTGGCATCCGGCTTTTTCATGGTTATGTACATTTTCTTTTATTAATGTTGCATGGATCTTTTTTCGGGCAGAAAGTATATCCCAGGCAATTGATTTTTTACGTCAGATTTACAATCTGAATGTGACGCCGATACTAGATGGGATCAGAGATGCTTTTGTGTTATCAGAATTTAGATGGCTGCTGGGAATTTTAGGAAAAAGCAAATATTTATATCTTCTGTGGGTGTTATTTATGTTATTCGGTTTGTTTGCAAGCCTGCAAATGAAAAATACGAATGAGCGGCTTGAACTTTTTAATAAAACGATGTTTTCTGCCGTTATGTCTGGATTACTTGCCGTGTGGGCAATCTTATCATTATCAGGGGTCAGTGTGTTTTTATATTGGAATTTTTAAGGAGGGAGCTAGTATGAATTCTTCAAAAAGGTTTATAGCTGTTTATGGTCTGGTGTCAGGATTCGGACTTTTGGCGGCAGCTTTATTGATATTTTTAGTGGATCCTTTTTTTCATTATCATATGCCTTGGTTTGGGATGAAACCGGTAGTAAATAATGAGGTTTATCAGAATCCTGGATTAGCGGATCATGCCCTTTACGATTCTATTATTATTGGCTCGTCTATGACAGAGAATTTTGATGCAAAATGGTTTGACGAGGCGTATGATATTCGTACATTGAAATTGAATTATTCTGGAGCAAGCGCGGAGAATCTTAAGATTGCAGTGGAGCGGGCCCAGAACTCTCTGGAAGGGAAGGTTCAATATGTTTTTGGATGTTTAGATACTGATGTGCTTTTAAAGAACCCAGAAGAGACTCGATATCCCTTGCCTCATTATTTATATGACGACGTGTTATATAACGACGTTTATTATCTCTTAAATAAAGACGTCTTGTTTCAAAAAATCTGGAATGTATGGAAACTTAATAAAGATAAAAATGTGGAACCAATGAATAAAGCATATATGTGGTATGAGGAGCATATTGATGAGTTTTCAAAAGAAAATGTCTTACAGGGAATCCCTTTACCAGATAAGTTTTTCTTTGTAAAACAGAATGAACCTCTAATACCTGATGAAACAATTAAGGCAGTAGAAAAAATAAAGAAATTTGTTATGGATTATCCGGATACTAAGTATAAGTTTTTCTACTCACCGTACAGCATGGTTCATTGGTATAATAGTTATCGAAATGGCCGATTTTTAACAGATGTGTCAATTTTAGAATATTCTATAAAAGAATTATTAGAATGTGAGAATGTAGAACTATATTTTCCGACAAATTATGAGATGATAACGGATTTGAACAGTTATAAAGATACAGGACATTATGATATGGAGATACAATATCAGATATTCAAAGAGCTGCGGGATGGTGATAATCGTTTGACAAAAGATAATTATCAGGATTACATGGAAGATTTTAAGACTATGGTAATGGAATGTGATTTCTCAAAGGTAATACAATAAATTTTTTAGTATTTGCGCGTTATGTGTCAAAGAAATTTATGGAAGGAAAGGGAATCTTGGATGCTCCGCTGCAAAGCTGATGAGCGAAGGACTTTCCGATGAAGCGATTGTAAAAGAAATTGTTGAGAAGAACTTTTTTCAGTATCCAACAGAAAAATCTATCACACGCATGGCAAAAGCCTGTATCAAACGGCTTCATGCTCTGGAAGATGATTCTTTGGTTTCTGCGATTGCATCACAGCCGACCGATGTAGCAAAACAGATTTGCCTGTACGCAATGATGAAGCAGAGCCGGTTAATCCGGGAATTTATGTTGACAGTGTTTCCGTAGGTATCAAGAAGCGTGGAGTCAATATCAAAAAGCATGAATTTCGGTTTTTTTGGAATAGATGATCTTACGGAGTTCACGGATGACCTGGTTTAACTGACTGAGCGTATCTTCATCCATGCGGTTAAAAAAGCGTGACAGGGTGGGCTGGGATGCCAAAGCGTCTTTCTCTAAAATAGCTGTCATGACAGGTTCGTTTGTCAGTTCATCTGCACGGTCATCCTCAAAGTAGGTGCTGATGATCTGATAAACCACCTGCATCAGGTTTGCATCATCCTTAAGGATGCGGAACCAGGCAGTATCGTTGGTTTTGAACATACAGTTGACGAGCTTGACTGCTCCAATCTTAAACAGGAACTCTTTGAATAGGAGAAGTCCTGCATCGGAGGGCAGATCGCCTCCGTCAAAATTTATTGTCTGTATAATGGGGGTAAAACCCTCGCCTTAAGGCGAAACCTTTAGGTCAGCCCTGCCATGCGAGGATTCATGCGGAGCGCGACCGGTGGCAGAAAAAATAACAGGCAGGAAATCCCGCAAAGATGGAATTACCTGCCTGCGCCTTATTTTTTGAAAAGATCTGAGTGTGAACCGGTATCGATTAAGGTCAGCGTTAAAATATCATCTTCGATGAGATAGATTAACAGCCAGTCCGGTTTGATATGGCATTCCCGAAAACCCGCAAAGTTTCCGGTCAGTCCATGGTCGCAGTACCGTTCTTCGAGTTGCCTGCCCTGACCTGACGCAGCAGGTCGACGACCTGGTCTAGCAAAGAGATATCCAGCCCACGTTTTTTCATGAGCTTATAAGCCTTTTTATAGGCTATGGTAAATTTGACCTGGTACATCAATCGTCAAGAGCTGCTTTTAAATCTCCCATACTGGAATATCCTTTGACGTCAGGATCGCGGGAAATACGGCGGGCTTCTGCCATGGCATCAAGGGTTTTCTGGCTGTATGCCGGCACCTCCACGGCAAAAGGAAGTCCGCCGCGAAGGACGCATTGATGCAGGAACATATTTACTGCACTGGACATATCCAGTCCGAGCCGGCTGAAAAGAGCTGAAGCTTCTTGTTTTATGCTGGCATCGATTCGAATCTGAGTTGGTATTGTTGCCATTTGACTATCTCCTTTTTTCTTCATTATAGACGATATAGTTTACAATGTCAATCAAAATAGAATGATGGCAGCTTTGACGCTTAAATTTATGTTTACTTTCTTAGAGCACATTGGATTCCATTTTCTCACATCCTTTTATCGTAACATCCGATTTGAGCCATAAAATCCCTACGCCCTGTTTCCGTACGT
>CAJTAL010000064.1 GCA_910574285.1 Lachnospiraceae bacterium | reverse complement strand
CAGGTATCTTCAGACGGTTCGCATAGGCAAAGCAAAGGAACTGTTGGAGCAGGGCGTAACTTCAGTTGATACAGCTATACAGACAGGCTTTTCAGACCAGAGTCACTTTTCAAATTTTTTTCATATGTTTATCGGATTGTCGCCTGCCGCATACAAACACATTTTTAAGGAGGGTGGCTGGAATCGTGGATAAAAAAACTACCACAGGGCATGTCACAGCTCTGGTTACGATTATGATATGGGGAACGACTTTCATATCCACCAAAATACTTCTTGTAGATTTTACACCGATAGAGATACTGTTTTTTAGATTTTTGCTCGGTCTGCTTGTATTGATTATCATTTACCCGAAACGCCTAAAAATAAAGGATAAAAAACAGGAGCTTATATTCGCTGCGGCGGGGTTATGCGGGATATGTTTATACTATCTGCTTGAGAACATAGCATTGACTTATACGATGGCTTCTAATGTCGGCGTTATTATTTCTGTCGCCCCGTTTTTTACTGCTGTTTTATCGCATGTATTTCTAAAGACAGAAGAAAAACTGAAACCACAATTTGTTGTTGGTTTTGTAGTTGCTATGATAGGGATATGCCTTATCAGTTTTAACGGTAATGAATTAGAGCTGAATCCTATTGGTGATATTCTGGCGATTGTTGCGGCATTCGTATGGGCAGTTTATTCCTTGCTTATACGAAAAATCAGCAGCTATGGATATAATACCATCCAAACGACAAGGCGGATATTTACATACGGAATACTTTTCATGCTCCCGTTCCTTTTTGTTTTTGATTTCAGATTGGATGTGCAGAAGTTTGTAAAACCAGAGTATGTTCTAAACCTTATCTATTTAGGTCTGGGTGCGTCAGCCCTTTGCTTTGTTACTTGGAATTATGCTGTCAAGGTGCTTGGGGCTGTTAAGACAAGCGTGTATATTTATATAGTCCCTGTCATTACCGTTGTCACATCCGTTATTGTGATAAAGGAAGAAATTACATGGATTGCTGCGATAGGAATAGGGCTTACCTTAATCGGCTTGTTTCTATCGGAAAGTAAATTAAAATTTAGGAAAAGAGGAAAGTGAAAATGAATGTAGAGAATGAAAAATGTGTAATTGTTGTCGATGAAAATTTACCTCTTGGGATTATTGCAAATACCGCCGCTATCTGGACCTATGTCACCTTTCGCAAGAATTAATCAGGTTTATAACTATTAAACATAGCTGTTATAAAACGTAACAAAGAAAAAGCAGTCCCATCATAAGCGGGGCTGCTTTTATTATATCCGGACATTTTTCTGTCTTCCATCTAAACTCACAGATTTACTACAGATTACTCACAGATTCGTTTTTTATACTCAAAAACAATGGTTAAATCAATATTGGATGCAAAAATAAAGACTATTGGTTTTGGGATACTGCAGATAAGAGACCGCGCAATGTCTCCAGCGTCAGGCGCTTTGTTTCATTGGAACACGGATTAAGTTCTGCGATAATCTGTTTCATGGTAGAATCCATGGGCTTGTTTTCAACATTAAAGACTGCATCTATGGATAAATTCAAATAAGATGCCAATAAGTACAGATTTTCAAACCGGGGATTACCATTGTAATTTTCAATATCAGAGATGGTGCGGAGAGATACATGCACCATTTCAGCAAGAGCATTCTGGGACAGATTTCTTCTTAATCGTTCTTCTTTTACTGCATCTCCTAATAATTTCTTAGCCATCATCTGTATCACCTCACTTAGTTCTTATATTTTACATGAGATATGCACTATATGAAATGCGTTAAGATACCTGTTTTCGCGTATTATATTGCGTGTTTGATGTGTAACAGGCAGGAAAACAGGGAATTTAATTTTATATATGGCAGGAAAGGAAAATGTGCAGTAAGTAGTTTGTTAAAAAAATCGTAACCGCATGGTGGACGTATGAGACTTGTACACATGCAGTATATGATGTATTAATAGTTCATATAGCACATGATATTCGGTTATTTTTTAATACTGTCAGACTGGTAATATGCCGGTTTGGCAGTATTTTTTATGTAGAAATAGAGTCTTCCATGGAGCTTCATTGCCGTTCTTCATCCTTAGAAATCTTAGAAATACATTGATTTTGAAGATTTTGGAGGGAAGAATATGAACGAATACGACTATGCAGGAAATAAAGCAAAGAATTACTTTACTGCATATCTGCAGAAATGTATCTGGTGGAAGAGATGGAATTATCTGAAGAAAAAGGAAAAGATTGACAGAGTAGAAAGGCCATTAGAAGAATCTTTGGTGGAGTTTGGTCCTTCGACAGATGAAATACTGGAATTACGTTATAGAGAGGAAGTTCTTTCTGAAGAACAGGAAAGGAGATATCCAGGATGGAATGAATTATCAGATCAAAGGCTTACAGAAGCCCTTTTGATGCTTCGTGAAGATGAGAAGGCCATAGAACAGATATTAGAGATGTTTCGCCCAATGTTAATCAGAAATGCTTTAATACGGGGAGTATTTGATAAGTTCTATATCAAAAGTTTGCGATAGAAACATTAAAATGTATACAGCGCTTTAAACAATTGAAGTAGTGGGATGAGAGATAAAAAGACACTATGAGCGAAATTGGGGACAGAATAGGATAACCTTCTTGTTAAACTGCTGATTTTGTTGTAAAAATAAAGTAACCTAATTGTAAAATTTATATAAAAGGAGATTGATGAGATGGGAACGAAAAAGATGAAGAAGAGTGCGGCAGTTATCATTGCGACAGTAACTGTATGTGGAATGATGGCGGGATGTACGCCGAAAGAAGAAAAAATTGAAGTGAATGCCTCCACTTCTCCATACGAAGATATGGTGGATTATTTTGAGCAGGAAGGATTCATTTTGGAGGACTGCGAACCGGTTGATATCAATGAAACAACAGGATATCTCACGGACAATACAAACGGAGAGTTTACTGAGACGAAAGTGGCGGATAAAGCATATGATTATGATGGACTCTGGCTGTTCTGGTGGGATCAGGAAAACAAGACGGATTTATATGGAAACTATGAGTCTATGGCTGCTAACCAGGGAACGATAGCCCTTGCCGGAGGCGCCGCGGTTCTTGAGACGGAAGCGGCAAACGGAGCTTATGCGATTGCATTTTCAGAAGACTATGAAAAGAAACAGGACGCAGCCAAAGCGTTCGAAACGCTGGAAAACGAATAGCAGCTTCAATATAACCGTGAAAGTACAAAAGCAGATGCTCTGAAATTAAGAAAAGGCAGGGAAACAATATGGAACGGGTTTTTGGAAAAGACAGGGGCAGCATGGGAAGCTTCTTCCGCATGCTGCAGAAGGCAAGACTTCCTTATCTGTGGATTCTTGCATATATTGCCATTACAGCTCTTCTTACCAACGTAGGAATCAGCGTAACGGAATACACGGCCGAACTATTTGCCGGAAATGTGAATTTTGGTGCCGTGGTTCTTCCGTTTTTGGCTTTTACATTACTATCCCAGCTGATCAGTTCGGTCAGTAAGATTATGAGTAACTTGTGTGTTGCGCGAATTGACCGTAATATCAGGAAAATGATCTGGAGTAAGACCGTCAGGCTGCCGCTTCGATATTACGAAAAAAATAAGCCCAAAGAAATGATTTCCCGTATTACAACGGATATCACGGCGATCAGTCAGCTAATCATGCAAGTATTTGTTGCTATTCTCACTTCCGCATACACGCTGGTCATTACGCTGGGAAAAATCGGATCCTACGACCAGAAGCTGATGATTGCTCTAATCGCGGTTCTTCCGCTGAATTTAGTCATTGCATTCGTCATGGGAAAGATGAAGTTCGGAGTGTTGGATCTGGTAAATCAAAAAAATGCAGAGCTGACACAGACGATTGCAGAAAAAACCAATAATCTTCTTCTCATTAAATCTTACGGAAAAGAAGAAAAGGAGCTTCAGACAGGGCAGGAGAAGATGAAAGGATTCTATAAGAGTTCGATTTTGAATGCGTGGCTTGGATTCGCAACTCCGATGTATGCATTGGTGGGCGCTATGCAGTTTATTGTGATCGTGATGGTAGGCCGAAGCTTTTATTCATCCGGCGCGTTAACCCTTACCCAATGGATCGCCTATTATGGATTCGCGGTGAACATCGTTAATCAGCTCAGCGCGTACTGTGTATATTGGACAACCTTCAAGGGTTCCCAGGGAGCGACCAGAAGAGTAGCCCAGATTATGGAAGAAATGGAAGAAGATATAGAGAACGGCGAGCATGTGGAGCATCTTTGCGGCGATATTGAATTAAGAGAGGTTGATTTCTCTTATGAGGATAAACTCCTGTTTGACAAACTCAATCTGAAGATTCCGGCAGGACGCGTGACGGCGCTTATCGGACCGTCAGGGAGCGGAAAGACGACGCTTCTGAATCTGGTGGAGCGTATGTATCCGGTTTCGGGAGGTAAGATTTTATTTGGGGGCGAAGATACCGCGCGGTATTCGCTCAAGAGCTTCCGAAGCGAGATCTCATATGTAACACAGGAAAGTACATTGTTTGCAGGAACGATCCGCGACAATATCCTGTTCGGAATTAAGAGAGAAGTCACGGATGAAGAACTGGAAAAAGCATGTACGGACGCGGAAATTATGGATTTTATCAGGGAACAGCCGGAGGGATTCCTGGCGGATGTAGGCGAGCAGGGAGAGAAGCTTTCCGGCGGACAGAAACAGCGGATTGCTTTTGCGAGGGCGCTTCTAAAACAATCGGATTATCTGTTTATGGATGAGGCGACCGCGGCTATGGACATCCGGGGAAAAGATCAGGTATGGAAGAGTGTGAAACGGCATATGGAAGGTAAAACCGTGCTTATGGTTGCCCACGACAGACAGACCGTACAGAAAGCAGATTATATCATAGTAATGCATAACGGAAGGATTATCTGTCAGGGAGAACCGGCGGAAGTATATGCCGAGAATACATATTACCGAGAATTAATAGGAAGTGAGGGACAGGGCAGATGAAAAAAAACAAACATGTAATATCGTTTTTTCTGAGCTTTTACAGAAGGCTTTCAATTCCCTGGTGGCTCTACCTGATCGCATTCGGAAGCGGCGTGGTTTATGCCGAGGTCGGAATGAGAGTATCGGAGTATCTGGTCCGTGTGAACAAGGGGGAACTATATAACTCTGTTATTTTAGGTTATGTCTTTTTTACGATTTTTAATGCATTGCTGGGATTTTTGCGGCCGCTTGTGGAAGAGTATGCCAATCAAAAAGTGATCCTGCGGGTAAGGTTTTCGATGTGGAGGAAGATCCTGCATCTTCCGATGGATCAGTTCGGAAAGGAACAGCCGTCTTCGCTGGTGTCGGCCGTTACGAACGACGTAACTCAGGCGACTCTGGTGATCAGCGGAATATTCTCAGGAGCTGCGTCGCTATTCGGATTTGTACGCGCCTGTATGATCTTGTATCAATACAATTCGCCTCTCGCAGCATACCTTTTGCTCTGCATACCGGTTGCGGTGGCAATGTTTATCATCGTCGGCAAGCTGCAGTTTACCATAATGAAAAAGCGCTATGCGGCGTTGAATGAAATGACTACCTTTTTCTCCGAGCACCTGTCGGCCGGGAAATATGTAAAAGCGCAGGTAATGGAAGAGAAAGAGCTGGAAAGCGGATATGCGGCAATCGATTCACGGTATAAGGCAGATGTATACTATGCTTTCATGGAGCAGATTCAGGTTCTGACCAATTCCCTCTACTCCCTTCTTACGACTGTCGTAATGGCAGTGGGCGGATCCAGATTGATTAACGCCGGGAAAATGGAAGCGACAGGGATTAATATGTTCAGCACCTATATGACGCAGGTAAATCTCTATATGGCGGAGCTTTTGACGGTGTGGCAGAACGTGATGGGCTCGAAAGGCGCGCTTGTCCATGTCGGGGATATTCTTGATATGGAAGAGGAGCATACGGAAAAAGGCAATTCCTGGACAGAATCCGAGAACAGAGATATTGTGTTCAAAAACGTGAACTTTGGATATGGGAGCGAAAAAGAAATCCTTCATGACTTTTCCGTTTGCATTCCGGGAGGAAAGACGACGGCGGTGATCGGTGATAACGGTTCCGGAAAATCTACGGTCATGAAACTGATACAGGGATTCTACCAGCCTGATTCGGGAGAAATATGGGTTGGAGGAAACAAGATAAGCGAAACGAGTCCCCGGGAATGTCATAAAAAATTTGGCTATGTACTTCAGAACAATCCGCTGATGTCAGGTACGATCCGGGATAATATTCTGTATGGCACAGAAGGAGAGACACCGGAGAAAGAGATGAAAAAAGCGGCAGGAGAAGCCAGGGCGGATTCTTTTATAGATGCGCTTCCCAACGGATATGATACGACTCTTGGAGAGGCGGGGAATCGTTTGTCAAGCGGTCAGAAACAGAGGATAGCCATCGCCAGGGCGTTGATTGCGAAGCCGGATTATCTGATACTCGACGAGGCGGGGGCGAGTCTGGATCATGACACATATATGAAGATCTATCATGGTATCAGGAAGAAGATGGAAGGCAATACTATTGTTTTCATCGCCCATGATATGCGCGAGATTGCAGAAGCAGACTATCTGGTTGTTATGCATCACGGACGTCTTGAAGCCTGCGGAACCCATGAAGAAGTATTTGCCGTAAGCAGGACTTATCAGGAATATCTGCAGTCTACTGAGGCATCTTAAAAGAAAGAAGGAATGATTATGAAGAAATTTACGATTGTGTCTTCCCTGCTTTTCGTGTTACTGTTTTGTGGGATGGTGGGATATGTGGCGTCGTCCGAAGACTTTACGCCTCCAAAGGAGGAGGAAGAAGAAGCGGCCGTGCCTGAAGAAGACAGGGAAGCGCCTGTCTGGAATAAGACGGTGGATGAACTCGTCTCATTTCTGGAGAGGAAGGGACTGATCCATGCAGACAGTAAAGTGACGCTCAGCGCGGAAGGTCTGTGTACACTTGCGCTAAAGTATGACGGAGCCGAAATATACTGGTGGGATCTGGAGAATCTGGATCCGGAATCTGGCGAGTATCAGGCATATGAGAGTCTCCGGACAAAAGGCGAGATCGATTTATATGGAGCCGGTACGATTATTATGCCGAAGAAAAACGGGCCTTTTGCACTTTTATTAACCTATTATGAAGGCGATGTGCAGGCGTTAGAAAAAGCGTTTGGAGAATTTGGTCAGGAGAATTGATTGATGAAAATGAAGCTTGTTCTGGTAGAAAATGATGAAACATTGTGTACAGAGCTGAAAGAATTACTGGCGTTTTATAATGTATTTGATATTGTGAAAACCTTTGAGGGAATCAATGAAGCCAATAAATATATTTGTCTGAATGAGGTGGATGCGGTATTTATCAATCTTAGAACAGGCAATCCCAGATTCAGCGGGGACGGGGCTTTTCTGGCGTATAATCTGTCCCAGATCAAGCCAGATGTTCTGGTGGCGTTGTATTCAGAAGAAAAACTGGAAGCGAGCCAGGTATTTAGCTGCGGCTGTGATGAGTACTTTTTGCTTCCGTTTGAAACTCATGTGCTTCAGCGGGTTGTCAGAAGGCTGCAGTATTTGTTTGAATTGCTGCAGTATAAACGGTTATCGGTGAACCGTTCGATTATGATCAAGACGAAGAACGGATATCAGCTGGTGGATATTGATAAGATTTTCTTTATTGAGCGAGTGGACAGAAAGAACAAGATGGTAATGGTGGACGGAAAGGAGATGATTCTTTCCGGATATTCCATGAATGAATTGGAACAGATTCTGGAAGGTTATAATTTTTACCGGTGCTATCAGTCTTTTATCGTGAATCTTTCCAAAGTATCTTATGTCCGGGCGGACAACGAAGCGAAAAATTTTGCTCTGATTTTCGACGGATATGCGGGGGAAGTTATGGTGAGCCGCGATAAATATACGGAAGTACTGCAGCTTCTGAAAAGTAAATATGCGAAGCTTACGCTTTAGGAGGAGAAAGATGAAGTCAAAAGTTTTATCGTTTGCCGAATATGATCAGGTGGATATCAGTATGTACAAGCAAATATTCACGCTTGATGAGAAGGCGTACAAGAAAGAAATGGATTTTATTAAGAACAAAAACAGCACATGGGAAGAAGCGGGGGAAGTTACCGACGGAGCGCTTATTGTATGCGATATGGAATCGGCAAATCCGTTTTTTAGCAGAGAGAACCTGAAAATCATGGTAGGACAGGGGTTCTTTCACAAGAAGCTGGAAGCGATGTGCGTCGGGCTGAAAAAAGGAGTGGCCGGTGTGCTGGACGTCGACGGGGAGAAAGTGACCGTAACGGTCCGTTCCATTCAGCAAAAAAAGATTCCTGTGATCACGGACGGGATGATAGAAGCTCTTGGAATTGAAGGAGTGAGCGATGTAGAACAATATGAGGCTCGTCTGATCCGGGAGCAGAAAAAAAAGATTGCGGAAAACGAGGGATACGAAGCCGTCCAATATGTGATGGACAAAGTATTTGAGGCCAGTACGTTCGATCTTAAGAAGGCTGACTGGAAAGAAATGACAGATCATGAAATTAAGAGATTGAAGGTAATCTCCAGAGAACAGGGGTTGAATCTGGAAACCATGACGCCAGAGGACTTTGAAGGGAAGATGCCGTTCTCAAGCTATCATGAATTATTCGCAAGCGTGCAGAACGATTCATGGGACAGGCTCTGCGGCTATCTTCTGGGGCGGGAATACGCAGAAAAAGACGGCGTCAGATATACGATGGAGCAATACCGGGACGATATGGAAGAGTACGTGAAATTCTGGCATGAAACGAAAGAAAATGCAGAAAAAATCAATACTTATGAATATTCGGAAATTATGTTTTATGTAAATTATTATTACAATAAGGTAAAAGAATACGTGACAGAGAATTTTTTTAAGGAGGAAAAGTAGATGGCAATTCAATATGCGGATGATGAGAGTTTTAAGGAGCAGATTAAGGAAGGGTTCGTGATCGTGGATTTCTTTTCCGCAACATGCGTACCGTGTAAAGCCTTTTCCCGTATTTTGGAAGAGTTAGACGCGGAGCTTCCGTTTATCAATATCGTGAAAGTGAACACCACAGATTATCCGAAGCTTGGCAAAGAGAATCGTATTTTTGCGGTTCCAACCGTTCAATTCTACAAAGACGGTGAAAAGAAGTTTGAGAACGTAGGCGTGATGGAAGTTGAGGAAATAAAAGAGAAGATTACAGAATTCATGTATTAAGAGGGAACGGATATGGAAATCGGGGAAAAAATCTATGGATTTGAAGTTAAAGAAAAGAAGTATGTGCGGGAGGTCGAAGGAGATGTTATTCAGATGGAGCACTTGTCAACCGGAGCGCAGGTCATCGTCATAGACAATCAGGACGTTAAAAAGAGCTTTCTGGTTGGATTTCGGACCATACCAAAGGACAGCACGGGAGTTTTCCATATTCTGGAGCATTCTGTGCTGAACGGTTCCCGCAGATATCCGGATAAAACTATGTTCGTCAATCTGATGAAACATTCCATGGCAGAATTCGTAAATGCAATTACATACCCGGATCATACGGTATATCCCTTTTGCACAGAGAATGAGAAGGATTTTATGAATCTGATGGACGTTTATCTAAACGCGGTATTTTGTCCGAATGTTCTTACGGATAAAGAGATCTTTGAACAGGAGGGCTGGCATTTTCAGTGCGAAGACGGAAAAGCTCCGGAGATTAACGGCGTTGTCTATAATGAGATGAAGGGAGTTTTCTCGTCCCTGGACAACATATTAGAGGATGAAATGTCTAAGGCAATGTTTCCGGAAACGGCTTATCGTTTTGTTTCAGGAGGATTTCCGGATACGATTCCCGCGCTGTCTTATGAGGAATTTCTGGAATATTACAGGACATTTTATAATGCTTCCAACTGCTGTATTGTTCTATATGGGAGAATGAATACGGAACAACTGTTTGAGTATATTGACAAAGTTTATCTGGGAAAAATGAAACGCTCAGAACCTGCGAAGCCGGTTATGCTGCAGAAACCCGTAAGGGGAATCCGAAATAAGCTGTATGATAAGGAGAAGTTCGGCGATCAGGGTGTGTTTGCGTCATGCACCTATAGTCTAGGTGATTTTGACAACCGGGAACGTATGAATGCAGTCTATATTCTTATGCAGGCGATTATGGGGGAAGACGAGGCGCCGATGAAGAAAGGGCTTATTCAGAGCCTGGGAATCCCGGAGATTCAGTATTTTATCATGGATGGTATCAGACAGCCCTATCTTGCCGTTAAAATAAAGAATACAGACAAAGAAACTGCAGGACGGTTGAAAACGGTTATCACAGAACAGGCGGACAGACTTTGCAGAGAAGGAATCGGAGAAGAGGTATTGGTTTCGGCGATCAACCGTCTGGAATTTTGGATGAGGGAAAAAGGCGGGAGCCAGCCGGAGGGAATAGAATATGTACTGGATATTGCCGGCGGATGGGCGCAGGGAACCGGACCTTGCGAGATGATAGAATTTGAAGAAACATATATGAAGATGAGAACCCTTGTAAAGGAAGGATACTTTGAATCACTTCTGAGGGAAATCCTCCTGGAAAATGATTATGAGGCAGAGGTTTTCCTGGAACCTCTTGAAAAGGCCGAAGAGAAGGGGCAGGAAGAAGAGACAGAAGACCTGCCGGGTCTGTCTGCGGATGATCTGATTCCTAAGAAAGAGGCGCTCACAAGGATAGAGGAAGAATCCGGTATTACATATTTGAAGCAAGAGATCCCTTCAAAAGGGGTGGCATATCAAAGCTGCTATTTTGATATCAGTGATCTGGAGCCGGAGAAAGTCCCTTATGCGAAGCTGCTTTCGGAACTTTTGGGGGACCTTCCTACGAGAAAGCATAGCCTGGAAGAATTAGTGGTTGAAAAGAATATGTGGCTTGGAAATGTAAGGGCTTATCTGGAAGCGTACACCAAAGCAGATGACCTTCGGCATGTGGAACTCAAGTTTGTGATGGATATCAGCTGTCTGGAACAGAATCTCCTGAGAGCGGTAAAACTGGGGGAAGAGCTGCTGTATGATACCATTCTGGAGCATCCGGAGATTATTCTGAAAAGGATCAGGCAGAGCAGGATGGAACTGGAAAGGGGATTTGTTACCGGTGGGAACAGCTATGCGTCCGGACGTGCGGCCGCACACTATATGCCGGAAGGAGCGGCAAGGGAACGCTATAACGGAATTCACTATTATCAGTTCCTAGGAAAGCTTCTGAAGAACTTTGACGCAGACCAAGGGCAGATTATCCGGGAACTTAAGGAAATTCAGGAGAAGCTTTGCCGTAAATCTAATCTGGTGATGAGTTTTACAGGCACAGAGAAAGCTTACGGCGATTTCCGCCAGTTGATCGCAGCTTCCGGGTTCAGCGGCAGTGCAAGGGAAAGGGAACCCGGATGGTATCAGGATAAATTGCTTCCCGGGAAATCAGAGGCATTTATCATTCCGGCGGAGGTATCCTATGTTGCGCTTGGAGGAATCGGGGAATATACCGGTGAGGATTATCTTCTTGGCAGAATGGTGAGCTTCGATTATCTGTGGGCAAAGATCCGCGCTGAAGGAGGGGCTTACGGCTGCCAAATGTCTGTACTCCCAAATCAAAGCTGGACCATGAGCTCCTATCGAGATCCGAATGTAAAAAGGACGATAGAAGCCTTCCGCAGCGCTTCAAGTTGGCTGAAAGATCTTGAATTAGGAGAGCAGGAGCTTCTGAATTATAAGATTGGCGCAGTTGCCGGATATGACAGGACTCCCAAAACATATGTACAGGCAAAACGAATGGATTCCTGGTATCTGAGGCAGGAAGGACCGCAGGTCAGGGCAAAGGTCAGAGAAGGGTTGTTAAAGGCGTCGGAAGAAGATTTGAAAAACAGGCGTCAGGCGATGGAGAGCTTTGCCAAAGAGGGAACCGTCTGCGTTCTTGGAAACAGAGCTAAGATCGAAGAGGCGGCCGGTCAATTCGACAATGTAACGGTACTGATGGAGTAAATATAAGGAGAAATGATAAAGATGGAGAATAAGAATATCTGGCTGACATATAGTGCAAAGGAGAAAGAAGAACTTCATAAAATCTGTGAATTATATAAGTCCTGGCTGGATAAAGGGAAAACGGAAAGAGAATGTGTGGAACTGGCGGTAGAGCTGGCAGAAAAGGCGGGATATCATAATCTTGAGGAATATCTGTCAGAAGAGAGACAAATCCAGAAAGGGGAAAAAATTTATGCTGTCTGCATGAAAAAATGTATTGTGCTCTTTAGAATGGGAGCAGAGCCGATCTCGGCAGGCATGAATATTCTTGGCGCCCACATCGACTCTCCGAGAATTGATATAAAACAGAATCCGCTTTATGAAAAAGATGATTTTACATATCTGGACACACACTATTACGGGGGCATAAAAAAATACCAGTGGGTGACGCAGCCGTTAGCGCTTCATGGAGTGGTTGTCAAGAAAGACGGAAGCTGTGTGAATATCAGTATCGGCGAAAGAGAAGATGAACCAGTATTTGTCATTACGGATCTGCTGGTCCATCTGGCTTCAAAGCAACTGGAAAAGAAAGCGGGAGAAGTCATCGAAGGAGAAAAACTGGATATCCTGGTTGGAAATTGTCCGATTGAACGGGATGAGAACTTGAAAGAAGAAAAAGAAACGGTGAAATCCAATGTCCTGAAAATCCTGGAGGAAACTTATGGGATTAGCGAAGAAGATTTTGCTTCTGCGGAATTGGAAATTGTACCGTCAGGAAAGGCGAGAGATATAGGATTTGACCGCAGTATGATACTGGCATACGGGCAGGACGACCGTATCTGTGCATTTACTTCTATCATGGCTATGTTGAGTGTAGAAGACAGCAGTCGTACGGCGTGCTGTCTGTTAGTGGACAAAGAGGAAATCGGAAGCGTCGGCGCGACAGGAATGCATTCCCGTTTTTTTGAAAATGTGGTAGCTGAGTTGATTGCTTTGACAGAAGGAGAGTCGGACATTAAGGTGAGAAGAGCGCTCGCAAATTCAAAAATGCTTTCTTCCGATGTGAGCGCGGCGTATGATCCGCAATTTGAAGAAGTGTTTGAAAAGCGCAGCGCGGCATATCTAACGAAGGGGCTTGCATTTAATAAATTTACAGGAAGCCATGGTAAAAGTGGGTCTAATGACGCGAACGCCGAATATCTGGGAGAAATACGCCGAATCATGGAAGAAGCCGGAGCGGCATACCAATTTGCGGAATTGGGTAAAGTAGATATCGGGGGAGGCGGTACGATCGCATATATTATGGCTAATTACGGCATGGATGTTGTTGATTCAGGCGTGGCGGTGCTGAATATGCACGCTCCATATGAAGTGAGCAGCAAATCAGATATTTATCAGGCGGTGAAAGGCTATAAAGCATTTTTGAAGTGGAGATGTGATAATGAAAAGAGAGGATAATATTTATCAGATATATGTGCAGATTCTGAAAGAAGAACTGGTTACAGCCATGGGATGCACGGAACCGATCGCGATTTCTTATGCGGCCGCAAAAGCAAGGGCGGTATTAGGGGAATTGCCGGAAAAGGTTGTAGTAAAGGCAAGCGGAAGCATTATTAAAAACGTAAAAAGCGTTGTTGTTCCGAATACCGGAGGTTTAAGAGGAATAGAGGCCGCAGCCGCAGCCGGCGTTGTCTGCGGAAATGAGAACAAAAAACTAGAAGTTCTTTCGGAGATAGAGTCGGAGGACATAGAGCATATTAAAGGTTATTTGGGACAGGCAGATATCAAAGTTGAATATCAGGAGACAGGGCGTACATTTGATTTGTCCGTATGTGTTTATAAGGAACATTCCCAGGCATGCGTCAGGATTACAGATTATCATACCAATATTGTTCAGATAGAAAAGAACTGGGAACTCATCCGTGACGATTTGAAAGATGAGAAAATAGAAAAAGCGAACAGGGACGTTCTTTCCATGGAGAATATATGGGAATTTGTCCGATGTGCAGATATTGAAGATGTGAAAGAAACCCTGGATAAACAGATAGAATGCAATATGAAGATTGCCAGGGAAGGTATACGCGGAAATTATGGGACAAATATCGGAAGTATACTGCTTAAAATGGAAGGTGATTCTGTACAAGTACGCGCAAAAGCGATGGCAGCAGCCGGTTCTGATGCAAGAATGAACGGCTGCGGACTGCCGGTCGTGATCAATTCAGGAAGCGGCAATCAAGGCATTACCTGTTCTGTTCCGGTATTGGTTTATGGAGAAAGTCTGAACTGTGATATCGAGAAGATCTATCGGGCATTATTGTTGTCAAATCTTACGGCTATTTATATAAAAGCAGGAATCGGGACATTATCTGCATATTGCGGGGCGGTCAGCGCAGGCGCCGCCGCAGGAGCGGGAATCGCTTATCTGCATGGAGGCGGGTATGAGGAAATCAAGCATACGGTCGTGAATGCGCTTGCAATCGTATCCGGAATAGTCTGTGACGGCGCAAAAGCGTCTTGCGCAGCGAAAATCGCATCATCTGTAGAAGCAGGAATTGTCGGGTATTATATGTATCTGAATGAACAGGAATTCTGCGCGGGGGAAGGAATTGTGGCGGAAGGAATCGATCGGACGATTGAAAATATAGGAATACTCGGCAAGGAAGGAATGAAAGAAACGAATAAGAAGATTATAGAGATGATGATAAAATGAAAAAGAACACCAGCGAAAAATTAATGAATTTATTGGGCGTTGTAGCCGGGAATGCAATATTGGCGCTTGCCGTGGTTGCTTTTATTGTTCCGGCAGGGATTCCGATGGGAGGAGCCACCGGCTTAGGAATTGCCGGGAATCATTTTTGGGGAATTCGGACTTCAATCATCGTCTTTAGCTTGAACAGTATATTGCTTATCATAGCATGGTTTATTCTGGGAAAAGGATTCGTAAAGAAAACTTTATTGAGTACATTTATCTATCCCTTATTTCTTGAACTGTTACAGAAAATTCCAGGAATCACAACTATGACAGACAATATACTGTTGTCTGCCATTTTTGGAGGACTTCTTGTAGGCGTTAGCATGGGGATTGTGGTAAGGGTCGGAGGATCGACGGGGGGAACGGATATTATTGCCCTGATAGCAAACAAAAAAACGTCCCTTTCAGTCGGCGTCACGGTGTATATGGTAGATTTTGTGGTTTTAGGCATACAGGCTTCTTTCTCTGATATGGAGCAAATTCTTTATGGGATTATACTGACTCTTCTGGCAACGGTTGTGATTGATAAAGTTGTTCCGAATGGAAAGGTCTCTATGCAGGTGATGATTATTTCAAGAGAGTATAAAAAGATTCAGGGAAAAATATTGCAGGACATAGAAGCCGGAGTGACTCTTTTTCACATACAGACGGGATATAGCGGTGAAGAACAAAAAGGAGTTATGTGTGTGATTCCAAGACACAAACTATTTGCTTTGAAAGAGATGGTCTGTGAAACAGATCCGTTTGCATTTCTTACCATTAATCAGATTAACGAGGTGAATGGTCAGGGATTTACCAGAGAACGTATTGCATATGAAGAACTCAAAAAGAAAATAATATAAACTCCAGGAGGTTCAAATGGCAGCATTTATTGCACCTGTCAAGATTTCTATCCTAAATCCATTTTAGGCTTCTTGTATCAAGATTTAATATCGGACTTCCATTGCTGGTATGTATAAATTCGATTATCTTTGTATATATAAATATTAAAGTGAGCCATTCCGGATGGAATGGCCCTTGTTTTAAGCTCCATTGCACATTGCTTTTTCATATTCAAGAATCTGACCCCATGTTAGCCATTCGGGTTTTTCACCGTCTGGAAAACTAAGCCACATTCTTTTCATGGATTCTATGTGTTCCCTTTCATCTTTTGATGATAAGACGTCAGGATTCCGGTTACCATATCCAAGGTAATAGTCGCAATCGAATCTGTATCTGTCCAGTATCTGATATTGAAATTTTTTATCTTCGTTAATCTGCTCTTCGTTGGATAAAATGATGAATGGTCTCCGAATCGGCAGATCCGGCTCGCCGTCAAACGCATTATTGACTGCTGAGCATAGATTCGGCTTATTGAGGCCTAATGCAATATCCTTCCACAAACGCCCATTTTGATCTTCATAGACCGGACGTGACCATGAATCAATACCGATCGGTTTCAGTTTTAAAGAGTCGTTCTTGGTTGCTGGTGTATTCATATAGATTCTCCCTTCATTGATACATACTTTCTGATGTGGTTATCCCCATGTTTCCCCCAGGATTTTCTGGTAACAGCTAAGATGATCAGCATTTCCATAGAAGCTCACATCGTAATGACTATTCAAGTAGTCACCGAAATTAAGGAAGACATCTGCTTCTGAAAATCTGGCATATAACTCAGGCAGGTTCTGCATAAAATATTCGCCTGCGCCTTGTTCGGATTTGCTGTGATAGTAAGCATGGTCGGAAAGATATTCCTCCGGATCCAGATACTCCTGATTGACCTCCTGTATCAGATGATCCAGTTCCTCTTTGGAAGGAGCCTTGGATCTGGGAAACAGAATTACTTCATGGATGCTGCTTGGAATAATGTAAAAATCCTCTTTAAAGAAATCTGCAATCTCATCCATCAGGTTTTTACAGGTCATTAAGACAGCGCAGCCTGTGAAGTATTCCGCAGCGTAGTACTCACTTTTTAGAAAGCCGCGATCCAGAAGATGCTGATTCAGATTGGCGAATTTTATTGGCAGCAAACGGTTATAATTTGCCAGCGCCTGCTGATACAGTTCCAGAGTATCAACACCCCATTCCTTTAGCATCTCATCATTAACCGGCATACTCAGGAGCATCCTGTCGAATTTCCCAACAAGATAATGGTAGACGATAGACAGGTTCTGGAATGGGATATGTGGGGCTGTTTCTAAGAATGTGCGGTTTTTCTCTGTATTGACCAGCTTCATGATGATTCTTCTTTTGGCGGTGGAGTAATCAAGAAGTTTCTTTTTGTCTACCTGTATTGCAGGTAAAGATTGGTACAAGCCTGCAACCAGATCAATGACAGTATTAAGATCCTTTGTCGCCTGATAAAATTCATAGTATTCATCCAGATAGATCGTGGGCGATGTATTTGTAGCAGGATCTTTGAAAACAATCTCGTACTTCATCTGCTCATTGGATTTCACCTGCTTTGTGAGACGGAGACTGACATTGCCGAGTTCTCTGTCCTGTAAGCCCTGTAAAACTTTCGCCCTAAATGTTTCGTATGTTATTTGAACCCTCCTTTTCTTGTAGTGCCATCCGAAAGGATTGTATATTGTCCTCCCTTCTATTTGCGTTCAGGCAAAAAAGAGAATGTACACCATAAACGTCCATTCTCCCATTCACTGCAGAAATCCTGCAGAATACAGAAGGGGCATCTCATAATGTGATGCAAGAAAGGTGGTGGCTCTTTTGCTTTACATATCTGTTTCTACAAGTTACGCAACAAAGCAGATATAATATAAGCGTTTTATATTATGGGACTATCTGCTCATACTTTCTCTTGAAGTTGGTGGAATGGAATAGAATTTACAATTAAAGAAATTACTATTCCTGATGAAGTATCAACAATTCTGCTCATGCAAAATATAGCGGATTCGTATCTCTTTCATGGGTTATAGTCACACATAAGAAAACAAGACACATTAGAGTCGTTCCATTTTTTTGCTTTAAAAGCAGACATAGGTAAATGAGGGGAATAAGCATTAACGATAAAACCAGCTCTCTAAATAATTCAGGGTAAATGGCCATAATAGCTTGTCTGTTCTCTTGCCTGTTGATTCCCTTGTATGCTTTTCCAACTGTTTGCTCCTTGTATGAAACCAGTTGCAGTCTGGCTTTCATTTTCATCCAATCCATTTCTTTTAAGGTTAGCTCCCAACCAGTGAATCCATGTAAATCCAACAACGGGATAAGCGTCTTTATCTTCCAGTGTTAAGGTGAATAAAGCGGTATGCTCTGGCGCATTTTCAATTTTAAATGGTAAAGAATAAGACGGAACATGATTTCCATTAAATTGTGTCCCATACCTGCCGTATTTTTTGAATAAATCCGTTAGTGATTCCTGCACTTGTAACAATCATTTCTATAATCTCCTGTCTGTTTATTTTATAAACATGATAACAGGGATATAAAAAGGCGTAAATTCCCCACTTTTTTGTGGGTAATTAGTCGGGTACGACGTTTTTACTGATTAGTTCCTGCTCTCTGCCATTGTTCTTTAGATACTCAATGCCAATATGCTGCATGATTCTTAATACTTCTAAAATCTGTTTTCCCATTTGTTCTGTCAGAAAATATACCACATGTAGCGGGTAGCCAGAATGGGATTCTTTATCAACGAAGCCATACTCTGTCAGTTCTTTTAAATGTTCTAATAGCATCTTTTGGGTAATTCCTTCAATATCCTGCTCTAACTTAGAAAGAGACGTTGCTCCCAGCCGAAGCCGCCATAATATGATTGGTTTCCATTTGCCTTTAATCATGCCGTGAACCAATTCTAAAGGGCAGGTATAGTCATCTCTCATTTTCATATGTCATCATCTCCTTCGGTTATTTTACAACGATTTTCCTTAATTTTCCAGAGATTAGAAAAATAGCAGTTAATACTAGAGCATTAATGCCTTTGGTTTTTTGCTTTACATATGAGTTATAGATGTAAAGATATAACAAACATTAATAAATTTTACAACATGACTTTAGTGCAGATTTTGGTTTCAATATATTGTCGGAATTCATCTACATCACCTATAACAAAATCCTTTTTGGGAAGCACATACAATTCATCTTCATTCATTAGGATAAAGAAGTTTTTTTCATTTTCATAAAAAGAAGCAATTTGTTTGTATCATCATGTAGTATTTTTTTTAACTGCCTTTTCAATATTATTTTTATTCGGGATTCCTTTACAAGGAAGTAACCAGACAGGGCGTGTGCTGATATTATTTTTATAGTTAAGATGTCTAGTGTTGTTTTCCAGATAATCAGTGTATCTCATTTTGTCCTCCAAAGTCTGAATTCGTTCCTTTGTAATAGATTTTCCGGCTTCTAGTATTTTTGAATAATCAACATGTTGATAATCTTCATCTATATAATTACAAAACTGGTTCAGACGCATATCCAAATTAGTGAAAAGTCCAATTAAATTAAGCTGGTAGATTTGTTGAAGGCGATAGTAACGATATCCGCTTTCCGGATCAATTCATGTTGGTTTTAGGATATTTTTCCTTTTATAGTATTTAAGAGCCTTAGTAGTTACGCCTGTGAGCCGTGAATATTGCCAAGATTGTTTCTGGATATTATAGGAGCATATTTTCAATTTGAAATCAGGCCATTCCAGATTATTAGATTTAAAGTGCAAAATCCCAACCTAATCCCGAATTGTTAGGCTGGGATTTTGTATTGTAAAAAGACAGCGTGTTTTTTCTGTGCTGTTTAAAATGATAACTAGAAAGAGACGTGTATTGCAAGGTAAAAGGAAACCAGAGGTTAATCCTTTGGCTGTTCCTTTGCCTTACATATTTGAGATTTTTTCAAAATGAAGATATTATACAAGAAATCGGCAAACATTCTGAGTATAATATAGAGTGCGAGGAGGTGTTATCAATGCAAAAAGAAATACGGACAGTCTGCTATGATGACGATTTACATCTTGAAGCATACCGTTTTGAGGGAATTGTACAGCCATTCCCGAATCACTTTCATGACTACTATGTGATTGGCTTTATAGAAGCAGGGACACGCTGTTTATCCTGCAAAAATAAAGAATATACGGTAAGTCAGGGAAATATTCTTTTGTTT
>CAJTAL010000063.1 GCA_910574285.1 Lachnospiraceae bacterium | reverse complement strand
ACGCAATATAATACAACAATAAAATACATAAATCTTGACGCAAAAAAAGTCCGCTATTGCGGATGAAATAAGGCTTTTTACCTGGAGGTATCTATTAGGGGGGTGCAAAACAACGGGATTAGTTATGCGATCAGCGCGGCGCTGGCTCTGATCGGTATCTGGGTTCAGTTTATGATGCATTCAAGAAAGATCGGAAAGAGAGAAAAGGTATACGCAAGACAGGTGCGGGAAGAGGTGTCGAGAGAATCTGAGGTGGAACGGGCCAGAATGATCCTGGAGGATGACGAAGAGGATGAAGATGACTCCGAGGATCGAGATGAAGATGATATTACGATCATAAACGAAGATCTGTGACCAATTTCATCCATATGTACGTAGTTTAGTTGTTTTTTTGGCCATATGTGATATAATAAAGATGTTTAGGGTATCAGACAGAAAATGAGAGTGAAGGAGGTCCTGAAATGAAGATAGATATGCATTGTCATGTAAAAGAGGGATCTATTGACAGTAAAGTAGGTTTGGATGAATATATTACAAAGCTGAAAGAACATGGATTTGAAGGAATGTTGATTACGGACCATGATACTTATAAAGGATACCGTCATTGGAAATACCATATGAAGGGAAAGGTCCATGAGGATTTTGTAGTATTAAAAGGGATTGAATATGATACCCGCGACGCAGGGCATATTATCTGTATTATGCCGGAAGGTGTTAAGATGCGCCTCTTGGAGATGCGCGGCATGTCGGTCAGTACGCTGATTGATTTTGTGCACCGCCATGGGGGGATTCTTGGACCGGCTCATCCCTGCGGAGAGAAATATCTGAGCTTTACGAATACGAAGAGATTCTACAAATCACCGGAGATTATTAAACGGTTTGATTTCTTTGAGGTATTTAATGCCTGTGAGCCGGAAGAATCAAACAAAGGGGCGCTGAAGCTTGCCATGAAGTATAAGAAGCCGGGAATCGGCGGGAGCGACGCGCATAAGCTGGATTGTGTATCGATGGCGTATACGGAGCTTCCGGAGCGCGTGACCTGTGAGACGGAGCTGATATCGCTGATACGCAGCAAAGCGCCGATAGGGGTCGGCGGTACCATCTACGGCAAGACGACGAAGGATAAGATAGGAAAGGCAAACAAGCTGTTGGTATACTCCTTCTGGTTTTATAATAAGGGAGGTGAGCTCTTAAAGAGGCGTAAGAGAAGGGAAAAAGGGCAGATCGAGAATCCGGTTGATCCTATTGATCCCATTGAGATTCCCTACCTGAATCTTCGCAGCCAAAAGATATAGACAGAACCGGTATCGGAATGTTCCGGCGATGAAGTCAGATAATACTGAAAAACAGGATTGCAGGGAGATGGATTGTCCCGGCAGTCCTGTTTTTTATGATATAGTCAGCTTCGTTCTGAGAAAATTATGAAATCAGCAGTCCGATATGATATACGATCACACTCATTCCCCATGCGGTCAGCATTTGGAATGATAGAATACCGGCAGTGGCTTTCAGGCTTCCGAGTTCCCGGTGGATAGTTGCTATGGTTGCGGTGCAGGGAACGTACAGAAGACAGAACACCATCAGAGCGTATGCGTTGGCGGCGCCGAAACCAAGGCTCCCTAACGTGGCGACCATGGCATTCATGCCGTTGGCAGTCGTAATATTCTGAATACCGAACAACACACTGCAGCTTGATACGACTACCTCTTTTGCGGCAATCCCCGCGATCAGCGCGACTACAATCTGCCAATATCCGAGTCCGGCAGGTCTGAACAGCGGAACGACAGCCTTTCCTGCCAGCGAGCCGAAGCTCTGGGTGATGTCGGTGACATATCCGTGGGGGCCGAAGTTCAGAAGCGCCCACATGATGACAGAAGCGATGAAGATCACAGTACCGGCTTTTGACAGGTAGTCTTTGACCTTTTCCCATACATAGATGAAGATGGTACGGGCATTTGGAGACTTGTACTCCGGCAGTTCGATCAACAGCGCGTGTTCGGCTTTGCTTCCGTCTATTTTGGATAACAGGAAGGCGGTGGTTATGGCTACCGCGATGCCCAGCAGGTACATGGAGTAGCAGACGATCATTGCGTATTTCCCGAAGAACATAGACGAGAAAAGTACGTAGATCGGCAGCCTGGCGCTGCAGGACATGAACGGAGTGATCAGGATCGTCTTAAACCGGTCGCGCCTGTGTTCCAGAGCCCTGGAAGCCATGACAGCCGGGACGGAGCATCCAAAGCCCAGAAGCAGGGGAAGGAATGCCCGCCCGGATAATCCAAGGCGGCTCATGATATCGTCCATTACAAAAGCGACTCTGGCCATATATCCGCTGTCTTCTAACAGCGCCAGCGCCAGAAACAGGATGAATATATTGGGCAGGAATGTAAGGATTCCCCCGACGCCGGAGATGATTCCGTCGATGATCAGCGACCGGAGCATAGGACTTACATTCAGCGCGATAAGCACGTTTCCCGTGTAGAGGGAGAAGTGTTCAAGCGCGATTTCAAAATAACCCTTCAGCCAGTCGCCCACCGTGAAGGTCAGAAAGAAGACCAGCGCCATTATCCCGAAGAAGATTGGAAGCCCGAACCAGCGGTGAGTAAGATAGTGGTCGATCCGGTCGGTGGATTCTTCTTTCCGGGCTTTGTTGACCAGTACCTCTTCGATGATTTCTTCGATAAAATCATATTTCTGATTGATGATGTCTTTCTCATAGCTGCGGCTGATGACCGAATCAATATCAAGAGGAAATTGGCTGGTGACAGTTTTATCCATCTCCAGATATTTGATTGCATGCCAGCGATAGTTAGAAAGTTCAGGATACCGGTCTTTTAACCGGAGGATGAGCGTGTCGATCTTGTCTTCGATCTCATCTTCGTAGACCATGGCATATTCATCATGGTGGTTATGTATATGGGAGGAAGATTTGCCGGTATGGTGGTGGATGAAGGGTCCTTGCTTCGCATACTGGCTGTGGTGGGCGACGGCATGCATCAGGATCGAGAGTCCGGACCGCTTCCTTGCCGATACCGGAATGGCGGGAACTCCGAGCATCTCCGGAAGACGGTGGAGATCGATCTCCATGCCCCGTTCTTCTACGATATCCATCATGTTCAGAGCAAGCACCACAGGCTTGTTAAGTTCGATGAGCTGTAATGTCAGATAGAGATTGCGCTCCAGGCAGGAGGCATCGACAACATTGACGATCACGTCCACCTCGTCGCTCATGATACATTCCCGTGCAACCGTCTCCTCCATCGTGTAAGAGGTCAGGCTGTAAGTACCGGGAAGATCGATTAACTTAAATTCCTGCCCTTCATAGAATGTCTTTCCTTCCTTTTTCTCAACCGTTACTCCCGGCCAGTTGGCAACTTTGAGATTGGCTCCCGTGAAAGCGTTGAAAAGAGTGGTTTTACCGCAGTTTGGATTCCCGATGAATCCGACGTTGATCGTATTGCTCATGATGCCTGTACCTCCGTAATCTTGATATGGTCTGCGATCCGTTTCCCCAGAGCAAAGCGTGTGCCCCGGAACCTGACGGAAAGAGAGCCTTTCTTATCATTATTCAGTACTGTGATCAGAGAACCTTCTGTAAGACCCAATGCCTGAAGGCGCCGCTCTAACTGCAGTTCAATATCAATAGATTGAACACAGTAGGTCATATGATTCTTTCCCTGCTTCAGCGTCATATCGTATTCACCTCGTAAATGTTATTGATAATTATTATCTATTACGTATTTATCATAACACTATTTGACTGGAAAGGCAATGTGAAGTATACTGTTACTTACAAGTTTATGGGGACGGTTGTTGACTCTGGATGAACCGCCCCGATTTACAGGAGGATGAAAATGCAGATATACTACTTTATGTTATATTTTTATGTATATGGGTTTCTGGGATGGTGTACTGAGGTATGCTATGCGAGCCTGCGGGAAAGGAGGTTCGTGAACAGAGGCTTTTTGAACGGCCCTATCTGCCCGGTCTATGGAGTCGGGGTCGGTATCGTCGTATTCTTGCTGGCGTTCCAGGATTGGGGGCTTGTGTCATTATACGTGGTATCTACGGGATTGGTTACGACGATTGAAGGAGTCACAGGGTACCTGATGGACAAGATATTCCATCATAAGTGGTGGGATTATTCGAACCAGCCTTTGAATATCGGAGGATATGTCTGTCTTATGTTCTCGCTTGCATGGGGAATAGCGTGTGTACTCATTGTGAGGGTGATCCATCCGGTCATCTACAGAGGGCTTACGTGGATACCGTTTACATTCGGAATCGTGATTCTCGTGATTCTCAGCGCGGCGTTATTTTCGGATGTATGTACGACGACGGCAGGGATTATAAAGCTCAATAAGAAACTGGAGATGATGGAAAAGATTGCCGTCGAATTAAAAGAGATCTCCGACCTGTTGGGTGAGAATCTTCATGAGAACGTCATGGAAACACTGGAGCGTTCTGAAGAGGCGAGAATCCATCTGGATATGGCGGCGTCGGAACTGCGGGAAAAGTGGGAGGCAATCTCCGATGAGAAGAAAGAGATTCTGGGGGAGCGGGCAGAGCGGATTGAGGAAAAACTTGGCAGCGGATTATTTTCAGAGGATTCTCCCTCGCTTAAGTCAGAATTGAAAGAAAAGTATTTGGGGCTGAAATGTAAATATGAGGAATTGTCAGAGAAAAGCGGCCGGATCACCAAAAGGCTTGTGGGGGCGTTTCCCAGGATGGAATCAAGGTTTTACAAGGAACATCTGATAGAATTGAAGAAATATATATGGAAATAATAACGGATAAGTTGCATCTGCGGGTTTATCTGTGGTAGAATACGTCTTAACGTTATGTTTATATACGTATAATTATAGAAGAACAGGAGGTTGTTGCGATGGGAATGACAATGACGCAGAAAATCTTGGCGGCTCATGCAGGTCTGGATTCTGTGACGGCAGGACAGTTGATAGAAGCGAAACTGGATGTGGTTATGGCAAATGATATCACGGGGCCGATGGCTCTGCCGATATTCAGGGAGATGGCCGAAAAGGTATATGATAAAGATAAGGTGGTTTTGGTTCCGGATCATTTTACTCCGAATAAAGACATCAAATCAGCGGAGAATTCTAAGTCGATCAGAGAATTTGCGAGAGAGCAGGGGCTTACCTGGTATTTTGAACAAGGGAAATCAGGTGTAGAACATGCGATTCTTCCGGAAGCCGGCGTTGTAGTGGGAGGCGAATGTATTATCGGAGCAGATTCACATACCTGTACATACGGGGCTTTGGGAGCGTTCTCTACCGGCGTGGGGACGACGGATATCGCCACCGGGATGGCAACCGGAGAACTCTGGTTCAAGGTTCCGAGCGCGATAAAGTTTGTGCTGACGGGCAAACCGGGAGCTTATGTCAGCGGTAAAGATATCATCATCCATATCATCGGCAGGATCGGCGTGGATGGGGCTTTGTATAAATCCATGGAGTTCACAGGCGACGGGATTGCGCATCTTTCGATGGACGACAGGTTTACCATGGCGAATATGGCGATCGAAGCGGGAGCTAAGAACGGTATCTTCCCGGTTGACGAGAAGGCCGAAAGCTATATGAAGGAGCATTCGAAGAAAGAATATAAGATCTATGAAGCCGACGTGGACGCCGAGTATGACGAGGTGGTTGAGATCAATCTGGCACAGGTACGCCCGACGGTTGCATTCCCGCACCTTCCGGGCAATGCGAAGACCATCGATGAGATCGAGGCGATGGAGCCGATTAAGATCAACCAGGTGGTGATCGGCTCATGCACCAACGGACGTATGGAAGATATGCGGAAGGCGGCGGCGATACTGAAAGGCAGGACGGTCCATCAGGACGTACGCGTGATGGTCATTCCGGCGACGCAGAAGATCTACAAACAGTGTATAAAAGAAGGTCTTCTGGATATCTTTGTAGACGCGGGATGCGCGGTGAATACGCCGAGCTGCGGACCGTGTATGGGTGGCCACATGGGAGTAATGGCGGCAGGCGAGAAGTGTGTATCCACGACGAACCGCAATTTTGTCGGCCGTATGGGACATGTGGATTCCCTGATCTACCTTGCTTCGCCTGAGGTGGCGGCGGCAAGTGCTATTGCAGGCTGTATTGCGAATCCGGAGAAAGTAGGTGACAGATAATGCGAGCGACAGGACATGTATTCAAATATGGTGATAATGTAGATACGGATGTAATCATTCCGGCAAGATATCTGAATTCTTTTGACGCGCAGGAGCTGGCAAGCCACGCGATGGCAGATATCGATCCGGAGTTTGTGAATAAGGTAAAACAGGGAGATCTCATCGTTGCAAATAAGAACTTTGGATGCGGTTCTTCTAGGGAACATGCTCCGTTGTGCCTGAAGACGGCGGGAGTAAGCTGTGTGATCGCGGAGACTTTTGCCCGTATATTCTATCGGAACGCGATCAATATCGGACTTCCCATCATTGAATGCCCGGAGGCGGCGAGAGGAATTGAAGCAGGCGACGAGGTGGAGGTGGATTTTGACAGCGGAAAAATCTACAACCGTACCAAAGGTACAGAATTCCAGGGACAGCCGTTCCCGGAGTTCATGCAGAGATTGATTGCCGCAGGAGGATTGGTGAAGTATACGAATAGTAAGAGACGGGTATAAAAAGAAGGGTGGAAAATGAGTCTTTATTATAAAAGTACGAGAAATTCGGAATTGAGAGTTACTGCGTCAGAGGCAATCCTTAAGGGGCTGGCTCCGGACGGAGGATTGTTCGTCCCTGAGAAGCTTCCGGTCTTAGACGTACCGATGCGGGAGCTTGGGAAGATGACATATCAGGAGACGGCATATGCGGTGATGAAGCAGTTCCTGACAGATTTTACAGAAGATGAATTAAAGGACTGTATTGCCAGGGCATATGACGGCAAGTTCGATACGGAAGAGATTGCGCCGATGGCGAAGGCGGACGGCGTCTATTATCTGGAATTATTCCATGGGGCTACGATTGCGTTCAAGGATATGGCATTGTCGATTCTGCCTCATTTGATGACGATGTCTGCGAAGAAGAATCAGATTGAGAATAAGATCGTGATACTGACCGCCACATCGGGGGATACCGGGAAAGCGGCGCTGGCAGGGTTCGCGGATGTGGAAGGCACCCGGATTATCGTGTTCTACCCGAAGAACGGGGTCAGCAAAGTGCAGGAACTGCAGATGGTGACGCAGAAGGGAGACAACGTGGATGTAGTTGCGATCCACGGAAACTTTGACGACGCGCAGAGCGGCGTCAAAGCGATATTTGAAGACAAGGAGTTTGCGGCGGAACTTGCGGAGCAGGGATATCAGTTTTCTTCCGCAAATTCCATCAATATAGGGCGGCTGGTGCCTCAGGTTGTGTATTATGTCTATGCCTACGCAAAGCTTCTGGAGAATGAGGAGATCGCGGAGGGAGAGGAGATTAATGTAGTGGTTCCCACCGGGAATTTCGGAAATATTCTGGCGGCTTATTACGCGAAGCGGATGGGAGTCCCTATCGCGAAGCTTATCTGTGCTTCGAATGAGAATAAAGTATTGTTTGATTTCTTCCGGACGGGGATCTATGATAAGAACCGTGAGTTTGTGCTGACTTCTTCTCCTTCTATGGATATCCTGATTTCCAGCAATCTGGAGCGGCTGATCTATCTGATTGCCGGAGAGGATTCCGGGAAGACGAGGGAATTAGTGGGAAGTCTTGGCGGCAGCGGCCGCTATATGATTACAGATGAGATGAAGGCGAAGCTTGGTGATTTTGCGGCAGGGTACGCTTCGGAAGAGGAGACGGCAGAGCAGATCAGAGCGGTCTATGAGAAGACAGGATATGTGATGGATACCCATACGGCGGTTGCATCCTGCGTCTGCAGGCAGTATCAGAGTGAAACGGGCGACAAGAAGAAGTGTGTAGCAGCGTCAACGGCAAGTCCGTATAAGTTTGCGAAGAGCGTGATGACGGCAATTGATGAAAAATATGCGGCGTCGGATGAGCTTGCATTGATCGAAGAACTGCAGAAAACGTCAGGAATGGTTATTCCCCGGGCGATCGAAGAGATACTGAATGCCAGGATATTACACACTCTGGAATGCGATGCAGATAAAATGAAAGAGATTGTAAAAGGATTATGTATTTCTTGTTGAAAAACGTGAAATAATAGAGTATAATATGTGATAGAAAACCTGGGATGCACGATACTCTTGTAATTTTGAACCTACAAAACTTTAAACGGGACTCTTATATCTCCGTAATATGCCAGGCCTCCGAGTTTAGCAGTGGAAGGCAGAAAAGCGGATGCGGACACCCACCTAGCAATAGCTAGGAGTCAAAATACAGGAACCGGCATTTTGGGGGAGCAATAAATTATGAAGACAGCCTTTCGAGGCTGTCTTTTTGTATCGTTTATTCCCGCGGGCAGCGGGCCGGGCGGGTATGTTTGCACACACATTTGGCGACTGCCGCGGGATATTTTATTTCTTAAATATGAACACCGGCACAGGCGGGCAATTCTGCCTGTTATAATATTCATTCACGATTACCGTATATTCCTGCGGAGGAAGTTTTTTTAGGACTCCGAGGACGGCGTCCTTCTCTTCAAATCCGGTATCGCCGCCGCTGTAGACGCACAGGCTCATCATTCCGCCCTGTTTTAGAATATCCAGTCCCTGGCGGATCGCCTCTATACTGGATGCCGGGGAAGTGGCGATTTTGT
This sequence comes from Lachnospiraceae bacterium, assembly GCA_910574285.1. Taxonomy (GTDB): domain Bacteria; phylum Bacillota; class Clostridia; order Lachnospirales; family Lachnospiraceae; genus Sporofaciens. The sequence goes on along the minus strand of CAJTAL010000063.1, from coordinate 11,221 downwards.
GGTCGCCGCCGGGAAGGTATCCAAAATTAAAGCAGATAACGTCTGCCGACTCTGTTCCGGCGTATTGATTCATATGCTGGTGTCCGTCGAGGATCAGTTCTGCCCGGCTGCGAACATTGTGTTCTGTCAGTAGTCTGTCTGTAAGGAGAAGGGCTTTTTCCTGGATGTCGAACGCGAGAACCCGGCCTGATTTATCGGCAAGGCGGCATAACATCAAAGTGTCATATCCCTTTCCCATCGTCGCGTCGATATAGAATCCGCCTTTGGGCGCCTGCGACTTTATGATCTCATGGCACCAGTATGTAACCTGTGATTGCCGCATGATTTCACCTATCGCCTCTCTTCCTTCCATTCTAAGAATTCTCCGGTATTTGCGTCGATCTCGAATTCGTATTCCTTCTGGTCGTAGATAATATCGCCTTCATATTTGTAATAAGCGTCGTCATAATCCAGTTCTATCTTTAGATCCTGTTGGGTGGCTCCGGGAACCCGCTCAAGGGCAAGCGCCGATGCGTCTTCTATTGAGAGCTGTACGTCGGCCTGGCTTTGCCGCCCGCTTTGGTTATGATGCCCGTTTTGAGTCTGCTGTCCGTTCTGGTTCTGCTGTCCGTCTGTATTTTGCAGTCCATCCTGCGTCTGTTGTCCGTCTGGGCTTTGCTGTCCGTTTTGAGTCTGCTGTCCGTTCTGGTTCTGCTGGTTCGGGGTATGTGATTCCTCATAATCGGCGCTTAAGATATCTCCGTTGGAGGCAAGGATCTCGTATTCATATTCGGTATTTTCGTTGGTGAATTCCACTTCATAGATGCTTTGTCCGTCGTCGTGGTTCTTAGAAACACGAAGGCGCGTAACGTCCGTGTCCGTCAGGTTGGCGTCTGCCAGGGCGATCTTGGCAGCCTTATCCTTTCCGATATCGGATAATTGCCCGCATCCGGTTAAGAGTCCGGCAATCATCATAGAAGTAAGCATTACTGTAACAGGTCTTTTCATAATCATTCCCTCTCTTTCAAACATTATTCCCCAAATTACAGGCCGGACATCTGCATGTATGTGGATATCCGGCATCTGCAGCGGGATTTTTACGATTCCAGTATATCATTTTCTGTAATTTTTTCAAGCTGAACATATTCTTTAGATTTGCGTAGACTATGAATAAGAAGTATTTGTGGGATAGCGGGAGGATAATGGGAAGATGAGATTGTGTGAACTGGAGAATAAAGAAGTCATCAATGCCTGCGACTGTAAGAAGCTGGGCTATATTGTGGATCTGATTATAGATGAATGTAACGGATGTATCGAAGCGCTGGTGATTCCGAAAGCGGGGAAGCTGTGCGGACTCTTCTGTGACGGTTCGGAGTATATCATTCCGTTCAAGTGTATCAGGAAGATCGGTGAGGATATTATCCTGGTGGAGGTACATGAGGAGAAGTGATTTTTTGATGAATTGACGTATAATAGGAGAAGTGATTTTCCGATGAATTGACGTATAATAATTGCCATGATAGAATTAGGTAGAATATACGGAGGAAATGTATTTTGCCCCGGAGCAGTCTGCCGCGGGAGGTTTGTGATACAAAGGAAGCATGCTTTCGGGATAAAAAGCGAATTGGGAGGGACAGGAATGGAGATACGGTTCGATAACCACGATGAAAGGATCAAGTACTATGAGCTGATGCTGGAACGTAAGCTTTGTGATCTCCTGCATTTTCCGCTTCCGGAGGGATACAGATTTGTTTTCTTCCGGCCGGGGGATCGGGATCATTGGATTGATATTGAGAAGTCTGCGAAAGAGTTCAAGACATATGAAGCAGGATTGGAGTCGTGGAACAATTATTATGGAGGTAAAGAGGATGAACTGAAGAAGCGGATGGTTTTTATCGAAGATATGGCTGGCAGGAAGGTGGCTACGGCTACGGCGTTCTATGATATCAGGGGAATTGACAAGTCGGGAGACGGATGGCTTCATTGGGTCTCGGTGCGCAGGGAATACCAGGGAAGAGGACTTGCCAAACCTCTGATCTCGCATGTACTTGAGATTATGAGGGGGCTTGGCTATACACGTGCGAAGATCCCGACACAGACGACGACATGGCTTGCCTGCAAGGTTTATCTTGATCTCGGATTCCGCCCGATCCCCGAGAATGCCGTTCACAGCCGTAACGGATGGAGAATCGTGAAGGCGTTGACAGATCATGAGGCATTGGCGGATTTTGAACCGGCTGCTCTTGGTGAGATATTAAATGATGATCAGACGGCGGCTTCTGTGTGTAGCGAAAACGAGACAGGCGGACATGCGTGAATACTTTTTGGCCGTCGCGGAGCCTTTGACTGAGAAAATGTAAGGTGCAAAAGAAGTAAAAGGAAATCCACTGTACGAATCTTCTATTCTGTACAGTGGATTTTAAAATTCTGTATCCATTGGATGATACCTCTCTTTTTCTATATTTTTCTCCGAATATTTAGATTTAAGTTTTTGGTGGTCTGTCCTCCTTTTCTTATGTTGGTATTATAATATCGCACAAAAGAGGGAATGTCAATAGAATATCAGAAAAAATATTATTTTTTATCATTTTGACTACTGAATTTATTCGGATATAGTCGGATGTAAATGCATATAAATTGAAAATTAGGGAATAATTTGTTATAATTAGTTAAGAAAAATTCCCTAACCAGGAGAAAAAAATAAATCAGACCTCCGGTTACAATTTTAAGCCGGGGGAGCTATTCTCAGCAAAATCTCAACCAATTCTTCCGGAGTTTCTTTTGAACCATTGGCGGACCAGGAGATATAGATATTATAGAGAGCTCCCGCGAAGGCCTGCAGTCCATAATAATGTTCAATTCCGTCCTCCGGCTTATGCCAGGTATGGATCATATATTTGCTGATGGCGGTCAGGAGAAGGTGGCCGAGTCCGCTCTTGAACAAACTGTCGAGAAATTCCTTATGTGTATCAAAGTAAGAGAAGCAGTGCAGAAGGTTGCCGGGAGCGTAGACATGCTGATCCAGAGACAATCGCCGGGCCTCCTGCTGATAATCGGTCAGCGCTTCCTCCAGATAGGAGGAGAAGATATCTTCTTTTGACTGATAGTTCCGATAATAGGTCATCCTTGAGACGCCGGCTTTCTCCGTCAATTCGGAAATGGAGATGGCGGACAGCGGTTTTTCTTTTAATAGAAGCATCAATGCGGTTACGATACATTCCCGGGCCAACTTGTTGGCCTGGTTTTTTCTGGTTGTATCCATGAACAAAACCCCCTTGTTTGTAACAGTTGTGGAATTACATATTGAAATTTGCTTTTTATGATGTTACAATTTGTCACACTGTCACACTTAATTATAAAGGCGCAGAAAATATATTTCAAGAGAAAAAGAATGTGCGGTGCAGACCAAAGGGGGATTTTATTATGAAGACAGCTGTTATGACGGACAGTAATAGCGGGATTATGAAGGATGAAGCGGAGAAGTTAGGAATATTCTCACTCCCGATGCCGGTGATCATCGACGGCGCGACCTGCTATGAAGGGGTTGATCTTACTCAGGAGATGTTCTATGCAAGTCTTACAGGCGGTAAAGATGTCACTACCTCACAGCCCTCTCCGGGGGAAGTAATTGGGATGTGGGATGAGATATTTGAGGCAGGTTATGACGAGATTGTCCATATTCCCATGTCCGGCAGTCTGAGTAATTCTTATGAATCTGCGGCTGCTCTTGCGGCAGACTATGACGGGAAGGTGCAGGTTGCGGATAACCGGCGGATTTCGGTTACATTGCGGGAATCTGTACTGGAAGCGAAGGAGCTTGCGGATAAAGGAGTTTCGGCGCAGGAGATTAAGGAAGAACTGGAAAGAAGGGCGTATGAATCCAGTATCTACATCACAGTAGACACGTTGGAATACCTGAAAAAGGGAGGGCGGGTGACGCCTGCCGGAGCGGCTCTGGGCGCAGTGCTGAATATTAAGCCGATACTTACACTGCAGGGAGAGCGTCTGGATGCATTTGCCAAAGTCCGGGGGATGAAGAAGGGGAAGCATAAGATGTTAGAGGCGTTAAGGCATGATCTGGATACCCGGTTCCAGGGGACGGATATGAGCCATGTCGTAGTCTGCGGCGCAGGCGCGGGGCTTAGTGGGGAAGAAGAGAAAGAATGGACAGATGAGATCCGGGAAGCATTTCCGGAAGCAATCGTCTATTATAATCCGCTGTCATTCAGTATCGGAAGCCACACCGGACCGGGAGCAGTGGGAGCAGCCGTCAGCATCCGAAAAAATTTGTGAAAAAAATAAAAAAATGTGTTGACAAATACTTATATGTGTAGTATCATATATATTGTTCTGAGGAACACATATAAGGAATGCGACAGTGGCTCAGTTGGTAGAGTACGACCTTGCCAAGGTCGGGGTCGCGGGTTCGAACCCCGTCTGTCGCTCTTAAGGACTAGATAGATGATTCGTTTATCTAGTCTTTTTGTAATATAAGAAACTTTATTCTACTGTCTTTTTATCTGTCCGAAGCTTGTTAAATTATTTTCAGTTGTTTTCCTCAAAGAAAAGTGATATTCTAATTATATTAAGGAATCTTCAGGAAAGATTTGGATAGAAAGGAGAATGTCATTATGGGATTTTTGACAGGAAAGACTGTGATTATTACGGGAGGAGGACGCTCTGTTTTAAGTGACGGCAGATGCGGTTCCATCGGATACGGAATTGCTACCGCGTATGCGAAAGAGGGAGCGAATATCGTAATTACCGGACGTAACGTGAAGAAGCTTGAGGACGCGAAGGAAGAACTGGAGAGGTTATACGGAATCAAGGTTCTGACTGTTCAGGCAGACGTTTCCGCAGGATCAGACAATGAAGCGGTAGTCAATCATGTAGTACAGCAGACGATGGATACTTTCGGAAGGATCGACGTGCTGATCAATAACGCGCAGGCGTCCGCTTCCGGAGTTACGTTGATAGATCATACGACTGAGCAGTTTGACCTGGCGCTTTATTCGGGATTGTACGCGACTTTCTATTATATGAAGGCGTGCCATCCGCATCTTGCAGAGACGAAGGGAACCGTAATTAATTTCGCTTCCGGAGCGGGACTCTTTGGAAATTACGGACAATGTGCATACGCAGCCGCGAAGGAAGGTGTTCGCGGACTTACGCGTGTAGCTGCGAACGAATGGGGAAAAGACGGTATCAATGTGAATATCATCTGTCCGCTGGCATGGACCGCACAGTTGGAGAATTTTGAGAAAGCGTATCCGGAAGCATTCAAGCAGAATGTAAAGATGCCGCCGGCAGGCCATTACGGAGATGCGGAGCTGGAGATCGGACGTGTCTGCGTACAGTTGGCTTCACCTGATTTCAAGTATATGAGCGGCGAGACGATCACGTTAGAAGGCGGTATGGGACTTAGACCGTAGTCAAGCGGTGAAAGTAGTACAGTATGCAAAAGGTATAGGAAGGGGTTCCTATACCTTTGTTATGCGTCCGGTCTGTTATAGTGTTAATTCTTGAATCAAGTGATGATGTGCCGGTTTTCAAACATATTGCGGAGAGTGATGAAAATGAGTGAAATCAAAAGAGAAGGAAATCCTTTGGCGTCGGAGAGGATAGGAAAGCTGATCGCGAAGTTCGCGATACCGGCGATCATCAGTATGCTTGTAAGCTCTCTTTATAATATTGTTGATCAGATATTCATCGGACAGGGAGTCGGTATGCTGGGGAACGCGGCGACGAATATCGCGTTTCCTGTTTCTATCATCTGTACGGCTACGGCGCTGCTGCTGGGGATCGGAAGCGCGTCGAATTATAATCTGGAATCCGGCGCGGGGAATCAGGAGGAAGCCTGCAGGATTGTGGGAACGGGGCTTACCATGCTGGTGGTCTGCGGGACGGTCATTGCCGGAATCGTACTGATGTTCCTGGATCCGCTGCTTAAGATATTCGGAGTGACTCCGGAGGTATTGCCTTATGCACAGGATTATACGGGGATTACCGCGTGGGGGATTCCGTTTCTGATTCTGACGACGGGGGGAAACCATCTGATCCGTGCGGACAGAAGCCCTGCATATTCTATGACTTGTATGCTGACGGGAGCCATTCTCAACACGATTCTTGATCCGTTATTTATCTTTGGATTCCATCTGGGAATTAAAGGAGCGGCATGGGCCACCGTGATCGGACAAGTGGTATCAGGGTTCCTGGTTATTCTTTATTTCTGCAGGTTCCGTAAACTGCAGATGACGAAAGAGATGCTGAAGCCTAAGGGGAGATACTTGAAGATGATCGCGTCGCTGGGCGTGGCTTCCTGTATTAATCAGATCTCTATGGCGGCGGTGCAGATCACGATGAATAATACGCTGCGTTATTACGGCGCGGCTTCGGTATATGGAACAGATATCCCGCTGGCTTGCGTGGGAGTAATATCCAAGGTAAATATGGTATTCATGGCTATCTGTATCGGGATCTCCCAGGGGTGCCAGCCGATCTGGGGATTCAATTACGGGGCAGGTTCGTACGCGAGGGTAAAGGAGACTTATTATAAAGCATTTCGGATATCGCTTGTGATCGGGATTCTGTTTTTCTTATGTTTTCAGTTTTTCCCGCGTCAGTTGGTGGGGATATTCGGGACCGGAAGTGAAGAGTATTTCCGCTTTGCGGAGAGGTATTTCCGAATCTTTATGTTTTTGACATTCCTGAACGGGATTCAGCCCATGTCTTCCGGGTTCTTTACTTCTATCGGTAAGGCGAAACTGGGAATTGCCGTGTCGCTGACCCGGCAGGTTGTCTTTTTACTTCCGCTGATTCTGATATTTCCGATCTTCATGGGAATCGACGGTGTGATGTATGCAGGGCCTATCGCGGACGGCGCCGCGGCGCTGGTGGCAATTATCTGTGCGGTCAGGGAGATACGAGGGATGAGCTAGAGGAGAATACATAATGAAAGAACGGATGCCGATCGGGTTCATGTTCAAGCAGATCAATACGATTTATGAGAAAGATTTTAATAGTCTTTTGAAGACGGTGGGAATAACGGCATCCCAGTGCGCGGTATTGGATTATCTGTTCCGCAGCAATGAGGAAGTGGTAAACCAAAGGGATATCGAGAAAGCATTGAGCCTTAGAAATCCTACGGTGACAGGTCTCTTAAAAAGGCTGGATGAAAAGGGGTTCATTCTTTCGGTGCCGAATGAGAAGGATAAGCGCTGCAAGAATATCTATCTGACCGAGAAAGCCTATGATATACAGAGAAGGATGGAGTCGGACCGTAAGAAGATTGATAAGAAACTTACATTGGGGATGACGAAGAAGGAGAGGGCGGCGCTGGAAAAGATGCTGGAAAAGGTATTGTATAATATAACAGAGCCTTAGAGTTGAATCTTTGGATTTCTTGTAATAATTCCCGGCATTTGAGAAAATGCTATTGATATAGAATCATTCTGGGAATCTGAGGAGGAGTTATGCCGGTAGAAGTCGTATCATACATGCTGTCAAGCCTTGACCCGAAGAAATGTCTGCAGTTTCAGATCGTTCTTTGGTGTGCCCCGTTTTTAAAGGGAATGAAGACAGCGTGCGCCGTCAACATAGAGGAACAATATTGTCCGGAGCTGGAGGGGATTTTGGCGGATACGGATATTGAATACAGATACCTGTCTAGGGATAAGGGAAAGCGCCTGGTGTTTTTTTACAGGAAGAAGGAATTTTCGGGTTATCTTGGGAGAACAGATGTCAGAAGGTTTTTGGAGCGCTTCGGATATGCGCAGCGGGAGCCTGAGGAGGTGCTTGACAGGCTGTCGGAAAGAGTCTGCCGGTATATCCGCCGTGGCGCAGGATTCCCGCATGAGATCGGCGTTTTTCTGGATTATCCCATCGACGATGTAAGGTGCTTTATGGAGCAGAAAGGGAAGGGCGGAGTCATGACGGGATATTGGAAGGTATACCATAATCCGGGAAAGGCACAGCTTATCTTTCAGGCGTATGATAAGGCAAGGATCAGCGCGGTCAATGAGTTTCTGGCGGGCGGGACAATCAGAGAGATAGCCTGTAAAAGGGTATTGCAGGAATTTTCAAGGGGAGATGAAGGAGGAAGTTATGAGTTACGCTGACAGAGTCTTTATAGAGATGTGCAGGGATATTATAGATCATGGAACGGATACCAGCGGGGAGAAGGTCCGCCCGAAGTGGGAAGACGGGAGCGCGGCTTATACCATTAAGCGGTTCGGGGTAGTGAATCGTTATGATCTGTCTAAGGAATTTCCGGCGCTGACGCTTCGGAGGACTGCGATTAAGAGCTGTACGGATGAGATGCTGTGGATCTGGCAGAAGAAATCGAATAATATTCATGAGCTTAAGAGCCATATCTGGGATAGCTGGGCGGATGAGACGGGTTCGATCGGAAAAGCCTACGGTTATCAGATGGGGGTAGAGCATGTGTATAAAGAAGGGATGTTCGACCAGACTGACAGGGTAATCTATGACCTCAAGAACAATCCGTACAGCCGCAGGATCATGACGAATCTGTATGTCCATCAGGACCTGCATGAGATGAACCTGTACCCCTGTGCCTATAGCATGACATTCAATGTGACGAAAGAGCGGGGGACGGACCGGCTGATACTGAACGGGATTTTGAACCAGCGTTCCCAGGACGTCCTGACCGCGAATAACTGGAATGTATGTCAGTATGCGGTGCTGATGCATATGCTTGCCCAGGTATGCGGTATGAAAGCGGGGGAATTCGTCCATGTAATCGCGGATGCGCATATTTATGACAGGCATGTGCCGCTGGTGGAAGAGCTGATCGGCAGAGAGCCGCTTCCGGCGCCGAAGTTCTGGCTGAATCCGGAGATTCGGGATTTCTACGCATTTACGGCCGATGATGTAAAACTGACAGATTATGAGACACATGAACAGATCCGGGATATTCCGGTGGCAGTATAGAGAGGGGAGAGAGACGGATGAATCTGATCGTGGCAGTTGATAAGAATTGGGCTATAGGAAAGAATAACCGGCTGATGTGGAGTATTCCGGCTGATATGAAGTTTTTTCGGGAGACCACCAGAGGAAATGTTGTAATCATGGGCAGGAAGACTCTTGAAAGTTTCCCCCAGGGGCAGCCGCTTAAGAACAGGGTGAATATTGTGATTACGAGGAATCCGGGCTATAAGGTGAAAGGGGCGGTGGTCGTCCACAGCGTTGAAGAAGCGGTGGAAGAAGCCCGGAAGTACGAGGGCGAGATCTACGTGATCGGAGGGGAGAGTATCTACCGTGAGATGCTGTCCTTGTGTGATACGGCGTTTGTCACGAAGATCGATCATGCCTATGACGCAGATACATATTTTCCCAATCTGGATCAGGACGAGGAGTGGAGAATGACGAAGATCAGCGAAGAGCAGACATGTTTCGATCTGGAATATTACTTTACGGTATATGAAAAGCGATGAATCATCTGATAAAGCAGCAGGAAAAGCAGATGAATGGCAAATAAGCAGTAATGAATGAGAAATGGATGATATAAAAATAAACAGACGGCAGGAAATGAATCATGAGAATATTGAGTATTACAGCACAAAAACCGAACAGTACCGGAAGCGGCGTCTATCTGACGGAGCTTGTAAAAGAATATGCCCTTAAGGGCCATGAGCAGGCGGTTGTAGCCGGCGTTTACCGGGACGACGCCGTGGAGTTTCCCCGGGATGTGAGATTTTATCCGGTGTATTTTGAGAGCGGGAAATTACCTTATCCTATCGTTGGCATGTCGGATGAGATGCCGTACAGGAGTACCAGATACTGCGATATGACGCCGGAGATGACGGAGATGTTTGAAGCGGCGTTTCTGGAGGTGATCGGCCGGACGGTAGAGGAGTTTGATCCTGATCTGATCTTATGCCATCACCTGTATCTGCTTACGGCCGCGGTCAGGGAACATTTCCCACAGCGCCGTGTCTATGGGTTCTGCCATAATACCGATCTCAGGCAGATGATGAAAACTGATCTCAGGCGGGAATATATCAGAACGCAGATCCGAAAACTCGACAGGATATTCGTTCCCCAGGAGGCCCAGAGAGAGGGTGTGCTCCGTATCTATGACGCGGCCCCGGAGAAGATTACGGAAGTAGGAATGGGATATAACAATAAGATATTCTTCCGGACAGGAGAGAAGACGGCGGACGGCGTGACGCGGATCGTGTTCGCGGGAAAGATCGCGGAGAAGAAGGGAGTCATGAGCCTGATTCGAAGTCTGTCCGTCCTGTCTGCCCGGCACGGCGGGGAAGAGCGCTGCCGTAAAGACAGATTGCTGATCCGGCTTGCCGGAAGCGCAGGGAACCGGGAAGAGTACGAAGAGATACGGAAGATGGCGGGAGAGTGCCCGTATGAGGTAGAATTCACCGGAAGGCTGAGCCAGCCGGAGCTTGCGAAAGTATATAACGCGAGCGATATCTTCGTGCTGCCATCCTTCTTCGACGGACTGCCTCTTACGATCATCGAAGCGCTGGCCTGCGGCGACAGGGTGGTCATGTCTGAACTGCCGGGAATCAGAGAGTGGATCGAACAGTACACGTCGGGCGCGGATGTCAGGTATGTCCCGATGCCCCGGATGAAGAATGCGGACGAGCCTGTCCCGGAATCCCTGCCTGGATTCGAGGAGCGTCTGGCAGATGCTCTGTATCACAGCATTCAGTCGGCAGAGTGTGAAAAAGCAGACGGCGGGGGGTACGCAGACGTCAGCCGGATATCCTGGGAGGGCATTGCAGAGAAGGTACTGCGCGGCTAAAGGGATTGAATACATAATAATCCCGTGTAATAATGACTGCATGGGAAACCAGAGAGCAAAGGCGGCTTACCCTCTTCGGAGGGGCTAACCCTCCAGACGAAAGAAAGGAGGGCGATGCTGATGATTACATATCAGGATTTCTTTTTATTCTGTACGTTCATTGTTGCCCTTATCAGTCTGATGTGTCAGATTTTTAGGGGAAAGAAATAGCCGCCACTACCACCAATAGTGACGGCTTGCCGCTTTTAGCGGTATAAATACTGTTATTTAAGGGTAGGCCGCTTTTTTGGTTTCCCTCTTTTCATATTTATCATAGCACGTCACTTATTGGATTTCAACAGTTTTTACAAAAGATCCAGGGTTGTTTCATGAAGACTTTATCATCTATTTTTCAAATTATAAGATAAAATGTGATTTTAAAATATAGCCTTTGCAGCTTTTCAACGGCTATAGCCC